>NZ_JAAZUI010000100.1 GCF_012524075.1 Lutibacter sp. B1
AACTTACAAGTTCAATTAACAAACCTAAGTCATAAAATATTTACCCAAGAAATTAGATTTAAATCTGAAAACGGGAGTAATTTTCCAGAATGGAAAGAGAAGGAATTAAAATATTTTTGTTCTTTTTATTCTGGGGGCACTCCAAAAAGCACTAATAAATCTTATTATTTAGGCGATATTCCTTTTATTGGTTCTGGCAATATTTCAGATGATTCTGTAGATAGTTTTATCACAGATGAAGCTTTGAAATCTTCATCTGCAAAGTTGGTAAATAAAGGTGATTTATTATATGCGCTTTACGGTGCAACGAGTGGAGAAGTGGCAATTTCAAAAATTAGAGGAGCAATAAATCAGGCTGTTTTATGTATCAAAACCACCCAAAATAAAGAATATTTATTTTATTTACTCAAAAACTCCAAGAATAGAATTGTACAAACATTTATTCAAGGTGGTCAAGGAAACCTTTCTGCTAAAATTGTAAAAGAGTTAAAATTTAATTTTCCTTGCCTTGAAGAACAAATTAAAATAGCTTCTTTTTTATCATTAATTGATGAAAAGCTAATGAATGAAATGACTGTTTTAAAGAATTTAACTGACCAGAAAAAATATCTTTTACAGCAACTTTTTATATAAACATATTTTGTAATACATATTTTTTTTGGCTTTCAAATTCAGCTAATATTTTTCTTTCTGATACATTTTTTTTTGTTATTGAAATTAAAAAATCAGCGATTTTGATTTGTTCATTTAGAGTAGGTAATTTTAATTTAAAGGATTCTAAATCTTCAAAATTTAAACTATCTCTTACACTACCTGAACAGCCAATTTTAACCAAGTGTTTAAATAAATGTGTTGTGATTAGATTTTCAAAAAAAGTTAAATTCAAAGTGTTCTTTAAATTAAAAACAACATACATAGGACTTACAATACCTTCTTCAAAATCTTTTAATGTTGCAATTGAACCAACATTTATCCTCGAAGGGTTATAAGCTATATCATTTTTCTTTACAATTTTATAATTTGAAACATCTTTACTTGCAACTCTATGATTATCAAATTGTTCAGATTGAAGAATAAATCCTTTTGAGTTACTTACGCTTAAAACTCTAATTACTTCAAAACTTTTATTCCTAACTGATTTATGTTTTAAGTAATGCCCTAATTTTTTTTCTTCCCATTCAGGAAAATCATTTCCATTATCATCTTTAAAACGTAGTTCTTGAGAAAACAACTTTTGTCTAAAACCTTTAATTAAGGTTTCTAAATG
>NZ_JAAZUI010000101.1 GCF_012524075.1 Lutibacter sp. B1
TTAGGCTAGGAAAAGTTGCGAATTTGAAAACGTACTTTTCCGCTGTTTGTTTTGTTGTTTAAATTTAGTTTAATTTTTCTATTTAGCATAAAGAAGCAATTTTTTTTAGCCATTGTTAGCCAAAGTAATTAATCTTTCAGTGTTAGAATCTTAATTAATTTCTCATTGACATAATAATTACCAGTTCCTAATTTTTCTTTTTTAAGCACTTTATCTTTAGCAAGTAAATTCAAATATTTAGAAGCTGTAATTCTTGAAACTCCTAAATCGTTCTCAATAAACTCAATCTTGGTGTATGGATGCTTAAATAAATTATTTAATAAATCTTGACTGTAAAATTTATAATTATTTCTCAGCAAGTTTTTATATTCATAGATTAATTCTCTTATTTTTCCGATAAGTACAATTGTTTCTTTTGAGATTTGCTCAACACAATCTAACATATATAAAATCCAATTTTCCCAATTATCAGTTTCTCTTACTTCTTGTAAAAGATTATAATAATCAGCTTTGTTCTCGATAATGTAACGACTTAAATAAAGAACAGGTAAGTTTAATAAATCATTCATTACTAAGTATAAAACATTAATAATTCTACCAGTTCTTCCGTTTCCATCGTAAAAAGGATGGATACTTTCAAATTGATAATGAATGATTGCCATTTTAACTAACGGATCAAACTCAGACATTGTAGAATCGTTTATATATTGTTCAAGATTTTTCATTAAATCTTGAATTGTGGTATAATCTTGAGGAGGCGTATAGATAATTTCTCCAGTAGTTGCATTTTTCAAAGCCGTTCCGGGAACTTTTCTAAAACCAGCATTATTTTTCTCTAATTCAGATTGAATTGCAATGATATCATTGTTTGTTAGGATTTTATTTTTGGTAATTAATCCGAATCCTTTTTTTAATGCAGAAATATAGTTTTGGACTTCTTTTGCATTTAATGATTTGAAACCTTCTAGATTTAATTCAGCTTTAAAAATATCATCGTGAGTTGTAATAATATTTTCAATAGCAGAACTGTCTTTAGCCTCTTGAAGACCTAAAGTATTTATTAAAATGTTTTCATTTGGAATACTGGAAACAATTCCTTTTAATTCAGCTAATGCTCTGTGAGCTGAAGCCACTTTCTTAAGTATTCTTTTAGTTTCAATATCTTGATTAAGTGGTAATTTTTTCAATTTATCAGATTCCATTATGTATAGAAATATTAATTTTCTTTACAAATGTAATTTATTATGATAAAATAAT
>NZ_JAAZUI010000102.1 GCF_012524075.1 Lutibacter sp. B1
TTTATATACTCTATTAAAAACCAAATAAAATCGTTATTTTTTCAACTCATTTTTCTTGGGTCAATACAAATATGGTTCATATCATATGGTTTACGACTTTGGATGACACCATAGACTGTTCTTAGCATTTTATTGGACACATTGTTCATAATTAAGAAATAAGGCTTTCCTTCAAGTTTTTTTCGTTCGGCATATAAGCTGTATTCCTTATTATGAGCTACCGCCGTTTTGGCAGCAAGGAATAACAGGGATTTCAGTTTTTTATCGGCCATATGGCTTGTTTTCGATTTCATTGACATTTTCCCTGATGAGTTGGGGTATGGGCACACACCAGCAAATGCAGCCGCTTTTTTTGCCGTCGAAATACGTTTGAAGTTTTCCGTTTTGATGATTAGGTTGTTTGCGATTACCGGGCCAATTCCTTTGATACTTGTGACAAGTTTATAATTATCTCTTAATTCTGAATCTGATTGGACGACTTTTTCAATTTCTTTTTCAACAGAACTAATTTCATTTTCCAAATTCATAATTGCCCTTTTGCAGCTTCTATAGGCCACAATACTCTGGGAAGGTCCAATCATTCTTGCCTTTTGCCCCAGTAGAAGTGATGTCCTGTTTTTGGAAAGTTGTTCGCGCAAGGTATAGAGTTCTTTGAGTTCTTTGATGGACTCGGATTTAGGTTCTTCAAGGCGCAATTCTTCAGCAAACCTCTCACCATACTTTCTGATACGATAAGCATCCTTTGAATCACTTTTACCTCTCTGCAACCCAAGACTGTGCTTAACACTGTAACCAGAGACCAATGCTATTTTAATACCGTATCGGTAACAGAGGTGTACTAATAGGTCGCCGTAACTTCCCGTGTGCTCAGCTACCAAGATACAGTCATCTTTCACTTGTTTTAAAAAGTTGCATATACCATTAAAGTTATTGCGTATGATCTTTTTTTTCTCTTTACCTACATCAAGAAAGCTGACATCAAACTTTTCTTTGGACAGGTCAATTCCATATACTTCCATTATAAAATGTTTTAATGTTCCCATTGAGCGGCTTAAATCGTTAGTGGGTTATGCCCTTAATACTCTCTGGCTTTGACTCAAATAACTTACTGTACTTAATATAAATAGTAGATTTCCTCTATTCCGTTTCTAAAGCTAATGCAGTAAGTGGAACTGTTGTTTAATGGTAAAAATACATTTGTTTTTATCTATAATTCTTACTGTCGGTAAAGTAACGA
>NZ_JAAZUI010000103.1 GCF_012524075.1 Lutibacter sp. B1
CAATGGCTATATTGCATTGTGGCAGATTTTCTTTTTCAGAAAATCCTCGTATATTTACTAAACTAATTGCTATGGCGGAAAAATCTTACTGATTTTTCCACAACGACAACATAGCCTAAACCGTTGGGTTTAATACGAATGAAACATATAAACTACATTTTAATATTTCTATTTTTAGTTGGTTGCTCATCAACAAAGAAACTGACAGAAAACAATCCTAAACCGACAAAGTTTGTTTTCAAAAAATCTATGGTTTCTTCACAAATTGGGATATCGGATTTGGAATTAAAAACGGATTCTCTAATTGATGCAACTTACAAACCTAATGGAGAAGATTCTTTGATGAATAAAAAACTCAAAGAAATGCAAATGACTGATTTTCTAGCTCTAACACCTGAAACGGAAATTTATGTGGAAATTCAAAATGACTCTATTTGGCGTTATACCAAACAAAAAGGTAAAATGATTGGCGATTATTTTATGATTCAAAAAAATAGTGGAATTTTAAGTTATTACGACAAATCAAAATCTGTGAATTACAGAGAATATGACTTATTTGATAAAAACCACGAATACGAAATAATTGAAAATAGAAAAGATAGAAAAGAAATAAAAGGATTCGAGTGTTACAAATTGACTCTGATTAAAAAAGACACAGAAAGCGATTTAGGAAATACTATTTATAAAATGTATGTGACTGACCGAATTGAATTACCTATCCATTCTGTAATTAATTTGACCAAACTTGTGCCAAACACTTTTCCTATGGAAATAAAAATTTCAGAAGAAAAACTTTCTGGAATGGCTGAATTATATGAATTAATCGGAATTGAATAAAGTACTAAACCCAACAACGTGTATAATTAATTGCTTTTTAAGTGCTTACTTACGAAAATTCCTGCGGAATTTTCTCGGGTTCGTAAAAGTTTACTAAATTAGTTGCTTAACCACGCAACTAACCATACACAAACCCGTTGGCAACAAGCGGGTTTGAAATTCTAAGATAAATTTAACTCTGAATTTAAAATAGATTTTGTATTTTTGATTAAAAGTAAATTATGATATGAATTTAGAAGCTAGAAAATTATTGTTTATTCAAGAAATTCTTAAAATACAAAGTGAGAAAACTATTTCTCGCCTTGAAACTATTTTGAAAAAAGAAAAAACTGTAATTGAATTTGATAATATTCAGCCAATGACTATGAAAAAATTTAAT
>NZ_JAAZUI010000104.1 GCF_012524075.1 Lutibacter sp. B1
TAGGATCTTGAATCCATTTATTGATTTCACGAGATATAGTTGAACGAGATCTGTTTAAAGTTTTAGCGATATAAGCTTTGGATTTATTCTCGTTTAAAAGTGTCTCAATTTTGATTCTTTCTTTAAGTGAAAGTCGTCTGTGTTTTAAACTCATATTTACAAATCTATAAATTTAGATTTGTTGCGTTAAGTTATTGAATAGACCGTTCTTCGCACGTTATTTTAGCTAACGGGTTTGTGTATGGCTTCGTTGTGGGAAAATCAGCGAGATTTTTCCGCCGAAGCAATTTTGATTATAAATATAAGGAATTTTTCGTTTGAAAAATTCCGCCACAATGAGTTATACACAGTGTTGTACGCTGGCATAATTCATTCTTTTCATTATCTTTTTATTTCTTTTGTCTATTAGTTCAATTGTTTTATTCATATAACTCTCGTATTCTTTTTTATTTTCAGGCAACGCAGAACGATTAAAATTATCAAAAGGCAAAGAGAATTTTATTTTTTCATTGGTATCTATAAAATCTTGAAGCATAAAAAAGTCTATATAACCTTTAAAATCTCTGAATATTTCAAAAAAGTTAGAATATCTATCTAATACACTTGATAAAGGACTCTTTTCATTTTTATAAAACCTTCTAACGCATTCTAAATTTAAGTCAAATCTGTCGCTTATTTTTCGATTTACTCCTCTTGCTTGATTAATCGTAAATCCATTTTTTCTATGTGCAGGAAAAACAATATGTCTTCCAATCGTTCTGACTTTATGTTGGAATCTTTCTTTATCAGAATCACTTAACCAACCATCTAATTTTCCGTTATATTTTCCAACAAAATGAGGACACATTCTATCGCTAGATAAGTTGTCTGTCAAGTTCGTTTTTAAAATTAGTCTTCCGTAACTTTTGTTTAAAATGCTAAGATTTAATATTTCGCTGTTTGAAAGTTTTTGATTCCACAATACACTATGAAACTCATATAATTTTAGACTATCAGTATCAGGGTCTCCACACATACTGTCTAATCTAAAATCATATTCTATTTCTATATTTTTCATTGATTGTTTGTATTCTTCTTTGCTTGCGTACAACGGGATTGTATAACGAAAGTTGCGAATTTGAAAGCGCAATTTTCGGTTGTTTAAATATAGTATTTTTTAGATTTAGAAACATTCTAATTTACAGAAAGAAGCAATTTTGGTTATAAGGTGTTGG
>NZ_JAAZUI010000105.1 GCF_012524075.1 Lutibacter sp. B1
GCAACTCCTGCTGAAATTCTACCCATATTTACTGTTGCTTTATCACTTGCATTTTTATTGATATATTGCTTATATATATCCATTGTAAAAATAGTAGATGTAGAGTTAAGCATAGATGCTAATGATGATACTATTGCTGCAGCCAATGCCGCAAATGCAACTCCTTTTAAACCTACTGGTAAAAACTGTAATAACCAAGGATAGGCTTTATCCGCTTGTTCTAAAGAAGGTAAATTTTTAAGTGCTGCATCACCCAATCTGGCCATTATTTCAGGATCATTTACCATAACATATGCTGCTATTCCCGGAATTACTACTATTAATGGAATGATTAACTTTAAAAAGGCTGCCAATAAAATCCCCTTTTGGGCTTCTCTTAAACTTTTTGCTGCCAACGTTCTTTGTATAATATATTGATTGAATCCCCAATAGTATAAATTAGCAACCCACATTCCTCCAACAAGAACTCCTATACCGGGTAAATTCTTATACTCAGGATTGGATTTGTCTAAAATCATTGCAAACCTTTCCGGTACAGCTTCATAAACGGTTTTAACTCCTTCAACAACACCTGCTCCTCCTGATACTGTATTTAATGCTAGATACGTTGTTGCCAATCCTCCTAAAACTAAAAATATAACTTGGATAACATCTGTCCAAGCTACAGCTGATAAACCTCCATACAACGAATAAGCTGCTGCAAATAATGCCAAGCCAATTACACCATATAACATTGGTATTCCCATTATAGTTTCTAATGCTAACGATCCTAAGTACAGTACTGAAGTTAAATTAACAAACACATATAAAGCTATCCAAAATATCGCTAAAATTGTTTTTAAATTGGTTGAAAATCGTTTTTCGACAAATTCCGGAATAGTGTATAACCCTTTTTCTATAAAAATAGGTAAAAAGAATTTCCCTACAATCAGCAGCGTTAGAGCCGCCATCCATTCATACGATGCAATGGCTAATCCGGAAGCAAAACCTGATCCGGACATCCCAATAAATTGTTCTGCAGATATGTTTGCCGCTATCAAAGAGGCTCCAATAGCCCACCATGGCAAAGACTTACTTGCTAAAAAATAATCTTCTGCATTTTTTTGATGCCCTTTCTTGTCTCTTGACACCCATAAACCGACCCCTAATATTAATACGGCATATGCTATAAAAATTAAGTAGTCCCAAATACTAAAACCTGCTGTCATAATAA
>NZ_JAAZUI010000106.1 GCF_012524075.1 Lutibacter sp. B1
GCTAACAATGCATAACCAAAATTGTTTCATTTATTAAAATAAAATGTTTCTTAATTTAAATTTTATTAGTTTTATAAAACGAAAAATTGCGATAACCAAAACACAACTTTGGTTATTCTAACCCGTTACAAAACATTATATGAAAAAGATAATCCTGATAATTACAATACTAACACTTACAAAGTTTTATGCACAAAAAACTTACGAGTTTGACTATGTTATAGAATATGAAACAACTTTCTACAAAGATTCAATTAAAACTAAAAATTCTCATTTCAGAGACCATCAAAAGAAAATTCATCGATATTATTTGACAAATTCTAAAAACAACGATTATTTCGCAATTATTATAGAAAAAGACAGTTTGAATTACAGGGTAATGTTTATTGATTACAATGGAATTTATTCAGATGTAATTTTTTCAAAATCAGATTTAAATAATGCTGAATTTATTAATATTAAATGTGAAAATGTAAGCAAGTATTTTAATCCTCAAAAATATCAATCAAAGAATTATGATTTTTTTGTTTTAAATGATACAGTAATTAATAACAAGTCTTTTAGTATGTATAAATTCAGTTCAATTAAACCAAAAATAGAAAAAAGAAAAAAACTTGGAACTGATTTTTTTATCATTAATAAATCTACAGATTTTCATTTGCCAATTTTAACACATTCAACTGAATACGAAAAATGGAATCTTAAAAAGAATATACCAAATGGAATTATGAAAGAGAGATACCTTATAAATTATTTTGGAAAAATAAGTCAACATGAAAAATTAATCAAATATGAAAAGACTGACAAAAAAATTATAGTTCCAAAGGGATGTACAGATACTGAGTTTATAATAAGATGAGTAAAACGTTTTGTAACAATGGCTATATTGCATTGTGGCGGATTTTCTTTTCAGAAAATCCTCGTATATTTACTAACATAATTGCTATGGCGGAAAAATCTTGCCGATTTTCCCACAACGAAGCCATATACAAACCCGTTGGGCTTCATACGGAGAAAAATTTTAGTTTTAAATTATAATCCGATTTTTTTGTAACTTTGAATCAAAGATATAACAGAATATGAATATTCAAACTTCAAAAATTGAATTGGTAAAAATGATTCTCAACATTGAGAATGACAAATTCATTGAAAAAATCACAGAATTTATTCAAAAAGAAAAAGTAGATTTTT
>NZ_JAAZUI010000107.1 GCF_012524075.1 Lutibacter sp. B1
CCAAATGAATTCAGATATTTAGTTTATAAAAATTACAAAATAATTTATTGGATAAATAAGAGTGAAAAACGGATTGAAATTAATGATATTTTTGATTCTCGACAAAATCCAATAAAGATTGAAAGAACTGAATAAAAGCCAGTTGCCAACACTGGCTATATTGCATTGTGGCAGATTTTCTTTTTCAGAAAATCCTCGTATATTTACTAACACAACTGCTATGGCGGAAAAATCTTGCCGATTTTTCCACAACGACAACATAGCCTAAACCGTTGCCTAAAATAACGAGATTGGAACTTGGCAGAGAAATTTTCTTTCAAAAATAATGATTTACTAAAGCTGAAAATTAATTCGATTTTGAGCATTATTCCGGAATGAGTTTTTGATCTATTTTTCTTCCAAAACTAAAATTCTGCTTCAACTGAAAATTCTCTGAGAACTCTTCTCTCCTATTTTATCATTCTGCTAAATTGAGAAATTTAATGGGTTGGATTCGTTAAATTTGAATAGATTTTCTAAACGTACGAGTTTTCTCTTATTCTTAGTTTTTTAAGCTAATTTTCTACTAAACCGAAAAATTCTCAACGATTGATTTTTTAAATAATTCATCTTCTTTTTATAATTAGTACTAAACTTGAAAAGTGAAACTCTAAAAGAAAGGTTTTCTGATTGTTTTTAGTTACTATTCTTAATTCTTACTAATCGAAAAAATGAATTTTAAAAACACACAAAGAATGAGAATTGTATCGGTCAGATTTGAGCAATGAATTGATTAAAATTCTGCTTAATAATGAAAAATTAGATATGATTTGAAATGGTTACTTTAGGCAACAACGTATATAGCTCATTGTGGCGGAATTTTTCAAAGGAAAAATTCCTTATATTTATTGTCAAAATTGCTTAGGCAGAAAAATCTCGCTGATTTTCCCACAACGAAGCCATATACAAACCCGTTGCACGTCATTTTCAGAGATGACGGCCTATTCAATAACTTAACGCAACAAATCTAAATTTATAGATTTGTAAATATGAGTTTAAAACACAGACGACTTTCTCTTAAAGAAAGAATCAAAATTGAGACACTTTTAAACGAGAATAAATCCAAAGCTTATATCGCTAAAACTTTAAACAGATCTCGTTCAACTATATCTCGTGAAATCAATAAATGGATTCAAGATCCTA
>NZ_JAAZUI010000108.1 GCF_012524075.1 Lutibacter sp. B1
AACGGGTTTTTATAAGATTTGTGCGACTGAAAAATCGGAGATTTTTCGGACGTAGCAAATCGTTTGTTGGATGTTTGTCGGTTTGTTGTTTAGTTTAAATGTAAGCATAAATTTTATGAGGTGTTGTACACAGTTATTTATCAAACATATTCTTTATTTGTTCTTCTGTCATTACTTTTAAATTCATTTTAATCTTTGTCTTGTTTTTAAACTCATTTAGAATAATATTATCTGCAAACAAATTATCTTCATATTCTCCAATAATTAAAATTCTCGTTGAATTTTTAATTGGTATATTCTCAAAATTCAATCTCTCAATAGTTCTATAATCACTTATAAATGAATTTAAGTTTTCATAAACAAAATAAACTGTCAAATTCTCAATCTTTTTATTATTTGAAATTAACTCAAATGTTGCAAAATAATCTGGATTGATAATTTTGTCAATATTAATCCAACCTAAATTTTTAAATAGACCAATCGAATTTATTCTTTCTAATTGAGAAAATTCTGGCCAAGCTTCTTGAATTGTCTCAAATCCAGTTCCTTTTAAATTAATTTTTTTGTAAAAAGAAATAGAATCCTTTTGAATTATAATTTCTTTCCAAATACCTCCGCCAACAGTAAGGTTAAACAATGTGTCATTTTGTTTTTCTTCTTTCCATTTAACTTGATTAAACTCATTTAAATCTGCCGTAAATAGGCTATTACTTTTTAATATATTATTTGGGAATTCAATAATTAGTGAGGAGTTTTCTTTTAAAGAAAGATTTTGATTATTTGATTTAAATTCAATTTTTATAACTCCAGAAGTTTCCAAAAGTTCTCCTTTATCAGTAACAGTATTTATATTTTTAAATAATATCTCATTAAAATCATACAATTCAGTCAGTTCTGCTGTAATTTTATCATTTTCTGAAACATTAAAATTTTCACGATTGAATATGATTTTTGTTCCTTTTTTTCCGATTATTTCAAATACATCTAAAGTATCTAATTTAAAAAGTTGAATTTCAGATTTATCAAATTCTAAAAGATGATTTTTAGGTATCAATTTGATTTCCTCTTTTTTACAACTTGTTAGAATCACTGTAAAGCTTAATATTAGCAGAATTATCTTTTTCATAATTGTGTACAACG
>NZ_JAAZUI010000109.1 GCF_012524075.1 Lutibacter sp. B1
TATTCATTGTCTTGTCGTGGGTTGGGAAAGGGCAAGCTCTTTTGGTTTTTCAGCGTTGGATTTTAGCGTTGGCAAAAACCAAATGTGCTTGACCGAGCGTTGGCTTTTTTCAGTATGCCGCACAACGGGTTTGAATATGAAAAGTTGCGGATTTGAAAGCGCAATTTTCAGTTGTTTAAAATTAGTATTTTTTTGTTAAAAACATTGTATTTTAGAGAATTATGCAATTTTTTATATGCAGTGTTGTACACTGTTTTTTTTATCTCTTAGCTATAACTAAAACTTGATTATCTATTTTATTCTCATAAATGTATTTTTCTTTATGATTCCAAGTATCATTCGAAAGAAGTAAGTCAGAACCTTTTATTTCTCCATTTTTAAAAAATAAAGCTAGTCCATTAATAACTACTTTCACTCCGTTTTTCGTTATCAGAGCTGTTGGATAAAATCCCATTCTCATTTCCTCTGCATTTTTAGCTTTTTCTCGTATTTCACGAGATATTCCAAATTCACTGGAATTTATGGATTTAATTTCGTCAATAAATATAATTTTTTCAAAATGCTCAAAGTAATATCCAATTGGTGGATTATTCGAGATTCTAATTGTCGCAAAATCATAAATATCTCCATTTTTTAATTCAATCTTTGCTGGAATTAGATTATTCATATTCCAATCTTTTGTCTCGCCAATCAAATCTATTTGTAATTGAAAGTTCGAACTAATTTTCTGTTCGTTTTTAAAGTACACTTTTAGAAAATCAATCTGACCTTTTAGAATCTTTTGAAAGGTTTGATTCTCTTTATAGAATTCTGAATTACATTTTGAACATTTGAAAATTTGAATATCTCCAATTTTCTCATAAAGTTCAATTTTTGAATCATATTTGGTTTCTAATAAGTCAATTCCAAAACCTATGATTTTTTCCTCATAACACGAAGGACAACCAATTTTCTTTTTCTTTCTAAATAGATTCAGTATTTTCATCAAATAGTGTACAACTTGTTTGTGTATGATTTCGTTGCGTGATTTAAGCACTAAAGTTAGCAAATAAATTACAGATAGAAAGTCCGCGAGGACTTTCGTAAGTAAGCTATAACTAGCAATGAATTATACACGTTGTTAC
>NZ_JAAZUI010000010.1 GCF_012524075.1 Lutibacter sp. B1
TGGACGATTTTGCAGCCGTATGGGAAGATAAATATTCCTACGCCATTAAAAGCTGGAAAGACAATTGGGAAGACCTGACCGTATTTTTTGAATTTCCCCTGGAAATCAGAAAAATAATCTACACAACGAACATTATTGAGAATCTGAATGGGAAAATCCGAAAGTACACCAAAAACAAACTTTCATTCCCATCTGATCAATCTGTAATGAAATCCGTATATTTGGCTTTGAGAGAAGCTACCAAAAAATGGTCAATGCCAATCCAAAATTGGGGCATTATCCTAAATCAGTTCCTTGTCATATTTGAAAAAAGGGTCCAGCTATAATTAGCTAAACCCTCGATATTTTATACTTACACACTGTGTGAAACAGTGTCAAGTAATAAAAAAAGCCACTTAAATTTAAGTGGCTTTTTTTATATAGTAAATTAATTATTATTACATCATTCCCGGCATTCCACCACCCATTGGAGGCATTCCACCTGCAGGTGCATCTTCTTTAATATCAACTAAAGTACATGCAGTGGTTAAAATCATACCTGCAACAGAAGCTGCATTTTCTAATGCAATTCTTGTAACTTTTGTAGGATCGATAATTCCTGCTTTTAACATATGAGTATATTCATCAGTTTTAGCATTGTAACCAAAATCGTCTTTACCTTCAATTACTTTTGCAACTACAACAGAACCTTCACCACCGGCGTTTTCAACAATTTGTCTTAAAGGTTCTTCAATAGCTCTGTTTAATATTTTAATTCCTGTTAATTCATCTAAACTATCAGTAGTAATTGATTGTAATACTTCTTTGGTTCTTACTAAAGCAACACCACCACCGGCAACAATACCTTCTTCAACAGCAGCACGTGTAGCGTGTAACGCGTCATCAACTCTATCTTTCTTTTCTTTCATTTCAACTTCACTGGCAGCACCAACATACAATACTGCAACTCCTCCTGCTAATTTTGCTAGGCGTTCTTGCAGTTTTTCTTTATCATAGTCTGAAGTAGTAGTTTCTATTTGTGCTTTAATTTGACTAACTCTGGCTTTAATATCTTCATGATTACCGGCACCGTTAACAACAGTAGTATTGTCTTTATCAATAGTAATTCTTTCTGCAGTTCCAAGCATTTCAAGAGTTGTACCTTCTAAGGTTAAACCTCTTTCTTCAGAAATTACTGTTCCACCAGTTAAAATAGCAATATCTTCTAACATTGCTTTTCTTCTATCACCAAAACCAGGAGCTTTTACTGCTGCTATTTTTAAAGCACCACGTAATTTATTCATTACTAAAGTAGCTAAAGCTTCACCTTCAACATCTTCAGCAATAATTAATAATGGTTTTCCACTTTGGGCAACTGGCTCTAAAATTGGTAATAAATCTTTTAGGTTTGTTATTTTCTTTTCAAATAAAAGAATGTAAGGATTTTCTAAATCTGTCAACATTTTGTCAGCATTTGTCACAAAATATGGAGATAAATAACCTCTGTCAAATTGCATACCCTCAACTATATCAACATACGTAGAAGTTCCTTTTGCTTCTTCAACGGTAATTACACCTTCTTTACCAACTTTTTGGAAAGCCTGTGCAATTAATTCACCAATGGTTTCGTCATTATTTGCCGAGATAGAGGCAACTTGTTTTATTTTATCAGAATTGTTTCCAACAACTTGAGATTGTTCTTTTAAATTAGCAACAATTGCTTCAACAGCTTTATCGATTCCGCGTTTTAAATCTAGCGGATTTGCTCCTGCAGCAACGTTTTTTAATCCTTCTTTTACAATAGCTTGTGCTAAAACAGTAGCAGTTGTAGTACCATCACCGGCTAAATCGCTAGTTTTTGAAGCTACTTCTTTTACCATTTGGGCTCCCATATTTTCAAGAGTGTCTTCCAATTCTATTTCTTTGGCAACACTTACACCATCTTTAGTAATTGTAGGTCCGCCAAAAGCTTTACCAATAACTACATTTCTTCCTTTTGGTCCTAATGTTACTTTAACAGCATTTGCTAAAGCATCTACTCCGCGTTTTAAACCGTCGCGCGCTTCAATATCAAATATTATATCTTTTGCCATTTTATTTTTATTTTTTAAATATTAAACAATTGCTAAAATATCGCTTTCTCTCATTATTAAATACTCGGTACCTTCTAAAACAATCTCGGTTCCGGCATATTTACCATACAAAACAGTATCTCCAACTTTAACTGTCATAGGCTCTTCTTTAGTACCATTGCCAACTGCAATTACAGTTCCTTTTTGTTGTTTTTCTTTAGCTGAATCCGGAATAATAAGTCCTGAAGCTGTAGTAGTCTCAGCAGGAAGCGGTTCAATTAAAACTCTATCCGCTAGTGGTTTAATATTAAGTTTACTCATTTTGTAATTATTTTTAAGTTATTAATTCTGCGAATTAAAATTGCTAAAAGTGTGCCAGTTGTTTAAAACTGACAAATATGCTTTTTAAAATGAAATTTGTTAAAACAAAAAATGCCAACGTGTCATTTCTCGTTGGCATTTGTATGATTTTTATTAAAAACTATTATTGAACGGTATCTAAAGTAGTTGTACTAGGTTGTACCGGAGTGTCTTGAACTTCACGGTTTTCAAGTGTTTGCTCAATTTCTGAACTTGTATCAACAGCATTTACTTTAGGTGCAGCAAAATTTGAAAGTAAAATTAGTGCAAGTAAAATAACAGAAAGTGTCCAAGTACTTTTATCTAAAAAGTTAGTTGTATTTTGAACACCACCTAATGCCTGAGTTCCACCACCACCAAATGAAGATGATAAACCTCCTCCTTTAGGATTTTGTACCATAATAATTAATATTAGCAATAATGCTACAATCATAATTAATATTAGAAATAATGTATATGTCATGACTTATTTTTTTGTAAAATTTTAATAGCTTTAATTCGGTCTGCAAAGAAACTACTTTTTTCTGGATATTTCAAACTTAAAATGTGATATGCTTTAATAGCACTATCGTATTTTTTTTGTTCAAGGTAAACTTTGGCTAATGTTTCTGTCATTAAACTTTCATTTTCGTTTGAACTTTCATTAGAGATATCAAAATTAGAATCAGTTTTATCGGCTGGTTTAATTTTTGGATTTGATTCTATAAATTTATCAATTAAAGAAAACTTATCATCAGAGTTTGTGCTTTTTTTGTTTGAAACAATTGAATTTTTGTTTCTAATAATTGGTTTTTGGGAAATTAATTGCATCCATTCATTAAAAGAATGTGGTTCTGAACTGATAAAATGAATTGGTTTTCCAATTTCTAGGAAAGTATTGGCGCTTTCTTTTTCTTCGTTTTCAGACTCTTGTTCTTTGATTAATTCTTTTTTAGAAGAGGTTTCTGATATTTTTTTATGAAGTGTTTCAATGGTTTCAGGTTCAATAACTTCAATTTCTTCTAAAATTTCAACATTTTTATTTGTGCGATTATTATTAAATGAAGAAGATGTAATAAAATTAAAAAGTACTTTTCTGTCTATAGTATATGCTGCTGTTTTTTTTAATGCCTGATTGTATTTAAAACTATTTATTTTATTAAAACCTTTTAGTTGAATTGCTCTAATAGATTGAAAATAAGGAAATACCGCTGATATTTCTTCTAGTTGTTGCGTTTTAGTTGCATCAATAATTTCAGGATTTTTTAATAAAAAAGTAAATTCAGCACTATTCATAAACTACCATTTAGCTACCGAAGCATTAAAAATATCTTGGGTAATTCGTTCAATAATTTCATTAAATGCATCATCCATCAAACTTCCTGTTAATTGAGCATTTCCATCATAATCATAATAGTGAGAAAATGAACGTTCAAAATTATCTTCTTCTGCCAAGTTATTAAAAAATCGAACATTAACAGTTATTGTTAAACGGTTTTGAGCAGCTGTTTGTTCAGCAGTTGCAGTCATCGGATTAATTTTATATCCGGTAATTTCTCCTTCAAATTGTAAATCGCCACCAGACTTTACCAAACTTAAATTGGTTTGTTGTAGAAACAAATCTTGAAATTGAGTAGTAAATTCCTGACTAAGAGAAGGTTCAATTAAAACAGCATTATTAGGAAAATAATCAATTTGTACTGTTTTTACATCAGGATGTAAGTTTGTACCTGTAAATGAATAAATACCACAACTTTGTGTTAATAGTATAAATATGATTAAAGTAATAAAAT
Organism: Lutibacter sp. B1; assembly: GCF_012524075.1. Lineage (GTDB taxonomy): Bacteria > Bacteroidota > Bacteroidia > Flavobacteriales > Flavobacteriaceae > Lutibacter. The sequence continues at coordinate 4,184 of NZ_JAAZUI010000010.1, forward strand.
TAAGTTTTTTCATTTATATGCTTAGAAAAAAAATGAATTCAAAGTTAAATAAATTAACTATAAATCGTATTGTTTTATTTTTCGATATAGGGTTCTTTCTGAAATACCTAATTCTTTTGCTGCCAATTTGCGTTTCCCGTTATTACGATCGAGTGATTTTTTTATCAATTCAATTTCTTTTTCTTGTATTGAAAGGCTTTCATCAGCATCAATGGTTTCAGCAAATTCATAATCTTTAGAATTCTTATAATTTTCGTTTATTCTAACAACTTCTACATGATTTTCTTCTTGCGAAATTTCAGGCTCTTCTTTGTAAATTTTCTGAATAAGCTTTTTATTTTCTTCTTGTACTTTGGCAGAATCATCACTTTTCATTAAATCAAGTGTTAACTTTTTTAAATCGTTAATATCATTTCGCATATCGAACAATATTTTATACATAATTTCTCGTTCGGTAGCAAAATCGGTACTTGATTTTTTACCATCAATTACAGTAGGTAAATTGGTTCCTCTATTAGGCAAATATCTTAACAACCTTTCTGCAGTAATATTTCTATTTTCTTCAACTACCGATATTTCTTCGGCAATATTTCGAAGTTGTCGAATATTTCCGGGAAAGCCATAGTTTTCTAAAATTTTAACCGCATCATCAGAAAGTCTAACGGTAGGCATTTTATATTTTTGAGCAAAATCTGATGCAAATTTTCTAAAAAGTAGATGTATGTCTTCTAATCTTTCTCTTAAAGGAGGTAAATTAATTTCAATAGTGCTTAAACGATAGTAAAGATCTTCTCTGAATTTACCTTTATTAATGGCATTGTGCATGTTTAAATTTGTTGCAGCCACAATACGCACATTCGTTTTTTGAACTTGTGATGAGCCTACCTTAATAAATTCGCCATTTTCAAGTACACGCAATAATCTAACTTGTGTTGTTAGAGGTAATTCTCCAACTTCATCTAAAAAAATGGTACCGCCGTCAGCTACTTCAAAATAACCTTTTCTGGTGGCAGTAGCACCTGTAAAAGCACCTTTTTCGTGACCAAAAAGTTCACTGTCAATAGTTCCTTCTGGAATAGCACCACAGTTTACAGCAATATATTTTGCATGTTTACGGTGTGATAAATGATGAATTATTTTTGGAATACTTTCTTTACCAACACCACTTTCACCGGTAACCAAAACCGAAATATCTGTTGGCGCAACTCTAATTGCTTTTTCAATAGCTCGGTTTAAATGATTATCGTTACCAATTATTCCAAAACGTTGTTTTATACCTTGTAACGATTCCATAATTTTATATTTTTTTTCCTATAAGTGTTGCCGATGTACAATCTTCAACAAATACATTAACAAAATCACCTACTTGTTCATTTCCTTTTGGGAAAACTACTACGGCATTTTGTGAATTTCTGCCTTTCCAATGTAAATCAGATTTTTTTGATGATCCTTCAATTAAAACCTCAACAGTTTTACCAACAAATTGCTCCATGCGATATAAACCGTGTTTTTGCTGCAGTTGAATAATTTCATTTAAACGTCTTTTTTTAACGTGGTTTGGTACATCATCTTCCATTTTTTTTGCTGCAGGCGTTCCAGGTCTTTCAGAATAAGCAAACATAAAACCGAAGTCGTATTTTACATATTCCATTAAGCTTAAAGTATCTTGATGTTCTTCCTCTGTTTCACCACAAAAACCTGTAATCATATCTTGTGATAAAGCACATTCTGGAAGTATTTTTCTAATATTATCAATCAACTCCATATACTCCTCACGAGTATGCTGACGATTCATTCTTTCTAAAACACTAGTGCTGCCTGATTGAACAGGTAAATGAATGTATTTACAAATATTTTCGTGTTTAGCCATTGTATGAATAACATCTAAACTCATATCTTGAGGATTGGAAGTAGAAAAACGAAAACGTGTTTTAGGAAATTCAGTAGCTGCTAAATCTAATAATTGAGCAAAATCTACCGCTGTAGCTTTGGCAATTTCAGAAGCATTTTTGAAATCCTTTTTTAATCCGCCTCCATACCAAAGATAACTATCTACATTTTGACCCAACAGCGTAACTTCTTTATAACCTTTTTGATCTAATTGTTTAATTTCTTCCAAAATACTTTTCGGGTCACGGCTTCGTTCACGTCCACGAGTAAATGGAACCACACAAAAAGTACACATATTGTCACAACCTCTGGTAATTGATACAAAAGCAGATACACCATTACTGTTTAATCTTACAGGAGACACATCGCCATAGGTTTCTTCTTTTGATAAAATTACATTTACGGCATCACGTCCTTCATTAACTTCAGCTAAAAGATTTGGCAAATCTCTGTAGGCATCTGGTCCAACAACCAAGTCAACTATTTTTTCTTCTTCTAAAAATTTGGCTTTTAAACGTTCGGCCATACAGCCTAATACGCCAACTTTCATTGTTGGATTTATTTTTTTTACGGCATTGTATTTCTCTAAACGTTTACGAACAGTTTGTTCGGCCTTTTCTCTAATAGAACAAGTATTTACCAAAACCAAATCGGCTTCTTCTAATAAATGAGTTGTATTATACCCTTGTTCAGATAAAATAGAAGCAACAATTTCACTGTCATTCAGGTTCATTTGGCACCCATAACTTTCTATATACAGCTTTTTAGTATTACCGTTTATATAGTTGGTTAAAAGTGCTTGTCCTTGCTTTTTTTCTTCTATAACTTTTTCGCTACCCATATATGTTTTTATTGGATTGCAAATGTATAACCAATTTTTTAAAAATGTGCCAAATTGGCAGAATTTTAACAATCAAAAAGTATAACTAGAAATATGAAAGTATTAATATAGTTAGGATATTAGAAAAGTGAAAAAATAAAACCATTGTAGCGTTTTACTATTTTTTAACGTATTGTAGTTAATAGGTCTTGAGAAATAAGAAGTGTTTTTTTATATCATTAAAGGCTTTTTAAGCTAATTAATCAAACTTAAATTCAATACAAATGAAAACCAGAAACTTATTTTTGTTGGTTGCAGTTTTAATTTTTATGTTATCATGCGATAATAACAATGATGAATATGAAAATGTAAATGTTGCAACTCCTGAATATATGTCTTTAGATGCATTTAGGTCATCAGTTAAAATTACTTCGCCAAAGGCAATTGTTGAATCCGGAAAAATCTATGCATATAACTCTTTAGTTTTTGTGAATGATATTAATAGCGGAATACATATTATAGATAATTCTAATCCTGAAAATCCTGTAAAAATTGCTTTTATTGAAATTGTGTCCAATAAAGATATGGAAGTAAAAGGCGATTATTTATATGCAGATAGTTTAATGGATTTGCTGGTTTTTGATATTTCAAATAAAGAAAATATACAAGAAGTGGCGAGGTTAGAAAATGTATTTCCCGATTATATTACTTTACCATTAGTTGAGAATTTAGTTGTTGATTATGGTGAAAATGGGCATAATTCAGGTGAAATAATTGTTGGTTGGAACATTACAGAAGAACAAAGGAAAGTAGGAGATATACAAAAAGGTTATAATGGAGACGTGCTTTTTGAAACAGCGCTTGCTTCAGCAGAAGCAACAGGCCAAGGAGGTTCGTTGGCAAGATTTAAAATTGTGAATAATTATTTATATGCAGTTGATAGTCATAGTATCAATATTTTTGATATTAACAATTTGGAATCGCCTATAGAATTAGAAGATGTTCAAGCCGGTTTTGATATTGAAACAATATTTAATAAAGGAAATCATTTGTTTTTGGGAAGTATGAGCGGAATGTATATTTATGACATCTCATCTCCTGCAACACCAGCATTTATTTCTGAGTTTCAACACGGTACAGCTTGCGATCCTGTTGTTGTAGATGATAATTATGCGTATATAACATTGCGTGCAGGTAATTTGTGTGGTGCTTTTGAAAGTAGTCTTGAAATTGTTGATATTACAGATTTGTACAATCTTAAACTTGTAAAATCTTATGCAATGGATAACCCGTACGGTTTAGGTATTAAAGATAACTTACTTTTTATTTGTGATGGAACCTCGGGATTAAAAGTTTATAATAAAACAGATGTTGAAAATTTAGAACTATTAAATACATTTGAAAATATAAATGCGTTTGACGTTATTCCAATGGATAGTCATTTGTTGTTAATTGGAGATAATACGTTGTTTCAATATACTTACCAAAATAATACAATTGATTTATTAAGTACGTTTAGTTTATATTAAGCCATATTTTTAAATAAAATGCAATTTTCTCATGTTATTTTGAAATAAAAATTAAAAGAAAGATATTTTTTGTAAAGTTTAATTTACTTGTATATTTGATACTTTTAAATTACAATTGAGAAAAATATTTCTTTTTATTCTTTTGAGTTCAGCTATTAGTGGGTTAGCTCAAGAAAGTAACCTTCACAGGTTAACACTCCAAGTTGATAATGATTCTTTTGTACTTAGGCGAGGGGATAAATACTATACGTCAGGAATTTTTGTTCATTATGAATTTAATGCAAACAAATTTCCGTTGTTAAAATCGGGTGGAGAAATTGTAGTGAAAACTACGCTTGGACAAAAAATGTATACACCTTCTGATTCTGATATTGATATTGTTGAAGTTTATGACAGACCATTTGCAGGATGGTTGTTTGCTTCAATAGATGCTTCTAAACAAAAAGAAAATCAAATTTTTGGTATAGGGTTAGAGTTGGGTGTAACCGGAAATGCTTCACAAAGCAAGGCTTTGCATAGGTGGTTTCACAGAGCATTTAATTTTAGTGAAATTCCGATTTGGAAAGATCAAATTCCATCAGAGTTTATGTTTAATCTTTCTTCTGTTTATAAAAAAGAAGTATTAAATAATATGTTTGCTGAATCTGTTGCTACATTGGGAACAAAAGATGTATTTTTTCAGCAGGGTTTCTATTTTTCATTTTTTGAAAATTTAAAAGAATTTAATCAATTAGCAGTGTCAAAAAAAGTTTCGGCATATACAGCTGTTAAATATAGATTTGTAGGATATGATGCTTTAATAGAAGGTAGTATTTGGAATAACAATGCCCCTTTAACTAAAGACGTTGTTCGGCATCTATTTTTAGCCGAAGCCGGTGTCAAATTTCTTATCAATAAAATTCAATTTGGGATAAGTTATCATTACAATACAAAACAAACTTCACAAGCTCAAGGACATATTTACGGAAATTTAAAAATGAGTTATAATTTTTAGTAGCTGATAATCAGAAATATAGTTGATGTTTTGGTCTAAAAAAATATCTTAAAAAATAAGTGTTATACATTTAAATTAGGACGATATATTTTTTTTCTCATACATTTGTACCCTCAAAAAAAATAAAATGGCGAAAAATTTAGTAATAGTAGAGTCACCTGCTAAGGCAAAAACAATAGAAAAGTTTTTAGGAAATGATTTTCAAGTAGAATCTAGTTTTGGGCATATAGCAGACCTACCCTCTAAAGAAATTGGAATTGATGTTGAAGGTGATTTTAAGCCAAAATATTTAGTGCCTTCTGATAAAAAAGCAATTGTAAAAAAATTAAAAGATTTAGCCAAAAAATCGGAAACAGTTTGGTTAGCTTCCGATGAAGATCGTGAAGGGGAAGCAATTGCATGGCATTTATTTGAGCAGTTAAAATTGAAAGACATTAAAACAAAACGTATTGTTTTTCATGAAATTACTAAAAAAGCCATCTTAAAAGCTGTAGAAAATCCAAGAAGTATTGACTATAATTTAGTAAATGCACAACAAGCTCGTAGAGTTTTAGACCGATTGGTTGGGTATGAGTTGTCTCCGGTTCTTTGGAGAAAAGTTAAAGGCGGATTGTCAGCCGGACGTGTACAATCTGTTGCAGTAAGGTTAATTGTAGAGAGAGAGCGTGAAATTATTAACTTTAAACCGGTAGCATCTTATAAAGTTGTTGCTCAATTTATAACAGGAGAAGATAAAAAGTTCAAAGCATCGTTACCTCAAAATTTTGATACAAGAGAAGAAGCTGAAAAGTTTTTGAATTCTTGTGTTGGAGCCCAATTTAAAATAGATGATTTACAAAAGAAACCTGCAAAAAAATCGCCGGCAGCACCATTTACTACATCTACTTTACAACAAGAAGCATCTCGTAAATTATATTTTCCTGTAGCTAAAACAATGATGATTGCTCAACGTTTATACGAAGCAGGATTAATAACTTATATGAGAACCGATAGCGTTAATTTATCCAACGATGCTATTAATGAAGCTAAAGAAGAAATTATCTCATCTTTTGGTAAAGCATACAGTAAACCAAGAAGTTATAATACTAAGTCTAAAGGAGCACAAGAAGCGCACGAAGCTATTAGGCCAACTAATATGAGTACCCAATCTATTTCAGTAGATTATGATCAAGATAGATTGTACGATTTAATTTGGAAAAGAACTATAGCTTCTCAAATGAGCGACGCTCAGTTAGAACGAACTAACGTTAGAATATCTAACTCTAACAATAACCATATTTTAACTGCAAACGGTGAAATGTTAAAATTTGAAGGTTTTCTAAAAGTATATATAGAAGGTTCAGACAATGAAGAAGAAGAGCAGTCTAAAATGTTACCGAATTTAAAAACTGGTGAACAAATAACGAATAAGCACATTACTGCAACAGAGCGTTATACAAAAGCACCATATCGCTATACAGAAGCTTCATTAGTTAAAAGACTTGAAGAATTGGGTATTGGACGTCCTTCAACGTATGCGCCAACAATTTCAACAATTCAAAGAAGAGAATATGTTACAAAAGGAACTATTGATGGTGAAGACAGAAATTATACAGAGTTAAAATTAAAAGGTGGTGAAATTACTACCAAAACCTTAACAGAAAAAGTTGGTTCGGATAAAGGAAAATTAATCCCTACGGATATAGGAAATATTGTAAATGACTTTTTAGTTGAAAACTTTTCAAATATTTTAGACTTTGGTTTTACTGCAAAAGTTGAATCTGAATTTGATGATATTGCTGAAGGAAAAGAAGATTGGTCGTTAATGATCAAAGATTTTTATAAAACTTTTCATCCGATGGTTGAAGATGTTGCAGAAAACGCAGAAAGGGCAAAAGGAGAGCGTTTGTTGGGTATTGATCCTGAAAGTGGTAAAAATATTTATGCACGTTTAGGCAGATTTGGAGCTATGGTGCAAATTGGAGAGGCAACAGATGATGAAAAACCAAAATTTGCAAGTTTACAAGGAGATCAAACCTTAGCATCAATAACATATAAAGAAGCTTTAGATTTATTTAAACTTCCAAAAAAAATAGGCGGTTTTGAAAATGAAGATGTAATAGTAGCAAATGGTAGGTTTGGACCTTATATTAAATTTGGAAAAATGTTTGTGTCAATACCAAAAGATGAAAACCCAATGTCAATTGATATCAACAGAGCTATAGATTTAATACAAGAAAAACAAAAAGCTGACGCTCCAATTGCACACTATGAAAAAATGCCTGTACAAAAAGGAGTAGGAAGATTTGGACCTTTTATAAAGTGGAATAACACTTTTATCAATGTTAGTAAAAAGTATGACTTTGATAATTTAGCAGAGTCTGATATTATTGAATTAATTGAAGATAAAAAGCGAAAAGACATTGAAAAAGTGATTCATAACTGGGAAGAAGAAGGAATAAAAGTAGAAAAAGCTCGTTGGGGAAGATCAAATATTTTAAAAGGTAAAACTAAAATTGAATTACCAAAAACTGTTGATGCTAGTAAATTAACACTTAACGAAGTAAAAGAGATTATAGAAAAAAACGCTCCAAAAAAGAAGACTACTAAGCGTAAAACTAGTAAAAAATAATTTTTTTTGGTTATCTTGCTCCCTTATAAAGAGATAAAAGAGAATCCAAATAAATGAATTTCGAATTCCTTAAACCTGTTGATACTGCATTATTAGCATATGCAAAAATGCAACCAAATAAATCTTTAGGTCAATGTATAGAGATTTACACTTCACAAAATGATTTTCCTGATATAACTAACAAAAAAATTGCGATTGTTGGTGTTGAAGAAGGAAGAGCATCATTAGGAAATTATGGTACCGGTACTAATTTAGATGAAATTAGAAAAGAACTTTATAAGTTGTATCCGGGGAATTGGCCGGTTAGTGTGGTTGATTTGGGAACGATTTCTCAAGGAAATTTAATTGAAGACACCTATTTTGCACTAAGTGAGTTGTTAACGCATCTCATTAAAAATAAAATAATTCCGGTTATTATTGGAGGTGGACAAGATTTAACCTATGCAAATTACAGAGCTTACGACAATTTAGAGCAAACTGTTAATATTGTAGCTGTAGATAATAAATTTGATTTAGGAACAATTGAAGATGAGCTTACTTCTCAATCATACCTAAGTAAAATTGTAATGAATCAGCCAAATAATCTGTTCAATTACAGTAATATAGGTTACCAAACATATTTTAATTCTCAGGATGAAATTGACTTATTAGACAGTTTATTTTTTGAAGCATACAGGTTAGGGGAAGTAACAAATTCAATCCAAATTGTTGAACCAATTTTACGAGATGCCGATATTGTTAGTATAGATATGTCTTCAGTTAAAAATGCTGATGCACCTGCAAATAATAACGCAACACCTAATGGTTTAAACGGAGCGGAAATTTGTGCAATTTCACGTTATGCCGGAATTAGTGATAAGGTAACATCATTTGGAATTTATGAGTATAATTCAAAATTTGATGTAAAAAATCAAACAGCTCAGTTGATTTCTCAAATGATTTGGTATTTTATTGAAGGTGTAAATTATAGAGCGAATGATTATCCTTTTGGATTAAAAGATAACTATCAAAAATATATAGTTCCAATTGAAGATCAGGCATTAAATTTTTATAAAAGTAATAAAAGTGGTCGTTGGTGGATGGAAATTACTTTAAATGAAAATAATAAATTTAAGAGACATGCGTTAATACCATGTACTTACCAAGATTATATTAGTGCTACTAATCAAGAAATCCCAGATCGATGGATAAGGACTTTAAAAAAATTGATATAGTAAAAAATGTACATTTTAATGTAATAAAATGAGTTTTTTTTAGTTTTAATCAGATTAAAGAAAATATTGTTTTTTAAAATAATTAGTAATAGGTTTGCCTAAATAGATTAAGAAAATTATTATGAAGAAAATATCATTGTATATTTTATTAGCTTTGTTTGTTTATAGTTGTGGCTCCAATGATCAGGGAGAATTGGTTGGAGCAAAATCAAGAACAAAATGGCATTCAAAAAAACCACTAGGTATGGTTTTGATACCGGGAGGTTCATTTACAATGGGAAAGGAAGATGAAGATATTGCCGGAGCGTTAAACTCTCCAACGCGAACTGTTACAGTTCGCCCTTTTTATATGGATGAAACTGAAATTACAAATGCAGAATATAAAGAATTTGTTTTTTGGGTACGCGATTCAATAGTTAGAAGTCAATTAGCTTTATTATCAGAATTAATGTCTGATGAAAATAATATTGTTTTAGAAGATTATCAATTTAAAATTCCGGATACTTCAGATATGACACCATACCAAAAGTACATGATGTATAATTATGGTAGCTTAGGAGATGTAAATTCACCTTTACAAGGTAGATTACTTAATTGGGAAGAAGATTTAACTTGGGATCCTAATGAATTTCCTGACGAATATTATTCTGAAGTAATGGATTCTATGTATTTGCCAATTGAAAACAGTTTTGATGGGAAAAGGATACTTGATACAAAAAAACTAAAATTTAACTATGCATGGTTAGACAGAGAAGCTGCAGCCAGAGCGAAAGGGGACAGAAAAGATTTTATAAAACGAGAAATTGTAGAAGTGTATCCTGATACAACAGTGTGGATTAGAGATTTTAACTATTCATATAATGATCCTATGCATCAAGATTATTTTTATCACGTAGCTTATGAAGATTACCCTGTGGTTGGTGTAAATTGGAGCCAGGCAAAAGCGTTTTGCAGTTGGAGAACAAAAAAGAAAAATGATTTTTTAAAATCTAAGAAAAAATCAAGTACAGTACCTTATTTCAGATTAGCTACCGAAGCTGAATGGGAATATGCTGCAAGGGGAGGTCTTAATTATGCCACATATCCGTGGGGAGGTCCATATACAACAAGTGATAGAGGCTGCTTTTTAGCTAATTTCAAACCTGCTAGAGGTGATTATGCCGTTGATGGAGCTTTATATACAATGGAAGCAAAATCGTACAATCCAAATGATTATGGATTGTATAATATGGCAGGAAATGTATCAGAATGGACAAATACAGCTTATAATGAAGCATCTTACTATATAGGTTCGACTATGAACCCAAACGTGGAAGATGCTAAAAATCATAGAAAAATTATAAGAGGAGGCTCTTGGAAAGACGTTGCGTACTTTTTAGAAGTAAGTACTCGAGATTATGAGTATGCAGATTCTGCAAGGAGCTATATTGGTTTTAGAACAGTTCAAGATTTTCTAGGTTCCAATATAAATGGTAAATAAAATCAACCTTAAACACTAACATAATAACTTTAATCATGGCACAAACAAGAAACACTAAAAAATTATTTAACTATGCTTATGGTATAGGGGCTGCGATAGTAATTTTAGGAGCTCTTTTTAAAATTCAACATTGGCCTTACGGAGGGCTAATGCTAACAATTGGTATGGGTGTAGAAGCATTAGTATTTTTTATATCGGCATTTGATTCTGTTGAAGAAGATTTAGATTGGTCTTTGGTATATCCTGAATTAGCTAAAGGAAATGAACGCGATAAGGATAGAGAAGAATCGAAAGAAGTTCAAAGTTTATTGTCACAAAAACTCGATTCAATGCTTAAAGATGCTAAATTAGATGCGGGTTTAATGCAGAGTTTAAGTGAAAGTATACAAAATTTTAAGGGAGCTGCAGAAAATATTGCTCCAGCTGTAGATTCAATAGCTGCAACAACTAAATATAGTGAACAATTATCTTTAGCTGCAGCTCAAATGGAATCTTTAAATAGTTTATACAAAGTTCAATTAGAAAGTACAAGCAGACAAGCAGAAATTAATCAACAAGTTGCTGAAAATGCAGGTAAACTTAAAGAACAAATGGAATCGCTGGCAACAAATTTATCTTCACTTAATGGAGTTTATGGAGGTATGTTATCTGCAATGTCAAGTAAACACTAATTAGTAGTTTATTAAATTTAATTATTAACCAAAAACTAATTAGAAATGGCTTCAGGTAAATTATCACCAAGGCAGAAAATGATAAATTTAATGTACTTAATTTTCATTGCTATGATTGCAATGCAAATGTCTAAAGAAGTACTATCTGCTTTTGGTTACATGAATGAAAAACTAACTGATAATAATTTAACAGCAACTGTAAAAAATACTGCAACTTTAGAAAATTTAGCAACAAAGGCTAGCGAACAACCTGAAAAATATAAGCCATTATATGATACAGCAAGTAAGGTAAACGAGTTATCTAAAAATTTTAATGATTATCTAGAATCGAAGAAAACATTTTTTCTTGAAGGACAAGAAGACGTTAAAGATTATGAAGCAATGGATAAAACCGGAATTGTTGATGAACATTTTTTTGAAGGTGATCTGTACACAAGTGCAGGAGAAGAATTTTTAAACCATATTAATGGTTATAGAGATGAAATAATAAGGCTTATTGGAGAAAACAGTCCTTTAGCTGCTAACATAAAAAAACGTTTTGATACTTCAGATCAGGAGACTGAAGATGGCAAACAAGCATGGTTAAAAAATAGATATGAAGGTTTCCCTTTAATTTCTACGGTTACTAATTTAACATCAATGCAAACTGACATAAAAACTACTCAATTTGAAATTTATAACAGTCTTTTAGGCGGTCAGTTAGAAAGTGACGTTTCAATGTCTAATTACAAAACAATTTTAATACCTGAAAAATCTGCCTTTTTTCAAGGTGAAAATTTTAAGGGGAAAGTTGTTTTAGGACGTTATGATGCTTCTTTAAAACCTTCGGAAGTTGTTGTTAATGGAAATAATATTACTACTATTGAAGATGGTGGTGCAATTTTAGATTTTCCGGCCGGTGCTGTTGGTGAGCGAGATGTGAAAGGGAAATTTGTTTTTATGGAAAATGGAAAACCGGTTGAAATTGAAATTAACAGTTCGTATGCTGTAATTCCAAAGCCAAACAGCGCTGTAATATCTGCTGATAAAATGAATGTAGTATACAGAGGTATTGCTAACCCTATGACAATTTCAATACCAGGAATACCTGATAATTTAGTTACAGCAAATGGAAATGGATTAAGAAGAGGCAGCGGTTCAGGAAAATATATTATGACTCCAGCTTCTGGAAAAGAAGTTACAATTAGTGTTACAGGAACATTACCAAATGGTCAAAAAGTAAGTACTTCTCAAAATTTTAGAATTAAAGACATACCATCACCGGTAGGTACAATTAGAAAGCAAGACGGTTATGTTAAAATGCCTAAAACAAGTTTAGAAAACTCAACAGTAGGAGCAGCTTTACCAGATTTTGATTTTGATTTAACTTTAAATACAACAGGATTTACTATTAAAGTGCCGGGGCAATCTGCTGTTGTTGTTAGTGGAAGTAGAATGAATGGTCAGGCTCGAAAAGCTATTTCAAAAGCTAAAAGAGGTGATGTTGTTACAATATTCGATATAAAATCATCGTTATCTGGTAACAGCTCGTATAAAATTAAAAATGCTTCAGCAGTAAGTATTGAAATACAATAAAAAAAGTTTAAATGATGGATAAGAGAAATATTGGGATTTTTATTTTGGCATTTGTGCTGTTTAATGCAACTTTTGCACAATCAAACTTGCTAAATGCTAAAAAACCTTCTGATATTGGTAAAAAAACGGTAGAACAATCAGTATTTGATAATGATAAGCCATTGGAATACGGTTATTTAGATGACAGAGATATTTTATGGTCTAAAGTTGTATGGGAATATATTGATTTAAATGAGCGTATTAATTTGCCATTTTACTATCCGGTTGATACCATAAATGTATCAGCCAATCGTCGTTCATTATTTGATACATTACTTCGAGGTATAAGAAAAGGTGAAATTACTGAAATTTATGATGATGATTATTTTACCGCAAAAATGACCAAAAAAGAAATAAACAGTAAGCTTTACAGAATTGATACTACTGATGCCGGTTTTGATGAATTGAATGCAGGAGCTACAAATATTGATGAATATATAGATAAGATCAACTTAACATCACAAGATATTGAAGGTTTTAAAATAAAAGGTCTTTGGTATTTTGATAAACGTCAAGGTGAATTAAAATATCGTTTGTTGGCTTTAGCTCCGGTTGCACCAGATGTGCAAATTATGGGTAGAGAAGATATTGATATTTCTGAACAATTGCCATTATTTTGGGTGTGGTTCCCAGACGCAAGGGATTTGCTTCATAAAATGAAAGTATTTAATCAAAAAAATTCAGCATATCCAATTTCATTTGATCATTTGCTAAATGCCAGAAGATTTAATTCAATTATTTATAGAGAAGAAAATATTTATGGCGATAGAGATGTTGCAAATTATGTAAAAGGAAACGCATTATTTCAAGTACTTGAGTCTAATAAAATTAAAGAAGAAATTAGAAATAAAGAACTTGATATGTGGAACTATTAAGATTCTGTAAAATACAATTTAAAAAACTCTTGCAAATAGCAAGAGTTTTTTGTTTTTAAAATTAACTTTGTTAAAATGCAAGTAGATTATATAATAGTAGGTTTAGGTTTAGCCGGTTTGGCTTTTACTAAAGAATTAGACAAAAACAATCAATCTTATGTAGTTTTTGAAGATAACTCTCAAAATTCATCTATAGTTGCAGGCGGTATGTATAATCCGGTAATTCTAAAAAGATTTACACCTGTTTGGAATGCCGTTGGTCAGCTTAAAATTGCTTTACCTTTTTATAAAGAATTAGAAATTCAATTCAATAAAAAATATGATTATCCAGTAGATATTTATAGAATATTTAAATCTGTTGAAGAGCAAAATAATTGGTTTTTTGCTTGTGATAAACCATCACTTTCAAATTATATGATTCCAAAAATTGTGAAAGAGAACTTTTATGGAATTAAAGCAGATTATGGTTATGGTAAATTAATTAATACAGGGAGAATAGACACAAAAAGATTACTTAATGATTATAGAAATTTGTTAATTGAAAAGGGAATATTTAAAAATGAAAGTTTTAAGTATTCAGAATTGAGTATCTCAGAAGAAAAAATTCGATATAAAAATATAAAAGCCTCTAAAATTGTTTTTTGTGAAGGTTTTGGAATGAAGCAAAATCCTTTTTTTAACGAATTACCAATGCAAGAAGCAAAAGGAGAATTAATCACAATATATGCACCTGATTTAAATATAGATTTTTTAATTAAAGCACCTGTTTTTGTTCTTCCTTTAGGAAATAACCATTACAGAGTTGGAGCTACATTTAACTGGAGAGATAAATCAAAATTACCTACTGAAGATGGTAAAAAAGAACTTGTTGAAAAGTTAGAATCTTTTATAACAGTTCCGTATGAAATTGTTGAACATTCTGCCGGTATCAGGCCAACTATTAAAGATAGAAGACCCATTGTTGGAAAACACTTCCAATATAAAAATTTAGCAATTTTAAACGGTTTAGGTACGCGAGGTGTAATGATTGCGCCAACAGTAGCAAAAGAGCTGTACAATCATTTAGAAAAGGGCTCAGAACTTGATAAAGAAATTTCAGTTACTCGTTTTTATTAATTTTATTCGATTTTGGATCAAAATGAACAAAAATATTAATCCAAATTATTCTTGACAACCTGAGAGAAATAGGAGCAGTCAATATTAAAACAATTACAATGGGTATAAAACTTTCAATTAAACTTAAATTAAAAAACAGTGTAGCTATTACAAATGTAGCAACTGCTATGGCTACTGTAATTCCATAAGTTACATACATAGCACCGTAAAAAAAGGAAGGTTCCATCATATATTTTAAACCACAATTTGAGCATGTTTCATTCATTGTAAATGCTTTATGAAGTTTGAATATATTTTTTTCCTTCATAAAATCACCTTCTTGGCATTTAGGGCATTTATTAAATAAAATGCTGTATAACTTTGTTCCTTTTTTAAACATTTTTTATTGAATTTTTAATCAGTTTGCTAAATTATAAAAATAAAAACTTTAATTGAGTGCCAAATTTATTTATAGTAAGTTTGTAGCGTTTTTAAAAATACATAAAATTATATTTAAATTATAAAACACAAATGCTTAACGTACATAACTTAACCGTTTCTTTTGCCGGTTCCGATTTGTTCTCAGGAATTACTTTTAAGTTGAATAAAGGTGATAGAATTGGATTAATAGGAAAAAATGGAGCAGGAAAATCTACACTTCTAAAAGTAATTTCTAAAGATATAGAAAGTACTGGTGGAACTATGGCATTTGATAAAGATGTACGGATAGGTTTTTTGCGTCAGGATATTGATTTTGTTGAAGGAAGAACCATTTTAGAAGAAGCCTATCAGGCATTTGAAGAAATAAAGCAGATTGAAGTTAAGTTAGAAAAAATAAACCAAGAATTAGTAGAAAGAACAGATTATGAAAGTGAATACTATCATGATTTGATGGTTGATCTAAACGAACTTACGCATAGATACGAATTACTTGGTGGTTATAATTATCAAGGGAATACTGAAAAAATATTACAAGGTCTAGGTTTTCAAAGAGAAGATTTTGATAAACTCACCGATACTTTTTCGGGTGGTTGGAGAATGCGTATTGAGTTAGCTAAGTTACTGTTACAAGATAATGATATTTTATTGTTAGATGAGCCAACCAATCATTTGGATATTGAATCTATTATTTGGTTGGAGAATTTCTTGAAAAGTTACGGAGGAGCTATTGTACTTGTTTCTCACGATAAAATGTTTTTAGATAATGTTACTAATAGAACGATAGAAATTTCATTAGGTAAAATTTATGATTACAAAAAACCGTATTCTCAGTTCTTGTTATTACGAGGAGAAATAAAAGAAAAACAATTACAAGCACAAAAGAATCAGGAGAAAGAAATTAAGGCTACACAAGTATTAATTGATAAATTTAGAGCGAAGGCTAATAAAGCATCTATGGCTCAGTCTTTAATAAAAAAATTAGATAAAGTTGAGCGTATAGAAGTTGATAATGAAGACAATGCGGTAATGAATATCCGATTCCAGATTTCTAAAGAGCCGGGAAAAATAGTTATTGAGGCAGAAAATTTATCGAAGAGTTATGGAGACAAGCACGTGTTGGAGAATGTAGATTTATTGATTGAAAGAAATAGCAAAATTGCCTTTGTTGGACAAAATGGGCAAGGAAAATCAACCTTAGCCAAAATTTTAGTGGGAGAAATTCCTCATGGAGGTCATTTAAAACTTGGACATAATGTAGAAATAGGATATTTTGCACAAAATCAATCAGAATATTTAGAACCTGAGCAAACTGTTTTGGAAATTATGGAAAATGCTGCAACTGACACTAACAGAGCCAGGGTAAGAGACATGCTGGGAGCATTTCTATTTAGTGGTGACGCAGTAGATAAAAAAGCTAAAATGTTATCCGGAGGTGAGAGGAACAGATTGGCTTTGTGTAAATTATTACTATCGCCGTTTAATGTTTTAATAATGGATGAGCCTACAAACCATTTAGACATAGCTTCAAAAAATGTATTAAAACAGGCTTTAAAAAACTTTAATGGAACACTTATTTTAGTGTCGCATGATAGAGATTTTTTACAAGGATTAGCAACTACGGTTTACGGATTTAAAGACAAAGTGATTAAAGAATATTTAGGTGATATTGACTTTTTCTTAGAACAGCATCAGCTTGAAAATTTACGAGAAGCTGAAAAGAGAACTGTTGTTGCTAAAAAACCAGAAGTTGTTAAAAAAGAAGTTTATCAACATTCAAAAGAAGAAGAAAAAGAACTTAAAAAATTAAAAAATCAACTGTCTAAAATAGAAACTCAGATAGATAATTTAGAAAGGGAAATTTTAGAAACAGATGCTGCATTAGAAGAAGATTATGAGGCAATTTCAAGCCAACCTGATTTTTTTGAAAATTACCACGCAAAAAAGAAAAAAATAGAAGCGTTGATGGAAGAGTGGGAAAAGATTGAGTTAAAAGTTTCGGATTTAGATAAGTAAATTAACGTGAGTGCGGCTTAAAAATATTTGATAATTATCAATTAAATAGTTGCATTTAAGTACAGTTCATTCCTGAGGATGCAGGAATCTTTTAAAATGCAAAAGGATAGATTTCTGTCTTCACAGGGATAAAAAATATAATAAGCTTATTAATAGTGTATTAACTGTTTTTAATTAATCTACTTTACGTTAAATTAATAATTTGTTGTTATAAGTTAATTGTTTAAGGATGGGGAAAACAATAAATAAAAATATTAAAATTTATAATGAGAAAAAAATTCTTGAAGCCATAGTAGTAGGTAGGCCTTACCATCCTAAAAACTCTGCTATAATTATTATTAAAAAAGGGTATATTTTTTTAAAAAATAATCTTCAAAAACTTAAATTAGTACACAATTCAATTTTTTATCTATACCCAAAAGGTGTTTACGAATTTGTTGAATTTAGTAGTGATATTGAACTTAAAGTCCTTGTTATTGATACTGGCTTAGTTTCTAATTTAGCGCTGAATTTTAATAGATTTAATACGTATCAAATATTAATGTTGGCTTCTGAAAATTATTTTTCAATTAATGATTCTGAATTGAGTCAAATGTGGAATTTAATAAGTGTTTTAGAAGAAAACTTGTCTAAAAAAAGAACTGCTTTTAGTAGTCATATCAACCGTCATTTATTTTTTTCAATTATTTATTTGAGTATTGATATTGTAAATAAGTATATTGATATTAATGCTAAAGAAATTACAAGAAAAGAAGAAATAGCTTTAGGTTTTTTAAAGAATTTAGCCATTTATTTTAAGGAAAAAAGAGAAGTTAAATTTTATGCAGAATTACTTTCTATTACATCAAGACATTTATCAGCAACGTTAAAAGAAGTTACCGGTTTTACCGCAAATGAATTGATTCACCAATCCGTAATTACTGAAGGAAAGATATTGCTTCGATCATCAAAAAAACAAATTAGTGAAATAGCACAAGAGCTTCATTTTAACGATCAATATTATTTTAGCAATTTTTTTAAAAAATATACAGGTCAAAGTCCTTCAGAATTTAGAATGAATGCAAAACCTATAGAAAATAAGTAATCTTACTTTCACACATCTTTTTAAGCAAATTAACTATTTTAAGCACCTATAAGGCTACATACATTTGCACCTTGTTTAAATTAAAGGTAAAAAATGAGGTATAGTATTCATAAAACATCTTATATAGCAGTCTTATTATTTCTGGTATTTACAAGTGTTACTTTTTCACAGGAAAATGTAACAAGTAAATTAACATTAGAAGAAGTTATTCAATTAGCATTAAAAAATAACCAAGCATTAAAAGTTTCAGATAAATATATAAGTATTGCACAACAACAAACTGAAATAAACAAACTACAGCAATTACCAAATATTTCATCTTCTGTAAATGCTTCATACATAGGTGATGTATTAATTTTAGATAAAGATTTTTCAAATTCAACTACTGTTGATATGCCACATTTTGGTAATACATTTTCTGTTCAGGCAAGTCAAGTTATTTTTAAAGGAAATGCTGTAAATAATGCTATTAAAATAGGTTTTTTACAAGAAGAGTTGGCTAAACTTGATTATAGAGATGACGAATTAAGTATCCGTCTTTTGGTAACAGCAACATATTTAGATTTATTCAAATTATATAATCAAAAAACGGTTTATAATCAAAATATTGTATTAGCACAAGAACGGTTAAAAAACATAAATAATTTTTATAATCAAGGAATGGTTACCAGAAATGAAGTAATTAGAGGCGAACTTCAATTAACCAATTTAAAACAAGCAGTAGAAACAATTAGTAATAATATTTCTATTTTAAATAAGCAACTAGCTACTGCTATTGGATTGTCTGATGCTACAATTATTTTACCGGATGAATCATTATTAGAAGAAAAGCCAATTGTACAGGATTTTGATTTTTATAGTGGAGAGGGTTTCGCAAACAATCCTAAAATTAAAACAACTCAAGTACAAACAGAATTGGTTAAAAAAACTGCTAAAATTACTAAATCTGAAATGTTACCGGCTTTTGTTGCTTTTGGAGGTTATAATATGCAACGTCCCATTACAAGTACTTCACCAGCTTTAGATATGTATAGCAATAGTTGGCAAGTAGGTGTTGGATTGTCTTTTGATATAGAATCATTATATAAAACACCTAAAAAATTAAAATTAAACAATTTGCAGTTAGATCAAATGAAAGAAATAGAACTATTGCAAAAACAAAACTTAGATGTAGAAATAAAAGCAGCTTATTTAAAATATCAAGATGCTGTATCACAGAGCAATACTTTTGTAGAGAGTAAACGTTTGGCAGAAGAGAATTACTATATCATAGAAAAAAAGTACTTGAATCAATTGGCTTTAGCAGTAGATATGTTAGATGCCAGTAATGCAAAATTAGATGCAGAACTTAATTATACCAATTCAGAAATAAATATTTTATATACATATTACAACTTATTAAGAACAATAGGTAAGCTGTAGGTTTAAAACTTTAATTATTAATAACAATGTCAGAAAAACAAAAACAGCATTCTAAAAAAGCAAAAAAAAATAAAAGACTTGTTTTTTTTACAAATCTATTCGTATTTGTAGTGGCTTTAATAGCTTTAATTTGGGCGATAAAATTCTATTTTCATATAGGTGATAGAAATTTTACGAATGATGCTCAAATAGAGGCCTATATAAATCCCGTAAATACAAGAGTTTCAGCTTATATTAAGGAAATCAAATTTGAAGAACACCAAGAAGTAAAAAAAGGCGATACTTTAATACTATTGGATGATAGTGAGCTTAAAACACAACTTATGCAAGCTGAAGCAGCATATTTAAATGCTGTAGCTGCTGAAAAAACCACAAGATCTTCTATAAATACAATTGCTAACAATTCTAATGTTATTGAAGCAAACATAGTAGGCGCAAAATCAAATTTATGGAATGCAGAACAGAATCTTAAACGTTATAAAAATTTATTGCAGGATGAAGCTGTTACCCAACAACAATACGATGCTATAAAAACACAGTATGATGCAGCTAAAGCACAGTATAAATCATTACAAGGGCAACTAAAATCGGTTGACTATTCAATCCAAGAAATGGGAGGGAGAGTTGATATGAGTAAAGCAACTGTTAAACAAGCCGAAGCAGCATTGGAAATGACTAAACTTAACCTTTCTTATACAGTTATTACGGCACCATATAACGGAATTATGGGACGACGATTAGTTAACGTTGGGCAATTACTACAACCAAGTCAGCAAGTAGCAACTATAGTTGAAGATAATAAAAAATGGGTAGTAGCCAATTTTAGAGAAACTCAAATGAGAAAAATTAAAATAGGTGAAAAAATAAATGTTAAGGTTGATGCGCTTGATGGAAAAAAATATGAAGGAATTGTTACAGCTATATCTGCAGCAACAGGATCAAAATACTCATCAGTTCCTGTTGATAATTCTACCGGTAATTTTGTAAAAGTACAACAACGTATTCCTGTTAGAATAGAATTTACAGAAGCTAATACACCGGAAAGTATAGATATGCTAAGAGTAGGAATGAATGTGAATATTACTTTAAAATAAAACAGCAAGTGTATAATAAAGGGTTGTTTCATGATTGGGTTCCAAAACCTGTAATGTTACTTTTACTTATTGTATTTCTATTTCCAATATTATTTGTAAGTGGAATATACGCTAGTAACAGTAGTCAAATGATAAGTGATTTGGGCATTTTACCTGAACACATATCAATGGCTAGGTATGCAATGTATATTGGAATGGGAGTAATACTTCCTTTAATGGGAAGGATAAAAACGTATTTGAGATCTAAAGAGATGATGATTACTTGTTTATCTATGCTTGCGTTACTTTCAATTGTTTGTGCAACAACAAGTAGCCCTTATGTACTTATTTTCTCTTCATTTTTTATAGGAATTTTTAAATTATTAGCTCTTTTAGATGTTGTAATGATAGTGATGGTTATTATCAGTCCATCAGGAGAAAGAGGAATGTTTTATTCTATTTTTTATCCTTTAAGTATAAGTTCAGGTCAAATATCTACATTTATTACCGCAAAAATAGCGTATAATCTTCAATGGCAATCAGTTTATATAATAATGGCAATTATATTACTTGTTTTAGTTTTACTTGCTGTAATTTTTATGCATAATTTACGATTTTCAAAAAAGGTTCCGCTCTATTATTTTGATTGGTTCAGTATGTTGCTATATGTGGTATCTCTAATGTTTTTAAATTATATTTTTTCATTTTCAAAACAACAGGATTGGTTCCATTCTTTTAATATTAAAATTTCTTTAATAGCATTTTTCTTTTTTATAATCTGGTTTTTTTACAGGCAATCAAAATTAAAAAGACCTTATATTTCATTAGGTATATTTACAAAGAAAAGTTATTTGCAAGGGTTTTCTTTACTTATGTTTTTAGGGTTATTTCTTTCTTCAGGAACTATACAAAGTACTTATACATCAGGTGTTTTAGGATATGATTCTGTAACCAATAGTTTGTTGAATGTTGCTATGGTTATTGGAGTTGTAATGGCAGGATTTATTAGTTTTTATGGCTTTAAAAGAAATCTGTCTATGAAATATTTCATTATGTTCGGTTTTGCTTCATTTACGCTGTATGCCATTTATATGTACTTTGTTGTTACAACAGTAATAGATTTTGAATATCTGATTATTCCAATGATTTTGAAAGGTTTGGGAATGACAGTTTTGTATATTGGAATTTGGTATTATTCATACAAAGATTTAGGCATGAGTGATTTTTTACCCGGAGCCACCTTTTTAATAGTGATAAGGTCGTTTTTAGGTGTAGGATTTTTTAGCGCAATAGTTGCCTGGTTTTACTACAAACTTCAGTTAGTTAGTTTAAGTGATTTATCTGTAGGAATGGATACCGTAAATTTAGCACCTCAAGGAGGAGGAATGGCAGTTTACAAAAGAGTGAAAATACAGTCTATTATAGCAGCAACAAAAATAATGTACGGTTATTACATAATTGGAGGTATTGTTGTTTTAACCTATCTTACAATTTTGCGTTTTAATGCGCTTCATTATCGCAGATTGATTTTAATTAAAAAAATTATTAATAGAGAATCTATTAAAGGCTATAGGTTTAGAAAAGTGAAAACTAAAAAAGAAGAAATTATTATAGATAGTGTTGGGGCAGCAATGTAATATTTTTAAACTTGCATAGTACTTCTTGTTTTATTAGTTATTTTTGCTGAAAAGCATCCGTTTAAATGTTTGGTTTATCAGAAGAAACTAAAAATCAGCAAGTATTTTTTTCAGAAATAGAAAATAAAGAAATTTCACTTTTTATGAAAAGAGAAGATGAAATACATCCATTTATTTCAGGAAATAAATATCGAAAATTAAAATACAATATAGAGGAAGCTCTTAAGCAAAAGCAAACTACCTTACTTACGTTTGGAGGCGCATATTCAAATCATATTGCAGCAACAGCTTATGCAGGTTTTGAAAATAATTTTAAAACTATTGGTGTAATACGTGGTGATGAATTAGCCAATAATTTAGATGAAGTTTTACAAACCAATCCTACGTTAAAGTTTGCGCACGAGCATAATATGGATTTTCATTTTGTTACCAGAAGCGCTTATCGAGAAAAAACAACATCAAAATTTATTGCTTCATTAAAAGAAAAATTCGGAGATTTTTATTTGGTTCCTGAAGGAGGTACAAACACATTTGCCATAAAAGGCTGTGAAGAAATTTTAACTGAAAATGATGAAAAGTTTGACGTTATTTGTGGTGCAATTGGTACGGGCGGAACTATTTCAGGAATTATAAATTCAATAAAAAAGCATCAAACAGTAATTGGTTTTCCTGCTTTAAAAGGTGATTTTTTGCAACATGAAATAAAAAAATATGTACTAAAAAATAATAATTGGAGTTTAAATACTAACTATCATTTTGGAGGCTACGCAAAAATTTCAGAAGAATTAATTACTTTTATCAATAAATTTAAAAGTGAAACAAACATACCTTTAGATCCTGTTTATACAGGAAAAATGATGTTTGGAATTGTAGATTTAATTAAAAAAAATACCTTTAAAAAAGGAACCAAAATTTTAGCAATCCATACAGGAGGTTTACAAGGAATTGAAGGAATGAATACATTTTTAAAAAAGAAAAAATTACCATTAATAGATTAATAATGAAGTTGAAATATATTTTAATTGGCTTAATTGCCATTGCTTTACTAAATAGTTGCAAATCAAAAAAAAGAGCTGCCGAAAAAAATAATAAAACTAAAAAAGAAGTAATTTTAAAACAAGACGAAAGTAAAGTTGATGAAATAATTTCAAAGCAATCAACAAAATCGAGTTTCGAAATTTCTACAGTAGCGTATATTAATAAATATAAAGATATTGCTATGGAAGAAATGAAAAAATATAAAATTCCGGCCAGTATTACGTTGGCACAAGGAATTTTGGAATCAAGGAGTGGGAATAGTGAATTAACGCTAAAATCTAATAATCATTTTGGTATAAAATGCCATACCGGATGGAGTGGGAAAAAAGTATATCATGATGATGATAGTAGCGGAGAGTGTTTCAGAAAATATAAAGATCCAAGAACTTCTTTTGAAGATCATTCATTATTTTTAGTTGAAAGAAAACGGTATTCAAAATTATTCAGATTGAAACCAGGAGATTATGAAGCTTGGGCACAAGGTTTAAGTGAAGCAGGTTATGCAACCGACAGACGTTATCCTGCAAAATTGATTGGATTAATTGAAAAATATGATCTTCATAAATTTGATACTCAAGTTTTAGGAAAACCTTTTGAGAGGGAGATTGTTAAAAAAGGAACTGATAATTCTACAAAGCATATAGTTGTTAAAGGTGATACATTGTATTCTATTTCAAAAAAATACGGATTAACTGTAGATGAACTTAAACGGTTGAACGGACTTACCTCTAATAATATTGATATTGGACAAACACTGATTTTAAAGTAGATTGAAATAAAATTTATATCAATAAACACCAAATAACAGCTTTTTAAGCGTTGTTGGTTGCAAGTTAAAAAACTACTAATTATGGAATTTAAATTGCGAAAATGGAATCTAAACGATATTGATAGCTTAGTAAAGTATGCTAATAATAAAAAAATTGCAGCAAACTTAACTGACCAATTTCCACATCCATATACTAGAGAAAATGGAAAAGCTTTTATTCAAAAGGCAACTAAAAACAATCCTACAAGTATTTTTGCAATAGAAATTAATGGAGAGGCTTGTGGAGGAATTGGATTACATCTTCAAACTGATATTCATAAAAAAAATGCAGAACTTGGGTATTGGTTAGCTGAACCCTATTGGGGAAAAGGAATAATGAGTAAAGCTGTAAGACAAATAATAGATTATGGGTTTAAAAATTTTGCAATAGAAAGAATATTTGCTCGTCCTTTTGGAACAAATATTGGCTCTCGGAAAGTTTTAGAAAAAGCAGGATTTGTTCTAGAAGGAAAATTTGAGAAAACCCTATATAAAGGAGGAAAATACTTAGATGAATTAATTTATGCAATTAGAAAAAGTTGATAAAAACTTGCAACCTACAATGTATAACCAAAATTGCTTAATTCAATAATATTGACATTGGATAAACACTGATTTTAAAGTAGGTTGAAATAAAATTCATATCAATAAACACCAAATAACAACTTTTTAAGCGTTGTTATGATAATAATCATGATAACAGCAATATGTATTTTTTATTTTTGAATTTAATCGAATGGTTATAAATACGAATAGACGTATTTATAAAATTCACAAATAAAGAAGTATGAAAAATTATCAATATAAAAAAGTAAAAAATGCTATAACTTTTTTAGGTAAGTATGTTCTGATTTTTTTATTTTTTGGTTCTTTACTTTTCAGTTGTCAAAAAACTAAAACACCTGATTCCAAAACTTGGCATCAAAAATATGATTTTATTTATGATATAAATCCTATTACCTTTCATTATGATCATGGTGTATTAGCAGAAAGTTATCCTGAAAATAAAGAAACTACAGAAGTAAGCTTTAATGATGTTTCTAAGTACTTAGGACATGTTTGTTTATGTGGAGCAGGAGGTTATAAAATTTCTGAAATTGCAGTAAACTTATTGTCAAAAGGCAAAGATACTCTTGAAAGAGGAGATTTTATATTAATTAGCAGTAAAGATCATACTGTAGGAGATGTGGTTTCGTATGTTTTAGGTTGTAGCAGAAGAAATGACTTTGAAAATAACCAGTATTATATCAATTCAAAAATAGAAGCACCAAGAAGGGAATATCATTATTTTATTGGGTATCCTCATCAAAAAAAAGCAGTTCATATTATTTATCGCAAACATTTACTTGTTGGAAATGAACTTATGGATAGTTTGTGGAAAATTGAGTTGGCTTATGAAGAAAATCCTACTTCAGTTAATTCAGATGATTTAGAATTTTATCAAAAAGAGATGTTTACTATGGTAAATGATGTTCTTTTTGAGAAAAAAGAAGGGCTTTTTGAGGCAGAATTAATTAATTATGATGAATTTCAAGCTGTTTTAAAAGAATTAAAACAAGAAAAAGAAATTATGGTTAAAGGTTAAACTGTTTAAAATTATATTACTGCAAATAAAAAAGGAAGACTAACAAAATAAAAACGCTGCTTTAAGCAGCGTTTTTTCCAAACAAACAATTCAATTAACCTATTTAAACTTTATAATTTATTTTTGTAAGTTCTATTACCATAAGGGCAATTAGGGTTGTTATAATTTCTAAAATTTCTTCTTAAATTATCATTATTGGGTTGACATATTAATTCCCATTTTTCAAATTGTTCTTTTGTAAGAATATTTTTCATCGCTTTTTTTACTTCTAATTGTCTTTCAAGTCTTGTGTTACTGTAAGCAAAACGCTCATCAGAGGTCAACGTTCCGTTTTGTCTTTTTTCACGGTATTCTTTAACAAATTTATCACGTTCTTCTGCTTGTTTTATTTTTAAATTGTAAATTTCTTTTTGCTGTTTATCAGTTAAGTCTAATTGTAAAACCAAACGTTTAGTTTGTAATTCTGCAATTTGCTCTGGAGTGTAATTATCACTGTTTCTGAATCGTTGATTTCTTCCTTGTGAATAAATTACAGAAGAAAATAATACTGTTGCTACTAAAAAGATTGCTATTTTTTTCATGATTTAATGATTTATTTTTTATACACCTTTGACATTTTAAATGAAAAATGGTTTAACCTTAAGTGAAATATTTTTACATTTTAACATACTTTTAATGAAGATTATACAGTTTTCAGCTAAAAAATTGGAATTGATTAATTTAATGTACTTTTGCAAAATATGAGAATGAATAAACTTTCAGATTGGTTACCTACTACTAATAAAGAGGTAAAGCTACGCGGATGGGATGAACTAGATGTTATCCTGTTTAGCGGCGATGCTTATGTAGATCATCCAGCATTTGGACCGGCGGTAATTGGTAGAATTTTAGAAAGTTACGGATTAAGGGTTGCTATTGTTCCGCAGCCTAGCGTACATGATAATTTACAAGATTTTACAAAACTTGGAACACCAAAATTATTTTTTGGTGTAACAGGAGGTTGTATGGATCCAATGGTGAGTAATTATACGGCTAGTAAAAGAAGACGAGATAATGATGCATATACACCAAATGGAGATAAAGGATTTAGACCCGATTATGCCACAACAGTTTATTCAACTATTTTAAAAGATAAATTTCCTGATGTTCCTGTTTTAATAGGAGGAATTGAAGCTTCGCTTCGTAGAGTTACACATTACGATTATTGGAGCGATACATTAAAGCCAACCATTTTAAAAGACTCAAAAGCTGATTTATTGGTTTATGGAATGGGTGAGCAACCTTTACGTGAAATTGTAACCCTTTTACAAAAAGGAATTCCTTTTTCGAGTATAAGAACGGTTAAACAAACTGCTTTTTTATTGCATAAAGATGAAAAAGTTCCAAAAAATAAAAACTGGAAAGACGTTACTATTAATTCTCATGAAGTATGCTTAAAAGATAAAAAAGCATACGCATCAAATTTTAAAATAATTGAACAAGAGTCTAATAAATTATATGCCGACAGAATTTTTCAGGAAGTGGGTAATTCTACTTTGGTAATTAATCCACCGTATGAAACAATGATTGAAACTGAAATTGATGCGTCTTTCGATTTACCATACACACGTTTACCACACCCAAAATATAACAAGCGCGGACCAATACCTGCGTTTGAAATGATTAAATTTTCAATTAATATTCATAGAGGTTGTTTTGGAGGATGTAGTTTCTGTACCATATCTGCACATCAGGGTAAATTTATAGCAAGTAGGAGCCAGGAATCTATTTTAAAAGAAGTTGACAAGGTGGCAAACATGCCTGACTTTAAAGGGTATTTATCGGATATTGGTGGACCTTCGGCAAATATGTATAAAATGAAAGGAAAGGTTCAAGAAATTTGTGATAAATGTGTTTCTCCTTCATGTATTTCACCGGTGATTTGCCATAATTTAGATACTTCACATAAACCATTAACGGAACTTTATAAGGCTGTAGATAGGCATCCAAAAGTTAAAAAATCGTTTATTGGAAGTGGAATTAGACACGACATGCTAGTGCCTGAATTCAATAAAAAAGCTGATCCGAAAGAATTAGATGATTATACTGAAGAAGTGATGACCAACCACGTTTCAGGAAGATTAAAGGTTGCTCCGGAACATACTTCTGATAATGTATTAAAGTTAATGCGTAAGCCATCTTTCACCTATTTTCATAAATTTAAAGAGCGATTTGATAAAATAAACATTCGTAAAAAATTAAACTTACAATTAATTCCGTATTTTATTTCAAGTCACCCGGCGTGTGAATTGGAAGACATGGCAAATTTAGCTGCCGAAACAAAAGATATGGGTTTTCAATTAGAGCAAGTTCAAGGTTTTACACCAACTCCAATGACAGTCGCTACGGTTATTTACTACAGTGGTTACCATCCGTACACTTTAAAACCAATGAAATCTCCAAAAACTAAAATTGAGAGAGATGAGCAACATAGATTTTTCTTTTGGTATAAAAAGGAAAATCAACAATGGATTAAAAATACATTATCAAAAGTTGGTAGAACCGATTTGCTTGAAAAATTAATTCCTTCAACTAATTCTTGGAGAAAAAATAAAGGTGAAAAAGCTAAAGATACATTTAATGACACAGTAATTTTCACTTCAAGAAAGAAAAAGCGATTCAACAAAACCAAAAAAAGATAATAATTACATTTAACTTGCTATGCTAACTAATAATTAAAATCTTAAATTTGAAAATTAGTTAAACAATATATTAAGAATGAAAAAAATACTCTTATTTTTTATATTAATTTCTTCTTCAATTTTTGCTCAAAATAATGTAAAAGTTGATTTAAGTAATCCAAATTCAACAATTTACACTCATTTATATTTTTTACAACCAGAGTCGTATGATCCTGCTAAGGCAGCAAAAACCATTTATGGTTATTCTGGAAAAGAAGCAGAAGAAATAGCCATTAAGTTGAAGAAAATTTTAGATGGAAAAGGACTTAAAGTAGATTTTACCAAAGTTCCTTCCGATGCAATGTATGCAGATTCAACAGGAATTACAAGTTATACAGAAACGTATAGTTTAGGTAAAAAATACAGATATGTATTGTTTCCTTATAGAATGCCTGAAATTTATGTGGAAAGAGTTGGTAATAATTGGTATTATTCTTCGGAAACAACAAGCAAAGTTAATGATTTATACAAAAAAGTATTTCCTTGGTATACCGAAAAACTACAGCAAATTATTCCTGAATTGGGACATAAAAAAGTATTTAAAATAGAGTTGTGGCAATTTATAGGAATATTAATTATTATAGTAATTTGTATAGGCCTTTTCTATATTTTAAAAAAGGGTGTTTTTTATATTTTACGCAAAACTTTAAACAGTATAACGCATAATAAGTTAAACAAAGCAATAGATATATCATTAAAAAAACTTACACGCCCAATAGTACTTTTGTTATTAATTTGGTTTGTAAAAACAGTTTTGCCTTCATTAATGTTAGACCTAAATGTGAATAGCCTGTTATTTTTAGGATTAAACATTATGGTTACTGTTTTTTGGATTTATGTTTTCTTAAAATTGGTAAATGTTGGAATGGATATTTACACACAATTTGCAGAAAGCACTCACAATAAGTTAGATGATCAATTAGCACCAATTCTAAATAATTTTTTTAAAGGAGTTGTAGTATTTCTAGGAATACTAAAACTATTAACTCTTTTCGGAGTAGAGCCTGTTACTGTTTTTGCAGGAGCTTCAATTGGAGGTATTGCCATAGCCTTAGCTTCTCAAGATACCGTTAAAAACTTTATTGGAACTGTAATGATTTTTGTTGATAAACCATTCCATATTGGTGATTGGATTGAAGCGGGCGAAGTTGTAGGTACAGTTGAAACTGTTGGTTTTAGATCTACAACTGTTCGTGCGGCCGATACTTCAGTTTATCAAATACCTAACAGTGCTTTATCTGAAATGGTAGTAAACAATAAAGGATTACGTGCTTACAGAAGGTATTCAACTAATTTGGGAGTACGTTATGATACACCTCCTGAACTTATAGATGCTTTTGTGAAAGGAATTAGAAAAATAATTGAATTGCATCCTGAAACCAGAAAAGATGCTTATAATGTTGAGTTTATAGGTTTTGGAGATTCAGCATTGCTAATTATGTTAAATGTTTATTTTACTCAATTAGATTGGAATATTGAACAGGCTTCAAAACATAGTTTACACATGGCTGTATTACAATTGGCAGCTGATTTAGGTGTAGAATTCGCTTTCCCTTCAACAACAGTTATGATAGAACAATTTCCGGATAAAAAGAGTTTAGCTACTGTTTATGATATTGATGACAAAAGAATACAACAAATAATAGATAATATTAATAAAAAATAAAACAATAATGAAAAAAATACTGGCACTTATGGTTTTAGCGGTTTTGTTTTCTTGTAAAAATAATAATGAAGCACGTAAACCAACAAAACAAGTTACTGTTGAAGAAAATACAAGTGATATGCAAAAAAAACTAAATAAATACGTTTCGTTTAAATTAACTTCAGATGTAAGTGTTTTAACAGAAAATGAGCAAAAAATGTTGCCAATTTTAATTAAAGCTGCAGCTAAAATGAATGATTTGTTTTGGTATGAGGCTTATGGTGATAAAAGTGAATTATTAAATTCAATTACCGATGTGGATGCTAAAAAGTTTGTTGAAATTAATTATGGACCTTGGGACAGATTGGACGGTAATGCCTCTTTTGTTGAAGGAATAGGGGAGAAACCTGCCGGAGCAAATTATTACCCAACTGATATGACCAAAGAAGAGTTTGAAGATTTTAATGATGAAAATAAGTCAAGTTTATACACTTTTTTAAGAAGAAATGATGAAGGAGAATTATTCACTATACCATATCACAAACAATTTGAAGCTGAAGTAAAAGAAGTTTCAAGCTTATTGTTAGAAGCTTCTAAATTAGCTGAAGATGAAGGCTTAAAAAAATATTTAGAATTACGTTCACAAGCGTTTTTGGATGATAATTACCAACCAAGTGATTTAGCTTGGATGGACATGAAAACAAATACTATTGATGTTGTAATTGGCCCAATTGAAACTTACGAAGACCAACTTTTTGGAAATAAAGCTTCACATGAAGGTTATGTTTTAATAAAAGATCAGGAATGGAGTAAAAAACTGGCTCACTTTACACAATTTTTGCCTGAATTACAAAAGAGACTTCCTGTAGAAGATGCTTACAAACAAGAAACTCCGGGTACCGACTCTGATTTAAATGCGTATGATGTTGTTTATTATGCAGGCGATTGCAATGCCGGTAGTAAAACAATTGCCATTAATTTACCAAATGATGAAGAGGTTCAATTACAAAAAGGAACTAGAAGATTACAATTAAAAAATGCAATGCGAGCTAAATTTGATAAAATTTTAGTGCCTATTGCAGAGCAATTAATTGATAAAAGCCAAAGAAAACACATTACGTTTGATGCTTTTTTTGCAAACACAATGTTTCATGAAGTTGCTCATGGTTTGGGAATAAAAAATACCATAAATAATAAAGGAACGGTTAGAACTTCGTTAAAAGAATTAGCTTCAGCATTAGAAGAAGGAAAAGCTGATATTCTAGGATTGTATATGGTACAGCAATTGCATAAAAAAGGTGAAATTGACGGAGATATGAAAGATTATATGACCACTTTTATGGCCGGAATTTTCCGTTCCGTACGTTTTGGAGCATCAAGTGCTCACGGAAAAGCAAATATGATTCGTTTTAATTTCTTTAAAGAAAAAGAAGCTTTTACTAAAAATGAAGATGGTACTTATAAAGTAAATTATGATAAAATGGAAGAAGCTATGAAAGAACTTTCTAACTTAATTTTAACTTTACAAGGCAATGGAGATTATGATGGTGTTGCAAAATTAGTTGAAGAAAAAGGTAAAATACCGAAAGATTTACAATCTGATTTAGATAAATTGGCAGAAGCTAATATTCCTGTTGATGTTATTTTTGAACAAGGTGTACAAATTTTAGGATTAGAGAAATAAAAAAAAGATATTATTATTTCGTCGTGGATACTGAGCGGAGCCGAAGGATAGGTAGGGATTTATATTGAAGATGAAAACTAAAAAAAAGGCTGTATAAAAAGTGTATTTT
The DNA here is from genome assembly GCF_012524075.1 of Lutibacter sp. B1. Taxonomy (GTDB): domain Bacteria; phylum Bacteroidota; class Bacteroidia; order Flavobacteriales; family Flavobacteriaceae; genus Lutibacter. Next base: position 36,236 of record NZ_JAAZUI010000010.1, read on the forward strand.
CAGTCAACCTGAACTTGTTTCAGGTTCTCATAATAATTAAAAATCAGCATATTGAGATTCTGAAATAAATTCAGAATGACGATGTTTAATACTTTTTTAGACAGCCTTTTTTATTATTAAATCTTTTTCAGTTGTTTTTGAATTTTCTTTATGGCCGATTCAATAGGTTTTTCGGGTTCAATTACATTGTATTCACCCCAAAATTCAGGATCAGAAAAGCCTTCAGCTTCATCACTTAAAATTATAGAAGATTTTAACCGTTCTTTTGGTTTTATAAAAGATTTAGTAGTGTTCTTTTCCCAGTTGGTTATAGCCATTTCACTTGTAGAATAGTAAACGGAATTAAACCAACGTTTATCCCAATTAATTTTAAAACCGAGTTCAATTCTGCTATAACCATAATACCATTTTCCGTCTTTTGTTCTGTAATCTACCTGATAGAAAGTTTCTATAGGCCATACTTCAGCTTGTCTGGGCTTTTTTAGTATAAAAATTTTACTGGCTTTCACTCTATCTTCAATGTTTAGTTTAAATTTTGCACTTGTTAATGCTAAAGATTTGGCATCAATGTATAATTTGCCATAGTAAAGAGGTTCAGTAATTTCTGGTTTTGGTTTAAAATTAACTACGTAAATAGGCCTGTTATCAATTTTAGTAGAGGTGTCAAATGTAAAAATATAATCATTCATTAAATCGGAATCTAAAAAATCCGGTTCATTTTTTATTAAATCCAAATGCAACATACTAAAAGGACCACCTCTAAGCTTTAAAGCTATAGTGTCTAATTTATTATAGTCGGTACTTTTACGTGCTTTATACAATTTTAAAAAATCATTTTTGCCGCTTATATAAGGTTGTTTATTTATTTCAACAACAGCTTCAGCAAGCGAAACATACGTTCTTCTTTTTTTTATTGTTTCTCTATAAAAAGCAGTCATATCTGTAGGAAAATCTAAATAATTTTTCCCTTTTCGTTTTAAAACTTCAGTAATTAATAATTTAGCATCTTTTATATTAATATTAACTTCAGATAATTCTTCAATGTAGGTTTCAAGTTTTATAATGTTTTTGTTTTTTGTTAAATCTAACAAGCTAATAACTTTGCTTGTATATCCTAAAAAAGATACTGTTACTCTGTTGTTAGCATATTTTTTAGGAACCTTCAATAAAAATTCACCTTGTGTATTTGTAACAGTACTAATATTAGTTCCGTTAATAGTTAATGAAGCAAATATTAATGGTTTTTTTGATTTACTGTCTAATACAGAACCTTTATATCTATTAAATTTAAGAGTGTCATTTAGTATTTTATTAGAAGCGTAGTTATGGTTTTGAAACCCAATAAAAAAAATAAGCAAAAGGACTGATGTTGCCAGAGGTTTTTTACATATAGATGTTAGTTGTTTTATCATGGCTCACAAATTTAAGTTAAATTTGACTATACAATTTAGTGACTTTAAGTGAATTAAAAAAATAAATAGGAAATCTAAATGCAGTTCTTTTTTTCTAAAATTAAATTTGAATAAACTAATTTAAGAACTTATTTTCTTTTTTTTATTTTTTAAGTTAACAGTAAAGTAAAATATTGATCCTTCATTATATTCACTTTCAAACCAAATTTTACCACCTAATATTTCTACAAATTCTTTTGAAATAGAGAGTCCTAAACCTGTTCCTTCATAATTTCTGGTTAAAGATTCACTACCTTGTCTAAATCTTTCAAAAATAACGTCTTTTTGTTCTTGAGGAATTCCTGCACCAGTGTCTTTTACATAAAACTTAAGAAATTGCCCTTCTTTTTGATATCCAAATTCTATAGAACCTTTATTGGTAAATTTGATAGCGTTTTCAAGAAGCTTTGTAAGTACAATTTTGATTTTTGCATAATCCGTTAAAAAGATGGCTTGATTTGAAGGTAAGGAATTTTTAAAGTTAAAAATAATTCCTTTTTCTTCAATTTCCGGTTTAAAAAGTATGTATATATTTTCTATTTGTTCGTTTAAATTTTTTTCAGTAGTATTTATCTCTATTGTCCCTGATTCTATTTTTGAAATGATAATAACATCATTAATTGTATTGAGCATTCGTTTACCGCTATTTTCAATTACATTAATAAATTTAAGACGTTTATCTTCTGTTAGATCTGGTGTTTTTAATAAGTCGGAAAAGCCAAGAATAGCATTCATAGGAGTTCTAATTTCATGACTGATGTTTGCAAGAAAAGCAGATTTTAAACGGTTATTTTCATCAGCAATCTCTTTAGCTTTTTGTAACTCGATATTTTTTTCTTTCAACTTTTTCTCGTGTTTCTTAATCTGGGTAATATTTACACCAATGCTCGCAATTCCTAATATTTCTCTAGAGTTGGAATGCAGTGTTATATTATACCAAGAAATATATAATGGTTTACCTCTCTTTGTCAGTATTTTATTTTCATAATTTGTTGATACACTTTTAGTAAGAATGCCATTTGTAAATATTTTTTCTTTTAAATGCTTCGGTACAAATAAATCTAACCAATTTTTTTCTAGTATTTCTTCTTGTGAATATTCTGTGATTTCTAATAAATAATTATTGCAAAAATTTATACTTCCATCATTATTGAAAATGATAGATACGATATTTCCACTTTCTAAAATTTGTGTAAATCTTCGTTCAGATTCTTTTAACTTTAATTGAGCTAATGAATTTTGAAAGTTTGTATATTGCCTTAGCATTAAAATACCAAGAAGCATTGTTGCCGGAATATAAATGAATATAATTGGGATTACTATAATCTTATAAGTTTGAGTAATTTTCTCTGGAGGCATTAGTATTGTGCATGATAACATAGTAAGATGTACTATAAATCCCATTGCTAATAATTCAAGATAATAATTATTAGTTTTCCAATTTGGTCTTAACTTTCTCCATAATAATCCAATAAAGCCTGATGTAATAATAACAGCCAAACCCATCCACATACCATCTCCACCCATAATTATTCTTATTATGCTAGCTGTTAGCATTGCAATTAATGTAGGGATTGGACCAAAAAACAATCCGGAGATACAAAGCATAACCGATCTGGTATCAAAGGTTATACCAGGTAACAATGTCCAAGGTGTAAACATTAAAATAGTAACAATACCACTTAAAATAAAACCCGTCAAAATTTTGGAAGAAAGACTTTTTGTGTTTTCATTTTTAATCCAGAAATTTTGATAAAATAGCGAAGAACTTAATAATATAGCAACGTTTTGTAATAATCCTATTATAATAGCTTGATTCATTCTTGTTTGTTTAAAAGTGGGGAAATAAACAATGTAACCAAACGTTTTTTATAAAAGGTTCGTATATCATTGTTTCAAATATCACATTAATATTTTACAAATATTTTCAACTTATCATATATATGTTTTTTATAAAAAATTCAAATTATTGTAAAAATAAAAAAATTTAAAACATGTATTAAATAAATTTGTTAAGCATTTTTTTGAAGGCTATATGAGAGAATGAATAAGTATTTTAATTTGTGGTTATTCTATATACTAAAAAAAGAAAAAGGAATTACACATTTAATGTAATTCCTTTTTAAACTCTTTATAACAAGTTAAGAATGAACGATGTTTTTAATTTACTAGCTCAACAAACAAACCTTCGTCAGTATTATTTACTTTTGCAATACTGTGTTTAGTTAAACCTTTTATAGTTTTATCCCATTTTTTATTACTTAAACCAGATTGAGTTTTTAAGTCGTTTAACAGCATAGGAGAGCTACCTTTAAGTAAGTTGAAAACAGCTTTTTCATCTTCACTTAATTCAACAACTTTTTTCTCCGGTCTCATTTGTGGGAAGAATAAAACTTCTTGTATAGAGCTATTGTTGGTCATAAACATAACTAAACGGTCAATACCAATTCCAATTCCGGAAGTTGGTGGCATACCATATTCTAAAGCACGCAAAAAGTCTTGGTCAATAAACATAGCTTCATCATCACCTTTTTCTGAAAGTTTTAATTGATCTTCAAAACGTTCACGTTGGTCTATAGGATCATTCAATTCAGAGTATGCGTTAGCTAATTCCTTACCATTTACCATTAATTCAAAACGTTCAGTTAAAGCAGGATTAGTGCGGTGTTCTTTGGTTAACGGACTCATTTCTTTTGGGTAGTCTGTAATAAATGTTGGCTGAATGTAATGGTGTTCACATTTTTCGCCAAATAATTCATCTATTAATTTACCAATTCCCATAGTATCATCTACTTCTATATCTAATTTTTTACAAACTTCTTTAAGCTCATCTTCATTCATTCCTGCAACATCATAACCGGTATGTATTTTAATAGCTTCTAAAATTGGAACTCTTGGGTACGGAGCTTTAAAACTAACGTTATTTTTGCCTATTTTAACTTCAGTTGTTCCATTAGAATCCAAAGCAACTTTTTCCAATAATTCTTCCGTCATATTCATCATCCAATTATAGTCTTTATATGCAACATACAATTCCATAACTGTGAATTCAGGGTTGTGAGTTCTATCCATTCCTTCATTTCTAAAGTCTTTAGAGAATTCATAAACTGCATCAAAACCTCCAACAATTAATCGTTTTAAATATAACTCGTTTGCAATACGCAAATACAAAGGCATATCTAAAGTGTTGTGATGTGTAATAAAAGGACGCGCAGTTGCACCACCGGGTATTGGTTGTAAAATTGGTGTTTCAACTTCCAGATATCCTTTTTTATTAAAAAATTCACGTATTGAGTTGGTTATTTTTGTACGTTTTATAAAAGTATCTTTTACATTGTCATTTACAATTAAGTCTACATAGCGTTGGCGGTATCGTTGTTCAGCATCAGAAAAAGCATCGTGAACTTTACCATCGGCATCCGTTTTAACAACAGGTAGAGGACGCAAACTTTTAGAAAGTACTGTTAACTCTTTAACATTTACAGATTCTTCACCAACTTTAGTTTTAAAAACTTCGCCTTTAATACCAATAATATCTCCCATATCCAATAATTTTTTGAATACGGTATTGTACATTGTTCCTTCAGTATCTGTAGAAATTTCATCACGATTGATGTAGATTTGCATTCTTCCACTTGAATCTTTTAATTCAGCAAAAGAAGCTTTTCCCATAATTCTTCGGCTCATCATTCTACCTGCAATTACAACTTCTTTACCTTCAAACTTATCAAAATTTGAAACTATTTCATTAACTGTGGCAGTAGTTTTAAATTCATTTGCAGGATAGGGGTTTATACCTAATTCACGTAATTTTAGTAGAGATTCCCTTCTAATTATTTCAAGTGGTGTTAATTGCATTATGCGATTTTTTTTAAATACGTTAATTTAATAATTCGCAAAGATACAATCAATTCAGAAAAATAGGTAATTTAGAAAGAAAAAGTATTATGAATTTGTATTCAAATAAAAATTCATATATTTGCCTATCGCATTATGTGCGATTTAGTTGTGTTGTTAGAACGTTTAATTACGTTCAGGTTTTTAAAACCAATGGAAAGCTTCCCGAAAACCGGGACGCTTTTTTTATTTTAACTCTTTTTTTATTGCCCTATATTGAAAAAAGCATCTTTATATTCCCAAAAAATTGAAATATAAAAACCTGTAAATATTACTGCTGTAATAAATTTTAAAAAGGTTGAAGTTAAAAACCCTATAAATGAACCAAATGCAGCTTTAAGTGCTTTGGCTGAATCTTTACTGTCTTTTATCAATTCACCAACAAAAGCTCCTGCAAAAGGACCTATAATTATGCCAAAAGGTCCTAAAAATAGTATACCTATAAGTAAACCGATCATGGTGCCAATTACACCATATTTACTTCCTCCAAATTTTTTAGTTCCCAAAGCCGGGATAAAATAATCTATTACCCAAATAATAATGGCTACACCTAAAGTAATACCTAAAAATGTCCAATTGAGTGGTACTATTTTGGTTAAATGTAAAATAAGTAAGCCAATCCAACTGGTAAAAGGTCCTGGAAGTATAGGTAAAAATGAACCAATAATACCCAGCAACGCAAATAAAAATCCTATAATTAATAAAAAAATATCCATACGCTAATTTAAGTTTTAAATTTATCATATACTCAATGTTTAGCAATTATCGTGCAAATTTTTTAACTAAAAAATTAGTTTAAACTAAATATTTAGTTATATTTGTATTATTAAACTAAAAACTTAGTTGAAAAATGGAAAAACAATTAACAAAAGCAGAAGAGCAAATAATGCAAGTTTTATGGGAGTTACAAGAAGCAAATGTTAAAGAAATAATTGAAAAACTACCAAAGCCGAAGCCGGCATACAACACAGTTTCAACAATAATTCGGATTTTAGAAACTAAAAAATTTGTTGACCACAAAGCAAAGGGTAGAGGATATATTTATTTTCCTATAATTCAAAAAAATGAATATAGTAATCAAAGTTTGCATAAACTGGTTGATGGTTATTTTGGAGGTTCTTTTAAAAATATGGTGTCATTTTTTGTAAAGAAAAATGAGGTGGATTTAAAGGAATTGGAAACTATTTTAAATACAATTAACGAAAAAAAGAATGAAAAATGATAAATTATACAATTCAAGTAATGCTTTTTCAAGCTCTATTTTTAGCAGTTTATGATTTCTTTTTGAAAAAAGAAACTTTTTTTAAGTGGAATAGGTTGTATTTATTAGGAACACCTTTTTTAGCCTTTATAATACCTTTATTAAAATTTGCAAGTTTTACTAATACTGTTCCTCAAGAATATATTGTGCAATTACCAACAGTTATCATAAATCCGCAGGCTGTACTTGAAACTACAGTAAAAACGCCTTCATCTTTAATCAATTTAACAACTGTTTTTTATGCAGGAATTGTACTGTTTATACTTTTATTTTTTGTGCGTTTATTTAAAATAGTAAAGTTAATCAATACTCATAAAGTTATAAATAAGAATACATATAAGTTGGTTTTGCTAAACGAAAAACAATCAGCTTTTTCATTTTTCAACTTTATTTTTATACATAAATCGTTTTTAGAAAAAGAAGATTTACAAATTATTAAGCACGAATTGGTGCACTGTAAGCAGTACCATTCAGTTGATTTATTACTTTTTGAAATTTTAAAAATAGCCATGTGGTTTAATCCGCTTGTGTATGTTTTTCAACATAGAATTACGGTTTTACACGAGTATATTTCTGATGCTGAGGTTGTAAAAGAAGTAGATAAAAAAAGTTATTTCAATAAATTATTAGCAGAAACATTTAATGTAGAACATATTTCATTCATTAATCAATTTTATAAACAATCATTAATCAAAAAACGAATAGCTATGATTACAAAAAACAAATCGCAAAAAATGAAACAGTTAAAATATTTACTGTTAATTCCGCTGTTGTTCAGTATGTTGCTTTATATGTCTTGTACAAAAGGAGTAGAGTTTGAATTAGAAGATGTTGAAAATGCGCTAAATAAAGAAAACGTAATTTCTGATGGAAAATATTTTGAAGGAAAAAACGGTAAAATGTTTTTAGGTACCAGTTTAGCAGGAAAAGAAGTTATGTATGAAGACTTTACGGAAAAAGAAAAGGAGTTATTTGATAAATTCAGCGATAAAGATTTTCCAAATCTTGAGATGAAGATAGTTATTGATACTAATGGAGATAGAGTGTTGTTTTTAAAAACGAATTTTAAATCTGTTACAACACAAAAAACGTATGAGTACGAAAAGGGAGAAGATGTACCATTTTCAATAATTGATGAGGTTCCTGTATTTCCGGGTTGTGAAGGAACTCAAGAAGAATTAAGAAAATGTTTACAAGAGAAAATTACAGAATATGTTAGTGTTAATTTTAATTCAGATTTAGCCAATGACCTTGGTTTACAGCAGGGTGTTAAACGAATTTTTGTACTATTTAAAATAGATAAAGATGGTACTATTACCGATGTTCAAGCACGAGCACCTCATCAAAGTTTAGCCGATGAAGCCATACGAGTTATTGAAAGTTTACCAAAAATGATTCCTGGAAAACAAAAAGGAGAAGTTGTTGGCGTTAAATACAGTTTACCAATAGCTTTCAAAGTTGAATAAAATTTAAATTTTATGAAAAAGATTTTAATTGTAAGTATTGTTTTGTTTACAGTCCTAAAAACCGAAGCTCAAACTTCGGTTTTTAGCGTTGTAGATAGTTTATTGCTTAAAGGAAATTATCAAAAAGCCTTGGGTTTATTAGAAAATGAACCCAAAAACACTCAGGTATTTGATAAAATGGCTGATATTTTCCAAGATATAGGTAATTATACAAAAGCTAATGAATTTTATACGAAAGCTCTTGAAGATGAGGATAATAACATTATAAAAATAAAATTAGCAAAGGTATTAAAGGCTCAGGGCTTAACTGATAAAGCTATTACACTGTATGAGACTATTTTACAGAAAGATTCAACAAATTTGTTAGTAGCCAACAACTTAGGGAAATTGTATTTGGGTGTTAACCAACCTAAAAAAGCTCAGAAAATCTATAAGTTTTTAAAAGAAAAAGACCCAACCAATCCAAATTATTCGTATCAAATAGGAGAGTCTTTAGGGCTTCAAAATAAATTTTTAAAACAAGGGCAAAGTTACTTAGATGCTTATAATTTGGATACGCTTCATTTTAAAAGTATTTATGAACTGGCAAAGTTTTTTAAAAAATTGAAATATAAGGATTCTACCATGCTTTTTATTGATAAAGGTTTACAAATTGATAAAAACAGCCTTAATTTCAATCAGTTAAAAGCAAATGAATTGTATTATTTAAAAGATTTTAATGGAGCTTTAAAGTATTTATCTAGGCTTGATAGTTTAAACTTTATATCCTTAAATACTTATGAAATGTTCGGAATGTGTTACTATAATTTAAAAGAATTAGACTCGGCTGAAACGTACTTTAAAAAAGCAATACGATTAGACAGAAATAACCCTAAAATACTTTATAGAATGGCAAATTTGTATTATGAAAAAGAAGATATGAAACTGGCGAAACTCTATTTAACAATGTCGATTATGTATGCAAAGCCCGATTTAGATAAACAGTATTTTTTATTGGGTACTATTTTTAAAGAAGAAAATGATTTTAAACAGGCTCTCACAAATTTTGAAAAAGCTTTTCAAAATAATTCTAAAAACTTTAAAGCTTTATTTGAGATAGCAACTACTTCTGATGTTTACTATAAAGACTCCAAAATAGCATTATTACATTACAAAAAATACATAGAAAGATTTGAAAATAAAGATTTACAAATGACTCTTTATGCAAATAAACGTATTGATAAACTTAAAAAAGAGCTTTTTATAAAAGGAGAAATTGTTGACTAACAAAAATATTGTATTTTCACATTGCAAAACAATTGTAAATGTTTAAGAAGCTATTTGTACTTCTATTTTTGTCTTCAATCTTATCTTGTTCTTTTTTTGAAAACAAGGTAAAAAATGCTTCTATTCAAGAGATAGACACTATTGTTGATTTTAACAGCGTAGATGCTTTTCCTTTATTTCCTAATTGTAAAGAAATACCATCACGAGATAAACAGCAAATTTGTTTTCAATTAGAAATGTCGCAACATATTTATGCTTCACTTAAAGAATATTCATTTAACTCAAAAGAAGTTGTAAATGATACTGTTTTGGTACAATTAAAAGTTGATTCAAAAGGAAAAACAAGTTTATCAAGTATACAAATAGCACCAAAAACAAAAGAACTTTTACCTGAATTTGACAGTATTGTTATGGTAAGTATTCAAAATTTACCACTTTTAGAACCTGCAATAAAAAGAGATATGCCTGTAACTACTGAATTTGTTTTACCAATAGTTTTGAAAAATTAAAATTAGTCATTTAACATTTTCCACAACGTATCTTTCAATTCCGTTAAGCCTTGTTGCGCTACTGATGAAATAAATAAGGTTTGAATATCTTTAGGAAGATCTTTTTTTATTTCTTCAATCAGTTCATTATCTAGCATATCTGATTTTGAGATAGCTAATAATCTGGCTTTATCTAATAATTCAGGATTGTGTTTTTTTAATTCATTCAACAGAATTTTATATTCTTTTTGAATGTCCTCTGAATCTGCCGGAATTAAAAACAGTAATAATGAATTTCGTTCAATATGACGTAAAAATCTATGACCTAACCCTTTTCCTTCAGCAGCTCCTTCTATAATTCCGGGAATATCAGCCATTACAAAAGTTTGAAAATCACGATGGGTTACAATCCCTAAGTTTGGTTTTAAAGTTGTAAAAGCATAATCGGCAATTTTAGGTTTTGCCGCTGTTATTACAGATAGTAAGGTAGATTTACCTGCATTAGGAAATCCAACCAAACCAACATCAGCCAATACTTTTAGTTCAAGTTGAAACCATCCTTCTTTGCCTTCAATACCGGGTTGTGCATAACGAGGTGTTTGGTTTGTTGATGATTTAAAGTGCCAGTTTCCAAGGCCACCCATTCCTCCTTCCAATAAAATTTGTTCAGGGTTATCTGGTGTTATTTCAAATAGAATTTCTTGTGTTTCACCATCTCTAATAATGGTTCCTAAAGGTACTTCAACATAAATATCTTCACCATCTTTACCTGTACTCCGTTGTTTACTACCGTCACCACCATGCTCTGCTTTAAAGTGCTTTTTAAATTTTAACGGATAAAGCGTCCACATATTTTTGTTCCCTCTTACAATAATATGACCACCTCTTCCTCCATCACCACCATCAGGACCACCTTTTGCAATGTATTTTTCTCTATGCAAATGAGCAGATCCGCGGCCTCCTTTTCCAGAAGAAGCGTAAATTTTTATATAGTCAACAAAATTCCCTTCAGTCATTAATATATATTTAATTGCAGAGTTGTTTAGTAGTGTATTAGTATTATACACTAAATTAGAAACTCTTATTTATAGTTTATCAAAAACTTCGCTTAAACGCTCAGTTATTTCGCTTATTGCACCTACGCCATTAACTCCAAAATATTTATTTTGAGTTTGATAATAATCTTTTAAGATTGCAGTTTTTGTGTTGTATTCATTAAAACGATTACGAATTTTACTCTCATCTTGGTCATCAGCTCTTCCGCTTGTTTTACCACGTTCTAACAAACGTTCAACCAATAAGTCTTCAGGTACTTCTAAAGCAACCATACCACTTATGGTTTCACCTTTTTCTTCTAAAAATTCATCAAGTGCACTGGCTTGAGATTCTGTTCTAGGGAAACCGTCAAAAATAAATCCATTCGCATCAGGAGTTTTATCTACCTCTGCTTTTAACATATCTATGGTAACATTATCAGGAACTAAATCTCCTTTATCCATAAATGATTTAGCTAACTTACCTAGTTCAGTTTCATTTTTAATATTATATCTAAAAACTTCACCAGTTGAAATATGTTCTAAGTTATATTTTACTTTTAGCAAGTCTGCCTGAGTTCCTTTTCCTGCTCCGGGAGGTCCAAATAAAACTATGTTTTTCATTTTTGGTTCTGTTGTAAGTTGATAAATATCTGCCAAGTTTCTTCCCAAATTATCATAGTCTAAACCATATCCTACAATAAATTTATCGGGTATAGATATTCCAATATAGTCAATAGGTAATTCTTTTTTAAATACATCAGGTTTAAAAAAAAGTGTAGCTATTTTAAGTTGTTTTAATTTTTTATCCTTAAAAATTTCATAGATTTCTTGAAGCGTATTACCTGTATCAATAATATCTTCTAAAATAACTACGGTTCTACCTTCTAAATCTTCGTTAACACCAACAAGTTGTTTTATTTTTCCTGTGGAATTAGTTCCGTTATAAGATGATAATTTTACAAAAGAAACCTCACAATTATAATTGTATTTACGCACAAAATCGGCCACAAACATAAACGAACCATTAAGAATACCAATAAATATAGGAGTTTCATCTTTTAGGTCTTCAGAAACTTGTTTTACCAATAAGCTTATTGCGTTTTCAATTTGATTCTCTGTTATAAATTTTTTAAAGTATTTGTCGTGTAGTTTAATGATGCTCATTTTTGTGCTTTGTTACAAATTTAATAATCAATAAATAATATAGCTTCTTTAATTCAATTAATTTGCTAATTTGAAATACAAAAACCGTTTTGACCAATCAAAACGGTTTTTGTACTGTTTTAGTTACAAATAAAATTATTTTTTCTTTTTATCAAGTTGCTTAATAGTGTCATAAGTAATAGGTGCAGCAATAAACAATGATGAGTATGTTCCAACTATTATTCCAACTATTAAAGCAAACATAAATCCTTTTATAGAGTCGCCTCCAAATAAGAAAATTGCTATCAATACAACTAAAGTAGTTGAAGAGGTGTTTAATGTTCTTCCAAGTGTACTACTAAGTGCAGTATCAACAGTTTTATTAAATTTCCATGATGTATGTATACCTGTAAACTCACGAATTCTATCAAAAATGATAACCGTATCATTAAGTGAGTATCCAACAACAGTAAGTATAGCGGCTATAAATGATTGACCAATTTCCATATCAAACGGTAAAACTTTATAAAATAATGAGAATATTGCCATTACAATTAACACATCGTGGAAAACAGCTACAACTGCTCCTAAACTGAACTGCCATTTTTTAAATCGTAATAAAATATATAGAAATACTACTAATAAAGAACCCAATATAGCCCATCCTGCAGCTTTCTTAATATCATCGGCAATAGTTGGTTCTACTTTTATAGAACTCATTATACCAACTTTTTTATCACCCTCAAAACCAGGCTTAAATTCGTCTAATGTTAAATTTTCAGGTAAATATTTATTTAAACCTTTATAAAGTAATTCTTGTACTTCATCATCAATATGATTTCCTTCTTCATCAATTTTATATTTAGTAGTTATTTTTAATTGACTTTCTTCACCATACGTTTTTACTTCAGGCGCACTACCAAAAACATCTTTTAAAGTGTTTGCAACATCTGTAGCACTATTAGTTTTGTCAAATTTAACAACATAACTTCTTCCTCCAATAAAATCTACACCATAATTTAATCCATTAGTTACTAATGATCCTAAACCAATAACAATAATAAGCCCAGAAATAATATAAGCTATTTTACGTCTTTTTAAGAACTCAATATCAATACGTTTGAACCAATTTTTTGTTATACCTGTATTGAACGTAAATGTTTTACCTTTTGCAGCGTACCAATCAATTAATAAACGTGTAATAAAAATTGCTGTAAATAATGATGTTACAATACCTACCATTAACGTATAAGCAAAACCTTTAACCGGACCTGTACCAAATACATAAAGAATTACACCTGTTAGCATAGTTGTAATATTGGCATCAATAATTGCAGATAATGCTCCGGCATAACTAAATCCGTGACTGATTGCAGCTTTTAAACCTTTACCTTTGTTTAACTCTTCTTTAATTCTTTCAAAAATAATTACGTTGGCATCAACCGACATACCTATTGTTAAAATAATACCGGCAATACCAGGTAATGTTAATACGGCACCAAATGCAGTTAAAATTCCAAATATGAATAGTAGGTTAACTAATAAAGCCACATCAGCAAATGCTCCTGCTTTACCATAATAGAAAATCATCCATAGTAAAACTAAAACTAAAGCCAATGCAAATGAACTCATACTGCTATTGATAGCTTTTTGGCCTAATGATGGCCCAACAACTTCAGATTGAATTATGTGTGCAGCAGCAGGTAATTTACCGGCTTTTAATACGTTTGCAATATCTTGCGCTTCACTCACAGTCATACTTCCTCCGGAAATAGAAGTTCTACCATCTGTAATTGGAGTATTAACAATAGGAGCTGAATGTACATTATCATCTAACACTACTGCAACAAATTTACCAACATTTTCAGTAGTCATTTTACCCCATTGTCTTGTACCTGTAGCATTCATGGTCATACTAACCTCTGGTTTTCCGGTTTGTCCGTATTCCTGACTTGCATCATCTATTACATCACCTTCAATTGGTGGTACATCTTCACGGTTAGATTTTATGGCGTATAAGTTGATTAATTCAACTTCTTCATTTGTTGTTGTTAATGTAGCTATATATGAATTAGAATCCCAAAGAAACTTAGTATATTTCATATCATTAGGAAGTAATAATCTTACTTCTTTCATTGCTAAATATGAATTTACTTTTGCAGTATCAGCTATTTTAGCAGTTCCAATAACAGAAGATATTTGATTTTGCGATTGTGGAATGCTAGGTGTTAAAACAGAAAATAAATTTTTAACTTCTTTAGTTGCTAAAGAATCGGAAACTTCACCTAATAAATCATCTAAATTATCTTTAGTAGAAATAGTGTCAGTTTCTTCAGTTTCATCTTTTAATAAATTCTCAACTACAGAATTTGCCTGAAAAAAGAAATTTGCTGTTTCTTGGTTTGAATAAACTTCCCAAAATTGTAATTCAGCAGTACTTTGAAGTAATTTTCTAACACGATCAATATCTTTTGCGCCAGGTAATTCAATTAAAATACGACCAGATTTTCCAATACGTTGAATATTAGGTTGTGTAACACCAAATTTATCTATACGACTACGTAGTACTTCGAATGCTGTATTTACTGAACCGGTAACTTCTGCTTCAATAATTGGTTTTACTTCTGCGTCAGTTAATTTAAAATTAATTTTATCACGAAGCGATTTGTTACCAAAAATGCTGGGATCACTTAATTTAACGGTACCATTACTTAGTTTTTCAAATTCATTAAAAAATAAATTTAAGAAAGTATTATCACTGTTTTTTTGAGCTTCAGTTGCTTTTGCCAGAGCTTCATTAAATACAGGATTTTTAGAATCATTAGATAAGCCTATCAAGATATCTTTAACAGATACTTGTAAAATAGCGTTGATACCACCTTTAAGGTCTAATCCTAAGTTTAATTCTTTGTCTTTTATATCGTTATAACTGAATTTTGCAAAACCTAAATTAATTACCGGTTTGTTTGCAACAGAGTCTAAATACACTCTTTCTAATCTTGCTATTTCCTTACCATCATCCGATCTAGATTCTGCGTAAACTTTTGCTTTCTTTTCAACTCCATTAGTAAACCAGGTAAATGATAGCTGATATAAACTTACTAATCCAAATAGAATAGCGAATAACTTTATAAGTCCTTTGTTTTGCATTTTAAATTAATTTAATAAACTTCATTTGTAATAAACGTGCAAATATATAATTTCAAACAGGAACTAACAATTCTTTTTCGCTTTTTATGGCTTTAAATTATCACTTGTTTATTTATTGTCAATCTAAAATATGAAATTTATATATTTGAGTCTTAAATTTTTAGAAAATGAAACTTTTTTCAGATATAGAAATAGCACAAGGAAAAGAATTAAAACCTATAAAGAAAATTGCAAAAAAAATAGGAATAAAAGAAGACGATTTAGAGTTGTATGGAAAATACAAAGCTAAATTGCCATTATCGTTAATTGATGAAGAAAAAATTAAGCATAATAACTTAGTTTTAGTAACAGCAATAACTCCAACACCGGCAGGAGAAGGTAAAACTACTGTTTCTATTGGTTTAACAGAAGGGTTAAATAAAATAGGAAAACAAGCTACAGTTGTTTTACGAGAACCTTCGTTGGGACCGGTTTTTGGAATAAAAGGTGGTGCAGCAGGCGGAGGTTATTCTCAGGTTGTGCCTATGGAAGATATCAATCTTCATTTTACAGGAGATTTTAATGCTGTTGAAAAAGCAAATAATTTACTTTCGGCATTAATTGATAATAATTTACAAAGTAAAGTAGGAAATTTAAATATAGATCCTCGTACAATTTTATGGAAAAGAGTTATTGATATGAATGATAGAGCTTTGAGGAATATTATTGTTGGACTTGGAGGTACTGCCAATGGAATTCCGCGTGAAGATGGATTTAATATTACGCCGGCATCAGAAATTATGGCAATACTATGTATGGCTAATGATTTTAACGATTTAAAAAAGCGTTTAGGTGATATTTTTGTTGGATTTACTTTTGATAAACAACCAATTTTTGCACGTGATTTAAGAGCTGAAAATGCTATGGCTATTTTACTCAAAGATGCTATTAAGCCAAATTTAGTACAAACTTTAGAAGAGAATCCTGCAATTATTCACGGTGGTCCTTTTGCTAATATTGCACAAGGAACAAACACTATTATTGCAACTAAAATGGGGTTGTCTCTTTCAAAATATGTAATAACAGAAGCCGGTTTTGGAGCCGATTTGGGTGCAGAGAAATTTTTGAATATAAAATGTGTAGCAGCCGGGCTTAAGCCAAAGGCCGTTGTTTTAGTTGCTACAATCAGAGCCTTACGCCATCATGGAGGTGCAAAAAAAGAAGAGCATAGTAAGCCAAACTTAGATTATGTAAAAGCAGGTTTTTGCAATTTGGAGAAACATATTGAAAATATTAGAAAATTTAATATTGAACCTGTAGTTGCAATAAATTCGTTTATAGATGACAGCGTTGAAGAAGTTGAATTTATAATTGAAAATTGCAAAAAATTAGGTGTTAAAGCTGTGGTTTCTGAAGGTTGGGAAAAAGGAGGAGAAGGAACAATAGAGTTGGCAGAAGCAGTTGTAGATATTGTTGAGTCGAATTCAAAAGAATTTAAACCTCTTTATGATTGGAAGTTACCGGTAAAAGAAAAAATTGAAATTATAGCAAAAGAAATTTATGGGGCCAAAAAAGTTGATTTTGATAAAAAAGCCCAACTAAATCTAAATAGAATTGAAGCACTTGGTTTTAATGATTTTGCAATTTGCATGGCAAAAACACAGAAATCGTTTTCAGATAATGAAGTGTTAAGAGGCCGGCCAAAAGATTTTACTGTTACTGTTCGTGAAATTGAAATAGCAGCAGGAGCCAGGTTTATTATTCCAATTTTAGGGCAAATGATGCGTATGCCGGGTTTACCTTCGCATCCTGCTTCAGAAAATATGTTTATTGATAGTGATGGAATAATATCAGGATTGTCATAAAAATAATAAAACTCCTCAAACTTAAATTTTGAGGAGTTTTATAAAAAATGTTTAATTGTATAAATTAACCTAATAAACTGTTAGTATTTCTAACACCTACAGCACTTTCTGCAAGTTTGTTTTTTTCAGCTTCGGTTAACTTAACTTCAACAATTTTTTCAATTCCATTTTTACCAATAATACAAGGTACACCTATTGAAATATCTGATAAACCATATTCTCCATCTAATAAAGCAGAGCAAGGGAATATTTTTTTAGAATCTAAAGCAATTGCTTTTACCATTTCTGATACTGCAGCTCCTGGAGCGTACCAAGCACTGGTTCCTAGTAATTTTGTTAAAGTTGCTCCACCAACTTTTGTTTCTTCAGCAACTTGAGTCAATCTTTCTTCAGATAGAAATTCTGTAACAGGAACACTATTTCTAACAGCTAAACTTGTTAAAGGTACCATGCCAACATCACTATGACCTCCAATTACCATTCCGTCAACGTCAGATTGAGGACATTCTAAAGCTTCAGCTAAACGATATTTAAAACGTGCACTATCTAAAGCTCCACCCATACCAATAATTCTATTTTTTGGTAATCCGGTAGATTTATGAGTTAGGTAAGCCATAGCATCCATAGGGTTACTAACTACAATTATAATTAAGTTTGGTGAATATTTGATTAAGCTTTCTGAAACAGATTTAACAATACCGGCATTTATACCAATTAATTCTTCACGAGTCATACCCGGTTTGCGAGGAATTCCACTGGTTATTACTGCTACATCACTATCGGCAGTTTTAGAATAATCATTTGTTACTCCTGTAATTTTTGAATCAAATCCGTTTAAAGAAGCAGTTTGCATTAAATCCATAGCTTTACCCTCGGCAAAGCCTTCTTTAATATCAATCAGGACTACTTCTGAAGCGAAGTTTTTAATAGCAATGTACTCAGCACAACTTGCACCTACTGCACCTGCTCCTACTACTGTTACTTTCATATTTTAAGGTTTATTTTTAGTTATAATTATTGGTAAAAATACTATTTTTCATAAAAAAAAATCTTTAAAATGCAGGGAAATTACGAAATCGTTATTGCTGTTTTAACGCTTTTATAATTTTATTTTCAGCACTTTAAACTTTAATGAAAAAAAAGTTTCTTTTGATTTTAAATATATAAAAAAAAGACTGCTTTTTAGCAGTCTTTTCAAAGTTGTGTAATGAATGTTACGCATCAATATTAGCATAAACAGCATTTTTCTCGATGAATTCTCTTCGAGGAGGAACTTCGTCTCCCATCAGCATAGAGAAAACTCTATCTGCTTCTGTTAAATTATCAATTGAAACTTGGCGTAATGTTCTAAATTCAGGATTCATAGTTGTATCCCATAATTGTTCAGCATTCATTTCACCAAGACCTTTATAGCGTTGGATTGAAGCACCACCACCCATTTTTTGAGCAATTAAATCACGTTGGTCATCATTCCAAGCATATTCTCTTTTTTGTCCTTTTTTAACTAAATATAATGGAGGTGTTGCAATGAAAATATGTCCGTTTTCAATTAATTCTTTCATATATCTAAAGAAGAATGTAAGAATTAATGTAGCAATGTGGCTACCATCTACGTCGGCATCACACATAATTACTACTTTACTGTAACGAAGCTTCTCTAAGTTTAATGCTTTACTGTCTTCTTCGGTGCCAATTGAAACACCCAAAGCAGTAAACATATTTTTTATCTCTTCGTTTTCAAAAACTTTATGCTGCATAGCTTTTTCAACATTTAATATTTTACCTCTTAAAGGTAAAATTGCTTGGAAAGCTCTGTCTCGTCCTTGTTTTGCTGTACCACCAGCTGAATCTCCCTCAACTAAGAAAATTTCACATTTTTCAGGGTCTGTTTCTGAGCAGTCACTTAATTTACCTGGTAAACCGCCAATTGACATAACGGTTTTACGTTGTACCATTTCACGGGCTTTACGTGCAGCATGGCGTGCCTGTGCAGCTAAAATTACTTTTTGTACAATTGTTCTTGCATCTGACGGATTTTCTTCTAAATAGTCATTCAGCATCTCTGAAACAGCTTGACTAACAGCAGCTGTAACTTCACGGTTTCCTAATTTTGTTTTAGTTTGTCCTTCAAATTGAGGTTCAGCAACTTTAACCGAGATAATTGCGGTTAATCCTTCTCTAAAATCATCACCGGCTATATCAAATTTAAGTTTGTCCAGCATTCCGGATGTTTCAGCATATTTTTTTAGCGTACTGGTTAATCCACGTCTAAAACCGGATAAGTGAGTACCACCTTCGTGTGTATTGATGTTGTTTACGTAAGAGTGTAAATTTTCATTGTAAGAGGTATTGTAAACCATAGCAACTTCCACAGGAATGCTATTTTTTTCACCTTCCATTGCAATTACACCGGCTGTTAGCTGTTCTCTGGTAGCATCTAAATATTTTATAAATTCAGGTAGCCCTTCATCACTATAAAACTTATCAAAAATAAAATTACCTTCATCATCAGTATTTCTTTTATCAGTTAAAGTAATGGTAACACCTTTGTTTAAAAATGAAAGCTCACGCAAACGTGTAGCTAGAGTATCATAACTAAAAACAATGGTTTCTTTAAAAATGGTTTTATCTGGTAAAAAGGTGACCATTGTACCTTTATCAGAAGTTTCACCAACTGATTTTGCCGGATATAAGGCTTTACCTTTTTCGTATTCTTGTTCCCAAATTTTCCCGTCTTTATATACAGTTGCTTTTAAATGATCGGAAAGTGCGTTTACTACAGAAACACCAACACCGTGTAAACCACCGGAAACCTTATAAGAATCTTTGTCAAATTTACCACCGGCACCAATTTTAGTCATAACAACTTCAAGTGCAGAAACACCTTCTTTTTTATGTATATCAACCGGAATTCCACGACCGTTATCTTTAACCGAAATGGAATTATTTTCATTCATAATAACATCTATCGTATCACAATGACCTGCCATTGCTTCATCAATAGAATTATCAACTACTTCATAAACTAAATGGTGTAAACCTCTTACACCAACATCACCTATATACATTGATGGACGCATACGTACATGCTCCATTCCTTCTAATGCCTGAATACTATCGGCAGAATAATTGTGTTTTTTTGCTTCTTCACTCATATTTAAAATCTATATGTTCTTTTTTATATAAAAAATGACTTACAAATATAATGAAACAAGTTGTTAATTAAATTGAATTTGAGGTTTATAGGCTTTAAGTTATCAACAATTTGTAAGATGATTAAAAGTCTCTTAAAGCCGCTAAAAAGTGCCTTAAAATAGATTTTACTATTTTTTAATGATGTTTTTTTGAGTTGTAGAATATTAAATGCGTTAAATTTAAGTATTTTGAAGCATAATATTTTTTTAATAACTTAATTAGTGGAAAAAAATATAACTTCGCTAAAAAAAATGCTAAAGTTTTATGGTATATTTATTTAAATATTATTTTTGCGAATGCAACAAAAGGTACTTATTTTAGATTTTGGTTCACAATACACGCAATTAATTGCGAGAAGAGTTAGAGAACTCAATATATTTTGTGAGATTTTCCCATATAACAGTAAAAATTTTAAGATTGAAGATTACAAAGCTGTACTATTATCAGGCAGTCCTTTTTCAGTTAGAGCTGAAGATGCTCCACATCCCGATTTAACTTCAATTAAAGGCAAATTACCTTTGTTGGGAGTTTGCTTTGGAGCACAATTTATGGCTCATAATTTTGGTGGAAAAGTAGCAGCTTCAAATACACGTGAGTATGGCAGAGCCAATCTTTCATTTATAAAAAACAACGAGCCTTTTTTTGATGGCGTAAATGAAAATAGTCAGGTTTGGATGAGCCATAGTGATACCATTGTAGATTTACCTGAACATTTTGAATTGATTGCCAGTACACATGATGTTGCGAATGCAGCATTTAAAATTGAAAATGAACTTACTTATGGAATTCAGTTTCATCCGGAAGTATATCATTCTAAAGACGGATTGAAAATTCTTGAAAACTTTTTAGTTAAAATAGCTAGAATAGCTCAAACTTGGACTCCCGAGTCTTTTGTAGATTCAACAGTTAAAAAGCTGAAAGAAAGAGTTGGAAATGATAAAGTTGTTTTAGGATTGTCGGGAGGTGTTGATTCAACTGTGGCGGCAACACTACTAAGTAAAGCAATAGGAGATAATTTGTATTGTATTTTTGTAAACAATGGATTATTGCGAAAAAATGAGTTTGAAAATGTATTGGAGCAATACAAAGATATGGGACTTAATGTTAAAGGTGTTGATGCTTCGGCACGTTTTTTGAAAGAATTGGAAGGTAAAATTGATCCAGAGGAAAAGCGAAAAGCTATTGGTAAGGTTTTTATTGAAGTTTTTGATGATGAAGCTCATTTACTAAGAGATGTAAAATGGTTAGGGCAAGGAACAATTTATCCTGATGTAATAGAATCAGTTTCGGTAAATGGAGGACCGTCGGCAACTATAAAATCGCACCATAATGTAGGTGGTTTACCCGATTTTATGAAATTAAAAGTTATTGAACCTTTAAAAATGTTATTTAAAGATGAAGTTCGCAGAGTTGGAAGATCTTTAGGGATTGATGATGAATTATTAGGAAGACACCCATTTCCGGGACCTGGATTGGGAATCAGAATTTTAGGTGATGTAACAGCTGAAAAAGTTAGAATTTTACAAGAAGTAGATGCTATATTTATCAATGGTTTAAAAGAATGGGGTTTGTATGATAGCGTTTGGCAAGCAGGTGCAATGTTATTACCTGTAAACTCGGTAGGAGTTATGGGTGATGAAAGAACTTACGAGAAAGCTGTTGTTTTAAGAGCCGTTGAATCTACTGATGGTATGACAGCCGATTGGGTAAATTTACCATACGAATTTTTACAAAAAACATCTAATCAAATAATAAATGGTGTAAAAGGCGTTAATAGAGTAGTGTACGATATTAGTTCTAAACCACCGGCAACAATTGAGTGGGAATAAATTCCCGGCTTAAAAAATAATTTATGAAAAGAATAAAACTTTTAATTGTCTTTCTTTTTTTGTTTTCAGCAGTAATAACAGCACAACAAAAAAAGTATATTTCATACTCTGTTAAAAAAGGCGAAACTATGAAAAGTATAGCTAAAGAGTACGATTTATCTACAAGAGATTTACTTAAATTAAATCCCGGAATAAGTAGAAAACCAGATCCAAATACTGTAATTATTGTTCCCAATAAAAATTATGGTAAAGAAGTTGTTGAACAAGTTAAAACTGACGATAATTTATATTTAGTTAAACCTAAAGAAACTCTATTTGGTATTTCAAAGAAATTTGGAGTAACCATTGATGATCTGATAGCTAAAAATCCGAGTTTAAAAGAAGGATTAAAAGTTGGAATGAAATTAATTATTCCGAAAGCAAATGTTACAAAAACCACAGAAACTTTAAATTATGTTATACATACTGTTGTTAAGGATGATACCGTATATAATTTAACCAAACGTTATAATGTTACTGTAGATCAGCTACTTTCTTTAAATCCTACACTTGTTGAAGGTTTAAAACTAGGAATGGTTTTAAAAATAAAACCCGTAACTGAGATTGAAGAAACCAATAATATTGAAGAAGAAGAACTTGATAGCAACGAAGCTGAAATATTTTATGAAAATTTAAATTTGCATAAAGATATTAATGTTGTAGTAATGTTACCATATCAATTAAATAAGTTGATAGATTCTACCGTAATCTCTAATTTTAGTAAAACAAATTCACTATTAAATATTACAACAGATTTTCATTTGGGAGTTGAAATGGCTATTGATTCGTTAGTGAAAAAAGGAGTTAAAATACATGTAAATTATGTTGATACTGAAAACTCAAGCTATAAATTAAAATCTATTGTTAATTCTATTGATTTTGATAAGGTTGATGCAGTTATAGGTCCATTGTTTTTTGAAAATGCATATTGGGTTGCCAAACATGTTTCTGCTCCTGTAATTGCACCTGTTTATTCTAAAAAGCAAAATACATTATCGGCTTCTAATTTGATAAAATCTGCACCGGAAGAGGATTTGTTAGAAAAAAAAATGTTAAGCTATTTAGAAGAAAATTACAATGGAGAAAATATTATAGTTGTTAACGATGGTAAAACTGATTCTCAAAGTAAACTTTGGCGTATAGTTAATATTTTAAAATCATTTGATTCCATTCAAAATATAGCTGTAATAAAACCTGAAAAAGGATATATAGCAAGTGAAAAAATTTCTCAAAAATTAAAAAATGACAGTGATAATTGGGTACTGTTATTGAGTGATGAAGTTTTAACTACTGCCGCTACAGTAAATAATTTAAAAGTTTTAGATAAAGAGTTTAAAATAACATTATTTGCTTTAGATAAAGGAGAGAATTTTGATAAGGTTGATAATAATTTTTTAGGAGAATTGAATTTTGTTTTCCCTACAACCGATTTTTATGATTTGGATACTAAAAATACAAGAGGTTTTTATAAATCATACAAATCTAAAAATAATGCGATACCTTCAAAGTATGCAATTAGAGGGTTTGATGTGGCATACGACGCTATTGTAAGAATAGCAAGTAATAAAAATTTAGAGGATGGTTTAAAAGCTGGGAAATCAACAAGAATTTCTTCAACGTTTGATTATAATAAAAAGTTATTTGGAAGTTTTGAAAATAACGGAGTATTTCTAATTCAATATAATAAAGATTTGGAAGCTGTTATTTTAGAATAAAAAAATAAAAAAACGCAACCATTGGTTGCGTTTTTTTTAATATCAAAACTTTATATTTTTTTCATTTGTTGTTTTAACATTTTAATTTGATCTGCTAAAACATTTTGAGTATCTAATTTTTTAGCTTCATTAATTAAAGTTGTAGCTTCACGTTTACGTCTTTTACTCATTGCAATACCAGCTAATTGTAATTTAGCCATCGCGGTATCATGCTTCATGTTTAACCCCAAACTTAAAGCTTTTTTAAAGTATTTTTCAGCTTGATTGATATTGGTTTGTGACACCATAATTCCTTGTAAAAAATTATAGTAACCTTCTTGTTTTTTAACTAAAGCACTACTTGGTTTTTTAATATAAGACAGCCATTTACTTGCACCTGCAAAATTTTGCTTTCTCAATTGAAGAAAGGCTAATAATATAAATTCATTTTTAAAATAAAATAACACAAAAATACCGGCTAATAATACTAATGAAATACCATTCATTATATTTCCGTCAATAAATTGAAATATTGACCAAACTACTATTCCGGCTGCAATTACTAATTTTATATACTTATTAAACATACTATAAAAATTATTTTTAGTTGGTTTGCAAAGTTACATTTTTGCAACGGTTTTACTTATTTTTTATAATGTTTTTTATATTGAAAGTAGGCAACAATTGAAATTACAGATACTATTGCAACAGAGTAATAAACAAAAGTTGGAGTGATAGCTTTATCTCCGCTGGCATAAGAATGCAAGCCTGACAGGTAGAAATTAACTCCAAAGTAAGTCATTAAAATAGAAGCAAAAGCAGCTACTGAAAAAACGTTGAATATAAATTTACTTCTTAATCCCGGTACTAAGCGTAAATGCAGTACAAAGGCATAAACCATTATACTTATTAAAGCCCAAGTTTCTTTTGGGTCCCATCCCCAGTAACGCCCCCAGCTTTCATTTGCCCATTGGCCACCTAAAAAGTTACCAATGGTTAACATTATTAAACCTACGGTTAATGACATTTCATTAATAATGGTCATTTCCTTAATCATTAAACCGATTTTATTCTTATTTTTTTCAGTTGTTAAAATCATTAAGATTAAGGCAATTAAACCTAAAATCATACCCAAAGCAAAAGGTCCGTAACTCGCAACAATTATGGCAACATGAATCATTAACCAGTACGAGTTAAGTACAGGAACTAAATTTGCAATTTCAGGATCCATCCAATTCCAATGTGCAACCATTAAAATAAAAGCTGTTAAAAATGCTGTTGCTGCAATGGTCATAGATGATTTTCTTCCAAAAATAAAGCCGAATAACATGGTAGCCCATCCAACGTAAATCATAGATTCGTAAGCGTTACTCCAAGGTGCATGTCCACTAACAATCCAACGAGCAATTAAACCTCCGGTATGCATTAAAAACAACCCGATTATAATTGCAATACTTGCTTTTATTAAAAAGTTGATGACTTTATTATTATTGAATATTTGGAATATTACAAAAAAGAACATTAACGTACCAATATACATATAGTAGCTAAATAGCTTTTTAAACACATCGTATTTATTGTACGCTATTTCTAAATTTATTTTCTTTTCTGAAGGATAAACAGCACTTCCGTATTTCTTTTGGAAATTTGTAAGTCCGTCTAATATTTGATCAGATTTAGAATAATCATTGGTTGCTTTTGATTCTGATAATGTATGTAAATAAATAGGAAGTATTTGACGAACAAATACGGAATCTTGCCCTTTAAAGTTGGCTGTGTTGAGTCTGTTTTGAGAAACCCAAGTATTGTTAGCATCATTTGGTAAAGGGAATATCCTTAAAATATCACCTGTTATTGCAGAATAGAGTAGGTTTACTCGTCTATCAACATTAATCACATCTTTTTCAAACTTACTTTTTATATTGCTTTTTTGAGCTTTTTGTTGTTCTTCAGCTATTTTATACATTCCTTTTTCATCAAAAAAGTTTGCCAATGTAGCATATTTTTGATCGTGAGGTATATTAATTAAATCTCTTAGTTTTGTGTCTCCTTTTTCTATATAAATTATAGGCATTTGAAACCACATTCTTGGGTTTTGTTGTATTGATAAAAATACTTGAGTTGCATTTAA
Source organism: Lutibacter sp. B1 (assembly GCF_012524075.1). Taxonomy (GTDB): domain Bacteria; phylum Bacteroidota; class Bacteroidia; order Flavobacteriales; family Flavobacteriaceae; genus Lutibacter. The sequence goes on from NZ_JAAZUI010000010.1 coordinate 62,127, forward strand.
ATCTCTATAAGTATCGTGTTTACTTACTTTTCTTAATAATTCTGATGCGTATGTGTGTACTGGTTTCATTCTACCACCGGCATCTTGTATTACTAATTTGCTGAATTTTTGAGTATGGATTTTATCAATTTTATTAGCTAACAGTAACGAATCTATTTGAGATTCAGATAACTCGTGATTATGTTGTTGGGCAAACGTAAAAGATGAAATTAGTAGCAAAGCAATAGTTGATATAGTTGCTTTTTTCGTTCTAATTTTCTGTAAACTTTTTCTAAGAAAATCAAAACGTGTGTTTTTCATAAATAAAATTAAAATCAGTCCTGCGTATAAAAGAAAATACCCAATATAAGTTATTGTTGAGCCCCAAAAATCGTGATTTACAGAAAGGTGAGTTTCTTCATATTCTGGAGTAATATTGTAACTTGACTGGAAGAATTTATATCCTTTATAATTTAAAATATGATTCATAAAAATTCTAAAATCAAAAGTTTCTTCAGGAGCTATAACAGTTACTTCACTGGCGTAAGACATGGCACTTTCAGAACCCGGATATTTGTCTAATTGAAAATCGTTCAATTTTATGCTGAAAGGAAGTTGTTTTTGCATAGCGCCATAACTCATTCTAAAATTAAGATTACCAACACTAAATTGAGTAGGTTGTTGTATGGCAAATTTTCCGCCACGTAATTTAATATGTTTGGTTTCTCCACCGGTTGTAACATCAAATTCCAATTGAGCCAAAGAGTTTTGATCTTTATTACCTGAAACGGTTTTATAATTTCCTTTAATAGGATTTTTAGGAATCACAAATTGTAAACCTGCAATTGAATGTACTGCTAATAATGAAAAATCTTGAATAGAATCTTTTACAATGGTACCTTGAAAATTATCGGCCATTCTAAAAAATGAACCATCGGTTACAGATTTAATTTTTAAATTACCATCAACAGTTTTAAAATCTATTGTATTTTGTGTAGGTGCGTCAAAACCTACCAAAACGCCATGTACAATTTCTGAAGCTCCTTTTTTAATATAATGGTTGTGTCTACCACCGGCACCGGATTCGACAAAAAGTAAATACTCATCTCCATTTTCATTTTCTTCAAAAACATCGGTAGCGTTTGGAATGTAATCAGTTAGTTTTATAGAAACTTCCTGACCTTTAAAATCGGTATTATATTTGTAATTATTGTTGCCAATTGCAGAAAGCAATATACTATGATGCACAGGTGTTTTTTGTTCATTGCCATCATTAATAACAGTACTTATGTAATTTTTTTCAGTTAAAAAAGTGTTGCTTACAGCACCTTCTTTAATAGGCATAATACCTTCAAAACTTATATATCGGGTAATACCTGCGCCAACTAAAATTAAAAAAAAGGCCAAGTGAAAAGCCAGAACTACTAATTTTTCTTTTCGGTATAATTTGTATTTAAATATATTTCCAAAAAAGTTTATGGCAAATAGAATCATAATTCCCTCAAACCACCAAGCATTGTATACTAAAGCTTTTGCAGTTTCAGTTCCATAATCATTTTCAATAAATGTTGCAACTCCCATTGATATAGCAAAAACTAGAAACAAAACAGCCATTAAACGGGTTGAATATATTGCGGAAAGAAGTTTGTTCATTATATAGATTTTATTATTAAAATAAATGTTTTGCAAAAGTAATGATAATTGTCATATTACTGTTTTATTATCAAATTTTTAAGACAAATTTATATGTACCAATGCAATAGCAAAGATAATTGTAACTTTTGTTACTTTTAATGACTATTGTCATTAAAAAAAAAGCTTTAAAATACCGAAAATTTTAGTTATTGATTTTAAAATTCAATAAATTTGTAATTACATGAAAAAGTTGAGTTTTTATAAAAAATACTTCAATCACTATTTAAACATAAAGCGCCCGGAATGCTTTAGTATATAATTACTTTTTGTCTTTTCAACAAAAATTAATTTCTTTTTACATACAATTCTTCAAACTAAATAATATCTATTATGGAATTACCATATGCAGAACCCTATAAAATAAAAATGGTTGAGCAAATTAAACGCTCAACAAAAGAACAACGTTTAAAATGGATTAAACAAGCGCATTACAATTTATTTAATTTATCATCTGATAAAGTTTTTATTGATTTGCTTACCGATTCGGGTACAGGAGCAATGAGCGATAAACAATGGGCAGAAATGATGGTTGGAGATGAGAGTTATGCCGGTTCACTTTCATTCAAAAAACTTAAAAAAACTGTAAAAAAAATTACCGGATTTAAGTATTTTTTGCCAACACATCAAGGTAGAGCGGCCGAAAATGTATTGTTTTCAGCTTTAGTTAAACAAGGGAATATTATACCGGGAAATTCACATTTTGATACCACAAAAGGACATATTGAGTTCAGAAAAGCTACAGCTGTAGATTGTACTATTGATGAGGCTTTTGATACTTCTATAATTCATCCTTTTAAGGGAAATGTAGATTTGAATAAATTAGAAAAAGTTTTTAAAAAATATCCTAAAGAGAAAATTCCTTTTGTAATTGTAACAATTACGTGTAACAGTGCCGGTGGACAACCGGTTTCTATTCAAAATATAAAAGAAGTGTCTAAATTATGTAAGGAATATGAAATTCTTTTATACTTTGATGCAGCTCGTTTTGCAGAAAACGCATATTTTATTAAAAAACGTGAACTTGGTTACCAAGACAAAACCATTAAAGAAATTGCTAAAGAATTCTTTTCTTATGGTGATGGAATGACTATGAGCGCTAAAAAAGACGGACTGGTAAATATGGGAGGTTTTATTGCTCTTAATAGTAAAGAAGTGTTCAAACAAGCAACGGTTTTTAATATTATGTTTGAAGGATTTATTACTTATGGAGGAATGAATGGACGTGATATGGGTGCTTTGGCAGTTGGTTTAAACGAGTCTACAGAGTTTAATTATTTAGAAAGCAGGGTAGAGCAAGTTGCTTATTTAGGAAATAAATTGGTTGAATTTGGAGTGCCGGTACAACAACCATTTGGTGGCCATGCTATTTTTTTAGATGCAAATAAATTTGTGCCCACAATTCCAAGAGAAGAATACAGAGCCCAGGCTTTAGCAATAGAACTTTATATTGTTGGCGGAATTAGAAGTGTTGAAATTGGAACAGTTTTAGCAGATAGAGACCCTGTTACTAGAGAAAACAGGTATCCTGAGTTAGAATTAGTTAGGTTGGCTATACCAAGAAGAACGTATACAAATAACCATATGGATTACATTGCGGCAACATTAAAAAATATTTATGATACAAGGAAAGATGCTAAATCCGGATATGTTATTGTAGAAGAAGCTCCAATAATGAGGCATTTTACGGCTAAATATAAAAAGATATAATACTCTTTAATCTTTTTTTGTTAATTTTACAACAAAAGAAAATAAAAAAAGATAAATTATGTTATCACGTGCTAGTAAATATGCCATATTATCAACACTGTATTTAGCGGAACATTCAAGTAAAGATAAAAAAATAAGTGTAAAGCAAATATCAAAAAGTATAGATGTGCCAAGTCCATTTTTGGCAAAATTATTTCAACAATTAGTTCGTGGAAAAATAATTTCTTCAACTAAAGGTCCAAACGGAGGTTTTTATCTGACAAAAAAGAATAGTAATAGAAACGTTTGCGATATTATTGAAAATATTGATGGTTTAAATAAATTAAACGAGTGTTTTTTAGGTTTAGATGCTTGTGATTCTGAAAACCCATGTCCTGTACACTTTATTGTAGAGCCTTTTAAAAAAAATATAATGGCTAAATTCAGAGATAAAACCATTATGGAATTTGCTGAAGAAATTAAAGCAAAAGGTAGAGTTTTAACACTTAAAAACATTGATAATTAATAGCTTTTACTGTTCTATTTCAAAATAGTAAACTCAATATTTGAAGATGTAAATACTGTATGAGTTTGCGTTTTAAAATCTTCAGGCTTTGCTTTAAAAATATTGTCTACATACGTTTGCGGATTTAAATCTATTAAAGGAAACCAAGTGCTTTGCACTTGTATTTGTAATTTATGTCCTTTTTTTATGGTATGATACACATCTTGTAACTTGATATTTACAGTTGTTTTTTTATTAGGAACAAATGGCTCCGGATGCGTAAAGCTATTTCTAAACTTACCTCTCATTACTTCACTTCTTACCATTAAATGATAATTACTTAGTTTTAAATGATTTTGAATATTTTCATTTGTTTCTTCAACATCAGAAGGATGAATATCAATAATTTTCACAATCCAGTCAGCATCAGTACCTGTAGTGGCTACTTGTAAGTTGGCTAAAATATCTCCGGCTAAAGTTAGATTTTCAGTTAAAACATCAGTTTCAAAAATTAAAACATCACTTCTTCTGGCTGCAAAACGTTGGTCGTCAGTCATGTATTTTTTTGGTGTAAAAACTGTTTTAATATCTTCTGAATAGGGAACAGGTTTTTTAATATCGCTAACAAAAGTAATACCAGTTTCTTTTTCTTTAGTTAAAGTTAGTTTTTGATTTCCAGATAAATAAAGCGTTTGTTTTTGTGTATTTTCAGGTGGCCAAGAATTGTACGAATTCCATTCTTTTTTACCTGAATCAAACACATAAGCTTCAGGCAGCCCTGAGTCTTTATTTCCATTTCCTTTTAAGAAATGATTAAAGAATTTTGTTTCAATTTGTGCTTGAAATTTTAATGAAATTGAATCGCCAAAATAATAATTTCCAACACTATTTTCCGGATTAGTTCTTGCCCATTGTCCGTGGCTCCAAGGTCCAAAAACTAAGGTGTTGTAATTGTCAGGATTGTATTTTTCAATGGTTTTATAGGTTTCTAATGGGCCATATAAATCTTCAGCATCAAACTCTCCGCCAACAATCATAGTTGCGACTGAAGATTTAATATTTTTTAAATGCTGAATAATTCCTTTGCTTTGCCAAATAGTGTCATAATTTGGATGCTCTTTAAGTTCTTCCCAAAAAAAATCGTCTACTTTATCATTATTTTGAAGCGTAGGATCATCTAACTTTTCATATTGAAAATACTTGTTAAGGTTGCTTAACGGTCCGGCATCTAAAAAGAATTGATATTGATCTTGGGTTTTTAAATCGGGAATTTTATACCAAGCAGTATCGGTTGGTTTGTTTTTAGGTGTTCCAAAAAGAGCTGTAGCTCTAAAATAACTTAACAAATACGCACCGTTATGGTGAAAATCATCAAAAAAGAAATCGCCAATACAAGCTTGTGGTGAAGCAGCTTTTAATGCAGGATGTGCATCAATTGTTGAATAAGTACTGTAAAAACCAGGATATGAAATTCCCCAAGTGCCCACTTTTCCATTATTATTTTCAACGTTTTTTACTAACCAATCAATAGTATCATACGTATCGGAACTTTCATCAATATCATTTTTTGATTTCTTATTTGGTATATAAGCACGCATATTGTCATAAGTACCTTCGCTCATCCAACGTCCGCGTACATCTTGATAAACAATAATATTTCCTTCTTTCATTAAGTGTTGGTTTGGGCCTATGTTTTTTCTGTATTTATCCTGTCCATAGGGACTACAACTATATGGAGTTCGCATAAGTAAAATAGGGTAAGACACACTTTTATCTTTTGGTGAATAAATGGTAGTAAACAGTTTTACACCATCACGCATAGTAATAGTGGTTTCTATTTTATCATAATTTTGCTGAACGTAATTTATTTCTTTTTCTTCTGAATTTGATTTTTTGCAATTTATTACTAAAAAACTTATAAAAAATATAAATAATAGTCTAGAAAAGAAATGTTTCATTTAAAATATGATTGATTAAGATGTCAAATCTACAAAAAAACATCATATTAAGGTTTTTCTTATTATAAATATAAACAACAAAATAAATCAGTAAACTGTTATTTAGTTTTGTAGCGTTTAGCCATCAATTTTCGTAATGTTTATATAAATCAATTTTAAATAAACACATACTTATGGAAAAAAATAAATTAAAATTTAGCAAATTACTATTGATGGTTTTGCTATTGTCGGTTTCGTTAGTTGTTTTACAAAGTTGTTTAGATGATGACAACGACTATAAAGATCAAAGAAAAATTGATGATAAATTAATTTTAGAGTATTTAAATAGTAATAACATTAATGCTGAAAAAGCGGAAGAAGGTTATTATTATACAATAATTAATTCTAATACTTCAGGTGAAAAAGTTGAAGAAGATGATATAGTATCAGTTTACTATAAAATGAGTCTTCTAAATGGTAAAAAAATTGATAGCATTACTGAAGATACGGGTTCAGGAAAACCTGCAAAATATAAAATAACAGGAGGTTCACTTATACCTGTTGGCTTAAGATTTGGATCAACTAAAATGAAGGAAGGTGAAAAATTTAAATTTTACATTCCATCACAATTAGCTTATGCCGATTATTATTATGAAGATATTATACCATCCAATGCAATATTTATTATTGAAAATGAAATTGTCAAAATTGAGACTGAAGAAGAACAGATAGAAATAGAAAAAGATTCCATTGATAATTATATAGCAGATAATAGTATCGAAAATATGGATAGAACTTCATCAGGACTTTATTATAAAAAGGTAAGTGATGGTGATGGTGAAAAACCTGTAGATCTAAAAACTGTAAAAATTCAATTTGTAGTAGAATATTTAAATGGAGATGTTATTGATAGTACAGAAGATGGTACACAGTTTAGTTTTAAAATAGGAAGTAATTCTGTTATTAAAGGTTTGGAAGAAGGAGTTAAATTAATGGAAAAAGGAGAAAAAGCAATTTTAATTATTCCATCTCATTTAGCTTATGATGAAAGCTTGCAGATATTTCCAGAGATGGTTAGGGAAGATCTTTTAGAAAATAAATTGATATCTGAAAAAATTCTACCTTTTTCAATCTTGAAATTTGAAGTTGAATTGATTGATATTATTTAACACAAAACACTATTGTAGCGTTTTAACAATTAGCAGAAAAAAAATGAATTTTTAAACAAATAGAGTGAATGGTGTAATGACAACAATGAAAAACAAATATAAAAAGATGTTAATTTGGGTGTTTATTATTGTTGTCTCTATTTTATTTTTTGCAATAAACACAGGTTTGTTTTTATTGTTTAGGTATATAATAATAAATGAAGGGTGATATTAATAATTTATAGTTAAAATTGAATTAAACAATAGGCACCAACCAATAATCAATAATAAACCTCCAATAGGTGTAATCGGACCTAAAAAACGCAATTTTTTATTTTTTGCAGAAGAAATTACAAGGCCATAAATACTAAAAGAAAATAAAATTATGCCTGCAACAAAACTATAGATCATATATTTTTCTACAGTAGTTTCTAGATTAAAATTAAAGCCGATAATTAATAATACTATTGAATGGTACATTTGGTATTTTACACCAGTTTCAAAACTCTTTAACTGCTCTTCAGTTAGTATTTTTTTTAATGCATGTGCTCCAAATGCACCTAAAATAACAGCTAAGCCTCCTAAAATACTTGCAAAAAGTAATGTGAATAAAGTCATTAATTAATGATTTATAATTAATTTCAAAAATAAGAATAAATTGATAGCATATAATTTTATTTTCGATAATACATTTTACCATATTTCAAATATTAATTAATAGGAATAAATAAAGATGTAATTACTTATAAATGATTACTAAAATTAACTTTATTATTTATAAATGTAATTAAAACAGCATATAGTGTTTTTAGATATAAACTAAAAATGCACTTTTGCCTTATTAAAATAATAAAATAAAAATAAAATTATGTGCGGAATAGTTTGTGCGTTCGATTTAAAAGAGAAAGCTGATGTGTTAAGACCACAGTTATTGGAAATGTCTAAAAAAGTACGTCATCGTGGACCGGATTGGAGTGGAATTTATGCCGATGAAAAAGCCATATTGGCTCATGAAAGACTTTCAATTGTTGATCCGGTTTCGGGTAAACAACCATTGTATAGCGAAGATGGTAAATTGGTGTTGGCTGCAAACGGTGAAATTTATAATCACAGAGAATTACGTAAACAATTTGTAGGAAAATATAATTTTCAAACTGAATCTGATTGTGAAGTGATTTTAGCGTTGTACAAAGAAAAAGGTACTGATTTTATTGATGAAATGAATGGGATTTTTGGTTTTGCAATTTATGATGTCGAAAAAGATGAATATTTTGTAGCTCGTGACCATATGGGAATTATTCCTTTATATATGGGATGGGATGCTAACGGAACATTTTATGTTGCTTCCGAATTAAAAGCTTTAGAAGGTGTTTGTACTAAAATTGAGTTATTTCCTCCGGGACATTATTTATCAAGTAAAGATGGTGAATTGAAAAGATGGTACAGTAGAGATTGGATGGAGTACGATGCAGTAAAAGAAAATCAAACCAGTATTGATGAAATTCACGATGCATTAGAGGCAGCAGTCCATCGTCAACTAATGTCTGATGTGCCTTATGGTGTGTTACTTTCAGGAGGTTTAGATTCTTCGGTTACTTCAGCAATTGCAAAAAAATATGCCGGTAAAAGAGTAGAGTCTGATGACACACAAGCGGCGTGGTGGCCACAATTACACTCATTTTCAGTAGGTTTAGAAGGTTCTCCTGATTTGGCTGCTGCACAAAAAGTTGCAGATCATATTGGAACTGTACATCACGAAATTAAATTTACAATTCAAGAAGGTTTAGATGCTATAAAAGATGTAATTTACAACCTTGAAACATACGATATAACTACAATTAGAGCTTCAACTCCAATGTATTTAATGGCTAGAGTTATTAAATCTATGGGAATAAAAATGGTATTATCAGGTGAAGGTGCCGATGAGCTATTTGGAGGTTATCTATATTTTCATAAAGCGCCAAACTCAAAAGAATTTCATGAAGAAACTGTTCGTAAATTGAGTAAATTACATATGTACGATTGTTTGAGAGCAAATAAAAGTCTTGCAGCTTGGGGAATTGAAGGTCGTGTTCCGTTTTTAGACAAAGAGTTTATGGATGTTGCCATGCGAATTAACCCGCAAGATAAAATGATTAACGGTGAACGTATGGAAAAATGGGTAGTGCGTAAAGCTTTTGAAAGTTATTTACCTGAAAGCGTAGCTTGGAGACAAAAAGAACAATTTTCTGATGGTGTTGGTTACAGTTGGATTGACACTTTGAAAGAAATTGTTAATGAAAAAGTTACTGACGATCAGTTGGCAAATGCTAAATATAAGTTTCCAATTCAAACACCAACCAATAAAGAAGAATTTTATTACCGTTCAATTTTTGCAGAGCATTTTCCTTCAGATGCAGCCGCTTTAAGTGTTCCTCAAGAAGCGTCGGTAGCTTGTAGTACTAAAATTGCTTTGGAATGGGATGCAAGTTTTAAAAATATGAATGATCCATCAGGAAGAGCTGTAGCAAAAGTACACTCTGATGCATATGTTAAATAAAGGTTTTTTAATTTAAATTTGAAGAAAATCCGGTTTTAAACCGGATTTTTTTATGTCCTTTTATTAGATAGATGGTTACTGAGCATAGTAGAAGTATAATCAGAATTCCTTTTGCCATTTCTTAGTATGCAGTAATCTCAATTATCCTGTTAAAATAAAAACATACATTTGCTGTGAAGTTTTAAATATTGAAAAATAACATGCTATTAAAGGAAACTCAAGAAAAACTACTTCCTGTTTTAAAAAAATACTTTGGATATGATAGTTTTAGAGATCAACAACAAAAGATAGTTGAATCTGTTCTTTCCAAAAACGATAATTTGGTTATTATGCCAACAGGAGGAGGAAAATCAATTTGTTTTCAGTTACCTGCATTATTATTTGAAGGATTAACTTTGGTGATTTCTCCGTTAATTGCTTTAATGAAAGATCAAGTTGATGGCTTAAATGCAAATGGAATTTCAGCAGATTTTTTTAATAGTAGTCAGGAAAGTCATGAGCAAAATGCTATTTTTGATAAAGTAATTAACAAAGAAATAAAACTATTATATGTTGCTCCTGAGAGTTTAAGCTTGTTGGGAAATATTTTAACAGAACAATATATAAGTTGTATTGCTATTGATGAAGCACATTGTATTTCTTCTTGGGGACACGACTTTCGTCCATCTTATCAGCAACTGGGATTTTTAAAACAATCATTACCCAATACACCAATTATTGCCTTAACAGCAACAGCTGATAAAGCTACAAGGCAAGATATTATTCAGCAATTAAATATTGTAAATGCAACACAATTTTTATCTTCATTTGATCGAAAAAATATTGAATTAGAAGTTCGTCCTGCAAATGATAGAGTTTCACAAATCATAAAATTTATCAATAAAAAACCTGATGAAGCTGGTATTATTTATTGTTTAAGCCGAAAATCTACCGAGCAATTGGCTTTAAAATTAAAGCAAAATGGGATTTCGGCTGCTGCATATCATGCCGGATTAAATTTTGTGGAGAGAACAAAAACTCAAGAAGATTTTATTTATGATAAAACACAAGTAGTTTGTGCTACTATTGCTTTTGGAATGGGAATAGATAAATCGAATGTACGTTGGGTAATACATTACAATATGCCAAAAAATATTGAAGGTTATTATCAGGAAATTGGGCGATGCGGAAGAGATGGTTTAAAAGCAAATGCTTTATTGTTTCATAGTTATTCAGATGTTATTCAACTTCGGAAATTTATAAGTGGAGTTAGTAATGAAGATGTTCAAGTTGCTAAGTTGGAACGGATGAAACAATTTTCTGAAGCAACTACGTGTCGAAGAAAAATTTTGTTAAGCTATTTTGGAGAATTGTTATATGAAAACTGTGGAAATTGTGATGTATGTATAAATCCACCTCAATTTTTTAACGGTACAATTATTGCACAAAAAGCACTTTCAGTAATTACCCGATTAAAAGAAAATGAAGCAACAGGAATTGTGATTGATGTTTTGAGAGGTGCTCACAATGCTACTGTTTTAGATAAAAAATACGATAAATTAAAATCGCATGGTATAGGTAAGGATATTTCCTGGAGAGATTGGCAGCAATATATTATTCAATTAATAAATCAAGGCTATTGCGAAGTGGCTTTTCATAAAAATAATGCGCTACAGTTAACCGGTTTTTCAAAAAAAGTTTTGTTCGAAAATGAAGTTGTGAATTTAACTCGTCCGGTAGAAATACAAGAGCAAATCATAAATAAAAAAGAACCAAAAACAACCAAAGCAAAAAAGGATACATTATTTGAACGTTTACGTAAATTACGTCAAAAAATTGCTTTGGATGAAAATATTCCGGCATATTTGGTTTTTAGTGATGCCACTTTAAAAGAAATGGAAAGAGCCAGACCAATGAGTGAAGCGGATTTGTTGGAAATTAACGGCGTAGGACAGCGAAAGTTAGAAGTTTATGGGGATGAGTTTATTGCTGAAATCACTTCATTTATGAATGAAAAAGTAGAAAAACGTAAAAAGAACGATACACACAAAGTAACTTACGAGTTGTATAAAGAAGGTTTATCTATAGATGAAATTGCCGAAAAGCGTAATTTAAAAACTACCACTATTTTTTCTCATTTAGCTAAACTATATACTGATGGAAAAGATATTGATATTTATAATTTTGTAACTAAAGATGAGGTAGAGCAAGTGAGTAAAGCGAAAGATGAATTAGAAAGTCCACAAGCTTTAAAACCATATTTTGAGTATTTTAATGCAGAAATAGAGTATTTTAAAATTCGTTTGGCTTTAACAATTATTGATAAAGAAGGGTAATTTTTCTTTATGTAGATTTTTATGTTAAATTTTCTTTAAATAAATAAATTGCTTTAAAAATAGTTTCCTATTTAAAATCATTCTACATACTTTTGCGATTAATGCAGATTGAAGAAATATAAATGAAGGAAACTACTAAAACACAAAAAAAATCAAGAATTAAATTGTTACACCAGTATTATTCTTATACTGGATTTTACGCTTTTGTTGGTAAAAGTTTAAAAAAAGCTATTTGGCCAATAATTGCAATAATTGCTATTTTATTTCTGTTTAATAATTATATTTATAATGTTAATGAAGGTTTAAAACATTTTACCGATACATTTAGCAATGTTCAAGTATTTGTAGTGTTTTTTCTTTCTGAAATTTTTTTAGGATTGCTTCCGCCAGAAATATTTATTGCTTGGACCAAGAAAACTTCTGAACCAATTTTTAACTTAACATTGCTGGCATTATTTTCATATACCGGAGGTATAATTTCTTATTTTTTAGGAAAAGCAATTTTAAAAATTGAAAGAGTTAAAAATTACCTTGAAACAAAGATGACTAAACATTTGAAAAACACTAAAAAATGGGGCGGATTTTTAATTGTTGTAGGTGCTTTGTTACCAATTCCTTTTTCAATTACTTGCTTAGCTGCAGGAATGATTAAGTATCCGTTAAAAGGAGTAGTTCTTTTTGGCTTATTGCGTTTTGTTAGATTTGCAATTTACGCAGTTGCTATATTTCAGGTTGTGAGTTAATTTTTAAAACTTTTAATTTAAGAACTAAGTTCTTTTAATTATTGGATTGTTTTCTACAACATTAGATAGCACTATATGTGTACTTGTTTCACCATAAGTAATTAATTGATCTATAAATTTTTCTAGATGCTTTTGGTTTTTTAAAACAACTTCCATCACAATATTTTCATCCCCTGTAATTCGATAACAATTTACTATTTCATCAAAATTTGAAACAGTTTGTAAAAATGGCTTTAGTCTTCCCATAAAGGCTTTTAATGTAATAATTGCTTTAAGCTGGTGGTCAGTTTCAAAGTGGGAGACTTTAGCAAAATAACCTTCAATAACTCCCATGTCTTCCATTTTTTTTATTCGTTCGGATACAGCAGGAGAACTTATACCAACTTGTTTTGCAATTTGAGTGTTTGTTTGTCTCGCATTTTGTTGTAAACATTCAAGAATTTTCCAGTTTAAAGAGTCTAATTTCATTTTTAATGAATTTAAGTATAAAAATATTAAAATTTAAAGAAAATACACCTTGTGCTTTAATATTTAAATGTATTCTAAATGTTTACTATGTAAATTTGAGTACTATTAGTTACTAAAAAATGAAAGCAGTTAATATAGATTTAAATTTATCGCCTATTTATCAGAAATCTTTAGATATTTTTCAATTATCTAGAAGAGTTGCAGCGTATATAACTGATGATAAAAGTGTGATCTCGATGTATAAATCTGGAGAAAAAACTGATAATTATGCTGATAACTTGATTATGAATTCATTTCAATTAGTTCCAAAAGTTGTAGAGGTTGAAACTGAAGTTTCTACAGATAAAAAGTTGAAATACGCCAAACGTCTTCGTTATTTTATTGATAAAATTTACCAAGATTGTTTAAACTTGGAACGTACAAGAATTCACGGAAAAGATTTTGTTAGAATGTTACGCAAAGAGTTAATATCATTACGTAAAATTCATAAAAATTATGTGAATTCTATACTGTAATTTTACTTACAAACACTACACAGTCTTTTTTATCTTTTATCTCACCTTGTAGAACTCCTTTGTCATTAATAACAAAGCCACAACAATCTATAAACCCTTGTGCAATTAGTTTTCTTGCCCGTTGAATTTGAGATTTAATAGTTGGTAAAGGAAGGTTTAAAGTTTTAGAAATTTCTTTCTGTTTGAGACCTTTAATGTCAGATAAAAATAAAGGATCTCTATATTTTTTTGGAAGGTTTTTTAAAATGCCACTTAAACAATCTTTTTCAGTATGATTTTTATCTTCAGGTTCTATTTCCGTTGCTAAATAAGGTAAATCAAAAGTTTGTTTTCGAGTTTTAAAATAATCTAAAATTGAATTTCTGGCAATAGAAAATATCCAAGGTTTTAATTTGTTTAAATCCTTTAGTGTATGAAGTTTTGTATGGATTTTAATAAAAGTATCCTGCAAAATATCATCAGCAATAGATGAGTCTTTTACTTTGCTGATGATAAATTGTTTTAAGTCTGCCGAATAATTATTCCAAACTTGATTTGTAGTCATATTTTAGCAGTTACAGTTTGTACATGTACAATTTTTGCAAGAACAGCTTTTACAATTTCCTTCATTACAAGAGTCACAAGTACATTCGCATTGTTTTTTCATTTTTATAAATTTTAAATTCACCTAATAGACTTGAAATAGACGAAAAAGATGCATTTAAATTAAAAAAAACTACATATTTCTTCTATATTGTCCGCCAACTTCAAATAAAGCCTCTGTAATTTGTCCAATAGAACAAACTTTACAAGCTTCCATTAATTGTTCAAAAATGTTTTCATTATTGATGGCTTTATGTTTTAATAATTTAAGTTGCTCTTCAACTTTTGAAGAATTCCCACTATTTAAATTTTCAACAACTTTAATTTGATATTGTTTTTCTTCTTCAGTAGCTCTAATTACTTCTTGAGGTAAAATAGTTGGAGAACCTTTACTGCTTAAAAATGTATTTACACCAATAATAGGAAATTCACCATTGTGTTTTAAGGTTTCATAATACAAACTTTCTTCCTGAATTTTACTGCGTTGGTACATGGTTTCCATAGCTCCAAGCACACCACCACGCTCAGTAATTCTATCAAATTCAACATAAATGGCTTCTTCAACCAGATCGGTTAATTCTTCAATAATAAATGAGCCTTGTATAGGATTTTCATTTTTGGCTAATCCTAATTCTTTATTAATAATTAACTGAATTGCCATGGCTCGGCGCACACTTTCTTCGGTTGGAGTTGTAATAGCTTCATCATACGCGTTGGTGTGTAAGCTATTACAATTGTCGTAAATTGCATATAGAGCCTGGAGCGTAGTTCGAATATCATTAAAATCAATTTCTTGCGCATGTAAACTTCTGCCTGATGTTTGAATATGATATTTTAACATTTGAGCTCTTTCATTTGCTCCGTATTTATTTTTCATCGCTTTTGCCCAAATTTTACGGGCAACTCTGCCAATTACGGCATATTCAGGATCTACACCATTTGAAAAGAAGAATGACAAATTTGGACCAAATTTATTGATGTCCATTCCTCTTGATAAATAGTATTCAACATAGGTAAAACCATTTGCCAAAGTAAATGCTAATTGTGAAATTGGATTTGCTCCGGCTTCTGCAATGTGATAGCCGGAAATGGAAACCGAATAGAAGTTTCGAACATTATTATTGATAAAATATTCCTGTACATCGCCCATTAAACGCAGTGCAAATTCAGTAGAGAAAATACAAGTATTTTGCGCCTGATCTTCCTTTAAAATATCGGCTTGTACAGTTCCTCTAACTTTCGAAATAGTTTCAGCTTTAATTTTTTGATAAATTTCTGAAGGAAGAACTTCATCGCCTGTAACACCTAAAAGGAATAATCCTAAACCGTTATTTCCTTCCGGTAGTTCACCTTGATATTGAGGACGTTCAACATTTTTTTCTTTATAAATTGAAGTGATTTTCGCTTCAACATCATCTTTTAAGCCATTTTTAATAATATATTTTTCACATTCTTGATCAATAGCTGCATTCATAAAAAAGCCAAGCATCATTGGAGCCGGACCGTTAATTGTCATAGAAACAGAAGTTATAGGATTTGTTAAATCGAATCCCGAATACAGTTTTTTAGCATCGTCTAAACAACAAATTGAAACTCCTGCATTACCAATTTTTCCATAAATGTCAGGTCTAATATGAGGATCGTTTCCGTATAAAGTTACCGAGTCAAAAGCTGTAGACAATCGTTTGGCAGGTAAACCTAAACTCACATAATGAAAACGTCGGTTGGTACGTTCAGGTCCACCTTCACCGGCAAACATTCTTGTTGGATCTTCACTAGTTCTTTTAAAAGGAAAAAGACCGGAAGTAAAAGGAAACTCACCGGGAACATTTTCTTCTAAACTCCAAAGCAAAATATCTCCCCAAGCTTCGTATTTCGGTAACGAAATTTTTGGAATTTGAATGTGAGATAAAGACTCACTATGTGTTTTAATATTTATTTCTTTACCTCTAACTTTATAGGAATAAATATCTTTTTTGTAGGCTTGTTTTTTAGCTTCCCAA
The DNA here is from genome assembly GCF_012524075.1 of Lutibacter sp. B1. Lineage (GTDB taxonomy): Bacteria > Bacteroidota > Bacteroidia > Flavobacteriales > Flavobacteriaceae > Lutibacter. Next base: position 78,242 of record NZ_JAAZUI010000010.1, read on the forward strand.
TTTATAATAATATTCCAGTTATGTGGATTTAAATCCATTTTTACTCTTGAAAATTCTTTTAATAAAAGAGCAATTAATTCCTTCTTTTCGTCATTCTGAACTTGTTTCAGAATCTCATCTTCATCTAAACCAATTTGATTTAATTCAATGTTTATATTTGAAACAGATTCAATGGTTTTATAAATTCCGTATAATTTTTGAGCAACTTCTTTTTGTTCTTGTGCAGTTTTATTGTAAGCTCTGTTAGTTTCAGTTATTTCAGATAAATAGCGCGTTCTGTTAGGTGGAATAATAAACTGTTTTTCACTTAATTTTCCTGATAATTCAAGTGAACTCTCAAATTTAGCTTCTGTTTTTTCATTTAATTTTTGAATGATGATTGCGTACAATTCATTAGTTTCCGGATCATTAAATTGAGAGGCAATTGTACCGTAAACAGGCATTGTCTCTATATTTCTTTCCCATAAATTATGATTGCGTTGGTATTGTTTTTTAACATCTCGTAATGCATCCAAAGCACCACGTTTATCAAATTTATTAAGCGCAATAACATCTGCAAAATCAATCATATCAATTTTTTCCAATTGCGTGGCAGCACCGTATTCGGGAGTCATAACATATAAAGAAACATCAGAATGATCTAAAATTTCAGTATCACTTTGTCCAATACCTGAAGTTTCTAAAATCACCAAATCAAAACCGGCAATTTTTAAAATTGCAACAGCATCGCTAACGTGTTTAGATAATGCTAAATTAGATTGACGAGTAGCCAACGAACGCATGTAAACACGGTTATTTTTAATTGCATTCATTCTAATTCTATCGCCTAACAAAGCACCTCCGGTTTTTCGTTTTGAAGGATCAACAGAGACTATTGCAATTGTTTTTTTCGGAAAATCAATTAAATAACGTCTCACTAACTCATCAACGATTGATGATTTTCCGGAGCCGCCTGTTCCTGTAATTCCTAAAACCACTCCTTTATTATTCTTAAATTTCTCTAAAGAGGAAAATAAAGAAAGATATTCATCGTGTCTGTTTTCAGCTATTGAAATTAAACGAGCAATGGTATTTACGTCTTTGTTTTTTAAGCTTTTTTCTATTTCCTTTCCTTTGGGAAGGATTAAGGATGGGACAGGGAAATCGCACTTTTCAATCATATCATTTATCATTCCTTGTAACCCCATTTCTCTTCCATCATCAGGAGAATAAATGCGTGTAATTCCATAATCTATTAATTCTTTAATTTCTTCAGGAAGAATTACACCGCCACCGCCGCCAAAAATTTTAATTTGAGAAGCACCTTTTTCTTGCAATAGATCATACATGTATTTAAAATACTCATTATGACCTCCTTGGTAAGATGTCATAGCAATGGCATTAGCATCTTCTTGTATGGCACAGTTTACAACTTCTTCAACACTTCTGTCATGTCCCAAATGAATCACTTCAACTCCGGTTGCCTGAATAATTCTACGCATAATATTTATGGCAGCATCGTGGCCGTCAAAAAGCGAAGCAGCAGTTACAATTCGTACTTTATTTATGGGTTTATAGGCTGATATTTTTTTCATTTCGTAAAATAAGCTTGTATTTTAATTGCAATTTATGAATTTTTTAAAAATACAATAAAAATATTGTCAAATTACAAAGATTTAAAAATTTACAGAAGGCTGTACTTTTTTTATATAATTTTAAACTTTAATTATTTGTGTAAAATGAAACGAATTACATTACTTATAAATTGTAAAGACAGTCAGGGAATAATAGCAACAGTAACAAGTTTTATTCATGCTCAACAAGGAAATATTGTGTATATAGATCAGCATGTTGATAGAATAGATGAAATGTTTTTTATGCGATTGGAATGTGAATTTTCAAAAGAAACATTTTCATTAAATAGTTTAAAAACGTATTTTACCAATACAGTTGCTGAAAAATTTGTAATGAATTGGAGGATGTTTGATTCTGACCAAAAACCTAAAATGGCACTATTTGTTTCAAAATACGACCATTGTTTGTATGATATTTTAAGCAGGTACAGTTCGGGTGAATTAGAGGTTGAAATTCCTTTGATAATAAGTAATCATCCTGATTTAGAACATATTGCAAAGAGTTTTAAAATACCCTACTATTATATAAGAGTTACAAAAGAAACGAAACAAGAAGCTGAAGATGCTCAATTAAAATTATTGAAAGAACATACTATTGATTTTATTGTTTTGGCGCGTTATATGCAAATTCTTTCATCAAAATTAATAGAAGAATATCCTAATAGAATTATCAATATACATCATTCGTTTTTACCTGCTTTTCCCGGAGCAAAACCGTATCATTCGGCTTATAAAAGAGGTGTTAAAATTATTGGAGCTACCAGCCATTATGTAACCGAAGATTTAGATGAAGGTCCAATAATTGAGCAAGATATTACCAGAGTTTCTCATACGCACACCATAAAAGATTTCATTTTAAAAGGAAAAGATTTAGAAAAAATAGTTTTATCAAGAGCTATTAATTTGCACACCAAACGTAAAGTGATGGTATTTAATAATAAAACAGTGGTTTTTACCTGATAAATTTAAAAAAATTATAAGGTTTTCTTCTTTTTAAATAAGTTAAATCATTTTCAAAAGCATAAGCTTCTTTTTCAAAACTTATGTTTTTGTAAGCCATATCGTGTTTTCTGAATTTTATAAGAAGAAAAGCATATTCCGTTAAATACCAAACAAAAAAGAAAATCCATAATAGTTCTATTTGTTGTTTTAAATGAATTTTTTCGTGATTTACTAAAATTGCATTCATTTTATAGTTTTTACTTTTCAAAAAAATGAAAGGAAAAATTGTTAAGCCACTGTATGGTTTTGGAATTATATGTTTAAAAATAACAATCATAGTACATCATCATTAACAAAAATCAAACCAAAATATAGTATCTTTGTTTAAGATGCAATAATAAGATATTTAACTATTTTATACTTCACATAAAATTTAATAAGATGTTGGTTTTACAAAAAACAACGTTCTAAAATACCAATTATGATATCATTTAAAGAACAAATACAACAAGGAATACCAAAGGAATTACCTTTAAAAAAAACATACGACACTACTTTAAATCACGCACCAAAGCGTAAAGATATTTTAACTAAAACAGAAAAGGAGTTAGCTGTAAAAAATGCATTACGTTATTTTGATAAACAGCATCATACGGTTTTAGCTAAAGAGTTTGCTGAAGAGTTGAATGCGTACGGTAGAATTTATATGTATCGTTTTATACCTGATTACAAAATGTATGCAAGGCCTATAAATGAATATCCCGGAAAGTGTAAACAGGCAAAAGCCATTATGCACATGATTCAGAATAATTTGGATGTTGCTGTAGCGCAGCATCCTCACGAACTAATTACGTATGGTGGAAACGGTGCTGTTTTTCAAAATTGGGCGCAGTATTTATTAACAATGCAGTATTTGAGTGAAATGGGCGAAGACCAAACATTGGTAATGTATTCCGGTCATCCAATGGGTTTATTTCCTTCACACAGAAATGCACCAAGAGTTGTGGTAACTAACGGGATGATGATTCCAAATTACAGTAAACAAGATGATTGGGAAAAATACAATGCTTTGGGAGTTACACAATACGGACAAATGACTGCCGGAAGTTATATGTATATTGGTCCGCAGGGAATTGTGCACGGAACAACAATTACAGTTTTGAACGCCGGTAGAAAAATAGCTAAGTATGGAGAAGATTTAAGTGGAAAATTATTTGTAACATCCGGTTTGGGCGGTATGAGTGGAGCGCAACCAAAAGCAGGAAATATTGCAGGTTGTATTACAGTTTGTGCTGAAGTAAATCAAAAAGCCGTACATACACGTCATTCGCAAGGTTGGGTTGATGAAGTTTTTAATGATTTGAACGACTTGGTTTTAAGAGTGAAAAAAGCGAAAGTGAATAAAGAAATTGTTTCGATAGCTTATTTAGGAAATATAGTTGATGTTTGGGAAAAGTTTGATGAAGAAAAAATTTACATTGATTTAGGCTCCGACCAAACATCTTTACATAATCCTTGGGCCGGAGGTTATTATCCAGTTGGAATTTCTTTTGAAGAAGCCAATAAAATGATGGCTGAAAATCCTAAACTGTTTAAAGAAAAAGTTCAGGAAAGTATACAAAGACAAGTGGCAGCAATTAATAAGCACACAGTAAAAGGTACTTACTTTTTTGATTATGGAAATGCTTTTTTATTAGAAGCCAGTAGAGCAGGGGCTAAAATTTATAAAGATTCAAAAGGTAATTTTTATGACAAAGAAAGCTTTTCTTCCCTTGGGGAAGAGATAGAGAGATGGGCTTACCCTTCTTATGTGCAAGATATTATGGGTCCAATGTGTTTTGATTATGGTTTTGGACCTTTCCGTTGGGTATGTACCAGTGCTAATCCTTTAGATTTAGAAAAAACTGATGCAATAGCTTGTGAAGTTTTAGAAGAGATTAGGAAAAATTCACCGGAAGAAATTCAACAACAAATGGCCGATAATATTCAGTGGATTAAGGGAGCTCAGGAAAATAAATTGGTAGTGGGTTCACAAGCGCGTATTTTATATGCCGATGCAGAAGGAAGAATGAAAATTGCTGAAGCTTTTAACAACGCTATAAAAAACGGAGAAATTAGTGAACCAATTGTTTTAGGACGCGATCATCACGATGTTTCCGGTACTGATTCTCCGTACAGAGAAACCTCAAATATTTATGATGGTTCACAATTTACGGCTGATATGGCTATTCAAAATGTAATTGGCGACAGTTTTAGAGGCGCAACTTGGGTGTCAATACATAATGGAGGAGGAGTAGGCTGGGGAGAAGTTATAAACGGTGGTTTTGGTATGGTTCTTGATGGTAGTATAGAAGCAGAAAAGCGTTTAAAAAGTATGCTTTTTTGGGATGTAAATAATGGTATTTCGAGAAGAAATTGGGCGCGTAATAATGGCGCAACTTTTGCAATTAAAAGGGCAATGGAAGTTGAGCCTAAATTAAAGGTTACCTTACCAAATTTAGTTGAAGATACGTTGTTACATAAATTGTTTTAACTGTTAAAATTATATTTATATGAGAGTTATAAAATTATTTCCGTTGTTGCTGCTTTTTTTAGTAGCATCGTGTAGTTCAGTTAAAGTTACTACTGATTACGATACTAAAGCCGACTTCTCTCAATACAAAACTTTTGCTTTTTATAAAAAAGGTATTGATAAAGTTGATATTTCTGATTTGGATAAAAGACGAATTTTAAAAGCGGTTGAAAGTGAATTGCTAGCTAAAGGCTTTACAAAATCTGAAAACCCTGATTTATTAGTGAATATTTTTACAAAATCACGTCAAAAAGTTGATATTTATAATGACAATATGTATTATGGTTGGTATCCTTGGTATTATGGACCAAATTATGGAACTCATATTTCAAACTATACTGAAGGAACCTTGTTTATTGATTTAATTGATGCTGAAAAGAAAGAATTAGCTTGGCAAGGTATAGGTAGTGGAGCTTTAAATACTAGTGGAGATGTTGCTAAAAAAGAAGAAAGAATTAAAGAATTTGTAGCTGAGATTTTAGCAAATTATCCGCCTGGAAATAAAAAATAAATTTTATAAAAAAAGCAACTTATTAAGTTGCTTTTTTTATGTTTTTTAATTTTTTTAATTATTCCTAATTGGATTCAAAGAATTTTTTACTAATAAGTTTTTTACAGAATTTGATTGATTAGAATTTAATGCGTTTAATACACTTAAGTTTGTTGTTTTTTGCCATATTTTAAGTAGAAGATCAACAATTTGTTTATTGTGAATGTTTAGGGTTTTTAATTGGCAAACCAAGTTTTTTGAATAGCAGGTAAATGCTATAGGCATAGTTGATAAATCAAAAAATCTATTCGAAATTTCAGTCAAAGTAGTTAATGTTTTAACTCTATATTCATTTGCTCTATTTTGTTTTTTTGTTGTAATAATAAAAAAGGAATTTTCAATTATATTTTTACAGTCTATTGAAGAAAGATAATAAATATCCAATCCTAAATTGGTATTTAGTATCATAACTTCATTATTTATGATGTTTTTGATAAATGAATATAAAATTGAAACTTCATTTTGATTTATTAAGAGCTCTTTTTTATATCTTTTGCTTGATATAAATACGCATTTTAATAGTGAAGGATCCATTTTTAAATTTTTAGTTAAATAGTAATTATTTTAATTAAATAACTGAATATAATGTGTTTATATTTTTATAAAATATGCGCTTGAAATATATAAGATATATATAAGTCAATAGTAGTAGTATTCACAAAGTATTTAATTTTAGGTTTTATGTAAATTTATGTATAAATTTTTGATAATAAAAATTGATTATTTTTATTTTAATATAGATGAATACTATTTTGTTTTGTAATTGTTAAAACAGAAAAGAGTTTGTATTGATGACTAAAAAAATTACTTTAGCACTATGATAGAAAATAAATTAAATAATTTTTCTGAAGAAGATTATTATATAAATGAAGTTGGGTATAGAGTTTTTACAGAACACTATCATTTAAAAAGAGGTTATTGCTGTAAAAGTGGTTGTAAACACTGTCCTTACGGTTATGATAAAAAAACCGATAGTTTTAAAAATAATATATAATAAAAAAAAATGAAAAAAGTAATTGCGTTAATTATTGTATTTCAGCTTAGTGCATGTGCAGAATTACAACAAGTTGTGAGTCAACTACCAACCAGTGGAGGTATAACAAATGAACAAATAGCCAGTGGTTTAAAGGAAGCTTTAAATAAAGGTATAACCAATCAAGTAAGTACTCTTGCGGTACAAGATGGCTTTTATAAAAATGAACTGGTTAAAATTATGTTGCCGGCTGAACTTCAAAAAGTTGATAATACGTTGCGTAATATAGGGTTGTCAAGTGTAGCAGATGAAGGACTTAAATTATTGAATAGAGCAGCAGAAGATGCTGTAGGTGAGGCCATTCCAATTTTTGTTGAAGCTATAAAAGGAATGACTTTTACTGATGCTAAAACTATTTTATTAGGAAATGACGATGCGGCAACACAGTATTTAAAAAACACTACATCAGCCCAGCTTTACCAAAAATTTAAACCCATTATTAATAGTTCTTTTCAAAAAGTTGGAGCCGATAAAATTTGGACAGATTTAATTACAAAGTATAATAATTTACCTTTAACAACCGATGTAAATCCTGATTTAACCGATTATGTTACAGGTGAAGCTTTAAAAGGAGTTTACACTATGGTTGAAGTTGAAGAAAAGGGTATTAGAGAAAATGTAAATAAACGAACCTCTAATTTATTAAAACAGGTTTTTGCTTTACAAGATTAAATATTTGGTGGCTGAGCGAAGTCGAAGCCATGATAAAATGCAGCAATGTTTTATATTCAACTAAAAATGACTTTCTAATTTTTTATGAAGTTCTTTAAAATAATCCAAAGCTAAAAGAAGGCGAGAGCCATACCAACTAAACATTTGTCCGTCTCCAAAAACAGTTATTGAACGGTTTGTAAATGTTGCAATTTCAATTGCATGTTCATCTTTAAAGTGAAATGGTTCTGAGGATAAAATTATAATATCAGGATCGCCTTCATGTCGTATTTTATCAATTTCTACTTTTGGATAACGACTCATATTAGCGTAAATATTTTCAAATTTATTAAGCTTTAATATTTCATTTATATATGTGTCATTTCCGGTAACCATCCAAGGTTTAAACCAAATAAAATAAGCAACTTTTTTAGTTTCTTTATCTTTTATAAACTCTTTAAAATTGTTTAACTTGTATTCAAGTTTTTGAATGAGGTTGGTACTTTCGGTTCTTCTATTTAGAATAGTTCCTAAATCTTTTATTAGTTGAAGAGAGTCATCAATAGAATTTACATCAGAAAAGTAGGTAGGAGCAATTTGTTCTAATTTAGGTAGAAAATCATAGGTATTTTCTTCTTTATTGCATAAAATAAAATCGGGTTTAAGGGCTATTATTTTTTCGAAATCTACTTTTTTTGTACCACCAACAATAGCTTTAGTAGATTTTAAATGATAAGGGTGTACGCAAAAAGTTGTAATACCAACCAGCTCGTTCTCAAGAGCTAAATCACACAATAATTCGGTTTGCGAAGGAACTAATGAAATTATTCTTTTTGGGGTATTTTTTAAAGAGATTTCTCTTCCTAATTGGTCTTTAAAAGTCTTCATATTTTATCTTCAAAAATAAAATATAAAAGTACTTAAACTATTTTTTATATAGAGGGGTGATTTATTTTTTTTGTTTTTTTAATGCTGTTTGAAGTACAATATATGCTTCTTTAGCATCAGACATTTTGGCCCAGTCTAAAGCTGTATAACCTTTATTTGATTTTGCTTTTAAATTAGCTCCACTATTTATAAGTAATTGAAGAATTTCAACTCTATTATGTCTGGCAGCGTACATTAAAGGAGTAAGCTTGTTAGATTCTTTATTTACATTTTCACCACTTTTAATAAGATTCTTAACAGCTTCGTAATTTCCTAATTGTATCAATCTACAAAAAGTACTTAACTTATATGGATTGCTCCATAATAAAAAAGAATTGTTCTTTTTATCAGCTTTTGAGTTTACCTTTTTAACAGGGTTTGATTTTATAATTTTATTTATTGGAGTTGTATTTGGGATTGTATTGGCTTGTAAATTAATAGTTGCTGTACTAAAAAGAAATACTAATAAAAAAAATAGATTTTTCATAATATAATTTTTTGAGTTTGATTAAAGTTATATTTTAATGACTGAAAAGAGATGCTTATGTTACAGCTTTAACACTACATTAACCATATTTTAACTTTTAATCTCAAAAAATGTTAATTTATGTAATTGGTAGTTTTATAGTGGTAATAACACCTTTTTTATTCTCAACATTTTTCATTGTATATGTAAAGTTGTTATTGTATAAAATTTTTAAACGGTCTATAGTATTTTGTAATCCATTCCCATATTTTTTCTTTCTTGTATTTAAAGGAGCTCCATTATTTTTAATTGTAAACACAATGTTTTCATCTTTTCTTATAATAGATAGTTCTATAGTTAAATTTGTGAAATCGTATGAATAACCATGTTTTATGGAGTTTTCTACAATAGGTAATAAAATTAAACTGGGAACTAAAATTTTGTTGAGCTTTTTGTCAAAATTAATTTTAACGGTTAAATGATCGGAATATCGGAGAGACATTATATCTAAATACCTTTTTACAATGCTTATTTCTTCTTTTAAAGGTATCAGATTGGTGTCTTTTAAATCTAATAAATCTCTTAATAAATCACCAAAATCAGCAACTGTATTTTGAGCTAATTTAGTGTCGGTTTCAATTAATGAAGAAATACTGTTAAGTGTGTTAAATAAAAAATGAGGGTGTAACTTATATTTAAGAACATTCATTTTAACATTTGTAAGTTGATTTGCTAATTGAGATTTTTCGAGTTCTGTTTTTTTTGTTTTTTCAAAATAATAGAATGAGTAAACTATACTAATCATTGAAAAATAGATTAAAAAATTTAAATCTATTACTGATATTATTCCAGCAAAATGACTTCTAACATCTATTTCAGCAAAAGTAATTTGTCCGGTTATTAGGTAAATAATTGATGAAATAAAGTAGATTACAACACCTATAAACAATGAAAAAAACAAATGAATACTTATAATATATTTCCATTTCATTTTTTTGTTGATCATAATTTTAGTGGTTATTGCAATAATTGACATAAAAGCGATTACAATTAACCAGTCTAAAATTACCCCTTCAAATATGATATCTTTCCATTCGGAAAATTCATAACCATAGCCATTAACTTTTAAATAAACAATTTTTAAAAATGAAATTATAGATGTAATTGTATAAAAAAGGATAAGTATTTTTAGCAGTCTTTTATCAATATATTTTTTCATTTTTTTATAATCCCATTTTTGTTAAAAATAATTTTTTGTAGCTTTTACTAACTCTAAACATGGTTTTATCATTCATTTTAACATCAATTTCTCCATAATTAGAGTTAATTAATTCACTTATTTCATTTAAACTTACTATGGTAGATCTATGAATTCGTATAAATTTATTAGGATCAAGTAGTTCAATTAAATTACTTAGCGATTCTCTTAATAAATGTTTTTTTTCATTTGTGTATATTTCAGCATAATAACCTGAAGCAAGAATATATTTTACATCGCACACATTTATAAAATGAACTTTGTTTCCTAATTTAACAGGTATTTTCTCTGAGTAACAAGTATTGGTTTCGCCTGCTTTAACATATTTTAGCAGATCGTTAATTTTATCTTCAAACGGGCTGTGTGTTTTATTATTGATAAAGTTAATAATATTGTCTATTGATTTAAAAAAGCGATCGTCTTTATAAGGTTTAAGCAAATAATCAAAGGCAAAAAAATCGAAAGCTTTTAGAGCATATTCGTTATAAGCGGTAACAAAAACCACGATAGGTTTTTTATCAACGATGATTTTTTCAAGTACTTCAAAACCATTCATATCAGTCATTTGAATGTCTAAAAAAACCACATCGGGTTCAAGGTCGTTAATTGCGGTTATAGCCTCTTTACCGGTAGCACATTCCCCAATCAATTCTAGTTTAGGTACATCATTAACCAAATTAACTAAACGTTGTCTTGCGAGTGCTTCATCATCAACTATCAGAGTACTTATTTTCATAACATAAAATTAATATTGGTATTTGGTAGATATTAATTATTTACAAAATAAAGACTTAAATAATAGTTGTGGAATTGATAAATGTTAATTTAAATCTAAAAACTACATTTTAAAACCTAAAAAACAGGTATACAAATCAAATAACATCCTCTTTAAATCATTTTTTTGTAAAATGAAAAGCATTAAATTAAAATATTTATAGGTCAAATTTAACTATAAACTAAAAAAGAAGATAAAAAAGCCCTTTAAATTTATGTCATTTTGATCGTATAGTTAATTAAGTTCTTCATAATAAATACTATACAATTTTACATCAAAAAAGTATCAACTCACTTCACCGTAAACTCAACGCCTGGTTAACCTTGATATATTAGCTTAATATTAATTTAAAATGAAATTCATGAATCTAGGTTACAAATTTTTGATTTCTCTACTATTTTTATTAGGTACTTGTATAAGTATTTATGGTCAAGAGAAAACAATATCAGGTACAGTAGTATCTGAAGAAAGCGGTCCTTTGCCAGGTGTTAATATTGTTATTAAAGGCACAAGTCAAGGAGTTTTAACTGATTTTGATGGTAATTACTCAATAATGGCCAATATTGGAGATATACTTCAATTTAGTTATGTAGGAATGTCTACTATTGAAAAAACAGTTGGTGTATCTAATACAATTAATATTACGCTTAAAGCTGAAAGTAATTTATTAGATGAAGTTGTTGTTGTTGCTTATGGAACTACAACGCTTAAAGAGTCAACAGGTGCAATTTCAAGTATAAAAGCTGATGATATTTTAAAAGAAAGTCCGGTGGTTTCAGTACAAAATTCTTTACAAGGTAATATTTCAGGTATTCAAGTAGGTTCAACAAGTGGACAGCCAGGATCTTTTCCTTCTGTAAGGTTAAGAGGAGTAGGTTCGTTAAATGCCAGTAATAATCCTTTGTACGTTATAGATGGTGTTCCAATAGTTACCGGAGATCAATCTAATTTTACAAGTTCAACATCAAATGTTCTTTCAACATTAAATCCTAATGATATTGAAAATATTACGGTTTTAAAAGATGCAGCATCAGCATCATTATATGGAGCAAGAGCTGCAAATGGGGTAATTGTAATAACAACTAAAAAAGGAAAGTTAGGTAAAACTGTTTTTGAATACAGATCAACTTTTGGGGAAACAGATATTGCAATGAAAAATACAGACAGAAAAATGGTTGGAGGTGAAATTTATAGAGAACTTGCCAGAGAATCTATTTACAACTTATTTAAATATATTGAAGGCGAAGATGAAGCTACGTCTAATGAAAATGCAGATTTATATTTAGAGCAACTTTTCCCAATACCAGAAAATGGATATACTGATTGGCAAAAAATTCTTTTTAGAAAAGGAGTTGTAAAATCACATCAATTTAGTGTAAGGGGAGGTACAGAAAAAACCAAATTTTTTATGAGTATAGGTGCTCATGATGAAGAAGGGGTTGTTTATGAATCTGATTTTAAAAGATATTCTATTAGAAGTAATATTGATCATACTGCCAACGATAGATTATCTTTTGGATTAAATACAACATTAAGTTATACCGATCAAAATACTGTACCGGATCAAGGTTTGTTTTATGCAAATCCATATACTGCATATTTAATATCATATAATCCAACAGATCCAACTCGAAATAGTGATGGAGAATTACTGCCATATATTCAAAATCAATTTCCAAACCCTGAGTACGAGAGAGGGCAAACAGAACAAGGTTCAAGACAAATTAGAATTTCTGCAACACCATACATACAATTAAAATTTACCGATTGGTTAATGTTTAAATCAATAAATAGTTGGGATTATTATTTTAATAAAGATGAATTATATTGGGGGCCAGAGTCTAATGATGGTTCAAACTATAATGGTTATGCATATAGAGCGCATAATACAATATCAACCTTAACAACTTCAAACACATTAAACTTTACAAAAACTTTTAGCGATAAACACAATGTAGATGTAATGGCAGGATACGAAGTTAGTAAGGCTGAATATGACGATTTTGCTGCAGATGTTCAAGATTTTCCAAATAATGTATTGAAAGATTTTTCTACAGCTGCAGAAGAGTTAGATACTGATACTAATTTCCAAGAAGATAAGTTAATATCCTATATTTCAAGAGCCCAGTATAACTATAATAATAAATATTATTTAAGTGCATCTATTAGATATGATGGAAGCTCAAGAATGAGTGAAGATAATAGATGGGGTACTTTCTGGTCAGTTTCAGGAGGTTGGGTGCTTTCAGACGATTTCTTAAAAGATAATAAGTTTGTTAATTATCTTAAATTAAGAGGTTCTTATGGTACAACGGCAACTTATCCAAATAGTTTTACAGGTGCTTTACCGTTGTATGCTTTCTCAGCAAGTTATAATAATCAAACAGCTGCTTATCCATCACAATTAGCAAATGAAAATTTAACTTGGGAAACCAATAAAAATTATGATATAGGTATTGAGTTTGGTTTGTTTGATAATAAAATTTCCGGTTCAGTAGAATATTATAGTAGATATACAGAAGATTTATTACAAGATGTTCCAATTTTAACATCAACAGGTTTCGAATCAATACTGCAAAACGTTGGTGAAATGAGTAATAAGGGAATCGAATTTTCTATAACATCTAAAAATATTGAAAAAGAGAATTTTTCATGGACAACAACTCTAACCGGTGCACATAATAAAAATACAATTGAGAAATTGTATAACGGCGAAGAAATACAAGATTTTCCATATATTTTAAGAGAAGGAAAGTCTAGATATACGTATTATTTAAGAGAAGCAGCAGGTGTTAATCTTGAAACAGGTCAATGGGAGTGGTATAAAAATACTACTGATGAAAATGGAAATGTTATTTCAGGTAGAGAGAAAACTTCTGTGAGTTCAGAAGCTGAAAGTACTGTTGTTGGTAAATGGGATCCAGACTTTTTTGGAGGTGTTAGAAACTCATTTAAATACAATGATTTTGATTTAACATTTTTATTTAATTATACCATTGGAGGAAAAACCTATGATGACTACGCATATTATTTAAATAATGATGGACGTTTTCCTTATCAAGGTATTCCAAAAGGACAGTTGGATAGATGGCAACAACCTGGAGATAAAGCATCAAATCCTATGAGAGTATATGGTGATGCTTCAAATGCTAACTTTCAATCTAGCAGAAGATTACATGATGGAACTTATGTAAGATTAAAAGATATTACGTTAGGATATAATTTACCAACAGAAGTATTGGATAAAACAGGAATATTTTCAAATATCAGGTTTTCTATAAATGCTACAAATTTATGGACTTGGGCTAAAGATGAAGCTTATGATCCGGAGGTACTTGTTGGAGGTCAAACAGGAACAGGAATTCCTGCAACTAAATCATATTCTTTTAATGTACAGTTACAATTTTAAAAATTAAATTTTATAAAAGATGAAAAAAATTATATCAATATTAATATTAAGTCTTGTTATTGCATCTTGTGAGGAAGATTTTTTAGATGTATCTCCATCAGAATCTTTACCTCCTACAGAAGCTTTTAAAGATTTAACAGCAATTAGCCAAACGGTATTGGGTATGTATAGTGGCTTGCAAGAAGCAGAGTACTATAGCTATTTTATGATGGCCGTACCGGAAGTTAAGGGTGATGATTTTCAAACCAGACAAACAGGTAAAAGAACTCAAGGTTTATATATGTTTAATGAAACTCCTGAAGCTACAAATGGAGGCGGTGATTTTTGGGATCAGGCATATTATGTATTAAATATTGCAAATTCAATTATTGAAAATATTGACGCTGTTGAAACTGAAACAGCTGACGATGAAATTTTGAAAAATCAATATAAAGGAGAAGCATTAGCGATGAGAGCTCTAATTCATTTTGATCTTGCACGTATATTTGGAAAACCTTATAGTGTAGATAACTCGGCTTTAGCAGCTCCGTTGGTTATAACAGTTCAAACGGTTGATGATGATCCTGCCAGAGCAACAGTTTCTGAAATGTACAATCAAGTTGTTTCAGATTTTACACAATCACTTAATTTACTTCCAACTGGAATTAATGATGGAAGGTTTAATACATGGACCGTTAAAGCTTTGTTATCAAGAGTATATCTATATATGGAGAAAAATGCGGAATCACTTACCATCGCTAAAGATGTCATAAATAATAGTCCTTACTCATTGGTTCCAAATGCTGAATATGTAGGTTCATTTAGAGTAGATTTTAATTCTGAAAGAATTTTTGAGATAGTTAATACCGAAGCTGATAATCCGGGTCAAAGAGAAACTATTGGTTATGTTGTAGGACCAAGTTTTTCAACAGGAGGTTATGGAGCAGTTATTACCACTCAAGTTTTTGAAGATTTAATTTCATCTGAACCTAATGATGTAAGAAACTTAATGTTTGATGAGGATGATTCTGGTAATGCAAAAGGATATTTTAAAAAATGGCCTGGTAAATTAGGTAGTTCCGTAGTTACAAATAATATACCTGTAATTAGACTGTCAGAAGTTTATTTAAACGCAGCCGAAGCCGCTGTTAAAACAAATAAACCAAGCGAAGCTAATATGTATTTGGGAAATATAATGACAAGAGCTAACCCAACTATTATTGTTCCGGCATCTCCTAACTTAAATGATGTACTTACAGAAAGAAGGAAAGAATTAGCACTTGAAGGGCATCGATTTTTTGATCTTATGCGAAATAATTTAACAGTTGTTAGGGAAGGAGGAAGACATTTACTTGGAGTTCCTACAGGTTTAACAAATTCAGATCATAGAACAATTTTTCCAATTCCTGAAAAAGAAATGCGTAAAAGCAATTCTCTTGTTCAAAATCCGGGATATTAGTTTTGTAAAGTGATTAAAAAGAGGTCTTTAAGACCTCTTTTGTTGAAAAATATTGCTATGTCTATACTTACATCAAAAACAATGCAATTCAAATCAAATAAGTTTTTTAAGGAAAATCTAGTTGTAAATTAGATACATGATTACATAAACTTTGTTTTCAATTGTATAATTGTTTGAATTAATTTATAAAATTGAAAAGCTGCAATGTAATTGTTTGAATTAATACAAGCCAAGGAGTCATTAACCTTGGCTTCTTTATTTTAAAAGAATTTGCTCCATTTCTTGTTGTAGTTTATATGCTTCTTCTTGAGCGGCTTCAGCAAAATTTTCATCATTACCGGCATAAATAATTCCTCTGGATGAATTTATAAGCAAACCACAATCTTTAGTTAAACCATATTTACAAACATTTTGTAAATTTCCGCCTTGGGCTCCAATTCCTGGAACTAATAAAAAATGGTTTGGTACAATTTTTCTAATTTCAGTAAAATATTCAGCTTTGGTAGCTCCAACCACAAACATTAAATTTTCAGCATTTTTCCAAGTTAAAGCCGTTTTAATAACTTCTTTATATAATTCTTCTTTTTCAGTTTTTAATCCTTGAAAATCCAATCCGCCTTTGTTTGAAGTTAATGCAAGTAAAATGGTAAATTTATTTTTAAAAGCTAAAAAAGGTTCTACGGAATCACTTCCCATATAAGGTGCAACAGTAACCGAATCAAAATTTAAATCTTTAAAAAAAGCTTTGGCATACATTGTAGAAGTATTTCCAATATCTCCACGTTTTGCATCGGCGATTGTAAAAACCTCGGGATAATTTTTGTTGATATAATTGATTGTGTTTTCTAAAGCTTTCCAACCTTTTAAACCATAAGCTTCATAAAAAGCGATATTGGGTTTGTAGGCAACAGCTAAATGATGCGTAGCGTCTATTATTTGTTTGTTAAATTCAAAAATAGGATCTTCTTCTTGTAATAAATGAGGTGGTATTTTTTCTAAATCAACGTCTAAACCAATACATAAAAACGATTTTTTTTGTTGAATTTGAGAAATTAGCTCTTGTTTAGTCATAGAGTTTAAATAAAGAATTTAACAAAAGTACTAATTTTAATACTTTAAGTTATATTTGTTTATCAAATAATAGGAATTGTTAAGCTATATTATAAATAAATTTTTTTACGGATTGCTCACCCTTTTTGGTGTGGTAACGGTTATCTTTTTTCTTTTTAATGTGATTCCCGGTGACCCTGCACGTATGATGTTAGATCAGCGAGAGGATAGTGAGCAGCTTCAAAATATCAGAAAAAAATACGGATTTGATCAACCAAAATTTACGCAATATTTGTATTATTTAAACGATTTGTCTCCTATTTCAATTCATAATACAAATCCGGGTAATTACACTTATTTAGATAATGATAAATACACTTTTAAATCGTTGTTTACTGTTGGAAATAGAACAGTAGCCCTAAAATATCCTTATTTGCGAAAATCATTTCAAAAAAATGATAAAAATGTTTCGGAAGTTATTGCAGAAACTTTGCCTAATACTTTTGTTCTAGCTGTTTCAGCAATTGTAATTGCAATAGTAGTTGGCATATTTTTTGGAATTCTTTCAGCCTTGTATAAAGATACTTTTTTTGACCGAATTATTTCGGTAGTAAGTACTTTTGGAATGAGTGTTCCATCGTTCTTTTCAGCCATTTTATTTGCTTGGTTCTTCGGTTTTGTATTGCATAAATACACTAATTTAAACATGACAGGCAGTTTGTATGAAGTAGATGATTTTGGAGAGAAAATATATATTCAGTGGAAAAATTTATTGTTACCGGCAATTGTTTTAGGAAGCAGACCTTTAGCGGTTGTTATTCAGTTAATGAGAAATTCTTTGTTAGAAGTTTTAGACCAAGATTATATTAGAACAGCTAAATCAAAAGGGCTTTCAACCTATAAAATAATAAAAACACATGCGTTAAAAAATGCTTTAAATCCGGTTGTAACAGCGGTTTCAGGTTGGTTTGCTTCTATGTTGGCCGGTGCAGTTTTTGTAGAGTATATTTTTAATTGGAACGGTTTAGGAAAAGAAATTGTAAACGCTTTAAACACGTTAGATTTGCCGGTAATTATGGCCAGCGTGTTGGTAATTGCGTTAATGTTTATAATTATCAATATTTTGGTTGATATTATTTATGGATTGCTAGATCCTAAAATAAGATTAAACTAAGTTGTTCACACGAAAACGAATTCGTATAATTAATGTACAGTAATTTTTAATACCACTGTAATATTGATTATTTTTGTACATAAAATTTAATTAAAAAAAGAATAAAATGAGAGCAAAAATAGTAGCTGGTAACTGGAAAATGAATAACGATTTAGAGGAATCAAAATCATTGGTAAAAAAAGTAGCAAAAAGTATTAAAAAGAAATCGTTAAATAATACTAGAGTTATTGTGGCTCCAACCTTTGTTAGTTTAGATAAAGTGTCAAAAATTGCTAAAGAAACTAAAGTTGAAGTTGCTGCACAAAATATGCATTTTGAAAAAAATGGAGCTTTTACCGGTGAAGTTTCTGCTGAAATGCTAAAATCTGTTGGTGTAAAAATTGTGATTTTAGGACATTCTGAAAGAAGAGAATATTTTGGTGAAACTGACGCTTTATTAGCAAAAAAAGTAGATACTGCTTTGGCAAATAAAATGGAAGTAATTTTCTGTTTTGGTGAAGTGTTGGAAGACAGAAAATCGGGTAAACATTTTGATGTTGTTGAAAGTCAAATTAAAAATGCTTTATTTCATTTAGAAGCTAAAGCATGGAAAAATATTATTTTAGCTTACGAACCTGTTTGGGCTATTGGTACAGGAGAAACCGCTTCACCTGAACAAGCTCAAGAAATGCACGCATTTATCAGAAAAATTGTTGCTGAAAAATATACTAGTGAAGTTGCTGAAGATGTTTCAATTTTATACGGCGGAAGTGTAAAACCTGCTAATGCCGAAGAAATTTTTTCAAAACCGGATGTTGATGGTGGCTTAATTGGTGGTGCGGCATTGAATAAAGACGATTTTAAAGCAATTATTGATGCAATTTAATTAATGGATAATATTTATATATCATATAATTTTACTGTAACTCCAAAAGAGCCCGGAACCGAAATTTTAATTGCAGAATTAGGATTTGCCGGTTTTGAGAGTTTTGTTGAAAATGAAGATGGAGTAGTGGCGTATATTCAAGAAAAGGATTGGAATGAACATATTTTAGATGATATTTATAGTTTAAAATCTGATGAATTTACAATTTCTTACACAAAAGAAGTTATAGAACAAACCAATTGGAACAGCGAATGGGAGAAAAATTTCAATCCAATTCAAGTTGATAATTTGGTGAGCATTAGAGCTCCTTTTCATGAAAATCCAAACTTAAAGTATGATATTGTAATTGAACCTAAAATGAGTTTTGGTACTGGTCATCACGAAACAACTCATATGATGGTTCAGCATTTATTAAAACTGGATTTAACAAATAAAAAAGTGTTGGATATGGGATGCGGAACCGGAATTTTAGCCATTTTTGCTGAAATGAAAGGAGCCAAACCTATTGATGCTATTGATATTGACAGTTGGTGTTTTGAAAACTCAATTGAAAATTTAGAAAGAAACAACTGTACACATATTTCAGTTTATGAAGGAGATGCTTCATTGCTTATCAATAAAAAATACGATGTGATTATTGCAAATATTAATAGAAATATATTATTGAATGATATAAAAACCTATGCTAATTGTTTAAATGATAATGGAATACTTTTATTAAGTGGTTTTTACAATGAAGATATACCTGTTATTGATGCTGAAGTTTCAAAATACGATTTAAAGATTGATGAAATTATTGAACGTAATAACTGGGTGGCTTTGAAGTATTTAAAATAATTTATATTTTAGCTGCATGAGTACAAAAAGAAAAATACAAGAAGAAGTTGAGGTTTTGGAGCAAGAAACAGAGCAACATGAAATTGTTTTGTTCAATGATGATGTAAATACTTTTGATTTTGTTATTGACTCATTAATTGAAGTTTGTGAACATACATTAGAACAGGCAGAACAATGTACTATTTTAGTTCATTATAAAGGAAAATGTACAGTTAAAACAGGTGAGTATAACGATTTAAAACCTCGTTGTACTGCTTTATTAACTAGAGGTTTATCTGCTGAAATTGTATAGATTTCTCTAAAAATAAAATAAAAAATCCCGAATCATGATTCGGGATTTTTTATTTATAAAGGAATATTTCCGTGCTTTCTTTTAGGCCTATTTACTTCCTTTCCTTCAAGCATTTGAAACGCTTTTATTAATTTTCTACGTGTGTTTTTTGGGTATATAACCTCATCAATAAAACCTCGTCTTGCTGCTCTGTATGGATCGGCAAATTTATTAGCATATTCGGCTTCTTTTTCTTTCCATTTTTCAATAGGGTCATCAGCTTCTTTAATTTCTTTTTTAAAAATTATTTCAGCAGCACCTTTAGCTCCCATTACGGCAATTTCAGCAGTTGGCCAGGCAAAGTTCATATCTGCTCCAATATGCTTAGAGTTCATTACATCATAAGCACCACCATAAGCTTTTCGTGTAATTACGGTAACTCTTGGAACTGTAGCTTCACTTAAAGCATATAAAAGTTTGGCTCCATTGGTAATAATGGCATTCCATTCTTGATCCGTTCCCGGTAAAAATCCAGGAACATCAACCAGAACCAACAAAGGAATGTTAAAACAATCGCAAAAACGTGTAAAACGAGCTCCTTTTATAGAGCTGTCAACATCTAAACATCCGGCTAAACTCATAGGTTGATTGGCAACTATACCAATACTTCTGCCTGCAATTCTGGCAAATCCAACAATAATATTACTTGCAAAATCTTTATGAATTTCAAAAAAAGAATTTTCGTCAATAATACCCTTAATTACAGTATGCATATCGTAAGGTTTATGAGTATCTTCAGGGACCAAGTCTTCTAAAACCTCTCTAATTTCATCGCCTAACTCATAAGGTGATTTTTTAGTGGTTTCTCTATTATTTTGAGGGATATAGCTTAAAAGGGTTTTAATATCTTCTAAACATTGAATATCGTTGGCAGAGGTTATATGTGTAACACCCGATTTTGTTGCATGTGTACTTGCACCTCCTAATTCTTCGGAGGTTACTTCTTCATTTGTAACGGTTTTTACAACATTTGGGCCGGTAACAAACATATAGCTTGTGTTTTCAACCATCAATGTAAAGTCTGTCATTGCAGGCGAATATACAGCACCACCGGCACAAGGACCCATAATAGCTGAAAGTTGAGGAATTACACCAGACGCTTGTACATTTCTGTAAAAAATATCGGCATAACCACCTAAAGATCGTACACCTTCTTGTATTCGAGCACCACCGGAGTCGTTCAATCCAATTAAAGGAGCTCCAACCTTTACTGCCTGATCCATTATTTTACATATTTTTTCGGCATGAGTTTCAGAAAGAGCGCCACCAAAAACTGTAAAATCTTGGGCAAATACATACACTAATCTGCCGTTAATAGTTCCATAGCCGGTTACAACTCCATCTCCAAAATAAATTTCGTTTTCCATACCAAAATCTGTTGTACGGTGTGTAACCAAAACACCCATTTCTTCAAAAGAGCCTTCATCTAATAAATATTCAATACGTTCTCTTGCTGTTAATTTCTTTTTAGCATGTTGTTTTTTAATTCTTTCTTCACCTCCGCCTAAATGTGCTAAAGCAATTCTGCTATTTAATTTTTCAATTTTTGATTCCATAGAATAATAGGATTTAGTAATTAGGTATCCTTAACTTTTTTTGGTCTTCCAAATAAATTTTGAGTCCAATTAGGGCAGCAATTCTAGATTCTTCTTCAATTTCAGCCTTTAATTTTTCAGGAGTATAGTAATTTTTAACAAAGTGAGTATTAAATTTTCCTGAAGCAAAAGCTTCGTGTTCACACACAAATTTTCCAAAAGGTAATGTTGTTTTTACACCTTCAACAATATAATTATCTATAGCTTCTTTCATTAATTGAATGGCCTCTTCACGAGTTTTTCCGTAAGTAATTAATTTTGAAAGCATTGGATCGTAATAAATAGGAATGTCCATATCTTCTTCAAAACCATTATCAACTCTAATTCCTTTACCAACGGGTAATTTATAAGTGTTTAAATGTCCAACACTTGGTAAAAAATCATTCATTGGATCCTCAGCATAAACACGTAATTCGAGAGCGTGTCCATTTATCTTTAAGTCTTCTTGTTTGAATGAAATTTCTTTGCCTCTTGCTATATTAATTTGTTCTTCAACCAAATCTAAATTAGAAATAAGTTCTGTTACAGGATGTTCAACTTGCAAACGGGTATTCATTTCTAAAAAGTAGAAGTTTAGTTTTTCATCAACTAAAAATTCTACAGTTCCTGCACCAATATAATTGCACGATTTTGCTACTTTAATAGCTGCCTCTCCCATTTTTGCTCTTAATTTTGATGTTAAAATTGATGAGGGAGCTTCTTCAATTACTTTTTGATGACGCCGTTGAATACTACATTCTCTTTCAAAAATATGAAAGGTATTACCGTGAGTATCTGCTAAAATTTGAATTTCAATATGGCGGGGAGAGGTAATGTATTTTTCAATAAACACAGAACCATCACCAAAAGCTGAAGTTGCTTCGCTAATAGCACGTGCCATTTGTTTTTCAACATCTTTTTCATTTTCAACTATGCGCATACCTTTACCACCACCACCAGCCGATGCTTTAATTAATATAGGAAAACCAATTTCTTTTGCAATTTTGGATGCCTCTTTAACGTTTGTTACAGCTTTATCAATTCCCGGAACCATTGGGATATTGTATTTTTTAACAGCTTCTTTGGCTGCTAATTTACTTCCCATAATTCTTATTGAATTGGATTTGGGACCAATAAAAATGAGTCCGTTATTTTCAACTTTTTCGGCAAATTCGGCGTTTTCACTCAAAAATCCGTAACCGGGATGGATGCCGTCAACACTCAGTCTTTTAGCTTCTTTAATAATTTTGTCTCCTAAAAGGTACGATTTGTTTGATGGAGCTTCACCAATGCAAACAGATTCATCGGCAAATCTAACATGAGGAGCATTTCTGTCAATTTCAGAATAAACTGCAACTGTTTTAATTCCCATTTTGTGAGCTGTTTTCATTACTCTAATGGCAATTTCGCCTCTGTTTGCAATAAGTATTTTTTTCATACAAATTTATTTAATAATTGTTTGAATAACGACTGTGATTTAATCCATTTGAATCATTAATTCTCCCTTTTCAACAGAACAGCCTTTTTTTACTTCTATAGATTTAACAACTCCATCAACTTGAGCACTTATAGCATTTTCCATTTTCATAGCTTCTAAAACTAATAATGTATCACCTTCTTTAACTTTTTGGCCCTCTTTAACATTTATATTTAATATTAAACCCGGCATTGGTGCTTTAATATCACCTGATTTTTTAGAAATACCTATAGAAAATCCCATTTCGTTAATTAAGGAGTCTAATTGGTTGGCAATATTAATGTTGTAGATTTTACTATTTATTTTTAGAGTATAAACTCTTTTATAAAAGTCAGATTTTAAAAGTTCAATTTTATACGACTTATTATTTTTAATTAAGTGAAATTTGGAATTGGATATTTTTAGGAGGTCTAAATTATTTAAATCAGAACTTTTAAAATTGTATTTAAAAGATTCATCAACTTTTACTGTAAATTTTTTTTGCATAGTAGTTGAATTTCTTAGGTATGATTTTAATAAAATATAAAATATTACTTATTATAAAATTACTTAATTAAGTTAGAATTTAAAAGGAATATCTTTTTTAAGTTGTTTAAAATCAATTTTTAAAGTTTATTTTTTTGATAAAAAAAGAAAAAAATGTTAATAAATATAGTTATATTGATATAGATTTTTAAATGTATTTTATTTTAGTAATTACACTTATTAAGAAAGTTTATAAATGAGGATAATTGCTTGTGAAATAGATTGATTTATATATTTTTATTACAAAAGTTAAAAAGTTCGCCATGAGTTTAAAAAAACAATACTTAAAAAGTAAACAGATTTGTAAAGTAACTTTTTCTTTGAGTAAAGAAGAGGTGTTTAATGCTCAAAAAGTACAAGTTTTGGGTGAGTTTAATGATTGGGATGCTAAAAATGCCATTGAAATGAAAAAATATAAAAATGGTACTTTCAAAGTTGTGATGGATTTACCTGTACATGCCGAATATCAATTTAAATATTTAATTGATGGTGAAAAATGGGAAAATGATGGTGAGGCAGATAAATATGTTAGTAATGGAATTGGAGCTGAAGAAAACTCAGTTTTAATTTTATAGAAAATAAAATGTACAAAAAAAGAGTTACAAATTTGTAACTCTTTTTTTGTTGTGACCTCGGGAGGATTCAAACCTCCAACCTCTTGAGCCGTAATCAAGTGCTCTATTCAGTTAAGCTACGAGGCCTTTTAGCGGGTGCAAATATAGCACTTTTTAATTATTTACAAACAATTTTTTGTTACAAAATATTTCCAGCCAATAATTGCCAATTGCCATTTTTTAGCTTTTGCCATATCTAGCCCTTTTTTTGTAAAATTAGGAAGTATAATTTTATTTATTTGGGCTATTAGTTTAAAAAATTGTTTTTTCATTAGGTAAAAGTACAAATAAAAAAAATCCTACAAAATGTAGGATTTTAAAATTTAAGATTGAAAAGAACTATTCTTTTTTAGTGGTAATTATTATAACTCCATTTTTACCTTTTTCGCCATACTTTTCAGTAGCGTTATCTCCTTTTAAAACTTCAATTTTTTCTATGCTATTAGGTTGTAATTTATCAATATTTTCTTTTGAAATTTCTTTACCATCAAGTATGTATAAAGCATCGTCAAATTTCGTTGTTTTTTCGTCTTTGTTTTTAATTAAATACAAGTTTTTTCCATCTTTTTTGACGATTCCTATTGTATTATTTTCATTCATATTAATCTCATTATTTTCGTGAAGTACTTTCACTTTATGATTTCCAACTTCAATAATTTCAATATCTTTAGCTGTAACATTGTTATTTAGTTCATTTTGTTCTGTTATATATGAATATTGATCGGTATCATCATTTAAATTTCCAATTTTTATGGAATTTTCACTAGGATTGTATGATATAATTATTGGGTTTATTGGCTTTTTACCAGAAGTATTATAAGAAGCTTTTAAGTCTTTTCCTTTAACATCTATTTTAATAGCTATAATTTCATTTTTTGAATTTCGTTTAATTCCTTTGTATGTAAAATCAAGATTAAATTCTTTTTTTAAATTTACTTTTTCGTTAGATAAAAACTCATTAGTAGAATTTTTATCTATTAAAATTACATACTCAGCATTTCCAACTTTAATTTCCCAAGCCTCTTTTTCTTGAGCAATTACTTTGGTATTAAAAGTAAAGGCAAAAGTAGCTAATAATGGTACTAACAAAGCGTATTTCCATTGACTTATGTTTTTTGATTGTTTTTTGTGTAACATAACGATACGTTTTTTGATTAATGAATTGTAAAAATTATTTGTTATTTCTGTACAATAATTGGTATTGCAGGTTTTTAATAAAGTAAATTGATATAATTTTTGATTTTTCGTTAGTTTTAGAGCATCCGCATCCGCTAAGAATTCTAAATTTTGCTGAACTGCCTTTTTATAAAGCCATACAAAAGGATTGAACCATAAAGTGATTACTAATAAGTGTGCTAAAATGGTATCTAATGAATGCCATTGTAGTACATGAATTTTTTCATGGTTTAATATTTGTTCTAATTCTTCTGCAGTAAATTGAGATTTGTTGTAAACGATAATGTTAAAAAATGAAAAAGGCGAAATGTTTTTAGAGGTTTCCACATAATAAAATTCACCTTGTTTAGTTAATTTATATTTTGAAATTAAATAACCTAATGAAATAAACTGGATTAAAAATTTGATGCTAAAAATAACAACACCAATTATATATATAAATGATAAAATTTGAATCCAATCAAAAGAATTTACTTCATTTAATTGATTTGAATTTATTTCATCTAAGTTAATAGCACTTAGTTGTGTGGCAACATTTTCTATATAAATTGGTATTTCTATTAAAGGTATGGAAACCACAATTACTAATCCAATTAAAAAATAACTGCGAATAGATTTAAAAAATGTTTCATTTTTTAAGAAGATGTAATAAAATAAAAACAGAATTATTACCAATCCACTTGCTTTAAGTAAATAATCCATACTAATTATTTTTTTTATTTTCTATAATTTTAATGATTTCCCGAAGTTCATCAGCACTAATTTTTTCTTCATTAGCAAAAAATGAAACCACATTTTTATATGAATTTTCAAAATAATTATGAATAGCATTCGAAAAATATTTTTTTCGGTATTCTTCTTTTGAAATTGTTGGAAAGTATCTGTGAGTATTTCCAAAAGCATCATGATTTATAAAACCTTTATCTTCCATTTTTCTAATTACTGTTGAAACAGTGTTGTAGTGCGGTTTAGGGTCTGGAAGTTCAGCAATTACTTCTTTTACAAAAGCTTTTTTCAATTTCCATAAAACGTGCATTATTTCTTCTTCTTTACTTGTAAGTTTGTCCATTTCTTATAAATTTTTAAACAAATATAAACTATAAAATTAGTTGTACAACTATAAAATTAGTTATTTAACAAAAAATTAGGTTTTCTTAATTTTGAGTAGAACTTAAAAGCCTGTTTAATTCTATTATATTTGCAAAAATATTTTTTTATGAATTTACTTTTTATAGTACTTGGATTGGTATTGTTGATTTTAGGAGGGAATTGGTTGTTAAAATCGGCAGTAGGCTTTTCATTACGCTTAAATATTCCAAAAATTGTTATTGGGATGACCATTGTTTCTTTTGCTACTTCGGCTCCTGAACTAATAGTAAGTATAAAATCGGCCTTAGAAGGCCATGCAGATATTGCTTTAGGAAATGTTATAGGCTCAAATATTGCTAATTTAGGCTTAGTACTTGCTATTACAATTTTACTTTCAACTATTAGTGTTGAAAAAAGCTTTTATAAAACAGATTGGCCTGTGATGATGATATCTTCGTTATTATTATATGGTTTTATTGCTTTTGATGGTGAGTTGCAGCAATATGAAGGTATTATACTATTTTCATCATTAATCATCTTTCTTATCTACTTATTAAAATTTCAAAAACCGGCAGTTGTTGATGAATCTTTTGAAGAAGAGGATTTACCATTGTATAAAGATGTTTTGTTTTTAATTATTGGTGGAGTTGGATTATGGGGAGGATCAGAACTATTAATTGATGGGGCTGTTGGAATGGCAAAAACCTTTAATATTAGTGAGAGAGTTATAGGTATTACCATTGTGTCAATTGGTACAAGTATACCTGAGTTAGCGGCTTCTGTAATTGCAGTATTGAAAAAAGAAAAAGCAATTTCATTAGGAAATTTAATAGGATCGAATATTTTTAATATTTTGGCCGTTTTAGGAATTACATCAATTATTACACCAATAACAGTAACAGATCAAGGCTTATTAACAAGTGATATTTACTGGATGCTTTGTTTTGCAATTTTAATATTTCCACTGGTTTTCATACCTGTTAAAATGAAATTAACATGGAAAGAAGGTTTAATACTTATTTTGTTGTACGGAGTATTTATTTTTCAAATGATAACTTAAATTATAACTATAAAAAAGCCCTGAAATATTTCAGGGCTTTTTTTATTTGAATTAGTTAATTAAAAAATCTTATACTGCTGATTTTACTGTTTTAATTATTCTGGCAGCAATTTTGTATGGATCTCCGTTTGAAGCTGGTCTTCTGTCTTCTAGCCAACCTTTCCATCCTCTTTCAACAGTCATAATAGGGATACGTATTGAAGCTCCTCTGTCTGAAACACCAAAACTAAAGTCTGTGATAGCAGCAGTTTCATGTTTACCTGTTAAACGTAGATCGTTATAAGCACCGTAAACTGCTATATGTTCGTTTACAACAGGACGGAATGCTTCACATATTTTTTCGTATATAGCTTTATCACCGCAAGTTCTTAATACTTCGTTAGAAAAGTTTGCGTGCATACCAGAACCATTCCAATCAGTATCACCTAATGGCTTTGGATGCCAATTAACAGCCAAACCATACTCTTCACCTAATCTTTCCAATAAATAACGTGCTACCCAAATTTGATCTCCGGCTTCTTTTGCTCCTTTTGAAAAAATTTGGAATTCCCATTGTCCGGCAGCAACTTCGGCATTAATACCTTCTATATTAATACCTGCTTCAATACATAAATCAATATGTCTTTCTACCATTTCTCTTCCAAAAGAATTTTTTGCTCCTACCGAGCAATAAAATTGACCTTGAGGTGTTTGATCTCTTGGAAAACCTAAAGGTAAATTTGTTTCCGGATCCCATAAAAAGTATTCTTGTTCAAATCCAAACCAAAAATCATCGTCATCATCATCAATAGTAGCTCTCCCATTAGTTACATGTGGTGTGCTATCTGCATTTAAAACTTCACACATTACTAAAAAACCATCTTTTCTTGCCGGATCCGGATATAAAGCTACAGGTTGTAATAAACAGTCAGAAGAACCGCCTTCGGCTTGTCTAGTTGAACTTCCATCAAAAGCCCACAAAGGACAATCTTCTAACTTGCCAGTAAAATCAGTTTCAATTTTTGTTTTACTTCTAAGGTTTGCAGTAGGTTGGTAACCGTCAAGCCAAATGTATTCAAGTTTAGATTTGCTCATAATATAATAGTGTTTAGTTATAAATATCGTAAAAAATTAATCGCAAATATAATTTAAAAGATTTTAACCTCTAAAATTTAAGGGTATTTTTTAAATATAGATTTAATATTTTTATTGATACCCTATTTTTTTTAGGGTTAAATGAAATATTTTTAAAAAAATAATAAAAAATTAAAATATAATACATTAAAAAAATAATTTAAAAAATTATGTATCTTAGTTACTTCAATTTTTAAGCTATAAAGTAAATGGGACAGCTAAGATTTAAAGCCATTGAATTGGCTCAAAGTAGAAATCCAATAGATGTAAAAGAAACAAATAAGCGTTCAGAAATTTTTGGTAAAAATGTATTTAATGAAAGTACAATGCGCCAATATTTAACTAAAGAAGCATTGAAAGGTGTTATGAGTGCTATTGAACATGGTAAAAAAATTGACCGTAAAATTGCTAATCAAGTTTCTTCAGCAATGAAAGAGTGGGCTTTATCAAAAGGAGTAACACATTATACTCATTGGTTTCAGCCTTTAACGGGTGCAACTGCAGAAAAACACGATGCATTTTTTGAAACTATTGGAGGAGGTTTGGCTATTGAAAGATTTGATGGAGATCAATTGGCACAACAAGAACCCGATGCTTCCAGTTTTCCTAGCGGAGGTATTAGAAATACTTTTGAAGCGCGTGGTTATACAGCTTGGGATCCTACTTCACCTGCATTTATTTATGGAACAACTTTATGTATTCCAACCATATTTGTTGCGTATACCGGTGAAGCTTTAGATAATAAAACACCGTTATTAAAAGCGCTTCACGCAGTTGATAAAGCTGCAACTGAAGTTTGTAAATATTTCGACAAAAACGTAAAAAAGGTAACTTCATCTTTAGGTTGGGAGCAAGAATATTTTTTAGTTGATAAAGCATTAGCAGGAAGTAGACCGGACATTACTTTAACTGGCAGAACATTATTAGGACATTCACCGGCAAAAGGCCAACAATTAGATGATCATTATTTTGGATCAATTCCAAGTAGAGCCCTCAATTTTATGAGAGATTTAGAAACGGAATCGATGTTGTTAGGAATTCCTGTAAAAACACGTCATAATGAAGTTGCTCCAAATCAATTTGAATTAGCACCTATTTTTGAAGAATGTAATTTAGCTGTAGACCATAACTCATTATTAATGGATATAATGGGTAAAGTTGCTTCTCGTCATAATTTTAAAATTTTATTACACGAAAAGCCATTTGCTGGAGTTAACGGTTCTGGTAAACATAATAACTGGTCACTTTCAACTGATACGGGTATTAATCTATTAGGTCCGGGCAAAACACCAATGAGTAATTTACAATTTTTAACTTTTTTTATTAATACTATTAAAGCAGTATATAATTATGAAGAATTATTGCGAGCAGCTATTGCATCTGCAAGTAACGATCATAGATTAGGAGCCAATGAAGCACCTCCTGCCATAATTTCTGTTTTTATTGGAGAGCAACTTTCTAAAGTTTTAGATGAACTGGAAGGTGTTACTAAAGGTAAATTATCTCCAGAAGAAAAAACAGAATTAAAATTAAATGTAGTTGGTAAAATACCTGATGTATTGTTAGACAATACTGATAGAAATAGAACATCTCCTTTTGCTTTTACAGGTAATAAATTTGAGTTTAGAGCTGTTGGTTCAAGTGCAAACTGTGCTAATCCAATGACTGTTTTAAACTCAATTGTAGCAAAACAGTTAAAAGATTTTAAATTAGAAGTAGATGCTTTAATTGATGAGAAAGGACTGAAAAAAGACGAAGCTATATTTAATGTATTGAGAGAATATATCAAATCTTTAAAAAATATTTTATTTGAAGGAAATGGTTATAGTGAAGAATGGGAAAAAGAAGCTAAAAAGAGAGGATTAAGCAATAATAAAACTACTCCAAAAGCATTAAAAGCCAGAATTTCTAAAAAAGCAATAGAATTATTTGAAGAAATGGATGTGATGAGTAGAGTAGAAATTGAAGCTCGTTATGAAATTGAAATTGAAGAATATACTATGCGTATTCAAATAGAATCTAGGGTTTTAGGAGATATAGCAGGTAATCATGTTGTACCAACAGCAGTTCGTTATCAAAATATGTTAATTGAAAATGTTTCAGGATTAAAAGAAATATTTGACAACAATTTCGAAAAATACGCCAGCGAACAAATTTTGTTGATCGAAAAAATTTCTGAACATATAGAGGCAATTCATTCAAAAATTGATGAAATGATAGCTGCACGTAAAGAAGCTAATAAAATTGAAAATGCTGTTGCTAAAGCTGAAGCCTATTGTTTTAAAGTAAAACCTTTCTTTGATGAAATTAGATATCACTGTGATAAATTGGAATTAATGGTTGATGATGAAATTTGGCCATTAACAAAATACAGAGAATTATTATTTACCCGATAATAACCCAAAATAAGCTTTTTTTTTCAAATTTTATGCTATTTACTGTATAAAATGTACTATTCATATATTTTAGTGAAAAAAAATTTGAAAAACACAATTATGTATGTACATTAGTCGTGAGAAAAAATTGTAAAATACATATTGTAAATTATAATTTTAATATCCCCATAAATTAACAAACATTACCCCACTGTTTAAACCCCAATTATTGTTTTGCCCCAAATTATAAGTTTATAGAACTTTTTATGGTATAGTTATATCGTTTAAAGAAGTTCAAATCCCCTATAAATTTGTGAGATTTACTAATTTATTTTTATTTACTAATGTTTAAATTTTTTATTATTATGAAAAAACAAATTTTTTATTTGGCAGCATTTTTAATGGGTTCTTCATTAATCTTTGCTCAGAACACAAGTGCTGTTACTTCAACAGGAAACGACAACATGGGTGTTGTATTACAAGTGGGCGATTTAAATAGCGCTACTATTACTCAAGATGGTGTATTAAACGGTTACGGTGCAGATTCCAATTATGCAGGTATTACACAGGTTGGATATGATAACGAATCAGTTATAGACCAACAAGGTGATGAAAATGTAGCATTGGCTACTCAATTAGGATTTGGAAATATTTCAAACCAACAATTAGGTGATGCAGGTAAAGCAGAATATAACTTTGCTGCAGTTTTACAAGTTGGTGGTTATAACACAGCGGATCAATTACAACGTTGGGATAATAACACAGCTTTTATTTCACAATTTGGTTTTGGAAACTATGCTGAACAAGAACAAGCAACAGGTACAGATCATGCTATTGGAAGTTTTGCATCTATTTTCCAAGTAGGTTTAGGAAACTGGGCTTCTCAATATCAATTTGGTGAAATGAATACTGCTTTTGCAACTCAAGATGGTTGGTTTAATTTAGCTACTCAAATTCAAGAGGGTGACGGTAACTATGCTGCTGTTTGGCAAAAAGGAGTAGGAAATAAATCTTACGAAAACCAAGTAGGAGATGGTAATTTCTCATGGAGTACACAAAAAGGTTTTGGTAACTTTAGCGTTGTTAACCAATTAGGTGATGATAACATGCAATTTACCAGCCAAAAAGGAATGTTTAATACAGCATTTACTTACCAAGAAGGTGATGATAATTTCTCAAAAACCAAACAAAAAGGAATGTTTAATTTAGCATCTACTTTACAATATGGTGATGATAATACTGCTAAAACTAAACAATATGGTGCTGGTAATATGAGTGTTACTGCACAACTAGGTGAAAGTAATGAAGCTTATACAAAACAATATGGTTTTAGTAATATGAGTGTTACTGCACAATTAGGTGAAAGTAATGAAGCTTCTACAAAACAAATGGGAGGTTTTAACTTAGCAGGAACTTTACAATTAGGTTATGAAAATGAAGCTTCTACAATGCAAGATGGTTGGGGTAACGTAAGTGGAACTTTACAAGCAGGTTGGCAAAATGTAGCAAGTACTACACAAACAGGAGCTTACAACTTGGCATTAACAACTCAATTAGGAGGAGCAAATACTAGTATTATTACTCAAACAGGAAATGGTAATATGGCATTTGTTGCTCAATTTGGAGGACAATCTAGTTATACTCCTCAATAAGAAAAAATATAAGTTCTTTAAAACAGATGATAAAAGGGGGATTATATATCCCTCTTTTTTCTTAAATTTGAGATAAGATGAAAAATAATAGAAACATATTGCTTATAATTTTTTTAGTTTTTTGTGTATTATCTTTCAAAATTAATGCTCAACAAACTGATGAAAATACGTATATAATTAATAAATATTTTCAAAATATTAATAATTCTGAGCAACTATTAGGAACAGAATCTAAATCGCTTAATCAAAATCAGGAACCAATTAACTACAATATAGCAAATAAAGCAGATTTAAACATAGTACAATTTGGTAATTATAATTATATAAATGTTAAATCCAATTCAATTAATCAAGATATAGGGCAGGTTGGTAATTATAATAATTATGAATTTCTTACTTATTATGGTAGAAGCGATTTAAATTTTGAAGTTCAACAAATAGGTAATAATAATTACATACAAGTTTTAGGTGAAAATTCACTTATAGATAATATGAAAATTATTCAAAAATCTGATTTTAAAACAATTACTATAACTAATTATTAATTTTTGTGAAACAAATATTAAACATAATATTGTTTTTCTTTTTAATAATAAAAGGGAGTTTATGTTTTTCTCAAGAAGATGATATTAAAGCTAAAATAGTAAGTAGAACAGTTGATAATTTAATTGATATTAAAGCTGTGGCACAAAATATGGAAGTAACTTATAAAGAAGGTTACACATATTTGCTATTTTCAATTAAAAAGGGAAGTAAAGGAAATTATTCACGAAATAGTCAGTCGGGAGAGTTTTCATTACAACCAAATGAAGAAAAAGAATTATCTACTTTAAAAATTAATATTCAAAAAGGAGAAGAATGTAAGGTTTATTTATTTATAAGAAAGGACGATTCATTAATCTCTAAAGATTCCACAATAATTTATTCGGCAGAGAGAACTGTTGAAAAAAAATATATTGCAGAAAGTGAAATTGAAATTAAAGGTTTAATTATAGAAGATGTAAAAACTAAATTAGGCAAAGATTTTTACGATTATTTATATCAAAAATATACTACATCAGGATTA
Organism: Lutibacter sp. B1; assembly: GCF_012524075.1. GTDB lineage: Bacteria > Bacteroidota > Bacteroidia > Flavobacteriales > Flavobacteriaceae > Lutibacter. Next base: position 111,854 of record NZ_JAAZUI010000010.1, read on the forward strand.
AAATACCCATTCATTATTAATATTACTGAAAAACCAAGTATTGGTAGAGGAAGTAAGGTATCCATAGATGTAGATGATAGAATATTGTTTGAATTTATGACTAAACCTGATGATGAATATATCTTAGAGGCTGCAAATCAGGCATTATACTACATTAATAATTATTCTATACAAAGAAAATTATTATATAAAAACACAAAAATTTAAAACTTTTTAATATATTGTGGTATGAAAAAAGTAAAATTACTCTCATTTATAATATTGTTTAGTTTTCCCTTTTTTTTAAAAGCTCAACAACTAGTTTATAAGCCTATTAACCCAGCTTTTGGAGGTAATAATACGTATAATTATAATTGGTTACTGAGTTCAGCAGAAGCACAAAATAAATTTAAAGAAGAAACAGATGTAGGTTATGAGGAAAAGACTGAATTAGAGCAATTTACAGAAACATTAAATAGACAATTGTTAAATTCGTTATCACAAGACTTATTTCAACAAGAGTTTGGAGATGATGCATTAACAGTTGGAACCTATGTTTTTGGGAGTTTAGTTGTTGATATTACACCTACAACTGGAGGTCTGTCTATTAATGTATTAGATACAGAAACAGGCGATCAAACTCAAATTATAATCCCAAATAACTAAATATTCTATGAATAAGATAAATGTTGGTGTATTACTTTCCCTCTTTTTATTTTTATTATTTTCAAGTTGTGGAGCATATTTTAATCAACCATTAAAAATTAGTAGAGCAAGGTTAGGTGAAAATACCAGTAGTAATAACGAAATTCTGAAAGGTGTATTACCAATAACACCTACAATTGTTGGTGTTTATAAATTTAGAGATCAAACCGGGCAGTATAAATTAGTGGAAAATGGTACAAGTTGGAGTACTGCAATAACTCAAGGAGGTACCTCAATATTATTAAAATCCCTTGAAGATTCTAAGTGGTTTACACCAATAGAAAGGGAAAATGTTAGTAATTTATTAAATGAAAGACAAATAATTAGATCTACAAGGCAAGAGTACACAAAAAATAATGATAGTGATCAGGTAACCTCAATACCGCCTTTATTATTTGCAGGTGTTCTTTTAGAAGGAGGAGTTGTTTCTTACGATTCAAATATTATTACAGGAGGCTCTGGAGCTAGGTATTTTGGAGCAGGTGGTTCTGTAGAATATAGAGAGGATAGAATTACTATATATCTAAGAGCTGTTTCTACTTCTAACGGACAAATACTTAAAACAGTTTATACTTCAAAAACAATTCTTTCACAAGGTATTTCAGCAAACTTATTTAGATATGTATCTTTAAAACGATTGCTTGAAGTTGAAACAGGAGTTACAAGAAATGAACCAACACAATTAGCTGTTAAAGAAGCTATAGATAAGGCAGTTGAAACATTAATTGTTGAAGGCATAATTGATGGTTTATGGAAACCTCAAGGTGGACAGCCTGTAGTTGATGCTATAAAAGAAAGATATGAAAAGGAAAATGAGGAGGCTGAATCAACAGTTTTACTGGATAGAAAATTAGAAGATAGAAGAGGAAAAACAGCAATTAGTATTTCTGGAGGTTCTGCTTTTATAGCTGGAGATTATTCTGATCCTAATGGAAAAATAAGTAGTAGTGCTGCGTATAAATTTTATTTTAATCAACCAACTTTAAATTTAAATGTTGGATTAGGATATTTTCAATTGGAAAATGAAAGAGTATTTAAAGAAGATTTTATGTCTTTTGATATAAATTTAGAATATGATATGTTACCTTATGATGATTTGTCCCCTTTTATTTACGGCGGTTTAGGAACAGTATCAGACTTAGATATAAAAAATCCATTTTTTAAATTTCAATATGGTTTAGGACTTGAATATTTACCGGTAAATAATGTTGGAATTAAAATTTTTGGTGAACAAAATTTATTAGTTAGTGATAAATTAGATGGTTTTGAAAATGGGAAAAGAGATGATTATTTTTGGAGAGTAGGGGTTGGACTAAATTTTTATTTTGGGAAACCTTATAAGAGAGTAAAGTCAGTAATGTTCGAATAATTAAAAAAATAAAAATGAAAAAAACATTTAAAATATTAATTATAGTCGCTTTTAGTTTAATTATAAGTTGCGGTGAAGATACTGTCGATTATGTAGGTTTAGGAACTGTTACAGGTAGAGTTGTAATGGCAAAAAGTTTCGAACCAATTGCAAATGCAAAAGTATCTCTGAGCCCTTCGAACAATACTGTATTCTCAGATGCAGACGGTTATTTTATTATGGAAAATGTTGAAGAAGGTGAGTATTCAGTCAGCGCTACAAAAGAAGGTTATCTAACTACTTTCGAAGCAGCAACAGTAACTGCAAATTTAGAAATAAATGTAATTTTTGAGATGGAGATTGAAACAGCTTTAAATAGACCTCCTACTACTCCTAATTTAGTTACACCAACCGATGGAATTGAGGAGCAAGAAATTTCTGTAGAGTTAATATGGGAATCGACTGACCCTGAAGAAGATCCAATTACATATAGAATAGAAATAAAAAACGATTACAATAACGAAATTATTGAGGTTCAAGATTTAACAGACACTACATATGTAGTATCTGATTTAAGATATGGAACCAAATATTTTTGGCAAGTTGCAGCTAATGATGATATCAATCCGGAAGTATTAAGTACAGTTAGTACTTTTAAAACTAAAGTTAATCCTGAAAACAGATATTTTTATGTTAAAAAAGCTGATAATAATAACAATATAATTTATTCTTCAGGATATAATGAGGATGATGATACCCAAGAAAATGAAATACAATTAACAACCGAAGATCAAAATAGTTGGAGACCTAGAAAAAACCAAGCATCTAATTTGATAGCCTTTTTAAGAACAGCAAATAATGAAACTCATTTATTTACGATGAATCAAGATGGTTCAAATGCTTCTCAGGTTACGTCAGCGGTATCTGTTACAGGATATAATTTAAATGAAATTGATTATGCTTGGGCTTCAAATGGAGATAGACTAATATATTCACATTATGATAAACTATATTTGATCAATAAAGATGGTAGCGGACTTAGAAAAATTTATCAGACATCTGATGGAAGTTTTATTACTGAATGCGATTGGAGTAATGATGAAAGTTTAATTGCGCTTAAAACAAACGATATTACAGGTTATAATGTTTCCATATTTACTATAGATATTTCAGGAAATATAATAGATACAGTTTTATCAGGTATAAATGGTGCTGCTGGTGGACTCAATATTTCTATTAACAATAAACTATTATTATATACCTATGATATCTCCGAATATCAGAATTCAAATAATAGACAATTAGATACTCATATTTTTGTTTATGATTTTGCAGCAGCGTCTGTTACAGATATATCAACAGGGAAAGATGATGGAACAAATGATTTAGATCCAAGGTTTTCACCAAATGAAGCAGATGTTATTTTTGTAAATACATCAAATGATGGTATATCTACTAAATCAATTTATAAAATGGGAGTAGGGGATAATAATGATAGAACTTTACTGTTTACAAGCGCTGTAATGCCCGACTGGGAATAAGATATTTATAAAATATAATGATTGTAAATTAGAGTAATAATTTTTTATTGCTCTAATTTATTTTTAGGAATATTCTTTAAAAAATAATTATAAGTTAGAGTTAAAAAAAGTACAAATACTGCTGAAATAATACCCATTATAACATCATAGTAAGGTTTTGTTGATAAAGCAATCCTAATAAAAATTGTTGCCACTACAAAGGCAGAATATCTAAATATTTTATAGTAGTTTAAGGTATAACGTAAAGCAATAAGTACAATAGTGATGTCACTAAAAATTAATATAGTATAAAAAGTATGGAAAGAATGTAAGTAATTTCCTGTAGAGATTAACTCTTCTAAATCATAAATTCCAATTATTATAAATGCAATAAATAAAAATAGCGCTAATAATTTTTTTGATTGAATGAACTTTTTGTTATCATCTTCAATATTTGTTAAGGGAGTATGTAATTGTAATTTATAAGAAAATCCCATCAAAACAAAAATTGTTAAAGCACCAAAAGCATAAAAAAGCATATTTATTATAGGAGCAGAATTTAAATCCCAAGAAAAATCGGTAATATGACTAAATTCTTTAAAAGCGGCTCTAATAAAAATTAATGATAATAATTCTAATTGTTTCCCTACAGATTTTGAAACCGATTTAGGTAAAACAAAAATTAACGATAGTAATTCTATAATTAATAAAAGCGTAAAAGATATTTCAATTGCAAAAAAAGGATTCGAAAAATATTCATCCCAAGATCCCATTGAAATTAAATTACTTCTATCTAAATAACTTACAATAATTGAAGCTACAAAAATTACAACTAATGATATGCTAACAATTTTATTTGTAATACTATTTTCCCAAATAGATTTCAACTTATTAAATATATTTTCAGAAAAATTTAATATAAAAGCATCCATTTTAGAAAAATTAAATTCACTTAAAATTACAGTAAAATATTAAAAATATAGAATTGAAGTTAAAAAAAACTACTTTTGCAAAAACAAACTATTCAAAATACACTATGAGTTCTGAGGTAAGTAAACGATACAATATGCGTGGAGTTTCGGCATCAAAAGAAGATGTACACAATGCTATTAAAAATGTAGATAAAGGGCTTTTTCCAAAAGCATTTTGCAAAATAGTTCCTGATTATTTAACAAATGATGATGACTATTGTTTGATAATGCACGCTGATGGAGCCGGAACAAAATCTTCTTTGGCTTATATGTATTGGAAAGAAACAGGAGATATTTCTGTTTGGAAAGGTATTGCTCAAGATGCTCTTATAATGAATATTGATGATTTGTTGTGTGTTGGTGCAACAGACAATATTTTGTTGTCATCAACAATAGGAAGAAATAAAAATGTAATTCCCGGAGAAGTTATTTCGGCAATAATCAATGGAACAGAAGAGTTGATAGCAGATTTAAAAACTTTTGGAGTAAAAATTCATTCAACAGGAGGAGAAACAGCTGATGTTGGAGATTTGGTTAGAACTATTATTGTAGATTCTACGGTTACAGCTCGTATGAAGCGTAAAAACGTAATAGACAATGCAAATATAAAAGACGGAGATGTGATTGTTGGTTTGGCTTCCTTTGGACAAGCATCTTATGAAACAGCATATAATGGAGGTATGGGCTCTAACGGATTAACCTCTGCGCGTCACGACGTGTTTCACAACTATTTAGCAAAAAAATATCCTGAAAGTTTTGATGCAGCGGTACCTAATGAATTAGTGTATTCAGGAAATATAAAATTAACCGATACTGTTAAAAATTCTCCTATCAATGCTGGTAAATTAGTTTTATCACCAACAAGAACCTATGCGCCAATTATTAAAAATATTTTAGAAAAATATACTTCAAAGGAAATTCACGGAATGGTTCATTGTAGTGGAGGTGCACAAACTAAAATTCTACATTTTATTGATAATTTACATATTATAAAAGATAATATGTTCCAAGTTCCACCATTATTTAAATTAATACAAGAACAAAGTAAAACAGACTGGAAAGAGATGTATCAGGTTTTTAATTGTGGACACAGAATGGAGTTATATGTGCCTCCAAAAATAGCTGATGAAATTATCAATATTTCTAAAAGTTTTAATGTAGATGCACAAATTATAGGTAGGGTAGAAGCTTCTGAATCAAAAAAACTTACAATTAAAAGCGAATTTGGAGAATTTGTTTATATATAATAAATCCGTTTAAAATTTGTAAATTTGCAATCCAATTAAAAGAGATAAATGTTAGATAAATTAAGAATAGTAAAACAACGTTATGATGAGGTTTCTGATTTAATTATCCAGCCGGATATTATTTCAGACCAAAAACGTTATATCCAAATAAATAAAGAGTATAAAGATTTGGGAGCAGTAATGAAAGTTGCTGACGAATACGAAATGTTGTTGAATAATATTGAAGAAGCCAAAGAAATAATTGCCGATGGAAGTGATGAGGAGATGACCGAAATGGCAAAAATAGAATTGGAAGATGCAACAAATCGTTTACCACAGTTGGAAGAGGAAATAAAGTTTATGTTAATTCCTAAAGATCCGGAAGATGCTAAAAATGTGATGGTTGAAATTAGAGCCGGTACAGGAGGTGACGAAGCTAGTATTTTTGCAGGAGATTTATATAGAATGTATACAAAATTTTGTGCTGATAAAGGATGGAAAACGAGTGTTGTTGATTTAAGTGAAGGAACTTCTGGGGGATTTAAAGAAATTATTTTTAGTGTTGAAGGTGAAGATGTTTATGGAGATTTAAAGTTTGAAGCCGGTGTACATCGTGTTCAACGTGTTCCACAAACCGAAACTCAAGGTCGTGTGCACACTTCAGCCGCTACTGTAATGGTATTACCTGAAGCAGAAGAGTTTGATGTTCAGATTGATATGAAAGATGTAAGAATTGACTATTTCTGTTCATCAGGACCTGGAGGACAATCTGTAAACACAACATACTCAGCAGTTCGTTTAACGCATATTCCTACCGGATTAGTTGCTCAGTGTCAAGATCAAAAATCTCAACATAAAAATAAAGATAAGGCAATGCAAGTTTTGCGGTCAAGGTTGTATGAATTAGAGTTAGCCAAAAAACAAGAAGCCGATGCAGCAAAACGTAAAAGTATGGTTAGTTCTGGAGACAGATCTGCAAAAATTAGAACATATAACTATCCTCAAGGTCGTGTAACAGAACATAGAATTGGTTTAACGTTATATGATTTACAAAATGTAATTAATGGTGATCTTCATAAAATAATTGAAGAATTAAAACTTGCTGAGAATACTGAGAAGTTAAAAGAGTTAGGAGAAGTTTTATAAAAACAATAAAATATGAGCACTATCTCATAAACTGTGTAAATAAAAATATCGAGGGTTGCAACCCCCGATATTTTTTTGTTTAATTTTAAACTTTTCTACAGTCATGAAGAAAGAAGATTTATTAAGTAATGATTTTCTGAAGCAGTTTACATCGGGCGAAGAGCTCAATGATTTTCTAAAACAGATTCAGAAACGTGGTATTGAAAAGATGCTTGAAGGCGAG
>NZ_JAAZUI010000110.1 GCF_012524075.1 Lutibacter sp. B1
CCAACAATGGCTAAAAAAAATTGCTTAATTCAATAAAATAGAATGTTTCTAAAACAAAATAATATTAAATTTAAACAGCGGAAAATTACGGTTTCAAAACCGCAACTTTTCCTAGCCTAAACCGTTGGCAGCAATAAAAAGAGACAATCGAGAATGAAAGTTGACATATCCCAAATGTTTAATGTAAAATATGATTGGAGAACCAAATTATATTTTAACTGGTTACTGCCTATTCAGACAATTGCATTATTGTATGGATTTATATGGTACTTAAATGATTCTAAGATAGAATTAACGGATTTGGATAAAGGAAATGGATACATTGTTCGGACACATTATTTTCTGAGAGAGGCAAATTCAAGTTCTAATGCTCCAATGGATACATTATTAACTATTACAATAGACAATGGGCAAAAACTAACCTTAAACAATGATTTAAGAAAAAAATTTGACAACTTGATTGTTTCAAAAGTAAATCCAAGATATTCTGAGTATTTCTATAGAGTGAATAAAAGACAGAAAATTAATTTTTACCAACTTACAATTGATGGTGAAATGATAAAGGAGATTACTGAAAGTAATAACGATTCTATAAGTATGTCAGTTTTAATGGGATTTCTCTGTTTTGCGAGTATTGTAGCGTTGATTATTAGAAAATATAGTGTAAAAAGTTCTGAAAACAAATACAGAAAAAAAATTGACAATTGGATTGATAAAATATTTGATGACTAAAAAATAATACACTGTTAAATAACAAATTACTGCTGCCAACAATGTATAAAATTTATGCTTAAATTAGTACAAATTTGAAAACAAAAAAATTGTAACAAACCGATTTGTAACGTCCGAAAATCCTGTGGATTTTAGGTCGCACAAATCTTATACAAACCCGTTAGCTGTAATATTACTGATTATCTGGTCTATTCAATAACTTAACGCAACAAATCTAAATTTATAGATTTGTAAATATGAGTTTAAAACACAGACGACTTTCACTTAAAGAAAGAATCAAAATTGAGACACTTTTAAACGAGAATAAATCCAAAGCTTATATCGCTAAAACTTTAAACAGATCTCGTTCAACTATATCTCGTGAAATCAATAAATGGATTCAAGATCCTA
>NZ_JAAZUI010000111.1 GCF_012524075.1 Lutibacter sp. B1
CCAACACCTTATAACCAAAATTGCTTCTTTCTGTAAATTAGAATGTTTCTAAATCTAAAAAATACTATATTTAAACAACCGAAAATTGCGCTTTCAAATTCGCAACTTTCGTTATACAATCCCGTTGGCAACAATAATGATTGAAATTCTAACTAATAAAATAAAATTTGGAAAAAATGTAGTTTTGGTGTAATTTTACATCAAAAATAAAAAATTATGGCTAGACAAAGTATTTCATTTACAGAACCGAATGATAATTGGTTAAAAATTCAAATTGAGAATAAAGAGTATTCAAGTAAAAGTGAATTAGTTAATGATTTGATTAGACAAGCTAGAAAACAACAAGCTCAGATTGATTGGATTAGTTCCAAACTGGAAAGAGCTGAAAAAAGCGGATTCACTTCAGATACTAAAGAACAAATTTTAGCTCAATCAAAATCATTATTGAATGACTAATTATAGACTGAGTAATACAGCAAAAGAAGATTTAATAAGAATTCATCATTACGGAGTAAGAACATTTGGAGAAAAACAAGCTGATAAATATTTTGATTCCTTTTTTGAGAATTTTGATAGAATATCTAAAAGTCCATATTCATTCGAATCGGTCGATTACATAAAAATAGGATACCGACGATGTGTTTGCGGTTCGGATTCAATTTATTTTAAGATAAACGATATTGATAAAGTTATAGAAATTATGGCAATCGTTGGACGACAAGATTTGAAAAATATACTTTAAAATTACAGTTGCCAACAATGGCTATATTGCATTGTGGCGGATTTTCTTTTTCAGAAAATCCTCGTATATTTACTAACATAACTGCTATGGCGGAAAAATCTTACCGATTTTTCCACAACGACAACATAGCCTAAACCGTTGGCAACAAGCGGATTTGAAATTCTAAGATAAATTTAACTCTGAATTTAAAATAGATTTTGTATTTTTGATTAAAAGTAAATTATGATATGAACTTAGAAGCTAGAAAATTATCGTTTATTCAAGAAATTCTTAAAATACAAAGTGAGAAAACTATTTCTCGCCTTGAAACTATTTTGAAAAAAGAAAAAACTGTAATTGAATTTGATAATATTCAGCCAATGACTATGAAAAAATTTAAT
>NZ_JAAZUI010000112.1 GCF_012524075.1 Lutibacter sp. B1
CGTTAGGCACAATTAGAATATGAAACTAATAAACGACATAATAAATGAATTAGTAGACACTGACAAATCTATCAATTCACCATTATTAAAGACGAAAGTCTTAGCAAGTCGACTACAAAACAAGGAACTTCTTGATTGGGTCACAAATGAGTTGAAAGGTTATGAAAATGACGAAGATTTACCGAAATACCGAATTTATCAAGGAAACCTGACCGGCACTTATATAAACGGAACAATGCAATACAATAATCAACCAATTCCGACTATTGGAATGAATGAAGGGTTGATTAAACTTATAAATTCTGTAAATTTTAATCAAAGTGTATCTTCGTTAGAAAACCTTATTATCGAAAATAAATCTGGAACTTTAGAAAGAACTTTTCCTGCCGAATTAACTGGACTAATACAAGATAATTGGAGGAAAATGGGGAATCCATATCTTCAATTAATTAACTCTAAAGTTTCCATTGGTTCAAGTGCTATAACAGAAGTCTTATCTGCAGTTAGAAATAGTTTATTAGATTTTATGTTAAAAATAGATGCTCAATTTGGAAACATTACAGAAATTGAAGAACTAAAAACAAAACGAGAAGAAATATCTACAATTATGAGTCAAACAATTATTCATACATCAGGTGACGGAAATGTTGTCAACACAGGAGAAAAAACAAAAATTGACGCAACTATAACTATTACAAAAGGGAACAAACAAGAATTAGAAAAACATTTAAAAGATATTGGAATTAGCGATAAGGATTCTGCTGAATTATTAGACATTATTGACACAGAGGAACCAAATAGAGAGAAAAAAACCTTTGGAAAAAAGGTGAATGAATGGACTACAAAAACTTTAGGCAAGGCTTTAGATGGTTCTTGGAATGTTGGAATTGGTGCTGCTGGTAGTCTATTGGCAGAAGCAATTGGAAAATATTATGGATTTTAAAATAACTGTGCCTAACACCGTTTATAATCAATGCTTAGGTTTGGTCAAGTCGAGAAGTTTTCGCATTTTTATACAGCAGATTTTCCTAGCGGAAAATCAGCCGCGTACTTTAACGCACTGAATCATACACAAACACGTTGGCAA
>NZ_JAAZUI010000113.1 GCF_012524075.1 Lutibacter sp. B1
GATAAACAGATTATTGAAAATCTCTCTGTTTTATTTTATACAATAATTGAAAAGTCAACTGATTTGAACAAAAAGCAAGAATTAAATATGAGAAAAATGATTGATAAAACATTTTTGATGATTGATTACCTTGATAATAATTCAAATATATTTTCATTAAATCGAATGAATATGAAAAATCAATTAAAAAAATTAGAAAGATTATATTAGTCGAAAAAATGAAAAAAATAAAATTATCCAGAGAAAGTGTAGCTATGGGAGATGCTCCGCATTTAATGGAATTTGAAATCCATCCTGATTGGAAAATTAAAGAAATTTTGAAAAATATTATCAAATCAGGATATTTACCAAAAATATATGGTAGAAAATCTACTTGGAGTGTAGCTATAAATGAGCCAATTGCAGTTATTACACAAGAAAACCCAAAATCTCTAATGCTAATTTGTTTATCTGATTTTCCATATAAAGGAACTAAATCTTTTGTAGATATTGAGCATATACATTTTAGTTATCACCAACAGAAAAAACCTGATGAAGTTTTTGAAGTTTTATCAAGGTTTAGAATTAAACCTTAAATTCAAAAACGTGTTACAACACTGGCTATATTGCATTGTGGCGGATTTTCTTTTTCAGAAAATCCTCGTATATTTACTAGCACAATTGCTTTGGCGGAAAAATCTTACCGATTTTTCCACAACGACAACATAGCCTAAACCGTTGGGTAAAATGGGGGAATTTCAGGCTGAAATTCCTAATTTGAGTTTTATGAGTTTAAAATCTCAAACTGTCTGAGACACAAGCCGAAAAAATTACTGAGATAAAAAAGCTTGAAAACTACTTCTACTCTATTGAAAGAAAATTAAAGCAGAAAGAGTTGAGCAATGAATCCGAAAATAGAAAGTTGAAACGTAAAAAACTCATTGAAACGTGAGATTTTAGCACAATGACGGAATTATAAGTTGAAACGGAAAGAATTAAGCACAACGCCGGAAATGAGCAATGAAAATGGAAAAACTCATTGAAACGTGAGAGTTGAACTGAAAAATATTCAAGAATAATTAAAACTTAACGATA
>NZ_JAAZUI010000114.1 GCF_012524075.1 Lutibacter sp. B1
CGTTGTACCCAATTAAAAAAAATCGTAAAAAATTAGATATTTACATTAAATGATATTATTTTTGATAGTATCAAATGATAGTATCAAAATGAAACCACCTTACGAAATAACTCCTGAAATATTGAAATTATTAACTTCTATTTCAGAAAAAATAGGAGAATTGAATGCTAATTTATTGAATAAGCCTTCTACTCTATTGAGAAAACAGAATAGAATTAAAACTATTCATTCTTCTTTAAAAATTGAGGGAAATACTTTGAGTGAAGAACAAATTACTGCTCTTTTAGAAAACAAACGAATCTTTGGACCAAAAAAAGACATTATTGAGGTTTTAAATGCAATTGATATTTATGAGAATTTAGATAAATACAATCCTTTTAATGAAAAATCCTTCTTAAAAGCACATCAAAAATTAATGAATAATTTAATTGAAAATGCTGGAAAATACAGAAATCAAGGTGTTGGAATTGTAAAAGGAACTAAAGTCGAACATTTAGCTCCTCCTTATGAAAATGTTCCGTACTTAATGAAAGACCTTTTTGAGTATTTGAAAAATCCAAATGAATTAGAATTGATTAAAAGTTGTGTTTTTCACTACGAAATGGAATTTATTCATCCCTTTTTAGATGGAAATGGTAGAATGGGTAGATTATGGCAAACACTTATTTTAATGGAAAAATATCCAATATTTGAATATTTACCTTTTGAAACTTTAATTAGTAAAAATCAAGAAAAATATTACAATGCTTTATCTGAAAGTGACAAATCCGGAAAGTCAACAAAATTTATTGAATATATGTTGAATGTAATTAACATCTCAATAAGTGAATTATTCAACTTTAATAATCGTACTCTAAATGAAAAAGACAGACTTGAATATTTTTGTTCTTTAAACAAATTAGAGTTCTCCAGAAAAGATTATATGAATGTTTTTAAAGATATTTCTTCTGCAACTGCAAGTAGAGATTTAAAAAAAGGGGCAGAATTAAATTTATTTAAAAAAATCGGGGAAAAGAATAAAACTAAGTACAAATTAATAACTGGGCACAACAATGTATAACCAAAATTGCTT
>NZ_JAAZUI010000115.1 GCF_012524075.1 Lutibacter sp. B1
TAGGATCTTGAATCCATTTATTGATTTCACGAGATATAGTTGAACGAGATCTGTTTAAAGTTTTAGCGATATAAGCTTTGGATTTATTCTCGTTTAAAAGTGTCTCAATTTTGATTCTTTCTTTAAGTGAAAGTCGTCTGTGTTTTAAACTCATATTTACAAATCTATAAATTTAGATTTGTTGCGTTAAGTTATTGAATAGACCATTTTTTCGGACTGCTTGCTTGTAACGGGTTTGTATAAGATTTGTGCGACTGGAAAATCGGAGATTTTTCGGTTGTAGCAAATCGTTTGTTGAATGTTTGTCGTTTTGTACTTGTTCAAATTTAAGCATAAATTTTATACGTTGTTGGCTACAGTATTTTCGGTTTTTTTAATATTGTCATTAATTTTTTTATTCGTAATAACAAATCGTGTGATTATAATTCCAAAAAATATAACAATCGGAAATTTCATATATTCCCAATAAGGATTGTTCAGATTCATAGTTTGCCAGGAACTCATTATTAAGATAATTACTCCAAGTAAAATGGGAATTAAATTATTTATACTCAATCTATTATTTAGCTTATTAATTAACTCCTTTAAATCAATATTCAATTTTTCAAGGTTATCAAAATCATTGAACTTATTAATTCGCTTTAGATGTATTAAAAGTTTTAATTCTATAATATTATTCGGTAAATTTAACAATGATATTAAACTTAAAAGAGCAAACAGGGCTGTGTTTTGCCATTTATAGTTCTCATATCCGAAATATTCGGAAATCAAACTAGTAAATATAAATCCAAAAGAAAGGATACTCAAAACAATATGCATTAAAATCAAAACTTTTAAAGTTTGAATATGTCTTTCAATTCCTTTATTTCTTTCTCCATAATTAGATTTTAGAGAAACTATAATATTTTTTCTTGCGTCAATTTTTGTTGTCATCATATTGTAGCCAACGGTTTAGGCTATGTTGTCGTTGTGGAAAAATCGGTAAGATTTTTCCGCCATAGCAATTATGTTAGTAAATATACGAGGATTTTCTGAAAAAGAAAATCCGCCACAATGCAATATAGCCATTGT
>NZ_JAAZUI010000116.1 GCF_012524075.1 Lutibacter sp. B1
TGGAGTTGTTACCTTTACTCGGACACAAAATTTAAGACCGTTTGTTACAAAACAAATATCTTAGAAACATGAAAAAACGTATTTACAGTAAAGAGTTTAAAGATCAAACAGTTCGATTAAGTTATCAGCGAGCTAACATTAAAGAATTGGCAGATGAGCTGGGGTTAGATCCACAAAGGATTTATAAATGGCGAAAAGAAGCTAAAGCAGTTAAGAATCCAGAGAGTCAAAAAATATTAAAAGATGATTCTTTAGAAGTGAAGAGATTACGCAAAGCACTTAAAGAAAAAGAATTAGAGCTTGAGATATTAAAAAAAGCCGTTCACATTTTCTCCAAGAGCGATGGGAAATCTATCAATTTATAGCCAGTTATCGACATTTATATCCCATTGAGAGAATGTGTAAAGTTTTAAAAGTAAGTCGAAGTAGTTATTACAGGTGGTTTAGTCAAGGTCCATCCAAACGAGTACAGGAGCATAGTTTATTTACAGATTTAATAGAAAAGGAATTTCAAGACAGTAAGCAGCGTTATGGCTCTACTAGAATTGCTGAACAATTGAAACGTAATAATTATTGTATTTCAAGAACAAGAGTAGCTAAAATTATGCGTGAAAATAATTGGGTTAGTAAACATAGAAAGAAATTTAAAATCACTACTAACTCCAATCACAGTTACCCAGTTAGTAGAAATTTATTAGATAGAAACTTTAACCCTAGTGGATTAAATGAAGTTTGGGTATCCGATATTACGTATATCAAAACTAAAAAGGACTGGTTGTATTTAACTACAATTATTGATTTGTACAATAGACAAGTAATTGGTTGGTCATTAAGCACTAGATTATATACAAATCAAACTATTATTCCTGCTTGGGAAATGGCTACTAGTAAGCGTTCAATAACAAAACCTTTACTTTTTCATTCTGATAGAGGAATACAATATGCTTCAAGAGAATTTAGAAAAATCATCAAGTCTAATTCTTTGATTACACAATCTATGAGTAGAAAAGCTAATTGTTGGGATAATGCAGTGGCAGAATCCTTCTTTAAAACATTAAAAATCGAAC
>NZ_JAAZUI010000117.1 GCF_012524075.1 Lutibacter sp. B1
TTCTGCAACTGCAAGTAGAGATTTAAAAAAAGGGGCAGAATTAAATTTATTTAAAAAAATCGGGGAAAAGAATAAAACTAAGTACAAATTAATAACTGGGCACAACAATGTATAACCAAAATTGCTTCTTTCTGTAAATTAGAATGTTTCTAAATCTAAAAAATACTATATTTAAACAACCGAAAATTGTGCTTTCAAATTCGCAACTTTCGTTATACAAACCCGTTACCCAACATTACTCAACGAACCGTAAAAAAAATCGAATTGAATAGAAAAACAAGTGATTTAATAGCTGGAATTTTATGTTCTGGATTTTCAATAGTTGGAATAACAATTATGAATAAATCGGAATTAATAACTTGGGTTACGATTGTGTTTTTCGGAATCGGAGCAATTCTGTTATTATTGAGATATTTTAATCCAAATAGTAAGTTTCTTCCAAAACAAAAAGATTATAATAAAAAGTTGAGTGACGAGGAATTTATGGAATTATACAACTCAAACGGAATTTTTACCTACGAAAAAAACGGATTTGAAATAAAAATTGAGGAAAAACTGACCAAAATTGAATGGAATGAAATTGAAAAACTGACTGCTTATAAAGTTGACCTTTTTGCAACAGATGAAATACGACTTTTTTTAAAAGCAGAAAACGGAAAACAATTTGAAATTTCAGAAAGTACACAAGGTTGGTTTCAATTTAACGAAAAGATAAAAGAACAATTTCCTGAAATTAATAAAACTTGGGAAATTGACATTTCAGTTCCAGCATTTGAACGGAAAGAAACTGAAATATATAATCGGAATAAAAACGTTGGGTAACACCGTATATAATTTATTGCTAGTTCTAGCCTACTTACGAAAATCCTCGCGGATTTTCTATTCGGTTTTTATTTGCTAAATTACGTGCTAAACCACGCAACAAACCATATACAAACACGTTGTAAAACATATTTAAGGATAAAACAGAATTAAAACAAAATTTTAGAAAGAGAAACAAATATTTGTATCTTTGTGAAAGTGGAAAAAATAGGAGAAATAGAAATTCGTGTAGTTGGAAAGTCAG
>NZ_JAAZUI010000118.1 GCF_012524075.1 Lutibacter sp. B1
CCTCAATAATCATTTGTTTATTCCAAGCTCTATTTCTTATTTCTCCAAATTGTTTTCCATTGACAAGTCTATCATAAATTCCTCCTTTTCGGGTTTTTATCATTCCGTTTTGGGTGATTTTTCCAGTTGAACCGATATAAACCAATTCTATTTTTCCTTTTTTTAAAGCATAAATTAAATAAATTCCAATTCCGCTTTTTGGTGCATTACAAAATTCTCGTAAATCATCATTTTTCTCAAAGAAAAAGTGTCCATTTGTTTTGTATTTTTCTAGTTCATCAAACATGTTTCAAGTTTTTATCAGTATGAAGCACAACGGTTTAGGCTATGTTGTCGTTGTGGAAAAATCGGTAAGATTTTTCCGCCATAGCAATAACTTTAGTAAATATACGAGGATTTTCTGAAAAAGAAAATCCGCCACAATGCAATATAGCCATTGTTAGCATATTTAGCGACACGTTCTGCTGAGCATTGAATTTTTCTATTATCTGAAATTTATCAAACATACTTATTTTTCTCATTTAGCTTTTTCTCCGCTGTGATTTTCACGTTTTACAGGGAAAAAGTCAAAAAGTTTCTCAATTTATTGCAATTATTCATTTTAAAGATATTCGGATTCGTTGCTCAAAATCTTAACCGTTTCAATGCTCAATTCCGGTAGAGTGGAAGTCAATCTGGAATTTTTCAGGTTTGTACATATTTTTCATTAAAAGCTAAATTCATTCCGATTCAATTCTCATACTTTTTTGAGTATAAATCACTCAGAAATTTCTCTGTTTAGTACAATTTTTTCAGTAAAAACTCAATTCTTTCCACTGTCATTACTCAACTCTGACCGCTACAATTTTTACTCCGAAATATTGCTAAAAATCATAGTTTTCAATTAACTTTTTCAACTTTAGTTTTTCTGACCAAAACTCAGCCGAGCTATTTATGCTAACGGGTTTGTATATGGCTTCGTTGTGGGAAAATCAGCGAGATTTTTCCGCCGAAGCAATTTTGACAATAAATATAAGGAATTTTTCGATTAAAAAATTCCGCCACAATGAGCTATATACGTTGTTG
>NZ_JAAZUI010000119.1 GCF_012524075.1 Lutibacter sp. B1
AAGGGACTTCCCTAAAGGAACAGATTTTAACCTCATTGACGAAAAACAGCTCTTAAAACTCGAACATAAACTAAACAACAAACCCAGAAAAATCATTGGGTATAAAACTCCTAAAGAAGTATTGGAATCTGAATTAAAAAACGTAGCTTAGTAACTATTAAAAATTAAAACGCTTTGTTGCGTTACAACATTGAATGCAAGAGTTAAAAATGACACCAAAACAAGTAGAAAGAATTAAGAATAAAATCACGAAAATAAAACGTGCGCTTTCTGCTGACAAAAAACGTTGGGAAGGATATTATGATGACAGCCGAGGACTTCGATATTTACCACCAGAATTATATTTAAAAATAAATGATTATTCAGGAGCTTTAAGATATTATAATTGGTTTGATAAAAATTTCCCTGAGGACTCAGGATTTCCAATATTTCTTTTTGAATGGACTATAACCCTTTTCAAAACTAAACGAATTAAACAGGCTGAGAAAAAGGCTATGCAAACATTTTACTCTAACACATATTTGATTGATAAATTTTTAAACAAAGAATTACTTGATTTTGACAAATTAGAGAATTCAAATTGGGAATATTCGAGTTTGGCTGAACAATTGATTTATTCAAAAGACCAAAACGAGTTAATTGATTTTGCTGACTGGTTAGAAAATTTTATTACTACTGAGAAATTTTATGATTTTGCTAATAAATTTATCGAAATTGAAAGTATTTTAAAAACAGAACCAATTGGAGAGAAAAGAACAAAACTTATCAACGAAAAATATAAAATGATAGAAAATATTAACGATTAATAACTACAGCCAACAACTCATAAAATTTATGCTTACATTTAAACTAAATAACGAACCGACAAACATTCAACAAACGATTTGCTATGTCCGAAAAATCTCCGATTTTCCAAACGCACAAATCTTATAAAAGCCCGTTGTACCCAATTAAAAAAAATCGTAAAAAATTAGATATTTACATTAAATGATATTATTTTTGATAGTATCAAATGATAGTATCAAAATGAAACCACCTTACGAAATAACTCCTGAAATATTGAAA
>NZ_JAAZUI010000011.1 GCF_012524075.1 Lutibacter sp. B1
AAGGGACTTCCCTAAAGGAACAGATTTTAACCTCATTGACGAAAAACAGCTCTTAAAACTCGAACATAAACTAAACAACAAACCCAGAAAAATCATTGGGTATAAAACTCCTAAAGAAGTATTGGAACCTGAATTAAAAAACGTAGCTTAGTAACTATTAAAAATTAAAACGCTTTGTTGCGTTACAACATTGAATGCAAGCAAGACCGTTTAAAAGAAAATGGTTGATCCAATGTTTTGGGATTAGTAAACAAGCCTTCTATAAACGCTTGAAATCACATAGAACCAAAGTAAACAATGACCAAATCGTAATTCAAATGATTAAGGATTATAGAGATGAAGTCGGACAAAGAACCGGTGGCATTAAGCTCCATGACAATCTTAAATCTAAAATGGAATCACTTGGAATAAAAATGGGAAGAGACAAGTTTTATAAACTATTAAGAGCTTATAACCTCTTAGTTCCAAAGACCAAAAGGTATTTTATAACAACTAATTCTAAACATCATTTTTATAAATATGATAATCTGGTAAAGGACAAGGCTCCTACTCGATCTGAACAGCTTTGGGTAAGCGATATTACTTATATCAAAACAGAAAACAAACACTGTTACCTCGCACTGGTTACTGATGCCTATTCTAAGAAGATTATGGGCTATAAATTTGCCTCACATATGAAATAGATGCACTCGCTATGGCTATTAAAAATCGTAAATATCCTAATGAAAAACTGATACATCATTCAGATAGAGGAATTCAATACTGTAATCCAGCATATACCGAATTTGCTGAACAAAACAATATAACACTATCAATGACACAACAGTACGATCCTTATGAAAATGCAGTAGCAGAACGAATCAATAGAACATTAAAATACGAGTACGGACTTAAACAAACCATAAAAAATAGTACTTTAGCTAACAAGATGATCAAAAGAGCAGTGAGCATTTATAACAACAAAAGAACACATTTCAGCCTAAAATTAAAGACTCCAGATTTTGTTCATATCAACCAAAATGTAAAATATCATTCTTACAAAAAGGATAAACAAAATTTAGAATATTTGACCTTTTAATTAACCAAAAATGAACCAAAAAAAGGTCAACCTATTTCAGTATAATACAATTAGAAATTGGTAGAGAAATTTTCTTTCAAAAATAATGATTTACTAAAACTGAAAATCAGATTGATTTTGAGCATTATTCCTGAATGAGTTTTGATCTATTTTTCTTCTAAAACTAAATTTCTGTTTCAACTGAAAATTCTCTGAGAACTCTTCTCTCCTGTTCTTAAATTCTGCTTAAAAATGAAAAATTAGATATGATTTTAAATGGTTACTTTAGACAAACTTAAGATGTGCACAATTCATTGATTTTCCTCATATTTGGAAAATCCTGTGGATTTTTCACCAGTTTGAAGCAATTTTAGTAATTTAGTTACGTAACAATACACAACGCAATCATGTACAAGACCGTTACAATGATAAGGGTATGATAAAGAAACAGAAATTTCTTATCGATTGTAACAAATTATAATCATTTCAGTCTTAATTGAAAGAATAAATTAATATGAACTCTATTATATCAACTACTCAAATCAAGGAAAAAAATATATCCATAGCTAATGCTGCTTTAATATCTGGTTTAGGGTTATTAATTATGGTGTTAACAGTACCGTTTGCTGAATTTTACATTTTCCCAAAACTAATAACTGAAAATCCTGTCTTGACAGCTAATAATATTATAGATAATAGATTGTTATTCACTACAAGCATTTTTTTACACTTTATTACACTGATTTGTGACGTAGTAGTTGCTTGGGCTTTGTATGTTTTTCTAAAACCTGTTTTCAAGTACCTTTCATTATTAACAGCTTGGTTTAGATTAATTTATGCTGCTATGTATTTAGTAGCATTGGTTAATCTAATCAAGGTTCTAAATCTTTTAGATATTAATAAACAATCAAAATTATTAGACCAAACTCAATTTTATGATTCCATTACATTTTATATTAATTCATTCCACCATGAATGGTCTTTCGGATTAATCATTTTTGGAATTTATTTAATTCTTCTCGGTTATTTAGTTTTTAAAGCGGAATATGTCCCTAAAATATTTGGAATATTATTAATAATTGCTGGTTTTGGTTATTTAATAAATACTTTGGGATTATTTCTATTTCCAAATATAAATACAGAATTCCTTTTGATTACATTCTTTGGAGAATTGATATTTATGATTTGGCTTTTAATAAAAGGCTCTAAAATTAAGACCATACAAAAAATACAAACTGATTAAAAAAAACGAACGCACAACAACGCACATAAAAAATTGCTTCATTATGATAATCAACAAGATTAGTACTAATTTTGTGTAAACTATGTAACTTTAACTAACATTATTTAAATAATGGAACTGACAAAAATTTTAGTAATTCGTTTAAACGAAATTTTACTCGATGGTAAATGGGTTACAGGTACAAACATAAAGAATGAAATTATTGATTTGGATTGGAGAAAAGCTACAATGAAAATAGATTCATTAAATTCAATTGCAGATATTACATTTCATATTGATTACTATATAGCGGGAGTTTTAAACTTTTTTGAAAATGGAAAACTTGAAATTAAAGACAAGTACAGTTTTGATTCAAAACCAATTAATTCACAAAAGGATTGGAAAGATTTAATTGATAAATTTTGTGATGATTCAGAAAAGTTTGTGAAAGTTGTAAGAAATATGACAGATAAAGAATTGGAAAAAACTTTTGCAGATGAAAAATACGGTACGATTCTTAGAAACATAAATGTGATTATTGAACACAGTTATTACCACTTGGGCCAAATTATTTTAATTAAAAAATTGATGAAATAACTTTATTAGTCAAATCAATTTATACTATTTTTAATTTTCATTATAATTTAATAATTGTAAATTTCATTCTATTTAGCACCATAAATATCAAACACAATGCTTACATTAAATAAAAGATTTCTTTTCATAGTAATAGCAGTACTGTCCTTATTACTCATTCCTTTTATTGGCATACATTTCACTTCAGAAATAAATTGGTCAGTTTTTGATTTTATTGTTATAGGAATTTTACTTTTAATAACCGGCTTACTTATTAATTTTGCACTATATAAACTAAAAAACCCAATATTTAGAATAATTGCTGTTGTTACAATAATTTTACTATTTATATTATTATGGATTGAACTTGCTGTTGGAATTTTTAATTCTCCATTGTCAGGAAGTTAATTCACTTTTATAAAGGTGATACAACAAATTCTTCGCCCCTTGAATTTAACATAGGTTGTATTTTATCTTTTATTTCACGTTCCAATAAATTTAACAATTGTTTTTTAACAAAATGTTTATGAACTACAATTCCAATAGTTCTTACAGGAACCGGAGATTGAAAATGCGTAATTTTTTTATATTCAGCAGGTGATAAATCTAACGATGCTAAATAAGGTAACATTGTTAAACCTTTATTTATTTTTACAAAACGAATTAGACTGGCAACTGAACCTGCTTTGAAATTAAAATTTATATTATTATTATTTCTATTACCTCCATAATCACAAATTTTTTGTACCTGAGTGTGTAAACAATGGCCTTCTTCCAATAACCAAAACTTGTTAAAATCAATATTCTCAATATTAACAAAACTATTAACATTATTTTTAGAACAATCGTACAAAACAAAAGGCTCATTATACAAAGGTATTTCTTCTAAATCATTCATACCAACAGGTATTGCCAATATACCAATATCTAGCTCTCTCTTAATTAACAATTCTGTTATAACATCAGTAGTTTTTTCACTAACTGAAAATGTTATTTTAGGAAACTTCTTTGCAAAATCATTTAAAAATTCAGGGAGTATAAATGGAGCTACCGTTGGTATAATACCAATTTTTAATTCACCTGATAATTCACCCTTTAAAGATTGAACAACTTCTTTTAATGTGGTTATTTCTTTTGAAATTATTTTTAATTGCTGAATAATAGCAATCCCCTCTTTTGTTAAAGAAATTGGTTTTGTTTTGCGGTCAAAAATTTTAATATTTATTTCATCTTCAAATTTACCAATCATAGTACTTAGAGTAGATTGTGTAATACAGCTTTTATCAGCAGCGTTTCCAAAATTTCTTAACTCATTTACTGCCAGTATATAATCAATTTGTTGTATATTCATTGTGTTAAAATTTTAATCTATTTTATCAATACTAATATAGAAAATATCGTTTTTGTCAATCAAAAATAATAAATACATTTGAATAAAACTTAAATTTAATTATTATGGATAGCAGTAACACATCTAATGAAAGTAAATGTCCTCATCATAACGGACAGGATAACGGTCATGAAGAAAAGCATACTTCTTCATCAGGTAAATGCCCTGTAATGCATGGAGGAAATACTTCCGCAGGGTCATCGGTAATGGATTGGTGGCCAAATGCACTTAATTTAGACATTTTACATCAACACGATACTAAAACCAATCCGTTAGGAAAAAAATTTAACTATCGTGAAGAACTTAAAAAATTAGACATTGAGGCTTTAAAAAAAGATATGCATGCGTTAATGATTGATAGTCAAGAATGGTGGCCTGCAGATTGGGGACATTATGGTGGACTTATGATTCGTATGTCGTGGCACGCAGCAGGTTCTTATCGTATTGCAGACGGAAGAGGCGGTGGAGGAACCGGAAATCAACGTTTTGCACCTCTAAATTCATGGCCCGATAATGTTAGCTTAGATAAAGCAAGAAGATTATTATGGCCTATTAAGAAAAAATATGGAAATAAAGTTAGTTGGGCTGATTTAATCATTTTAGCAGGTACTATTGCTTATGAAAATATGGGATTGAAAACCTTTGGTTTTGGTTTTGGACGAGAAGATATTTGGCATCCTGAAAAAGATGTGTATTGGGGCGCTGAAAAAGAATGGTTAGCTCCTAGTGATGAACGTTATGATGATGTTGATAATCCTGAAACTATGGAAAATCCATTAGCAGCCGTTCAAATGGGATTAATTTATGTGAATCCTGAAGGTGTTAATGGTAAGCCTGATCCTTTAAAAACAGCAGCTCAAGTTCGTGAAACTTTTAAGCGTATGGCAATGAATGATGAAGAAACAGTTGCATTAACTGCAGGTGGCCATACAGTTGGTAAAACTCACGGTAATGGTGATGCTAGTAAGTTAGGTCCGGATCCTGAAGCAGCAGGTGTTGAAGAACAAGGCTTTGGTTGGAAAAACCCACATAAAACAGGTAAAGGAAGATATACTGTAACCAGTGGGCTTGAAGGTGCATGGACAACACATCCAACCCAATGGGATAATGGTTTCTTTGATATGTTATTTGGCCATGAATGGGAATTACGTAAAAGTCCGGCCGGAGCATGGCAATGGGAACCGGTAAATATTAAAGAAGAAGATAGACCGGTTGATGTTGAAGATTTTTCAATCCGACATAACCCTATGATGACCGATGCTGATATGGCCATGAAGATAGATCCAATTTACAATGAAATTTGTCAACGTTTTATAAAAGATCCTGACTATTTTTCTGAAACATTTGCTCGTGCATGGTTTAAATTAACACACAGAGATATGGGACCAAAAGTTCGTTATTATGGACCGGATGTTCCTGAAGAAGATCTAATTTGGCAAGATCCTGTTCCTGAAGGAAAAAAAGATTACGATGTTGAAACTGTTAAAGCTAAAATTTCAGTATCAGGTTTATCTGTTTCAGAAATGGTTTCAACTGCATGGGATAGTGCGCGTACTTTTCGAGGTTCTGATATGCGTGGTGGCGCTAATGGAGCTCGTATTCGTTTAGCTCCTCAAAAAGATTGGGAAGGTAACGAACCTAAACGTTTAGCTCATGTTTTATCGGTATTAGAACCTATTGCTGCAGAATTTGGTATTAGTGTAGCGGATACTATTGTTTTAGCAGGTAATGTTGGCGTTGAAAAAGCTGCAAAATCTGCCGGAATTGATATAACTGTTCCTTTTGCACCAGGACGAGGTGACTCAACTGATGAAATGACTGATGCCGAATCATTTGACTATTTGGAGCCTATAGCTGACGGTTATAGAAACTGGATGAAAAAAGAGTATGTAGTTAGCCCGGAAGAATTAATGTTGGACAGAACTCAATTATTAGGATTAACTGCACCGGAAATGACTGTTTTGGTTGGTGGAATGAGAGTTATGGGAACTAACTACGGAAACACAAAATATGGTGTATTTACCAATAACGTTGGGGCATTAACTAACGATTTCTTTGTAAACTTAACCGATATGGCTTACGAATGGAAACCTGTTGGAAAGAACCTTTATGAAATTAAAGATCGTAAAACGGGTGAAGTTAAATGGACTGCAACACGTATGGATTTAGTTTTTGGTTCTAATTCAATTCTTCGTTCATATGCTGAAGTATATGCACAAGATGACTGCAAAGAAAAATTTGTAAATGATTTTGTTGATGCTTGGGTAAAAGTGATGAATGCAGATAGATTTGATTTGAAATAAAACCGAATTAAAACAAAGTTTTTCATATTAATTTCGATAAAAAATTTACATAAAAAGTAAACTTAATATTGTAATAACAAAAACTTGTATTAGTAGTTAGTAATAAACTATTAATGCAAGTTTTACTTTTCATCTTGTTTTTGATTTATTGAAATACATTTTCTTAGCCCAAATTTCAATCACAATTATTACCTTAGTACCATGCAGAATATCATAGTTGACTTTTACACAAAATAGGCATACAAAATGAAATTATTAAAACGAATTTTAAAAGTTGTTTTTACACTAGTAGGATTACTGATTATATTCATTCTTATCACGTTTACTGTTGATGAACAAAGAACAAGCTACCTCAAAATCAAAAAGAATGAAGCTGCAAATAACAAATCATACCTTATAGCCAATGTTAATGTTATTTCGATGACACAAGATACTGTTTTAACAAATAAAATGGTATATATCAAAGAGGGTATAATTCAATCTATCAACGACAGTATTAAAATTCAGGATATTGAAGTGATAGATGCTAAAGGTAAATTTTTAATGCCCGGACTTATTGATATGCATGTACATGTTTGGGATAACTACGAACTTGGTCTTTATTTATCTAATGGTGTTACGGCTATTAGAAATGTGTGGGGTATGCCAATGCATTTGAGACTAAAAAATGAAGTTAACAATGAAGAAATTCTTTCACCTTTATTTTATACTACCGGACCTAAACTTACAGGTCCTGAGTTTATTGGTGATGATAATTTACAACTGAACAATCCGGAAGAAGCTAAAAAAAAGGTACTTTCGTATAAAAATCGAGGATATGATTTTCTAAAAACGTACTACGGTTTACCTAAAAATATATATGACACAATAATAGAACAGGCTAAGATTTCTGATATGGATATTGTTGCACACCCTTCACAAAAAGTACCTTATTCATATCATTTTAAATCACAAATAAAATCTATAGAACATGCAGAAGATATTGTACAACAGCCTCTAAATTATCAATTAGATACATTAAAACTCAATCAAGTAATAAACAATTTTCACAATTCACCACATACCTCTTTCTGCCCTACCTTAATAGCTTACTATAATATTTACAACATGCTTCAAGATGATGAAATATTATCTTCGGAACCTGTTAAATTTATGAACCCATCTATAAAAAAAGTTGACAGTAAAGGCCAATTTGAACGTTGGAATACAACTAAGAAAAAAGATTCATCTATAATTGACAGAATAAAAAATCAGCACGATTTTCACCTTTTAATTATAAAAAAACTTAACGATGCAAAAGCCAATATAATTTGTGGTACAGATGCCGGAATTGGAGTTACTGTTCCCGGTTTTTCAATCCATCAAGAATTATCTTTTTACAAAGAAGCCGGACTTTCTAATTATGAAGTTATTAAAACTGCCACAGTAAATGCTTCAAAAACTCATAAAATAATGAGTAATATGGGTACAATTGAAAAAGGTAAGATTGCAAATCTTCTTCTTTTAGATGAAAATCCATTAATAGAATTATCAGCTTTACAAAAACCTAATACTGTATTTATAAATGGTAGAAAATTAAATAGAGATATTTTAGATAACTTTGAAAAAAAGGCAAAAAACAGAACCAATTTTATTGCTTCCTTACTTAGATATGTTGAGAATTTTATAGTTGAGAAGTAAACCTACAGCTCAACCAATAAAATATTTCATTTAAAATTGAAAAAGATTGTACAATAATTGTTATAAACTTTTTTTCATCCATAAATTAATAACAGTTAATAAATTCAATATTTTTGATACAATTAATAGTTTGCTTTTTAAACAATTAGTTTAAGCATTGCTATATTAAAAAAATGAAAAAAAATGAAAAAAATTATTAACTATTTCCTTCAAGGCTTATTATACATTGCACCACTAGGTGTTACAGCCTACATTATTTATTGGATATTTAACTTTGCTGATAATTTACTTAATAATATTTTACAAAAATTTCTTAAAGTAGATATTCCCGGCTTAGGAGTAGTAGTATTAATACTGTTTCTTATAACAGTTGGTATTATTGGTCAAAGCATAATTTCAAAGCCTTTCAAAATACTTTTTAAACACGTATTAGAAAAGGCTCCTCTATTACAATTTATTTATCAGGCTGTTAACGATTTATTTTCAGCTTTTGTAGGAAAAGAAAAAAAGTTTAACAAACCAGTATTAGTGCTTGTTAACCCAATTTCAAATCTTGAAAAACTAGGATTTATTACTGAAGATGATTTGGCTCATATAGGCGAAAAAGATAAAGTAGCTGTATACTTTCCTCATTCTTATAATTTTTCAGGTGAGTTATTTATAGTTCCTAAAAATCAAATTAAATCTTTAGATATAAATCCGGCTGTTTTAATGAAGTTTATTGTATCTGCAGGTGTTTCAGATTTAAAATAAAGTTGAAAAGTCTTTTTTTATTAAATACATATCATCAAAATGGAACATATAACTCCTTGGATTATTTTAATTATTTATGTACTTACACTTTTAGTGTTTGATTTTTTTGTACTTCACAAAAAAAATAAACCATCATCTGTAAAAAAGGCAATTTTTGAAACTTTATTCTTTATTATTAATGCCCTAATTTTTTGCTTAATCATATTTTGGAGCTACAATAGTAACATTATCGATAATATTAACAATCTATCTCCAAACCAGGCAGTAATTAAATATTTGACCGGTTATTTAATTGAATTATCACTAAGTATTGATAATCTTTTTGTAATTGCAATTATATTTACTTCTTTCAAAATTCCAAATCAACATCAACATAAATTACTTTTTTTAGGAATTCTTGGTGCAATTGTATTTAGAGCAATTCTAATAAGTGTAGGACTGGTACTTATTCATAAAATTAAAGGAATGAATATAATTTTTGGTTTATTCCTTTTATTTACTGCATTTAAAATGCTAAAAAAAGAAACTGAAAACAAAGAAATTAAACAGCAAAAGTGGTTGATGAATTTTTTTAGATATAGTAATAACCTAGACAAAGGAAAATTTATAACAACTATTGATGGGAAAAAAGTTTTTACAGCTTTATTTGGCGCATTAGTTACAATTGAGTTTACCGATTTATTATTTGCTTTAGACAGTATTCCGGCAATTTTTGCAGTAACTACAGATCCTTTTATTGTTTACAGCTCTAATATATTTGCAATAATGGGCTTACGATCTTTATACTTTTTCTTATCAAGTATGTTACAGAAATTTAATTATCTGAAATATAGCATATTCTCAATTTTAGTTTTTGTTTCCGTTAAATTGATTACCGAGCCTTATGTTGATATTCCTGAATGGTTTTCACTTTTATTAATTGCAATTTCATTAATAATTGGCGTGTATGTATCATTAATAAAAGCTGACAAAAATCAAATAAAAGAAAAATAGATAAATTATTGAATTATTAGCAATATTATATATTTTTACAACCTTTATCTTTTTTCTATTTTAATAAAAAGAATCAGTAATAATTAGTATAATTGTACATGCAAAAGAAAATATTTTATATAGTCCTATTTTTAATTTCAATTAAAGGATTTTCACAAGAACCTAAGACCGCCGATTCAATAATTAACCCTAGTAATATTGTATTTTTAAAAGGTCAGGTTGTAAGTAACTTAGATAAGCAACCATTAAAAGGTGCCCATTTATTTAATTTAAACTCCGTTATTGGAACAATCTCAGACGATGAAGGTAAATTTAGTTTAGCAACCAAAGTACAAGATACTATTTACATCTCTTATTTAGGATATCAATCAATTAAATTAAAAATTACAAATGATTTATTAAAGGGAAATGAGTTAGTAATTGAACTACACGAAAAAGCTGAAGAAATAAAAGAAGTAGTGGTTAAATCGCATAAACTTATTGGGGTTTTAGAAATTGATGCTAAAAATGTGCCTAAAGATAAATATGCTCGTATTCATATTGTTGGGTTACCTCAAACTTATGAAGTTGGTGTAAAACAGCAAAAAGAATTTAATTCTCCTGTTGATGCGCTGTTTCGTCCTATAGATTTTGTGTATAATATGTTTGGAAAAAAACCAAATCAATTAAAAAAATTGAAAAAACTTAAAGACGAAGATGACTTACGTAAAATGCTTGAAGACAAATTCAATAGAGAATTGATGATGGAATATTTGGACATGGATGCTGAAGAATTGAACGAGCTACTTAACGAATGTAATTATTCTGATTATTTTATAAAATCGGCAAGTGACCTGCAACTTATTGAGGCTGTTTTACTTTGTTATGAAAATTATAAAGCCATTAAAAAAGGCAGTACCATTAAAGAAGAAGACAAAAAGCAATAATTTATTTTAAGTTGTAACTAAAGACTTAAAGGAAGATTCTCTAACAATTATATTTGTTTTTATAACAATTGTTTTATTGTTTACAGTATTATCATTATTGTTAATTTCATTAATTAAAGCTCTAAAAGCAACTTCTCCTATTCTATGTCCGGGTTGATCTATAGTTGTTAATTTAGGTTCAATAATTATTGAATTTTCTGAATTACTAAAACCTACTACTCCAATTTCTTCAGGTATCTTTATTTTATGCTTTTTTAAAGTTTTAATTACTCCTATAGCAGCACCATCGGTTACTGCAAAAACACCGTCCGGTCTATTTTGTAAACTTAACAATATACTTGTAAGCCTTTTCCCTTGATGCATAGAAATATCTTCAGTGCTTAAAATTAAATTCTCATCAATTTCTAAATTGTAATTTTTTAAAGCCCTTAAATAGCCTGCAAATCTTTTTTCTGAATTGAATGATTTTTCTGTTTCTTTTATAATAGCAATTCTCTTTTTTCCTGTATTTATTAAATGTTCTACTGCTCTAAAGGCAGCATCTTCATCATCAATAACAACCTGTGTACAAGGCACTTTAGTTGATACTTTATCAAATAATACCAAAGGTATATGTTCTAAAACTTTCAAAATACTATCTACGTTATGCGTTTTTCTCACTAACGACAGTAAAATACCATCAACACCAAACTGCTTCATTGTTTCTAACATTTCCGCTTCCTTTTGCACATTATTTCTAGATTCAGAAATAATAATTTTATACCCGTGAATTTCAGCTTCACTAATTACACCTTTAAGTAAAGTTGAGGTAAAGTAATGAGCTATATTAGGTACTATAACTCCAATTATATTTGTTTTATGAGATCTAAATCCTTTTGCAAATAAGTTAGGAGCATAATTAAATTTTTTTGAAACTGAGATAACTTTTTCTTTTGTTTTTAAACTTATATCAGGATGATCATTTAAAGCTCTTGAAACAGTTGATATCGACAAATTTAGTTCTTCTGCAATTTGCTTTAATGTAGTTATATTTTTTTTAGACATATTTAATTTTACTGAATTTAATGTAAATATAGAATTAAAAAAATCAAGTTTCAAACGTTTGCGGTAACGTTTGCGGAATTATTTTACGATTTTTTAAAAAATAGAAGGACTATTAACTTTAATTTAATCAAAAATTAATAAATTATTAATCAATAATCACTCTTATGAAAAAAATCATTTTACCTTTTTTAATGCTGATTGGTTTCATTTCTTATTCTCAAAATATAATTAAAGGAACTATTTTAGATAATACGGGAAACCCAATACCAGGAGTAAATATTATTATTACTGGAACTGATGTTGGAACAACAACCAACTTTGATGGTGTGTATGAATTATCAACTCAATTATCTGGTGAACAAGAATTAAAAGTCTCGTTTATGGGATATTTTACACAAACAAAAAAAATTACTTTATCGGGCGCACAAACAATAGATTTTATTTTAATTGAAAGCGTAGAAAGTTTAGATGACGTAGTTTTAACAGCTACATCTACTAGAAGATCGCAAAAAGAAACACCACTTTCAATTACATCATTTAGTGCAAAACAATTATCAAGAGTTAATACAAGTAGCCAGGCAGATGTACTTAGAAGTGTTCCGGGAATTACTGCAGAAGGTGGTGGTGGTGAAGTTGCTTCAAATATTTTTGTTAGAGGTTTACCTTCAGGAGGTCAATTCCAATTCAATCCATTACAAATTGATGGAATGCCGGTATTAAGCACTTTTGGTTTAAACTCATCTGCACACGATGTTTATTTTAGAAATGATATTGGAATGAAGAGCTTGGAATTTGTTAGAGGTGGTTCTTCTATATTATATGGTGTAGGATCAGTAGCAGGTATTATAAATTATACAAGTGTTACAGGTTCAGCAACACCTAAAAATATTATCCGATTAGAAACTGCTACAGATTCAAGATATAAAGGGGAGTTTTTAACCAGCGGACAAGTTGGTGGTGAAGACTCAAATACTTTTTATGCTTTAACCGGTTTTTACAGATATGATGATGGCCCAATTAAAACAGGTTTACCTACAGAAGGTTTTCAATTAAGAGGTAATATTAAAAAAGTTACAGAAAAAGGCTCGTTTACTGTTTATGGTCAATATATTGATGATCAAGTACAATATTATTTACCATATCCTTTAAAAGGTGGCTCAAGAGATAAACCTAAAGGAACTGATGGTGATGAAATTATGACATTACAAACATCTGAAGCTGCAGGATTTTCTTACGCAACTCCTGATGGAATTTACAATTCTCCTCTTGAAGATGGAGTTTCTACAAAAGGTGGTTATATTATGACTAATTTTGTGCATAATTTTGAAGAAAACTTAAAATTAGATGCCAAATTAAGATATTCAAAATACGACCATCAATTTAATTTCTTTTTAGATGGTAGTGGTGTAAGCGGTGCAAAAGCTGTTGAAACCCAACAAGAATTCTTAGATGCAAGAAGTTTATCTAGTGGAACTTTCACTTATTTAAACGGACAACCTTTAGCTTCTAATGCTTTATTATACGAAAACAGAATTTTAGATAGAACAAGACCTTTAAGAGAATTGGTAGCCGACATTAAATTGACAAATGTAATTGGAGATCACAATATTACTGTTGGTACATTTTTATCTAGATCTAAAGCAGGTGATTTTAATTATATCACAAGCTATTTAAGTGAATATAATAATAGCCCAAGATTAATAAATGTTTCTGATTATACAATTAACGGTATTACAAATAGAGGAACTTCTTATACAAACAGAGATATAAGTAGTAATAAAATTGCATTTTTTGCTACAGATGAAATTAAACTGGAAAGATGGAATTTTGATATAGGTGTACGTTATGAAAGAGCTTCCGGAGATATTTCAAATGAAGGGACTGATACTTATACTGTTGACGATACAGGAATTGCTAATTTAGATAATGTAAAATGGGGTAATGGATCATTCACAAAAGGACATGTTTCTGCTGACGATTTTGCCGTTGCTTTAGCTGCTTTGTATAAACTAAGTGATGATTTAAGTGTGTATGGTAACTTCTCAAAAGGTTATTTCTTCCCTGAGTTAAGAGGTGTTCAATTTGATGCTTTTGGTAATCCTGCTTCTTATGAAACAGAAACAATTATACAAGGTGAACTTGGTTTAAAATATGGAACTGAAAAGTTTTCAGGAACTTTTGCAGCTTACGCTACAACTTTAAAAGATAGAAGATCTATTAGTTTTGTAAATGCGCCAGGCGGTGGAACAACTGAAGAAGTGGATAAACAAGACACTGAAACTTTTGGTGTAGAAGGCACTTGGAACTGGAAATTCTATGACAATTTTAGTTTTAACGGAACTATGACTTATCAAGCTCATGAAATAACAAAATCTGAAAATGACCCAGAGTTAGAAGGTAATAAATTAAGAAGACAACCAGACTTTATAACCAAAATTGGTTTGGATTATGATAATAATAAATTTGATGGTGGTTTAAGTTATAATTACACAGGAGATAAATATTCTAATGATGCAAATACTATAAAACTTGACGGTTTTGGAATTCTTAATCTAAATTGTGGATACACTTTTGATATTGGAGAAAAAGAAGAAACGCTTCGTTTAGGTATGCAAGTATTTAATTTATTAGATGATGAAGGTGTTACTGAAGGATCTCCTAGACTAGGAAATAATCAAACTGATGAAGAATATTTTGTAGGTAGACCAATTTTACCAACAAGATTATTTTTTAATGTTACTTTCAATTTTTAAATTTTTAAGTTAATTGTTTTCTCAAAAGAATACATTAATAGTTGGGTATTCTATTAATGTATTCTTTAAATTAAATTAATTATGGATTATAAACTTAGTAATACTGCTAAAGAAATCTTATTGAATAATTTTCAGGAAAAAGGGTTTACTATTCCCAGCAAAGGTTTATATCCTTTTCAGTGGTTATGGGACTCAGGCTTTATTGCTATTGGTTTTGCTCACTTTGATATTGAAAAAGCTAAAACTGAAATAAAAACACTTTTAAATGCACAGTGGGAAAACGGTTTTATTCCTCACATCATTTTTCATGATGAAAGTAATACTTATTTTCCGGGACCAGATTTTCATCAAGCCAACTTACATGCACAAGCAAATAAAAAATATAAATCTACAGGAATGACACAACCTCCTGTTACAGGATTTGTGCTTGAAAAAATCTATAAAATTGCGACTGAGAAAGAAGATATTCTAAATTTCATTAAAAATAATATTGATCAAGTTTATAAAAATCATAGCTATTTTTATGAAAATAGAGATCCTCACAATGAAGGATTAGTTTATATATACCATAATTGGGAATCAGGTACTGATAACTCCCCTATTTGGGATGATATTTGGGAAAGCTTCGATGTCCCGGATTATGATTTTGAAAGAAGAGATACTTCACACGTTGATCCTTCTCAAAGACCAACAAAAAAAGAATACAATTATTATTTACACATTGTAGATATAGCTAAAGAGTGCAAATACAACGATTATAAAATAGCGGAATTATCACCTTTTTTAGTTCAAGATCCGTTATTTAATGCCATGCTTATTAAATCCAATAACTCTTTAATTAATTTGTATAAAATTATTGGCAATAATGATACTAAAATTGAGCAACTTCAAAAATGGCAAAAAAAGAGCATAACTTCTTTTAATTCTAAATTATATGATGAAGAATTGGGTGCTTATATTCATTTTGATTTAAGAAATAAAAAACCTATTCGCTTTATAAGTTCACCATCTTTTTCTCCATTATTTGCTGGAATACCAAATAAAGAACAAGCAGAAAAACTTATCAATACAATGATTACCAAGTTTGGCGGTGAAAATATGTATTTATGTGCTTCTTTTGATCCAACAAGTAATCGCTTCGATCCAAAAAAATATTGGAGAGGTCCTGTTTGGGTAAATTTAAACTGGATTATTTATTATGGATTACTTAATTATGGTTATAATGATATTGCCAAACAAATAAAGTCTGATACCCTTGAAATACTGGAAAAAGTTGGTTTTTATGAGTATTTTGATGCCAGAAAAAAAGCTTACACTAAAGAAATCAATGGGTATGGAGGCAGTAACTTCTCTTGGAGTGCTGCTTTATACCTAGATTTAATTAATAACTAAAATGTAAAACAAACAGTATGAATTGGTTAGATTATTTAATTGTTATAGTATATTCTGCAGGTTTTTTAGGATTAGGGTATTTTTTCAAAGAAAATAAAAATGCTAAAGACTACTTTTTAGGTGGTCAGGATATGGGTTGGTTTCCATTGAGTTTATCTACAATGGCAACCCAACTTTCAGCAATTAGTTTTATCTCTGCTCCGGCTTTTGTTGGACTGGCGCAAAATGGAGGTATGAAATGGTTAACCTTTGAATTTGCTGTTCCTTTGGCTATGGTTGGAATTATGTTGGTCATCATTCCTCCCCTTTACCGATCAAATATTGTTAGTATTTATGAATATGTTGAAAGACGATTTGCAACATCAACAAGAATTGTTTTAAGTGTTGTTTTTCAAGTTAGCCGATCGTTGGCAACCGGTGTTATGGTATATACTATCGCAATGATATTACAAGCGGTTTTAAATATCAGTTTTCACTGGACAATTATAATAATTAGTGTTATAACCTTAATCTATTCTTACCAAGGAGGTATGAAAGCTGTTGTTTGGGGAGATACTATCCAAATGATTATTTTATTTGCAGGATTGATTATATGTCTTATTTACGGATGGAATTTACTTCAAGAAACAGGTAATTTTACAGGATTTGATATTGAAAGATTACAAGTAGTTGATTTTTCTAACTATGGTTTTAGCGGAGATGAATTTGGCTTTTGGCCAATGGTTTTAGGTGGTTTATTCTTATATATTTCCTATTATGGAACCGACCAAACACAAGCACAACGACTACTTTCAGCCAAAAATGAAAAAACCATAAAAAAATTACTGCTTGCCAACGGATTACTTCGTTTTCCGGTTGTTTTAGTATACTGCGTAATGGGTTTAATTATAGGATCATTAGTGTATTTAGCTCCAGATTTTTTAGGTGAAATTACAGCCATGACCAAAACTCATTATCCTGAACAATTTATGGCTAACGGTATAAAAGCCGATTTAATGATTCCTGTTTTTATAACTAAGTATTTACCTCACGGTTTAATAGGTGTTTTAATTGTAGGTATCTTATCTGCAGCAATGTCATCATTAAGTTCAACAATAAACTCATTGGGAGCTGTAACTGTTGAAGATTTATTTAACAGAGGAAAAACCAAGTTAAGCACTGAAAAACACATGAAATATTCTAAATTTTTTGTATTGTTTTGGGGAATTGTTTGTATTGCCTTTGCCTATTTATTTGGAGGGAGCAAAGGAACTGTAATTGAGTTAATTAATATAATATCTTCACAATTCTACGGACCAATTTTAGCCACTTTTGTACTGGCAATTTTAGTAAAAAGGGTAAATCATATTGGCATGAATGTTGGCCTTATTGGAGGTGTACTCATAAATTTAATAGTAAAATACAATTTCGATAATATTTTTTGGATTTGGTATAACCTTACTGGCTTTTTAATTACAACTATTTTAGCATTACTAGTTAGTGAAATTTACAAAACCAAAACCAATGAAAATTTAAACATTAATTTTTCAATTAAAAGAGAAGATGTATTGTCAAAAGAAGTATTTATTCTACTCTTCTTTTTTATTGCAATCATTCTATTTAGTATTTATCTGCCAACCATTTTAGGAGGAATTTAAAAATAAAAGTAACTTATGATTAAGTTTTTAGAAAAAGAAACCATTTTAAACACTTTAAAACCATTGTATGGAGAGCGTTCCATTTGGGTTTTTGAAAATATAGAAAAATTATTAAAAAAATACACGTCAAAAATTCAAGATGAAGAAATTCCTTTATCTGAAAAAGATGTAATTTTAATAACGTATGGTGATAATGTTCAAAAAAAAGGACAATCTCATTTAAAAACATTAAAAGAATTTGTTGACACCTTTTGCACACCCGAAATTAACAGTACACATATACTTCCATTTTATCCATACACTTCAGATGATGGATTCTCGGTGGAAGATTATTTTAAAGTAGACAAAAATTTAGGAACTTGGAAAGATATTTCCAGTTTAGCAGAATCAAGTTATTTAATGTTTGATGCTGTTGTTAATCATATGTCAAAATCTTCTCAATGGTTTCAATCATTTTTAGCTGAAGAAAAAGGTTTTGAAAATTTCTTTATTGCTGTAAATCCAAAAGAAGACTTGTCAAAAGTAGTTAGACCAAGAGCTTTACCTCTATTAACTCCTTTCAACACAAAAAAAGGAGATCTAAAACACATATGGACAACTTTTAGTGAAGATCAGGTAGATCTAAATTATGCTGATCCGGAAGTATTTATAGCTGTATTGGAAGTATTGTTATTTTACGTTTCAAAAGGTGCAAAATTCATTCGTTTAGATGCCATTGCATTTTTATGGAAAACGATAGGAACCAACTGTATTCACCTTACAGAAACGCATTCTATTATTAAGTTATACAAAAAAATTATTGGAGAGCTTACTCCAAATTTGGTTTTTATTACAGAAACCAATGTACCACACGAAGAAAATATTTCCTATTTTGGTAATGGTTTTGATGAGGCGGATATGGTGTATAATTTCACCCTTTCCCCGCTTTTAGTGTATTCTATAATGAAAGAAGATGTAACTACACTTATAAAATGGGCACAATCTTTAACATTTCCAAGTAATAAAGTCTGTTTTTTTAATTTTACGGCAAGTCATGACGGTGTTGGAGTACGCCCTTTGCAAAATATAATTCCAGATGAAGAAATTAACTTATTAGCCAAACGCGCAGAAAAACACGGCGGACAAGTTTCATATAAAAATAATGAAGATGGCTCACAATCTCCTTACGAGTTAAATTGTAACTATATGGATTTGCTGAGTGCTCAAACAGATACAGATGATGTACGTGTAAAAAAAATGATGCTTACCCAAACTGTAATGTTAGCTTTCCCTGGTATTCCGGGTATTTATTTTCATTCTTTAGTTGGGTCTCGTAATTATTATAAAGGTGTTGAAGATTCGGGTATTAAACGAAGAATTAACAGAGAAAAACTCAATTTTGATTCACTTCAAAAAGAGCTGACAACTTCAACAACCTTACGAAACAAAATATACTCTACATATAAAAAACTTCTTAAAATCCGAACTCAAGAAAAAGCATTTCATCCTTTTGGTAAAACATCGTATACTTCAACCAATAACAATAAAATTTTTATTATAAAAAGAACACACGAAAATGAGGTTATTTTTACGATATTTAATTTTAGCAATTCAACTGTAAAAATGAATGCCTTAGTACCAAATGCAATTAACTTATTGAATGAAAATAAGGTAATGAGTGCTACTTGGGAATTAAGTCCTTTTCAATTCTATTGGTTAAAAGAACAATAAAAAATTTATGAGAATTTTAGTTGCACCCGATAAATTTAAAGGTTCATTAACAGCAAACGAAGTATGTTTAGCTGTTGAAAATGGTGTACACCTAATTGATTCGTCTATTGAAGTAATTAAACATCCTTTAGCCGATGGTGGTGAAGGTACATTAGAAATTTTACAAAATTATTTTAAACTTGAAACCATTTCAGTTTTAGTAAAAAATCCTTTATTTAAAGATATTACAGCTAGTTACAAAATTTCTAAAAACACTGCTTATATTGAAATGTCTAATGCATCAGGACTACAACTTTTAGAAAAAAATGAACAAAATTGCTTTTATACAACTACGTTTGGAACCGGAGAACTCATTTTAGATGCTATTAAAAGAGGTTTTAAAAACATTATTTTATTTATTGGAGGAAGTGCCACAAATGATGCCGGAATTGGAATGGCTGCTGCTTTAGGATACGAATTCTGTAATTCTAAAGGAGAAAAAATAAGTCCAATAGGTAAAGAGCTTTTAAATATTGCTGAAATTAAACGTAACCATTTAAAAATAGATGTAAACACCATCAATTTTACAGTTGTTTGCGATGTGAAAAATCCGTTATTTGGTATTAATGGAGCTGCTTACACCTACGGATCTCAAAAAGGTGCATCTACCCAAGAAATTGAATTACTCGACCAAGGACTGCAAAATTTTAGCAATAAAGTTGAAAAATACTTACATACTTCTGTTTCAACTATAAAAGGTGCAGGGGCTGCAGGAGGTTTAGGTGCAGGAGCCGTTTGTTTTTTAAATGCGACTATAAAATCAGGTATTGATTTTGTAATTGAACAAACCAGATTAAAAGAACATCTAAAAAAAGGAATTGACCTTATAATTACCGGTGAAGGCAGCGTTGATAAGCAAACAATTCACGGAAAAGTTATTAAAGGAATTAGTGATATTGCCCAAGAAAATAACATCCCTTTTTACATAATTTCAGGTATAGCAAAAGATAGAGAATTGGTAGAAGAAAATTTAAAACCTAGCGCTATCAGTACTATAGTAGATTTAAATGTACCTGTTGAAGAAGCTGTCAAAAATGCTGATTTTTATGTAAGTTTAATTACTTCAAACATTATAAAAAGCATAAAAAAAGCCAACAAATAGTTGGCTTTTATGTTCTATTAGAAGTGTTCTAATTTATTGATTTCCTAAAATAATAGGCATTCCATCTTTTCCGGATCCAATAATAACTACTTTACTATTAGATGATTCAGATAATTTAATTGTTGCCTCAATACCTTTATCCTGTAAAATTTTATCGGTTAATGATGCACTTAATATTTTATTCGCATCTGCTTTACCTTGCGCCTCAATAATTTGCTTTTGTGCTTCTTTTTCAGCAGTTACCAATCTAAATTCATACTCTAAAGATTCTTGTTCTTGCTTTAATTTTCGTTCAATTGCATCTTTAATTGTAGGAGGTAAAGTTACATCTCTAACCAAAATTGCATTTAACTGAATAAATTGTGGCTCCACAATTTTTTTAGTTTCTTCATAAATTTCGGCCTGTATAGCATCTCTTTTTGTGGAGTATAATTGCTCTGGCGTATATCTACCAACTACACTTCTTGTTGCTGATCTAACAGCAGGCACTATTACACTATTAAGATAGTCAGTCCCTTTAGTTTGGTGTAATAATCCAATTGTTGACGCTGTAGGCTGATATAAAACAGAAGCATCTAATTTAATTTCAAGACCGTTAGAAGATAAAACTGACATTGATTTTTCTAATAACTCTTGTTGTCTAACATTGTATACAAACACCTTATTCCAAGGAGCTACTATATGAAAACCTTCTCCTAAAGGTTGTTCATCAGTTACAACACCTCCTCCAAAAGTTCTATATAAAACTCCCGCTTCTCCTGATCCTATGGTTACTGCTGATTTTGATAAAAATACAAGTGCTATAATTCCAACTATTATTAGCGGTATTAAAGTTTTTGGTAATTGTAATTGTCCGTTGCTCATTTTTGTTAATTTTTATAATTTATCAAAAATACAAAACTGAGTTCATAAAACTCAGTTTTGACTCACAATTTAATATGTTATACCTATATTATTTTACTCTAAAGGCAAAAAAGCTCCTTTAATTAGTATTTGTTTATCTTTTAAAACAGTATCACCGTTAATAATTTCAACCCAATTTTCATTTTTTAAACCAATCTCAACTTGTGTTTTATCAAACTTGAATAAATCATCATTTTTATCATTTAAAGCCAAAATAAAGTAATTTTCATTTTCTTCTAAAACTGCACTTGATGGTAATGCATATTTTTGTTCAGAACCCGTAATAATCTCCGCTTCAACAAACATTCCAACTAAAAAAGGTTCGTTATCTTCTTCCATATGCCCATGAACTTTAACAGTTCTGTTTTTATCAATTGATTTTCCAATTAAATGAACTTTTGCCTGATATAAAGTTGAAGAAGACTCCGGTATTTTAAAATTTATAGC
Organism: Lutibacter sp. B1; assembly: GCF_012524075.1. Lineage (GTDB taxonomy): Bacteria > Bacteroidota > Bacteroidia > Flavobacteriales > Flavobacteriaceae > Lutibacter. The sequence continues at coordinate 21,928 of NZ_JAAZUI010000011.1, forward strand.
TTGTTCTTCTTTAATTTTTAAGGCATCTTTTTCAAATACAACTAATTCCAAATGTTTATGATCATCATTAATAATTTCCATTAAAACATCCGATGTATTCATAAATTTTCCAACAGTTGTATAAACCGTAGCAACAACCCCGCTTATAGGCGCATAAATTGGAATTACTGATGTTATTTTACCTGCCTTTACACTTAACGGATTTATATTTAGCAATCTTAACTTTTGTTCTAATCCATTATATAAAGCTTTAGCACTTTTATAATCACTTTCAGCCTTTAAATAGTTTTTTTGAGAAGTGATTTTTTCTTCAAACAATGTTTTTTGACGTTCATACTCTGATTTTAAATATGTTAACTGTTCCGATACTTCTAAATAATTTTGTTGAATTTCAATAAAATCAGGATTTTCAATAGTTAAAAGTAATTGCCCTTTATAAACTTTATCACCAATAAGTAAGGGCGATTTTTTTACATAACCTTCCATAAAAGCACTAACTTCAGCTTTATTTGCAGGAGGAACATCAATATAACCGTTTGTTTTAATACTTTCTGCAAAATTTTGAAGCGAAATTTCTCCTAATTCCATTTTTGAATTATCAAATTGGTTTTTAGTAATTTCAACCAAATCATTGTTCGTTTTTACTAAATCAACTTTATTTTCTTCCGCTTTTGAACCACAAGAGATTGTTAAAGTTATAATTGAAATCAAGGATATGATTTTATATATGTAATTTTTCATTTTTTTATAAGTTTAAATAATTTATTTCTAAAGCTATTTGGTTATAATCGTTCAAATAATTTAAATAGCTGATATTTATTTGATTTGAAGTTTCTATACTTTGAATGTATTGGAAAAAATCAATTTCACCACTGCTATAACCTCTTGTAGCGGTTTTTAAAATTTCTGAAGCCAAATGCTCTCCACTTTCATAATAATAGTTTAATTGCGATTCACATTTTTTTAATTCTTCATGCAAGCTATTATATTTTGATTGCAATTTTAAATTAACATCATAAGCCATTTCATTGGCAATATCCATATCTATTTTAGCAGCTGCTATTTTTGATGATTTTCCAACAAAAAATAACGGAATTGAAATACCCGCCTGATAGCTGTCAATTGAAACATCCGATTTATCACTTTTACTGTTAAAATAATTGAATTGCAAATCGGGTAATAATTGTTGCGTAATTACATTTTTCTTAGCTTTAAACAAGTTGGTATTTTTGGTATAATATTCGTTTATTAAATGGTTTTTTAAATCAATTTTAACAACAGTTACTTTAATTAAATCTGCCTGAGAAATTTTAATTTTATCATCTACTTGAAGTAGTAAATTAAGCTCCTCATAAGCTATATTAATATCATTTTTCAGCTGATTTAACTGAGCAGAATACTGTTTATATTTAGACTGTGAAGTTATCATTTCCAAATAGTTAGACTCTCCTAATTCAAACTTTCGTTTAGCTGCTTTTGAAAAATTACCATACAAACTATCAACATACATTAAATGTTTTAGTTTTTGATTTAAGTACACAATTTTATAGTATGCTCTTGAAACATTTTTGATTAGATTATCCTTTGCTATTGTGTACTCTATGTCAGACAGATCAGCATCAATTTTAGTAGCTTTTTTCTTTGCAAAATATACAGTAGGAAACTCAATTGTTTGATCTATTCCATAGGTTTTGTAAGGATCGCCATCAACTCCTAAATTGGTTTTGTCGTATGTATAATACAGTTTGGTTTTATCCATCTCAAAAGCACTATTCACCAATTTTTCACTTTTATTAAACTCAAGTTTTTTAATATTCAATTGTTTATTATTCTCTGTAGCAATAGAAATTGCTTCTTCTAATGAAATAACTTTTTCTTGAGAAAAACTAAAAAGAGGTGCTAACAATAACAATAGTATTGTTGCAGACTTAAACTTCTTTTTTCTTTTAGGTTTTATTTCTTTTGTGTCAAAAATTGCATACAAAACAGGTAAAACAACTAATGTTAAAATTGTTGAAGTAACTAAACCTCCAATTACAACAGTTGCTAAAGGTCTTTGAACTTCAGCTCCGGCATTGGTTGAAATAGCCATAGGTAAAAACCCTAAAGCTGCTGCTGCTGCTGTCAAAATAACGGGGCGCAAACGTTCTTTTGTCCCTCTCAAAATTCTTTCATATACATTATCCATACCTTGTTCTTTTAACGATTTTAAATGTTCTATAAGTACAATACCGTTTAAAACAGCTATACCAAACAGTGCTATAAATCCGACTCCTGCCGAAATACTGAAAGGTAAACCTCTTAACCATAAAAATAATATACCTCCTACGGCTGATAATGGAATTGCCGAATACACCATTAAGGCTTCTTTCATTGATCTGAAAGCGAAGTGTAACATTATAAATATTAACAATAACGCAATTGGAACTGCAATTTTTAAGCGTGCTTTAGCACTGTTTAAATTTTCAAATTGTCCTCCATAAGTTACAGTATATCCTACAGGTAATTTAACTTGTGTATCTATAATATTTTGAACATCGGTAACAACCGACTGCATATCTCTGTTTCTAACATTAATACCTATAACAATACGTCTTTTGGTATCATCTCTTGAAATTTTAGCAGGACCTTTTGTATAATCTATAGATGCCAACTCGTGTAAAGGAATTTTATCACCATTTGGCGTATCAACATATAAATTTCTTAAATTTTCTATATTTTTTCGATAATCGGATTGTAATCTCACAACTAAATCGAATCTTTTTTCACCTTCAAAAACATTTCCTAAAGTATGCCCGGCAAATGCCATTGAAATCACTTTATTTAAACTTTCAATATCTAAACCGTAACGAGCCACTTTTTTTCTATTGTAAGTAACAGTCATTTGAGGTAAACCATCAACTTTTTCAACAATAATGTCAGAAGCACCTTCTACATTGGCAATTTTACGTTTAATTTCATCGGCTTTTGAAGCTAAAATTTCTAGGTTTTCGCCATAAACTTTTATGGCAACATCGGCTCTAACACCTGTTATTAACTCATTAAAACGCATTTCAATAGGTTGCGTAAATTCAAAATCTATACCTGGTATTACGGATAGTTTTTCTTTGAATTTATCAGCCAATTCATCTTTAGATTTTGCTGATACCCACTCGCCTTTTGGTTTAAGTTTAATAATTACATCACTTTCTTCCATAGACATTGGATCGGTAGGAACTTCGGCAGCTCCAATACGCGAAACTACCTGATCTACTTCAGGGAAATTTTGAAGTAAAATTTGTTCAATTTGCGTAGTTATTTCGGTAGTTTTAGTAAGTGAAGTTCCTGTTTTTAAAACTGGCTGAATCACAAAATCTCCTTCATCTAATGTAGGAATAAACTCACCTCCCATTCTTGTAAATAATAAGCCGGAAGCTATCAATAAAACCATTGCTAAACCAATTACAGCTTTTTTATGATACAACGCCCATCTTATAACCGGTTCGTACATCTTATAAAAAAATGCCATCAAGCGTTTTGAAATATTATCTTTTGTAACTTTTTCGGGCTTTAAAAATATAGAAGATACTACCGGAACGTATGTAAAACATAAAAACATGGCTCCAATTAAGGCAAAACTAAATGCCATAGCCATTGGCCTAAACATTTTACCTTCAACACCGCTTAAAGATAATATTGGAATAAATACAATTAAAATAATAAGTTGTCCAAATACAGCTGAAATCATCATTTTAGAGCTGCTTTTATAGGTAATCTCATCAATACTATCTTGCCTGTCTTCTTTTGAAAGTAGCATCAACTCTTCTCTATTGCTGGTAATTTTATAGGCAATATATTCTACAATAATAACTGCTCCGTCTATAATAATACCAAAATCTATGGCTCCTAAACTCATTAAATTGGCATCAATTCCAAACACATACATCATAGACAATGTAAAAAGCAATGTTAATGGAATAACAGAAGCAACAACTAAACCTGATCTAAAGCTTCCTAAAAGTAAAATCACAACAAAAATTACAATAAGAATACCTAAAATAAGGTTTTCGGCAATTGTAAATGTAGTTTTACCTATCAGTTCACTTCTTTCTAAAAATCCGTTTATATAAACTCCTTCCGGTAATGTTTTTTGAATTTCGGCTACACGTTGTTTAACAGCTTCAATAACTTTGTTAGAATCTCCATCTTTAAGCATCATTACTTGTCCTAATACTTTTTCACCTTCTCCATTTCCTGTAATAGCTCCAAAACGATTAGCATACCCATAATTTACATCGGCTACATCTTTAATTAAAACAGGAACTCCTTCAACGTTTTTTACAACTATATTTTCAATATCTTCAATGGATTTAATCATACCTTCTCCCCGCACAAAATAACTTTCGTTAGTTTTCTCAATATAACCGCCACCTGCAACACTGTTATTTTTTTGAATTGCATCTAAAATTTGGGTATGTGTAATTTCCATTGATTTTAATTTCTCCGGATTCAAAGCAACTTCGTACTGCTTTAAATAACCGCCCCACGTATTTACTTCAACAACTCCGGGAATACCAGATAATTGTCGTTTTACTATCCAATCTTGCATAGTACGTAATTCCATTGGCGAATATTTATCTTTAAATCCCGGTTTTGTATCTAATATGTATTGATAAATTTCGCCCAAACCTGTGGTTATTGGTCCCATTTCAGGCGCGCCAAATCCTTCCGGTATTTTTTCTGCAGCAGTTTTTATTTTTTCAGCAATTAATTGACGCGGTAAATAGGTACCTAAAGCATCATCAAATACGATAGTAACTACAGATAAACCGAATTTTGAAACAGAACGTATTTCTTTAACTCCCGGTAAATTAGCCATTTCCAATTCTACAGGGTAGGTAATAAATTGCTCAACATCTTGTGTTGAAAGATTTCTTGAAGTTGTTATAACCTGCACTTGATTATTGGTTATATCAGGCACAGCTCCTATTGGAATTTGGGTTAATGAAAACAAACCAAATCCAAAAATGGCTGCCGTCATTAACAAAATGATAAGCTTATTGCTTATACTTACTTTAATAATTTTTTGTAACATAATTTAATTAATTAGTAGTGTATAATATTCAATATCAAATAATTGACATTAAAATTAAAAATCAGTAAATTAAATTATGCTTGTTTAGGCGGTTGAAAAAAGCTATTTGTAAAAAGATGAGTTGAAGGCTCTTTGTATGCAAAGTTATTTTTTGCATTAATAAACTCTGTATATTTATTAGGATAATTGTTATTTCCACAGATTATAAAAACTAATTGGAAATGCGTATCTAATTGTTGATGCTTAAAAGGCAATTTTTCATGTTCTTTATGTTTATCCTCGTGCTGTTTTTTTAAACTCCCATAATGCATTTCAAAAAAATCTGAAATACTATCTCCTGCTTGAATATGACAAGTAAAATGGCCAATAAGAGTTGGAATTTTATCAATATCACAAACATCAAAGTTAAAACTTTGAATAAGTACAATGAATGATAAAAATGTTGCCAAAACTTTATTCATGGGCTAAAAGTACTAATAATCAACATTATAAAATGTTAAATTTTATTAAATTATTTTAACAAAACCTTTTTAAACCCTTAGAATATGGTAACGAATGTTACAAAAGCATGAAAATTATGTATTTTGATCTACAATATTTAGATTATTTTCAGAAATATATTCGAGGCATTTTTCCCAATCATCAGCATAATAATCTTTAACTACTTGAATTGTATTTTTATCAATTAAAGGCTTATCATCAAACCAATTATCAGGTAATAGCTTAGCAGTGTACATAACTGAATATCTGATAGCATCTATATATAACCTATAACCAAAATTGGTGATTTTATTTGTTGATATTTTCTTTCTTTCAATATTAACATATTTCATAGTTTTTTGGATTGCTTTTAGTTGTTTTAAACTATAAGAAGTATGTTTTTTATTTAAATCAATATCGCTTTCATTATAAGTAACATTGGTATATTGAGCTACTTTATCAATAAAATTGAAAGGTTTTTTGGTTAATTCTTCATAAAATAAGATCAATGGCTTTTGATGAAAATATTTATTTAGCAACATCAATTTATTATAATACAACAAATCTGAACGATTATAAACCGACTCGTCGTTCTTCATATCCAAAAATTGATCAAAAGTTAAATTTCTACCATTTTTAACAATTCTTTTATAATGAGAAGCAATCCAACTATGTTGTTTTCTCATTACCATAATAACCTTAGTATCAGGATACAACTTTGAAAATTTTTTAATTTCTCGTTCAAATTGCGGACTCAAATTAAGTTCGAAAGAAACCAGATATTTACTATGAGCCTTTTTATCAATAATTTTTTGATAATGTTTATACTTATCTTTATTTATATAGTGCAAATTTTTAAAAAAAGGAAATACTTTTCCTTGAACATATTTTGTACCGGTACGTTCCACACCTATATGAAAAAATATTTCACTTGAATTCATATCTTTTATTTTAAATCTGTCCGTGATATTTTCTTATAAACCATTCTAAACTAAGTAACAAAACAACAAAGCCTAAAAGCCATTTCCAATCAATTAATGGTGTTTTTATAATTTTTGATTTTTGAATATTTTTAAATCTGTCATCATTTACTAAGTCTTTGATTAATTGATCTTCTTGATTGTTATAATATATTTTACCTTGTGTATTAATTGACAATTGTTTCAAATCGTTATCATTTGCATTTACAAACTGTTGCTCAACTTCAAAAGGTAGTATTTTAAATTTACCTGAAGTATTTTCTTTTTGATTCTCAACTGACACCGTATATTCATATTCTCCCGGTTCTATATTTGTTAATTCTATTACAAATCTATTTTGATTAACTGCAAAAGGTATTTTTTTATAAAAATTATTTTCAGTACCGGAAATAGTTAACCATAGCTTTGCCCTATTGTCAAAATTAAAATTTTTATCTAAATAACTCGCTGAAAATTGTACAGCCTCATTAGCATAAAAGAAGGAATTAACAGCTACATTTAATTGTTTGCTTTTTTGATTTGACGATAAATATTGAATTAGATTAGAAAGAAATCCATCAAAATTTTCAAAAGTTTTAGTTTCATTAAAACTATTCATACGCCAGTTCCATATATTTTCACCCAATAAAACAGCTATTTTTTGATTATTATCTTCAAAGGTTACCAATAATGGTTTTTCTGTTTGAAAAGTACCTATTTTTTGAAATAATAGTGAGTTATACGGAACTGTAAAAGCTACATCTCCAAATTGATCCTGTAATGGTGCAAAGCCGGAAAAACCAATATCATCACTTAAAAAAACTGCATAATTGGGATTGTAAACAGGTTGGTAATTTTCTAATTCTGTAATACTATTTTTTGAAAAATAATTCTGGTTCTTATTTAAAAAATCCCAATTGGTACTTGAACCAGTTATAATAAAATAATTTAACTGTTTTTCTTTTATTTCTTTAAAAATATTTTGAAATTTTGTTGTTGGCTGATACAATATAATTAGTTTATAATCTGAATAATTGCCCTTAAAATCACTGATTTTATTTATTGTTACAGCACGTTGTTTATTACTTTCAATAGATCTTTTTAGCATTCCCAAATCAGGATGTGAAATTGAAGTAAGTATCGCTATTTTTGATTCTTCTTTAATTACATTTATACCAAAGTTTTTTGTGTTATTTATAACATTTTTTTCATTTGAAAGTTCTTCAATAGTTGTAGTATAATACTGCTTTCCTTCTGTTGTAGCGTTTAAATAAAATGATGCTGTTTTTACATTATCCGATTTAGAAAATTCAAACTGTTTTGAATAAATTCTAGTTCCTTTTGAATAAACGTTGAATTGTTTTTTTATCGAATTTTTGCCCAAATAATTTATAAAAACCTCTACAGGAAATTTATTGTTTATATAGGTATCTTTATTAACATTTAATTGGCTGATAAACAAATCTTCAAAGGCTGTAGTATCTCCAACTATAATAGGAAAAACCGGGCTTTTATAATTCATAAATTCAACTGTATTCCCTATTGTTTGATTTCCGTCTGTAACAATAATTGTAGGGTTATTGACTGACTTATAAATATCATTAAATTCATAAAAAGGTTTAGCAATATTGGTTTGAGTTTCATTAAAATTTAATGAATCTAAAATACTTAAAGTATTTCCGAACTTATATAAGTTAACGTTATATTTTTCATTTAGCTCGGTATCAGATTTAATTTTATTAATGATAGTATTTACATATTCATTTTGTGATGAATATTTAATTGAATTTGAATTATCTACAGCAATTAACAAATTAGGTTTAACAACTTCTACCAATTGTTTATTAAATGAAGGATTTATAATTAGTAAAAGAATTAAAAAAATGGAAAGAAATCTTAAAAATGAAAGCCAATAATTTAATTGGCTTTTTTCATTTTTATTTTTATAAATATACTGAAATACAGCAATTAGCAAAGCTACAGTTGCAGCTAATAGTATCCATAACAATGTTGCTGTTTTCAATATTATAATTTTATGTTAACATTCCTCCGTCAACACTTAATGTTTGTCCTGTGATATACGAACTCATGTCTGATGCTAAAAATACGCATGCATTTGCTACATCTTCAGGTGTTCCACCACGTTTTAAAGGTATACCTGACCTCCACTCTTTTACAGTTTCTTCAGGTAAAGCTGCAGTCATTTCAGTTTCTATAAATCCGGGTGCAATTACATTACTTCTAATATTTCTTGAACCCAATTCTAACGCAACAGATTTTGAAAAACCTATAATTCCGGCTTTAGATGCTGCATAATTTGCTTGTCCGGCATTTCCTTTTAATCCAACTACAGAACTCATATTAATAATAGAACCTGCACGCTGTTTCATCATTGGTCTAATTACAGCCTTTGTTAAATTGAAAACCGATTTTAAATTAACTTCGATAACGCTATCAAAATCTTCTTCAGAAATACGCATCAACAAATTATCTTTTGTAATTCCGGCATTATTAATTAATACATCAATAGTACCAAATTCCTTTAATACATTAGCTGCAAGTTCTTGCGCAGCTTCATAATTTGCAGCATTAGATTGATATCCTCTGGCTTTAATTCCATAAGATTCTAATTCTTTTTCCAGTTCTTTTGCTGCTTCAACAGACGAACTATATGTAAAAGCTACGTTTGCGCCTTGTTTTGCAAAAGTTAATGCTATTCCTTTTCCTATACCTCTTGTTGCTCCTGTAATTAGTGCTGTTTTATTTTCTAAAAGTTTCATTAATTCGATTATTTATAAGATTCAAATATACATAGATTTAAGAAAAGTACATATAAAAAAAACACCCTAAAAAGGGTGCTTTATACATTTAAAGTTTTATTTTATCTGGTTTTTCGTAGTTAAAGAGATAATCAACATCTAATTCCTTAACATCACCCAATTTACTTAATGCATTTAAATCAACATCCTTTTTATTACCTATAACAAGAATATCATACGTATTTCCTTTAATATTATTATCAAAGAAAACTTTTAAGTCATCTATAGTCATATCTTTGATTGCATTATAAATTTCTTCGTTATTATTTTTTGTTAAGCCTCTTTTTAATAATCTTTCATACGACCAAAAAATATTTGTTTTAGTTACTCTTTCTGCTGCTAACTTTTTAAGTGTTGCTGCCTTTGCGGCATTAAATTGTTCTTCAGCTTCAGGCATATTGGTCATTAATTCCATCATTGCATCTATAGCTTCAGGAATTTTATTTGCTTGTGTTCCTATATATGCATATACATAATTTGGTTTCTCTTTTTCAGAAGCATTTGAATATGCAGAAAATGCAGAGTAGGCCAATGATTTTGATTCTCTTATCTCTTGAAATACTATTGACGATAAACCACTGCCAAAATAAGTATTGAACAATGTTGATGCTGCTATTTTCTCAGGATCAAAAGTATCTCCTTTAGCTAAAAACATCATTTGAGCTTGTACCATATCATAATCTACAAAAAACACATTATCGCCTGTTTCTTTATTTGCATATACAGTTTTTTCAGGATAGTATAGTAAATCTTCAGGAATAGCATGTTTAGTATCTAATGCGGTAATAGCTTGATTTAAATCTTTACCATAATAAAAAATACGGTGTTTGTAATTTTTAAGACTTTTAATCAAATTGGTTAATTCTTCGGGCTGAATTTCATTTAATTCTTCAATCGAATATATATTTCTCAATCCTGAATTCTCTCCATACATACCATAGTTCATTAAACCATTCCACATAATTTCACTTTTATTCGCTTTGGTATCTTCTCTGGTTTTTGAAATTTTTTGCACATATTTATCGTATGTTTCTTGATCCGGTTTTGCATTTTCCCATAAATGCTCCAGTAATTCTAATCCTTTATCTAAGTTTTCTCTTAATCCTGAAAGGTATAAGTACGACTTATCATCACCAGAACTAACTCCATAATCAATTCCTAATTTATAAAACTCTTTTTTTAGTTCATCAGGTGAATAGGTATCGGTTCCTAAATACTCCAAATATCCAACAGCTGTACTTAATTTTTTATTATGATCTTTTCCCATATCAAAAATAATATACAACTGCGCTAAATCATTTAGTTTATTTTCAATAAAAGAAACTTCAATTCCGTTAGCTGTTTTGGTTTTTTGTATTTCTTTTTCATAATCTACAAATTTTGGTTTTAATTCCGGAGATTCAATTTTATTGAAAGCAGTTAAAAAATTGGAAGATATATCTCTATTTAACTCATTAGGCGTAATTTTAGGGTTTTCAACTTTCACAAAATCATCAGCTTTTCCTTGTGTTTTATTTACAACCACATAATTATCTTTATAAAATTCATTTGCAAATTTTACCAAATCATCTTTCGTTATCTTTTTTAAATCATCTAAAAAAGTTACTCTACTCTTCCAATCTTGAAAATGAACAAAAGCATCTACATATTCATAAGCTACAGCCGAAGCATACTCATAACGTCGTATTTTATTTAATTTTAAATCGTTAATAACTGCTTCAATCAACCAATCTTCAAACTCGCCTTTTTTTACTTTTTCAATTTCTCCTAAAATAAGATCCTTTACTTCATCTAAAGATTGATCATTTTTAGGTATTCCATAAAATGTATGCATTCCGTAATCATTTAAAAAAGTAGTAGAACAACCGGCTCTTTGCACTTTTTGTTGTTGATTTAAATCTAAATCTATTAATCCGGCTGTGCTGTTATTCAATATCATATCTATTAAAGTAACATACTTTTCATGTTCAGAGCCTATTCCTTCAGAACGAAATGCTATATTAACTCTTGCTGCTTCAGGTCCTTTAACTTCTTTAGTAATTACATTTGTAAGTGGTACTTCGCTTGGTCTTTCAGGATGAATTACTTCTTTATATTTAAACGATCCAAATGCATTATCTACCTTTTGGATAGTTTCATCAAAATCCAAGTCTCCAACTAAAATAACTGCCATGTTATTTGGCACATAATAGGTGTTAAAATAATTATGGATAGCTTCCATTGAAGGATTTTTTAAATGCTCTGAAACTCCTATAGTTGTTTGCTGACCATATGGATGTTTAGGAAACAAACCATCCATTAAAGCAAAATTAGCTCTTCTAAAATCGCTATCCTGACTACGATTAAATTCTTCGTAAACAGCTTCCAATTCGGTATGAAATAACCGTAAAACTAATTGACTGAAACGTTCTTTTTCTAAAGTAAGCCATTTGTCCAACTCGTTAGAAGGAATTTTATTTACATATACTGTTTCTTCATGCCAAGTCCAAGCATTTGTACCTTCTGCTCCTAAAGAGCTAACCATTTTGTCATATTCATTAGCAATTGCTATTGTTGAAGCTTCATGAGAAACACTATCAATTTTTCTATATATTTCTTTCTTTTTTTCAGTATCCTTTTCAGCTTTATGCTTCTCGTACAAATCTGAAATTTCTTTTAAATATGTTTGCTCTTTTTCAAAATCGGATGTTCCTATTTCATCGGTACCTTTAAATACCATATGCTCTAAATAATGAGCTAAACCTGTATTATCGGAAGGATCGTAAACGGAACCAGCTCTTACCGGAATAAATGTTTGTATTTTAGGTTCTTCCGAGTTTTGGCTTAAATACACTTTCATTCCGTTTTTTAAAGTATATAAACGTAAACCTGTAGGATCGTTCTCTACTGTTTCATAAGTATATCCATTTGCATCAGTATGCGTTTTTGTAGCATATTGTGAAGTTTTTTTACATCCTGCAACTACAAGAGCAAATGCAATTAAAAATAAAAAACCGCTTTTTTTCATAGTAAAATAAATTTTGAGTTGGTAAAATAGGCGCATAAAAAAAGCCTGTTCTTCAAATATAACCAAGAGCAGGCTTTAAGTACAATAAATTTTATTATTTTATGTTAAAATTGTGTTTATTTTAACACTTCAGCAACCATATCACCTATTTTAGCCGGAGATTCAACAACATGAATTCCATTTTCTTTTAAAATAGCCATTTTTGCCTGAGCAGTATCATCTTTACCACCTACAATAGCACCTGCATGTCCCATAGTTCTTCCTTTTGGTGCAGTTTGCCCTGCTATAAATCCGATAACAGGTTTTTTGTTTCCTGTTTCTTTTACCCAACGAGCAGCTTCAGCTTCTAATTGACCTCCAATTTCACCAATCATAACAATACAATCAGTTTCAGGATCATTCATTAATAATTCTACAGCATCTTTAGTTGTTGTACCAATAATTGGATCTCCTCCAATACCAATAGCAGTTGTTATTCCATACCCTTTTTTCACTACCTGATCAGCAGCTTCATAAGTTAAAGTTCCTGACTTTGATACAATACCTACTCTACCTTTTTTAAATATAAAACCTGGCATTATACCTACTTTTGCTTCTTCAGGAGTAATAACTCCCGGACAGTTTGGCCCTACCAATCTACACTCTTTATCCTTAATATAAGCCTTTACTTTAACCATATCAGCAACAGGAATTCCTTCAGTAATACAAATAATTACTTTGATTCCTGCAGCAGCAGATTCCATAATTGCATCAGCAGCAAATGCAGGAGGAACAAAAATAATAGATGTATCTGCAGCAACTTTATCAACAGCTTCTTGTACTGTATTAAATACCGGTTTATCTAAATGTGTTTGTCCACCTTTACCAGGTGTAACTCCACCAACTACATTTGTTCCGTATTCAATCATTTGAGATGCATGAAAAGTACCTTCGCTACCTGTAAATCCTTGGACAATTATATTTGAATCTTTATTAACTAAAACGCTCATTTAAGTGTATTTTTTATTTATAAAATGTATAGTATTACAAATGTAATTTTTTATATGCTTAAGGTGCAATAAAAAATTATTTTTTTTGATTTTTAATTAGTTGTTTAATTTCCGCTATTTCTTTTAATTTTTTTCTGGATTCTTCTATTGGAGTACCAAAATAAGTTTTATTTCCTTGAATGGATTTTGTTACTCCTGTTTGTCCTAAAATTACAGCTCCTTTTCCAATTGTAATACCACTATTTGTTCCTACTTGTCCCCATAGCGTAACCTCATCTTCAATAACCACACATCCGGCAATGCCTGTTTGTGATGCAATTAAACAATTTTCACCAACTATGGTATCATGTCCAACTTGTACCTGATTATCTATTTTGGTTCCTTTTTTAATGGTTGTATTTGCGGTAACTCCTCTATCAATAGTACAAAGTGCTCCTATATCAACATTATCTTCAATTAATACACTTCCGCCTGATAAAAGTTTATCGTACCCTTCTTTTCTTTTTTTATAGTAAAAAGCATCAGCTCCCAAAATAGTTCCTGAATGTATGGTTACATTATTCCCTATTACACAATTATCATAGATAACCACATTGGAATGAATCAAACAATCATTTCCAATAATTACATTATTTCCTATAAATGCATTTGGTTGTATAATTGTACCTTCACCTATTTTAGCTGAGGGTGATACAACTGAACTCGATGCTTTAAACGGATTAAAGTATTTGGTTAATTTATTAAAATCGGTAAATGGATCTTTTGAAATTAATAAAGCTTTATCCTTTGGGCATTTAACTTCTTTATTAATCAGTACAACTGTTGCTTTTGAATTTAAAGCCTTATCGTAATATTTAGGATGATCAACAAAAACTATATCTCCATTTTCAACAACATGAATTTCATTAAAACCTAATACTGGAAATTCGGAAGGTCCTACAAAAGGTACTCCAATTAACTCTGCAATTTCTTGTAAAGTATATTTACGTGGAAATTTCATATACAGTTTATTCTTTAACTCTCTCTAAATAAGCTCCTTTTGCAGTATCAATTTTAATTTTATCTCCTTCATTAATAAATAAAGGTACATTGATACTTGCTCCTGTTTCAACTGTTGCAGGTTTAGTTGCATTAGTTGCTGTATTGCCTTTTACCCCAGGCTCAGTATGTGTAATTTCTAAAACTACACTTGCCGGCATGTCTACCGATAAAGGCATATTGTCTTCAGTATTAATAATTATAGTTACAATTTCTCCTTCTTTTAAAAGGTCAGGAGCATCTAATACCGTTTTTTGTAAAGTTATTTGATTGTAATCTTGAGTATTCATAAAATGAAATGACTCTCCTTCTGCATATAAGTATTGAAACTTTTGTGTTTCAACTCTAATATCATCTATTTTTCTACCTGCAGGAAATGTATTATCCAACACTTTTCCTGATGATAAACTTTTTAATTTAGTTCTAACAAAAGCAGGACCTTTACCCGGCTTAACATGTAAAAATTCTACTACTTTAAAAATATCATTATTATGCTTTATACATAATCCATTTCTTATATCTGATGTTGTTGCCATATTAAATTTAATTTTAACTTCCATTATAACCTTTCATTATTCCTCGTTGTGAATTTTTAATGAAAAGTATTATTTGATCTCTTTCTTTAGTTGCTTCCATTTCGGCTTCAATTTTTTCTAAAGCCTGAGTTGTATTATAATTTTTCTGATATAAAATTCTGAAAATATCTTGAATTTCTCTAATCTTCTCAGTTTCAAACCCTCTCCTTCTTAATCCTATTGAATTTATTCCAATGTATGATAAAGGTTCTTTTCCGGCTTTTGTATAAGGAGGTACATCTTTTCTAACTAAAGATCCTCCTGAAACCATTGCATGCTCACCTATATGTATAAATTGATGCACAGCAACCAATCCACTCAAAATGGCATAATCACCAATAGTTACATGGCCAGCGATTACAGAACCATTAGCTAAAATACAATTATTACCTATAATACAATCATGTGCAATATGTGTTGTTGCCATAATTAAGCAATTTTCACCTATTTCAGTTCTGCCTAAAGCTTTGGTTCCTCTATTTATTGTTACACATTCTCTAATAGTTGTATTATCACCAATAACAGCTAAAGAATCTTCACCATCAAATTTTAAATCTTGTGGAATTGCTGAAATTACTGCTCCGGGAAAAATTCTACAATTTTTTCCAATTCTTGCTCCTTCCATAATAGTTACATTAGAACCTATCCAGGTTCCTGAGCCTATTATTACATTATTATGAATAGTGGTAAATGGTTCTACAACTACATTGGTTGCAATTTTTGATCCCGGATGTATATATGCTAAAGGTTGATTCATTATTCTTGTGTTTTTCTTGCAATTTGTGCCATTAATTCTGCTTCAACTACTAATCTGTTATTTGCATATCCACAAGCCTGCATATGACAAATTCCTCTTCTTATTGGAGTAATAAGTTCCGCTTTAAAAATTAAAGTATCTCCCGGTAATACTTTTTGCTTAAACTTAACCTTATCCATTTTCATAAAATAGGTTAGATAATTTTCCGGGTCAGGTACAGAACTTAACACCAACACGCCTCCACATTGAGCCATAGCTTCAATTTGTAATACACCCGGCATTACAGGAGCTCCTGGAAAATGACCTATAAAAAAAGGTTCATTCATTGTTACATTCTTCATACCAACAACATGTTTATCAGACAATTCTAAAATTCTATCTATTAACAAAAATGGCGGCCTGTGCGGAAGGATACTCATAATTTTTTGTGTATCCATTAAAGGAGGTTGATCTAAATCAAATTTAGGAACATTATTCCTTTTTTCTTGTTTTATGATCTTCTGAAGTTTTTTTGCAAAATTAGTGTTTACTAAATGTCCCGGTTTATTTGCTATTACTTTTCCTCTAACTCTTGTTCCAACCAGTGCCATATCTCCAACTACATCTAATAATTTATGGCGGGCAGCTTCATTTGCCCAACGCAAAGTAAGGTTATCAAGAACTCCATTTGGTTTTACAGTTAAAGAGTCTTTTTTAAATACTTCTTTTAATTTAACCATAGTTTCATCAGAGATTTCTTTATCTACATAAACTATAGCATTATTTAAATCTCCGCCTTTTATTAAATTATTATCTAAAAGCATTTCTATTTCATGCAAAAAACTAAAAGTTCTTGCATCGGCAATTTCATCTTTAAAATCGGAAAGTTTTTCTAATGTTGCATTTTGCGTTCCTAAAACCTTGGTTCCAAAATCAACCATTGCTGTTACTTGATATTGGTTGCTTGGCATTAAAATTATTTCACTTCCGGACTCTTCATCTTTATATGATATAATTTCTTTTACAATATACTCTTCACGTTCAGCTTCTTGCTCTTGTATTCCTGCTTTTTCAAGCGCTTGAATAAAATGTTTAGAAGAACCATCCATAATTGGAGGCTCAGCAGCATTAATTTCAATAATAATATTATCAATATCTAAAGCTACAATAGCAGCTAAAACGTGTTCTGAAGTGTTTATTGAAACTCCTTTTTTCTCTAGGTTTGTACCTCTTTGAGTATTTACAACATATTCAGCACTAGCTTCAATAATAGGTTTACCTTCTAAATCAATTCTAACAAAAGCATAACCATTATTTATGGGAGCAGGTTTAAAAGTCATATCAACTTTATTCCCTGTATGCAAACCAACACCCGATAGTGTTACTTCTTTTTTAATAGTCTTTTGTTTTTTACTCATTTTCATTTTTTAAAGCTTTTAATTCTTTTTTTAATGAATTTATTGTTGCTACCAAATCTGGTAATTTTTTAAAATAAACATACGATTTATTAAAATCAGAATATCCTATAGCCGGTGTTCCTTGTAAAACTTCGTTGTCTTTTACATTTCGTGCAATACCTGTTTGAGCTTGAACACGAACATTATTACCAATAGTTATATGACCAACAATACCTACCTGACCTCCCATCTCACAGTTTTTTCCAATTTTAGTTGAGCCTGCAATACCTGTTTGAGCTGCAATAACAGTATTTTCACCTATTTCAACATTGTGTGCTATTTGGATTTGATTATCTAATTTAACCCCTTTTCTAATAATTGTAGAACCTAAAGTAGCTCTATCAATTGTTGTTGCTGCACCAATATCTACATTATCTTCAATTACAACATTACCTATTTGTGGTATTTTACTGTAAGCACCTTCACTATTTGGCGCAAATCCGAAACCATCAGCTCCTATAATTGCTCCAGAATTTATTATGCAATTATTTCCTATTTCAGTCTCAGAATATATTTTAGCACCGGCATAAATAATAGTATTATCTCCTATTTTTACATTTTCACCTATATAAGTATTAGGATAAATTTTAACATTATTGCCTATTTTAACATTACTGCTAATATAACTAAATGCACCTAAATATAAGTTTTCGCCATAACTTGCGCTATCGCTTATGTATACATTAGGATCAATACCTGTTTTACTTAGTTTAACTTGATTGTAAAACTCCAAAAGTTTAGAAAATGATTTATAAGCATCTTCAACTTTAATTAGAGTTGTAAAAATCTCTTTTTCAGGTACAAAATCTTTATTTACAATAGCAATAGATGCTTTTGTAGAATATATATAATTTGTGTATTTTGGATTTGATAGAAACGTTAACGATCCTACTTCTCCTTCTTCAATTTTCGAAAGTTTATGCACTTCAACATTTTCATTCCCGCAAATTTCACCTTCTAAAATTTCTGCTATTTGGTTTGCTGTAAATTTCATCAATTGCAAAAGTAAAAAAAAAGTTGAACTCTACCTATTTCTTTGGGTAGCAGATATAATACTTATACACTGGCTTTGATAGCGCTTTAATATTTAAATGGTCGGAAGCCTCTGTAACATCTTTAATATCACCGTTCTTATACAAAATGCGAATATTATTTTTAGTTGAATCGTAAGCCTGATTAAATATTTTACCATAGTAAACAAAATAATCAAGTTCTTTATTATTTAGTATAAAATTGTTTTTAACTTCCTTTTTTATAGTTGATAAATAACTTCCTGCATATTTTTTATTATGAATTTCTACCTTTGGTAATTTTCTGTTAATCAAACTTTCAGATAGTTTAGAAATTATTTTATCATCACATGAAATCCACTCTTTAATTGATGATAAAACGTCATAATCATCCATTCTTGCAAAAGTTTTTAATGTTTCTTTTGTAAAATTATGATCATCAATTTGATTTTTTAGAAAGAATGAAAATGCTTTACTTGCCGGCATTTCTTTTCCCTGCAATGTTATTTCTTTGGCTCTTTTTAATATTTTTTCGAGCAATTTTTCTGCAACCAATCCTGTTTTATGCAAATATACTTGCCAATACATTAATCTGCGTGCCACAATAAATTTCTCAACAGAGTAAATTCCTTTTTCTTCAACAACCAAATTATCATCTTTCACATTAAGCATGGTAATTAATCGTTCCGAATTAATATTCCCTTCGGCCACACCTGTATAAAAACTGTCACGTTTTAAATAATCTAACCTATCCATATCTAACTGACTGGAAATTAGCTGGAATAAAAATTTACGATGATAATTACCTTTAAAAATCTCAATTGCTAAAGAAAGTTTCCCATCAAATTCTTCATTTAAAGCTTCCATAAATTTTAATGATATTGCTTCATGATGAACTCCTGTAACAATACTACTTTCTAAAGCATGTGAAAAAGGACCATGACCAATATCGTGCAACAAAATTGCTATATAAACGGCATTTGCTTCATCTTCTGAAATTTCTACACCTTTAAATTGCAAAATTCTAACTGCTTTTTGCATTAAATGCATACTCCCTATTGCGTGATGAAACCTGGTATGATGAGCTCCCGGATACACTAAATACGACAATCCCATTTGTGATATTCTCCTTAAACGCTGAAAATAAGGATGTTCTATTAAATCATAAATTAAAGGATTCGGAATTGTAATAAAACCGTAAATTGGGTCGTTTAATATTTTTAGTTTGTTCGTTTTTTTTTCGGTCAAAACTCTTATTTTTAATAATCACTACAAATATAACAACAATATGAGCAAAATAAACATTTTATGGGTTGATGATGAGATAGATATTTTAAAACCTCATATACTATTTTTAGAAAAAAAAGGATACACTGTTGAAACGTGCAATAATGGTGCCGATGCCATTGAAATGTGCGAACAAAATACTTACGACATTGTTTTTTTAGATGAAAACATGCCGGGTTTAAGCGGATTAGAAACGTTAACAGAAATTAAAGGCAAAAAACCTAATGTTCCTGTTGTAATGATTACTAAAAGCGAAGAAGAATATATTATGGAAGAAGCTATTGGTAACAAAATAGCCGATTATTTAATAAAACCTGTAAATCCGCATCAAATACTTTTAAGTTTAAAGAAAAATTTAGATATATCGAGATTGGTTTCAGAAAAAACTACCTCAAACTACCAGCAAGAATTTAGAAAAATAGCAATGGATTTAGCTATGGTAAATTCTTATAAAGAATGGGTTGATATTTACAAAAAGCTCGTTTATTGGGAACTTGAATTAGAAAACATTTCTGATACCGGTATGATTGAAATTTTGGAAAGTCAAAAACAAGAAGCTAATTCTTTATTCTTCAAATTCATTAAAAAAAATTATAAAGATTGGCTATTTGATGATGATGTTCCTGTACTTTCAAACACTTTATTTAAAAAAATAATACTTCCTGAAGTACAAAACTCTAACGGAACTTTAGTTGTTGTAATAGATAATTTACGCTACGACCAATTTAAAATACTCGAATTAACAATAAATAGGTATTATAAAAAGCAAGAAGAAGTATCGTATTTCAGCATTTTACCAACGGCAACACAATATGCCCGAAATGCTATTTTTTCAGGTCTTATGCCTTTAGAAATGGCACAAAAATATCCTAATTATTGGAAAGATGATATTGATGATGGCGGTAAAAATTTATATGAAGAAGAATTTTTAACAGAACAACTAAAAAGACTTAAACAACATATTAAAACCGATTTTTATAAAATAACCAACTTAAAAAACGGTAAACAACTGGCTGATAATTTTAATTCTGTGAAAGAAAATGATTTAACTGTTATTGTTTATAATTTTGTTGATATGCTTTCTCACGCTAAAACAGAAATGGAAGTAATAAAAGAATTGGCAAGTGATGACAAAGCGTATAGATCACTTACCAATAGCTGGTTTAAAAACTCTCCTTTATTGGAAATAATTCAAAAAGCTCAAGGTCTTGGATTGAAATTAATTATTACAACAGACCATGGTACCATAAACTCTAAAACACCTGCAAAAGTAATTGGAGATAAAAATATAAGTTCCAATTTACGTTACAAAACAGGTAAAAGCTTAACCTACGATGAGAAGGAAGTATATGCAGTTAAAAATCCAAAAGAAATTTTACTTCCTTCAATAAATGTTAGCAGTTCATATATCTTTGCAAAAGAAGATTTCTTTTTTGCATATCCAAACAATTACAATCATTTTGTAAAATATTATAAAAATACCTACCAACATGGTGGAATTTCTTTAGAGGAAATGATAATTCCATGTGCTATATTTGTACCTAAATAAATTTAGTGAATGATTAAAAATTACTCTTTACAAGAACTGCCGGAAATAGCGAAGGAGGTTGTTAAAAATTCAAAACATAAAGTTTTACTTTTTTATGGTGAAATGGGTGTTGGTAAAACAACATTAATTAAAGAAATTTTAAAAGAATTAGATGTTATTGACAATGTAAGTTCTCCCACCTTTTCATTAGTTAATGAATATCATACAAATAATGATGAAAAAATCTATCATTTTGATTTTTATAGAATTGATGATGAAGAGGAAGCTTTAGATATGGGTATTGAAGAATATTTTTACAGCAATAATTGGTGTTTAATAGAATGGCCAAATAAAGTTGAAAATTTAGTACCTTTAAATTCTGTAACTATAACAATTACATCAAACAAAAATCAGCTAAGAACCATAGAACTTAAAAATAATGAGTAAAAAAATTACTTCACCTTTTAGTAAACAAGAACTAATACCACAAGAAGAAACCTTAGAAATTATTAAACAAAAAGGTGAACTAGTAATTGGCATACCAAAAGAAACACATTATCAAGAAAAAAGAGTTTGCTTAACTCCAGATGCCGTTGCAGCACTTACAGCTCATGGACATAAATTTGTTATAGAATCAGGAGCAGGTGAAGGAGCAAATTTTTCGGATAATGAATACTCTGAAGCAGGTGCTAAAATAGCATACGATGTAAAAGAAGCTTTCGGGTGTCATATTATATTAAAAGTTGAACCTCCATCATTAGATGAGATTAAATTTATCAATCCACAAAGTGTCCTATTCTCTGCTTTACAATTAAAAACACAAACTAAAAAATATTTTGAGGCATTAGCAACTAAACGAGTTACAGCAGTTGCTTTTGATTATATTAAAGATGAACATGGTGTATATTCTATTGTAAAATCTTTAAGTGAAATTGCCGGTACAGCTTCAATTTTAATTGCTGCCGAACTTATGAGCAAAGTTAATGAAGGTAATGGACTTTTATTAGGTAATATTGGTGGTGTACCTCCAAGTGAAGTTGTTATTTTAGGTGCCGGAACAGTTGGTGAGTTTGCTGCAAGATCAGCCATTGGTTTAGGTGCAAGCGTTAAAGTTTTTGATAACTCGTTAACAAAATTAAGAAGCTTAAAACATAGATTGGGCTATCAAATTTATACTTCAACCATACAACCAAAAACCTTACAAAAAGCCTTAATGCGTTGTGATGTTGCTATTGGCGCCATTAGAGGAAACTCCCGAGCACCAATTATAGTTACCGAACAAATGGTAGAACAAATGAAAGATGGTGCTGTAATAGTTGATGTTAGTATTGACAGAGGCGGCTGTTTTGAGACTTCGGAAGTAACAAATCATAAAAATCCAACACTTCAAAAACATGGTGTTATACATTATTGTGTTCCAAATATACCTTCAAGATATTCCAGAACTGCCTCAGTTTCAATAAGTAATATTTTTACTCCTTACCTTTTAAGCATTGCTGAAGAAGGTGGATTTGAAAATGCTGTTCGTTTTGACAAAAGTTTACAAAATGGTATGTACTTTTACCACGGTATTTTAACTAACAGAACAGTTGCCGATTGGTTTAATTTACCGTATAGAGATATTAATTTATTGTTTTTGTAAAATGACTTTTAAACAACGTTTACCTTTTTTTTTAGTTGGATTAACTATTGGAATTATTGCTGTAATTTTCTTTTTTGGAAAAAAGAAAACTACTTTTGATTACGGTCCAAATGCACGAGTTTTAAAAAATATCAGCATTAAAAAACATATTTTTTCTGAAGAAATTTTGCAATCAATTAATTCTAACAAAATAGATACTTCTACAATTTCTCTTATTTTAAAAGAAGGAAAAGCTGATATGTGGAATAAAATTAAACTTGATACTTGTACCGAATATAATATTAAAGGCACTAAAAGTTTGAAAAATATTATTTTAACTGTTAAAAATTGTGATTCAACTGCTATAATTGAAAAAGTTACTTTTGAGTAGCGATATCTGAATAATAGTGTTCTTTTATTTTTTTTACACTTTTAATTGATTTTTCTAACCATTCTAAATATTTTATATTTTTTTCTATTTCGGTAAGTTGCCAATTAACATCCGATTTTTTTAACCTTTCATTTAAGTTTTGAAGTATAATTGCTGCTGCAACCGATATATTCAAACTCTCGGTAAAACCTACCATTGGTATTTTTAAAAACCCGTCAGCATTATCCATTACACCTTTTGATAATCCTGCTTTTTCTACACCAAAAAAGAAAGCCGATTTTTGTGTTATATCAAAATCATGCAAATAACACGATTCATTATGTGGTGTTGTAGCAATAATTTTATATCCTTTCCTTTTTAAGTTACTAATACAATCTAACGTATTGTTTGTATCTCTCTTTTTATAGTAAAAAAAATCCAGCCATTTTTGAGCTCCTTTAGCTACTTTATTTGAAGCATAAAATCTATATTTATTTTCAATAACATGTACATCTTGTATTCCAAAAACATCACAGCTTCTAACTACTGCACTCGCATTATGAGGTTGAAAAATATCTTCAATGGCAACTGTAAAATGTCTGGTACGTTCATTTAATACTTTTTGAAATAATTTTTTTCTGTTATCTGTCACAAATTGTTCCAAATAGGTTATTAATTTATAATCAATCATTTTAAATACTCTTTTATTCAAAGATAAAATTTTACATTTGAAATATGAAAAATATAGTTGTTCTATCTGGCGCCGGAGTTAGTGCTGAAAGTGGTATCAAAACTTTTAGAGATGCCGATGGCTTATGGGAAGGCCATAATGTTATGGAGGTAGCATCAACAATAGGTTGGGAACAAAATAAAAAAGTAGTATTGGATTTTTATAACAAACGCAGAAAACAATTATTTACCGTACTGCCAAATGAAGCTCATAAAGCTTTGGCTAAATTACAAAACAACTACAATGTTACTATAATTACCCAAAATGTTGATGATTTACACGAACGTGCAGGAAGTAAACATGTTTTACATTTACATGGCGAATTACTTAAAGTAAGAAGCACTAAAAATCCTAATTTAATTTATAAATGGGAAAAAGATTTAAATATGGGTGATTTTTGTGAAGAAAATTCTCAATTAAGACCTCATATTGTTTGGTTTGGAGAAACTGTTCCTCTTTTTGAAAATGCTATAAAATTAACTTCTAAAGCTGATATTTTAATAATTGTAGGAACATCTATGCAAGTATATCCAGCAGCCAATTTAATTAATTATACAAAAAACAATATTCCTATTTATTTTATTGATCCAAAACCAAATATTCAAAAAAATTATTTTTCTAACTTAACTGTAATTGCTAAAAAAGCATCGGTTGGTGTAACAAAAGTGGTTAGCTTATTAATTGCTTAACTTTATTATATAACTCACCTTTAGAAATAACACTTCCCATTTCAATCAGTTCAAACAGTTCAGTATTTCGTTCTTTAGCATATTTTTTTGAAGCTTTGAAATATTCAATACTGTCATCTAGCGGATGATTTAAAAACCAATTAAAATCGTTATCATTCAAAAAACTTTTTCCAGGATTGTTTAATTTGATGTAAATTCTGATGATTTCTTTAGAATTACATCTAAACAAATTTATATGATTAGCTGAAATATGCTCCAGAAATTCTGTTTTAAACAGCACATCTTCCCAAACTATATCACTAAAAATATTCAACTCTTCTTCTGCAATTAAAGGTTTTTCTTTCTTAATTGTTTCCCATTCTTTTACATCAATTTGTTGCGAAGCTAAAAATTCAGCAAATTCTTTGTGTAACTCTAAAAATTGTTCTTTTGTTAACTGTCTGTATTTCATTGTAAATGGTGATTAAGTTTTTCGATTTCGCTCAAAATAAACTTCATCGAAATCACAATATCAGGTCACATCGAGACTTCTCTCAGTAACCATAAAAAAACCGCCCATTTTGGGCGGTTCAAAGATATAAAAAATTAAATTTTAGAAAATATAACGTAATCCAAATTGCATTTGCCATCTAGATAATAAACTAGAATCATACGCAAATGTTTTTTGTAAACTTGGATCAAATGTGTACGTTGGAGTTTGAGTTTCAGCATCAACTGTAACACCAACAGGCTGTAAATTTCTTGGTTGTTGCACTAAGCCCCAATCAGAATTAATTAAATTACCAAAGTTTAGAATATCAATACTAAATTGAATAGTATTAGTTTTATCATCAGAAACTTTGATTTTATAATCTTGCATTATTTTCACATCCCAACGGCTTCTCCAAGGTGATGTAGCCCCATAACGCTCAACATAATTTCCTCTTCTATCTTTTAAATAATCATCTTGTTGAATGAATTTTTCAAAAGCTTCAGCTTGTCCGGCTCCACTAAATTGCATTTGAGAAATTTCAGAAGCTGTTGGTACATACAATAAATCATTTGCTGAAGATCCGTCTCCGTTAATATCTCCTCCATAGGTGTAATTAAACCTACCTCCCTTAGCATATTCAAAGAATGTTGCTATAGAAGTTGTCCATTCATCTCTATTACCGTACGTAAAAGCTTTTGAAGCAACGCCAATAATTCTGTGTGTATCTCCATATTTAGAGTGTGAACGCACATCGTTATTAGCATTTCCAACAATTGGGTTAAAATCAAAGGCATCACCTGTAATTTCAGCTTCAATAGAGTTTACATCTTTAGAATCAAGATAGTTATATGCTAAACTTGTAAACCATCCATTTTCAAATGTTTTTTGTATTTTAAATGTTGAGTTAAACGTTCTTCCCTTATCAGAATTTGTAAATACGTAGGCATTATTAACTTTATCAGAAGCTAAATAATAAGCTCTATTATCTACACCGGCTAAAGTTCCGGTTGGAGATTTAAGTCCCCAGTTTTGAACATGAGCTCCATTAATATCTTTAGTGTAAGCTAAATCAATTGTAGCTATAATTCCATTTTCAAACTTTTTATCAACTCCTAAACTTGTTCTCCAAACTTGAGGCCATTCAAAGTCAGGATCAACAATTTGTAAAAATCCATCATCAGCACCACTTACTTGGTTTCCTAACCATACAAACGGGAAACGACCTGTAAACAATCCTGAACCTCCTCTTATTTGTAATGTTTTATCTCCTTTTACATCCCAGTTAAAACCTACTCTTGGTGAAATTAGAACATCATCAGTTGGAAGTTTTGTTGAAATTAATTTTACTGCTTTACCATTTGAAGGATCGTAATAATCAACACTTTGATCTCTTGTAGCACCATTTTCAGTATCCATGTACTTTTTGATTAAATCGTCTGTATTAAAATACAAAGGTTGATCAAAACGGATACCATACGATAATTTGAATTTATCACTCACACTCCAATCATCTTGCAAATAAAATGAAAACTGACCTACATTTGATTCTGATAATTTCCATCCGCCGTCTTTTCCGTCACCTGCAGCATTTGAGCTTTCATATACACTTTGTGCATAAATTAAATTAGCCGCCAAAATTCCGTTTGGATCTTGAGCATCTTCTAAGAAAGCTGCTACTGAAGGATATGGGCCAAAAGTACCATAATAACCTCCATGAGTTCCGTATGTTCCAAAGTTCTCGTAACCTGTTAAGTTAAATGAGTTTTTAAAAGCAAACTTTTCAAATGAAAAACCTGCTGTAAATACATGATCACCACTAAAGTAGTTTAAGTTATCTGTAATTTGATATACTTTTTGATCTAACTTATTATTGATAGAAAAAGCTTCATGACCTGCAACTATATAATTACTTCCTCCTTCTAAAATGTTTATAATTGGAGCAGGAGTTGAAAAAGGATTTCTGTAATCGTCAAAATATGAATAACCTACTTGTAATTTATTGGTTATTTTATCGGAAAAAGTTGAATTCAATTCTGCTAAAAACGAATTTAAATTGTTATTTATCTGATAACCTGAGTTTTGAAACTGTAAAGTAGATGCGCTCGGTCCTCTGGATATTAACGCAGTTGGATGTCCCGGTTTATCTTTTGAAGCATCTAAGAAATTATAAATTAAAGCCAAACGGTGTTTTTCATTAATATTCCAATCTAATTTAAATATTCCTTTAGTAGATTTAGATTTGTGCATAAATCCTTCATAAGCTCCAGGATCATATCCTGCATTTAATAATGCTTGTTGTACAGCCATTAAATCAGATTCCATAACTCTTGACTCGTTAATTGCTCCTGTACCTCTGTTTGGCAACCAAGTTTGTCCTAAATCTTCTCTGTCATCACTTTCAAAGTTCGCGAAGAAAAATAATTTGTTTTTAATAATTGGTCCACCAATACTTGCTCCAAATTGTGTTTGTTCTAATTTAGGAACATAAATATCTTCTCCTTTTATTTTATCTCCCGTAAAATCCTGATTTCTGAAATATCCGTAAACAGTGCCTGTAAATTCGTTTGTACCACTTTTAGTAACCGCATTTACTGAAGCTCCTGTAAAACCTGATAATGTAACATCGTAAGGTGCAGTTGCTACTGAAATTTGCTCTATTGCATCTAATGATACCGGTTGAGAGTCTGTTTGCCCACCAGGTGTAGCAGCATCTAAACCAAACGGATTGTTAAAAATTGAACCGTCTAACGTAAAATTATTAAACTGATCGTTTCTTCCTCCAAAAGAACCTCCTGAAGCTGAAGGATCTAATCTTGTAAAATCAGAAGATGATCTTGAAATAGAAGGTAAAGTAGTTAATTCTCTTTTCCCTACACTTGTTTCAGCACCTGTTCTATCATTATTAAATGTTGAACTCTTACCACCTGTGATTACAACCTCATCTAATATTTCGCTTTCATTAGCTAATTGAACATTCAGGTCAAAGGCTTTCCCTAAATCTAAATATACTCCTGTATATTCAACAGTTTTATAGCCTACATAGCTAATGGTAATTGTGTATGGACCTCCAACACGTAAGTTTGGAATGGTAAATCTACCTCCTTCTAAAGTCATAGTACCGGCTACAGTACCGGTAGGCATGTGCTTAGCTACTACATTTGCACCAAATAAGCCTGTTGAAGTTTCATCATTAACTACCCCTTGAATTTTTGATGTTGTTACCTGAGCAAAACTTGTAACAATTGAAATTAAAGTAATTAAAAATGAAAATAATAGTTGTTTTTTCATACGTTAAATGTTAAGTTATGATTTATTTATTGTTAAGCCCAAAAATAAAAAAAGCTCACTTTCAAAAAGTGAGCTCTTATATAACTTTATTAACTAAATTTTGTTAATTACTTTGCTTCAGCAACAATTTCAATTGGAAATTCTACAACAACTTCTCTATGAAGTCTAATAGTTGTATTGTATTTACCAACTCTTTTTATGTTACCACCTTCAACTTTAATGTACTTTTTATCAATTTCTTGACCGGCAGCGGCTAAAGCTTCAGCAACATCACTATTATTTATTGATCCAAATAATTTAGTATTATCGGCTGTTTTAGCAGTAATTTTAATATCTAATTCTTTAAGAGCATCTGCAATTTTAGTTGCATCTTTTATCAATTTCTCTTCTTTATATGCTCTTTGCTTCAAAGTTTCTGCCAATACTTTTTTAGCAGAAGATGTAGCTAATACTGCAAATCCTTGAGGAATTAAAAAGTTACGACCGTAACCATTTTTAACAGTAACAACATCATCTTTAAAACCTAAGTTTTCAACGTCTTGTCTTAATATAATTTCCATAATTCCTTCCTCTTTTATTTTAACATATCACCAACGTATGGCATTAAAGCTAAGTGACGTGCTCTTTTAATAGCTACCGAAACTTTACGTTGATATTTTAATGAAGTTCCTGTTAAACGTCTAGGTAAAATTTTTCCTTGTTCGTTTACTAAATATAATAAGAAATCAGCATCTTTATAGTCAATATATTTGATACCATTCTTTTTAAAACGACAGTATTTTTTTACTTGTTTAGTGTCAATATCTAACGGAGTAAGGTAACGTACTTCACCTTGTTTTCCACCTTTTGCTTGTTGTTCTATAGACATACCCTGTTATTTTTTAGATGATTTAACTCTTTCTTTTCTTTTTTCTGCCCAAGCTGCTGCATGTTTATCTAACTTAACAGTTAAATAACGCATAACGCTGTCATCTCTTCTAAATTCCAGTTCAAACGGTGCAATAACCTCACCTGCAACTTTGTATTCGAATAAGTGATAAAAACCACTTTTTTTGTTTTGGATTGTGTAAGCTAATTTTTTTAAGCCCCAATCTTCTTTCCAAATCATTTCGGCACCTTTTGAAACAAGATAGTCCTCAAACTTCTGTACTGTTTCCTTTACCTGAACATCAGATAAAACGGGATTCAAAATGAAAACAGTTTCGTAATGATTCATAATTAAGTATTTAAATTTTATTTTTAAGGCTGCAAATATACAATAATATTATTAATTAACAAGTCTTCTTCTAAAGAAATAAAACCTTTTATGTAACTTTTTTTATTGTCTTTTAAAGCTTTAATTTCTAATTTTGATTTTACTACTAACACTATTAATACAAAAAATAATTTAAAAATTATGAACAAGTATTTCTTATGTGTCATTATATTTTTTTTTATTCAAACAAGTTGGGCACAAACGGTTAAAGGCAAAATTATCAATCATCAAAAAAAACCAATAGAAAGTGCATACATATTTCATCAAAAAAGTGGGAACCACGAACATACTAATACTAATGGAGAGTTCACTTTTGAAAATATTTCAAAAGGCGATACTCTAAAAATCAGTCATATTGGTTATGAAAATACCTATATTGTTATTGATGATTTTACAAAACCGAAAATTATTGAGTTAAATGATAAAACTATCCTTTTAAATGAAGTTACTATTTTACCCAAAATAAATGCTTTAAACTTAGTTACTAAAATTGATATACAAACAAACCCGGTAAATTCATCACAAGAAGTTTTACGCAAAGTTCCCGGCTTAATAATCGGTCAACATGCCGGTGGTGGTAAAGCTGAACAAATATTTTTACGAGGTTTTGATATTGACCATGGTACCGACATTAATATTATGGTTGATGACATTCCTGTAAATATGGTGTCGCATGCTCATGGACAAGGATATGCCGATTTACATTTTTTAATTCCGGAAACTATTGACAAAATTGATTTTGGTAAAGGAACCTACTACGCAAATAAAGGAAATTTTGCAACTGCCGGTTATGTTACTTTTGAAACTAAAGAAAATATCAAAGAAAATACTATTAAAGTAGAAGCCGGCAAATTTGATTATTCACGAATTTTAGGTTTATTAAACTTCTTGAATACTGAAAATGAAACCGCTTATTTAGCTTCTGAATATATTTTAACTGACGGTCCTTTTGAAAGTTCTCAAAATTTCAGCAGAATTAATTTAATGGGGAAATATACAAGCTATTTAAAAAACAATAATAAAATTAACATTACAGTATCTCACTTTACCAGTAAATGGGATGCTTCTGGTCAAATACCTCAACGTGCTGTTAATAATGGTCTAATTAGCAGATTTGGAGCTATTGACGATACTGAAGGCGGTGAAACCAGCAGAAGTAATGTACTTTTTAACTATAAAAAATCGATAAACGACAATTCTTTTATAAAAAATAGTGTTTTTTACTCAAAATACGATTTTGAGCTCTATTCAAATTTCACCTTTTATTTAGATGATCCTGAAAATGGAGATCAAATTAAACAAAAAGAAAGCCGTGATATTTATGGATTTAAAAGTGAATACAATAAACTTACTGAAAATGTAGACAATAATACATTATTTCAAGCAGCTATAGGTTTTAGAAACGATCAAATTAAATCAAACGAATTATCACATACGCTAAATAGAAAAACAACCTTAAATAATATTGCTTTAGGAGATGTTGATGAAACTAATTTCTATAGTTATATTAATACAGAAATAAGCTTAGGAAAATGGGTTATAAACCCGGCATTACGATTAGATTATTTTAAATTTAATTATAATGACGCGTTAGTTGATGATTATAAAACACAATCAGAAAACAAAGCTATTTTAAGTCCGAAACTTAATTTTTTATACAATTATTCTACTAACTTACAACTGTATTTAAAAACAGGCAAAGGTTTTCATTCAAATGATACACGTGTAGTTGTTGCTGAAAATGGCAAAGAAATTTTACCTGCTGCTTATGGCGCAGATGTAGGTTTTATATGGAAACCGACACCTAAACTTCTAATAAATAGCGCATTATGGTACTTACATTTAGATCAAGAGTTTGTTTATGTTGGTGATGCCGGTATAGTAGAACCTAGCGGAAAAACTGAACGAAAAGGTGTTGATTTTGGTGTACGTTATCAAGTAAATGATTGGATTTATTTTAATACCGATATAAACTATACATATGCACGTGCAAAAGAGGAACCCAATGGTGAAGATTACATACCATTAGCGCCGGATTTAACTATTTGTGGTGGAATTTATATACTCCATCCAAGTGGTTTTTATGGTGGAATAGATTACAGACATATAAAAGATCGCCCTGCAAATGAAGACAATTCAATTGAAGCTGAAGGTTATTTTATTACAGACATCAATGCAGGTTATAAATGGAATGATTTTGATTTTGGTATTACTATTGAAAATCTTTTTGATAATGATTGGAATGAAACACAATTTGCTACAGAATCCAGATTATATAATGAGCCTGAAAGTGTAGAAGAAATTCATTTTATACCTGGTACTCCATTTAATTTAAAAGGATATATCCGCTATATTTTTTAAGTGCTTAGTAATTATCAACATCAATATTTATACGTATAGATCTAAATTCTTTTATTGCCTGAAAAGCATTTTTTACACGTAAAATAGCATTTTTTGTAGCTCCTAACTGTTGATTTTGAGGTATTTTAATAATAATAGTTCGTATATAATAATTCCTGATTTTTGAAATTGCCGGTGTTGACGGGCCTAACACATTATCTTTAAATATATTAATTAATGCTTTTCCCATCCATTGTGCACCATCATCTACCCTATTAAAATCTTTATGTCGTAAAGTAATTTTTATCAATCTGTAAAAAGGTGGATAATGGTATTGCCAACGTTCATCTATCTGTTCTTTGTACATTTCTTCATAAGCATTTGTAGAAACTTGTTGTAATATCTGATGATACGGATTAAATGTTTGTATGGCTACTTTACCTCTCTTTTTATCTCTACCTGCTCTACCAGCTACTTGCACCATTAATTGATAACTGCGTTCATGAGCTCTAAAATCAGGGAAATTAAGCATATTATCAGCATTCATAATTCCAACTAAAGAAACATTGGCAAAATCCAATCCTTTAGAAAGCATTTGTGTACCCACTAAAATATCAATTTCCTGAGCTTCAAACTGACCAATTATTTTTTGGTAGCCGTATTTTCCACGAGTGGTATCTAAATCCATCCTACCTACATTAACATCGGGAAATAATTCTTGCAATTCAATTTCAATTTGTTCTGTACCAAAACCTTTGGTATTTAATTTTTCACTTCCGCACGCCCCACAATTATGTGGCATTGCCTGACGATGTCCACAATAATGACAACGTAATTCTTTTTTATAACTGTGAAATGTTAAACTCACATCACAATGTGGACATTGAGGTGAAACACCACAAGTTTCACATTCAACAACTGGTGCATATCCTCTTCTATTTTGAAATAAAATTACTTGTTCTTTATTTTTTATAGCTTCAGTTATCAACTGAATAAGTCTGTCCGAAAAATGACCCGACATTCTTTTTTTTCTGTGTTTTTCCTTTATGTCAACCAATTCTATCTCGGGCAATAAAACATTACCATAGCGCTGATTTAGCTCAACAAAACCATATTTATCCTGTTTAGCATTGTAATATGTTTCTGTACTTGGTGTTGCCGAACCCAACAAAACTTTTGCATTATGAAGTTTTGACAGCACAATAGCCGCATCTCGAGCATGGTATCTTGGAGCCGGATCAAATTGTTTAAACGACGGTTCATGCTCTTCATCAACAATTATTAAACCTAAATTAGAGAATGGTAAAAACATTGAAGAACGAGCACCTAAAATAAGCTGTGCTTTTTGCTTACTTTCCAATACATTGTTCCACACTTCTACACGTTCATTCATTGAATATTTTGAATGAAAAACAGAAAGATATTCTCCAAAATATAGTTGTAATCTTTCAATTAATTGTGCTGTTAATGCTATCTCCGGAAGCAGATAAAGTATTTGTTTTTTATTTTTAAGTAACTCTTTAATTAACTTAACATATATTTCTGTTTTACCACTACTTGTAATTCCTTTTAATAAAACAGTTTGTTTGGTTTTAAAAAGTTCTTTAATTTTAGTAAAAGCTATTTTTTGAGGCTCTGTTAATTCTTTTATATCATTAGAATCTCCATTAAAATTTATCCTGTCAGTTTGTATAAAATAGGTTTCAAAAATACCTTTATCAATTAAGGATTTTATAACAGCGGCAGAACCTTTAATTTCATTTAAAAGAAGTTCATTTTTTACATTTTTGTGAGTTGCTTTTAATTGAAAGTAAACCAAAACAGCTTCTCTTTGTTTTGTAGCTCTGCTTAAATTTTCAAGTAAAAGAGTTAGTTTATTGTCAGAATTCCATTCATTAGTTATCCGTATATATTTAACCAATTTAGGTTTGTACTGTTCATAAATTTGTTCTTTTACAACAATCACATTTTTTTCAATTAGTTCTTTTATTATAGGAAAAACGGTTTTCTTTCCTAAAATCTCTACTATTTGATTGATTGTTAGCTGAGATTGGTATTGTAACGCTTCATAAATTAAAAATTCATCATTAGAGAGTCCATTTTCATCATAAGAACCTTGTACTAATTGAACCACAGTTTCACTTTCCAATAAAAAAGCTGATGGCATTGCCGCTCTATACACATCGCCTAAAGAACACATATAATAATTAGCAATCCAATCCCAATGCTTTAATTGAGTTTCATTTACAACAGGTAATTCGTCTAATATTTGGTGAATTTCTTTAGCTTCATAGCCAATTGGCTGACTATTATGAATAGAATAAGCAAGTGCTGTATATATTTTAGATTTTCCAAATTCTACAGCTACCCTCATTCCTTTCTGTAAAAAACCAGCTTCAGCTTCAGTTATTTTATACGTAAATAACTTTTGCAATGGAATAGGTAAAATAACATCTATAAAATAACTCAAATCTTTTATTTTTTCTTGAAATGTAAAAATATTTAAAATCAAGTTAATAATTGAAGTTTACTCAATAAATTATATTTTAACTATTACTTTATACTGTGATTAAAGTTGCATTTTATAAATTAATTTAGAATTAAATTTGTATTTAATTTTAATCACAAAAACTCATGAAAAAATTACTGATAGTAGGAGTTTTATTTTTATGTATTGTAAGCTGTAAAAATAAAAAACAAGAGGAAGTAAAAATAGAAAATTCAGAATATACTGAGTTACAAAAAACAGCGAATGCAATGTTTGGAAAATTGCCGGAACAAGCTGAAAACCCTGCAAACCCAATTACTAAAGAAAAAGTTTTTTTAGGTAAAAAATTATATTTTGATACTATGTTATCAAAAGACAATACACAAAGTTGCAATACTTGCCATAATATTGAAACTTATGGAGTAGATAATTTGAGTACTTCACCGGGTAACGATGGCGGTTTTGGATCAAGAAATTCACCAACTGTTTTTAATGCGGCACTTCATGTAGCACAATTTTGGGATGGTAGAGAGCCTGATGTTGAGGCACAAGCAGGTGGACCTATGTTAAATCCGGTTGAAATGGCTATGCCAAGTGAAAAAGAGGTGATTAAAAGGTTAAGTGCTGTTGATGAATACACTAAATTATTTTCAGAAGCATTTCCAGATGAAAAAAATCCAATTTCATTTCAAAATATTCAAAAAGCGATAGGAGCTTTTGAACGCACCTTAATTACTCCGTCTAAATTTGACGATTTTTTAGATGGTGATTTAGAAGCACTTACAGATACTGAAAAAGAAGGATTACAATTATTTATAAGTAAAGGTTGTATTGCTTGTCATTCTGGAAAAACTTTAGGTGGTAATATTTTTCAGAAATTTGGAATTTATGATGATTATTGGAAACACACAAATAGCAAAAAAATTGATGAAGGTAAATTTGAAGTTACTAAAAATGAAGCCGACAAATATATTTTTAAATCGCCTTCTCTCCGCAACGTAGCTAAAACTTATCCATATTTTCATGATGGAAGTGTTACAGATTTAAAAGAAGCTGTAAGTATAATGGCTAAAATTCAATTAAATAAAGATCTTACCGATACTGAATTAAATGCATTGGTTGCTTTTTTAAATTCGTTAACCGGAGAACTACCTAAAAGCAGTTAAAATAAAAACCAATTAAATATCTGTTTTTCAATTACTTAAAAGCTCTTAATTTAGAGCTTTTATTTTTTGGCACGCTGTTTGTATTTAAGAGGTTGTAATACTAGCCAAAAATTTAGTATTAACATTAAAACCTTTTATTATGAAAAACAAGATATTATTATTCGCAACTTTAGTATTAGTAAGTATAGGATCTTTTGCATCTACAAATACAACAACTAATACACCTTTAACTAACAACACTTATTACAATGGTTATGGAGAATCATTCACTTTTGTTGAAGGCGGAATAACATTTGCTGTTTTTCAAAATGGAGAGTTCGATTTCTATATTAACCCAAGAGCCGGATTTAATTTTGGATACCACAGTAACAATGTAAATATAACTTTCAACTCAGGTTACAACTATGATGCTTATGTTCAATATGATGATTTTGGAGCTATCATTCAAGTTGAAAACATTCCTGTATTTTACGATTATTATGGACGAGTTACAAGAATTGGTAATATTGATATAAATTATAACTACGGAAGATTAGTAAGATTAGGTGGATTACATGTGTATTACGACAGAAATGGGTATTACTCTCATTATTCAGGATATATAAATGTTTATAACCGAAGATATGTTTACCATCCTTATCATGTATATTTTGCCAGACCTCTATTTGATTTTAGAATTGTAAGTAATGTTGCTTATAGAAATCATTATAAACCTATTAGACATAAATATTACAGAGATCATTCTAGAAATAAATATTATAAAAACAACAACTCTAGAAACAGTTATACAACTACTAGAAGAAGAGTAGCTACTAATAATGTACCAAAACATAAAAATAATACTGTTTCAAGAATAGAAAGAACCAATACAAACAGAAATTACAGTTACAATACTAACAGAAATTCTAACAACAATACCATAAAAAGAACAACTGAAAGAAATACAACTGTAAAAAGAACAAATGGTAATTCAAGTATCAAAAATACGAAATCAAGAACTGTAATAAAAAGTACGCCTAACAGAACAATACAAGAAAAAAGAACAGTTACAACCAAAAAACCGGTTAAAGTTCAAGAAAGAAAAACGGTTAACACTCGTAAACCTGTTAAAGTTCAAGAGAAAAAAAATACTGTTAAAAACAATACAAGAACACCTGTAAAAAAACAAAGTAGAACTGAATATAAAAGAAGAAGTTAATATAGTGTTTTGAGTTAAATTAAAAAGCTTTGCGTTACTGCAAAGCTTTTTTTGTTTTTCGAGTTCCTTCATACATATCATACCGAACAAAACGGCAATCCAAATCGCCATTTTTTAAAGGAATTCGCTTAGAAGTTCTTAATCCAACATATTTTAATGCTTCAATATCTGAAGTTATAAACCAAACTGTAGAATTAGGATATCCGTTTTTAAGTGTGTCTCCAATCTTTTTATAAAATTCTTGAACATCAATATTTAATCGTTCCCCATACGGAGGGTTAAATAATATATACGTAGGCCCAAATACTTCTTTAACCGAATTAAAAAAGTTTACATGATGTACACCTATAAATTCACTTAAATTGGCATTTTTTATATTTTCATTCGCTTTTCTAATTGCAGAAGGAGCTTTATCAAACCCCATTATTTTAAAATAAGAATTTCTTATTTTTTTTAATAAAGAATCTTGAATGGTAAAAAATAAGTCTTCGTCATAATCTCCCCATTTTTCAAAACCGAATTCATTTCTATTAATATTTGCAGGAATATTATTGGCAATCATAGCCGCTTCAATTAAAATAGTACCCGAACCGCACATAGGATCAATAAAATTACAATCGCCCGTATAACCTGATAATAATATCAATCCTGCCGCTAATACCTCGTTTATAGGCGCTATGTTTGTTGCGCTTCTATAACCTCTTTTATGCAAAGAATCGCCCGAGCTATCTAAAGAAACAGAGCACATATCTTTTTGAATATGAACATGAATCTTCAAATCCGGATATTTTACATCAACATTGGGGCGTTTATGATATTTATGCCTAAAATAATCAGCTATGGCATCCTTCGATTTTAATGTGATATAATGAGAATTAGAAGTGAAATTTTTAGAATTAACAACTGCTCCAATTGAAAAAGTACTATCGGCATTCATATACTTTTCCCAATTAATTAATTGCAGTTTTTTATATAGTTCATCTTCATCAAAAACCTTAAAATTTTTTATTGGTTTTAAAATTCTGATTGCTGTTCGAAGTGCTATATTAGCTTTATACATAAATCCTTTATCGCCCACAAAAGAAACACTCCTCACTCCTGTTTCAATATTTTGAGCTCCTAAATTTTTCAGCTCAGTTGCCAACACTTCCTCTAGTCCAAACATTGTGGTAGCAACCATTTTAAAATTAGCATTCATAAAAAGTAAATTTGTACAAAAGTACTGAAAGATTTTAGATTAAAGTTAATAGTATTTTAGGGCTTATTGGCAATTAAACATCCTATTATAAAATAGTATGTAAAACTAAAAACAATTCATTAGTTTTGTAAGCATTTAAGTATTATGACAAATAATAAAGATTGGTTTGCTTCGTGGTTTGACACTTGTTATTATCACATTTTATACAAGCACAGAGATTATACTGAAGCTCAAGAATTTATGCAAAATTTGATTTCCTTTTTAAATCTAAAAAAAGGCGACTTATTATTGGACTTAGCTTGTGGAAAAGGTCGACATTCCATTTATTTAAACTCATTAGGGTTTAATGTTGTAGGTGCCGATTTATCAAAAAACAGCATACAATTTGCAAAACAATTTGAAAATGATACATTAAAATTTGTTGAACACGATATGCGGGATCCTTTTAAAACTAAGTTTAACGCTATATTAAATTTGTTTACAAGTTTTGGTTTTTTTGAAGACGATACTGAAGATATTGCCATTTTACAGAACATTAAAAATGGTTTAAAACCTAACGGTATTGCTGTTATTGATTTTTTAAATGTTAAAAACGTAATCGCCAATTTAATACCTGAAGAAGTTCAAACCATTGACAATATTACTTTTAACATAAAGCGCTATGTTAAAAATGGATTTATAATTAAAGAAATAAACTTTGATGATAACGGTAAACATCATACTTATTTTGAAAAAGTAAAATGTTTAAATTTGAGTAAAATAAATTCGTATGTTAAAGCTGTAGGGTTTAGAATAAAACATACTTTTGGTAATTATTATTTAGATGAATTTAATGAAGAAACATCTGATAGGCTAATTTTAATTTTAGAATGACATATATTGCACTTATACTTTCAGTTTTAATTGGAATTGTTATTGTTTTTGGGCTAAAACCCGGTAATAAAACCATACAATTATTATTATCTTTCAGTGGAGCTTATTTATTGTCAATTACCATTCTACATTTATTTCCGGAAGTATATGCCTTTAATAAATCAAATGTTGGTTTATTTATTCTTATCGGTCTTTTACTGCAATTAATCTTAGATTTTTTCTCTAAAGGTGCAGAACACGGCCATATGCATGCGCAAGAAAGCACAACTTTTCCTTGGGCATTATTTATAAGTTTAAGTATTCATGCGTTTATGGAAGGTATTCCTTTAGCTCATAATCTTCACCATGAGTATTTACTTTGGGCAATTGTAGTGCATAAAATACCTATTTCGATAATTTTAGCTACATTTTTTGTAAAATCAAATTTCTCTAAAACTACAGCAGTAGCTTTTTTAGTCATTTTTTCGTTAATGTCTCCTTTAGGAAGTTTTTCAGGCGAAAAAATTCAATTTTTAACCACCTACAAAACGGAAATTACAGCTATTATAATTGGAATATTTTTACATATTTCAACAATTATATTATTTGAAACTTCTAAAGATCATAAATTTAATCTTTACAAATTTATTGCAATTTTAATAGGAATGCTTGTAGCTTATTTGGCTTAATTAGCAACTTCACTAATAAATTTAATACGCATTAATCTAAGTTCTTCCTCTTCATATTCACCATCAAACTCATCAATGGCATCTTGTATTCTATCATTGTCAGATTCCATAAAATACTCAAAAATCTCTTCTTGTTGGTCTTCATCCAGCATTTCATTAATACAATAATCTATATTAATTTTAGTACCGCTGTAAACTATTCTTTGCATTTCCATTATAAGTTCATGAAATTCCAATCCTTTTGATTTAGCAATATCAACCAATGGAATTTTTCTATCAGTATTTTGAATGATAAATAATTTTAAAGCCGAACTTTCTCCTGTACTTTTTACAATAAAATCATCCGGTCTAATAACATCATTTTCTTCTACATATCTAGCAATAAGTTCTACAAATGGTTTTCCGAATTTTCTTGCCTTACCTTCACCAACACCAAAAATATTTTTTAATTCATCCATTGTAATTGGATATTTTAAAGCCATATCTTCTAATGAAGGCTCTTGAAAAACAGCATACGGTGGCACACCATTCTTTTTTGCAACAGATTTTTGCAGATCTTTCAACATTTTCAGTAACAATTCGTCTGCTACTCCTCCTCCACCTTTTGCACTTGCTACAATTGCAGCATCATTGGTTTCATTGTATTTATGATCTTCAGTCATCATAAAAGAAGCAGGTTTATTAATAAAATCTAACCCTTTTTCAGTTATTTTTATTACACCATACTGCTCAATTTCTTTTTTCAAATATCCGGCAACCAACGCTTGTCTAATCAATGCAGTCCAATAATACTTATCCTTATCTTTTCCACATCCAAAGAACGATTGTTCATTTGTTTTATGAGATTTTAAAAGCGCATTTACTTTTCCCATTAACGTATTTACAAGTTCTTTTGCTTTATACTTTTGAGTGGTATCTCTAACAACTTCTAATAATTTTTTTAGTTCGTTTTGAGCTTCAAATTTTTTCTTTGGGTTTCTAACATTATCATCCATATCAGCGCCTAAACCATTCGCCTCATCAAATTCTTCACCAAAATAGTGCAATAGATATTTTCTGCGCGACATAGAAGTTTCGGCATAACCTACTACTTCTTGTAATAAAGCGTTACCTATTTCCTGCTCTGCAACAGGTTTACCTGATAAGAATTTTTCAAGTTTTTCAATATCTTTATAAGAATAGTATGCTAAACAATAACCTTCTCCTCCATCTCTACCTGCTCTACCGGTTTCTTGATAATAACTTTCTAAACTCTTAGGAATGTCATGATGTATTACAAATCGAACATCGGGCTTATCTATTCCCATACCAAAAGCAATGGTTGCAACAACAACATCAACATCTTCCATTAAAAACATATCTTGATGTTTCGCACGTGTTTTAGCATCTAAACCAGCGTGATATGGAACTGCTTTAATTCCATTTACCTGTAATAATTGTGCTATGTCTTCAACTTTTTTTCTACTTAAACAATAAATGATTCCTGATTTGCCTAAATGCTGGTTGATAAAACGAATTATGTCAGAATTTACATTCGTAGTTTTTGGGCGCACTTCATAAAATAAATTAGGGCGATTGAACGACGCCTTAAATGTATTAGCATCAGACATACCCAAGGTTTTTAAAATATCTTCTTGCACTTTTTGAGTAGCTGTTGCAGTAAGTCCAATAATTGGTACATTATCAATCTTTTCAATTATGGTTCTTAAATTTCTGTATTCCGGTCTAAAATCATGTCCCCATTCCGAAATACAATGTGCCTCA
This sequence comes from Lutibacter sp. B1, assembly GCF_012524075.1. Classification (GTDB taxonomy): domain Bacteria; phylum Bacteroidota; class Bacteroidia; order Flavobacteriales; family Flavobacteriaceae; genus Lutibacter. The sequence continues at coordinate 63,007 of NZ_JAAZUI010000011.1, forward strand.
TCAATAGCAACAAAAGATATATTTTGATCTTTTAAAAAATCAACATATTCTTCTTTTATAAGGGATTCAGGAGCTACATACAATAGTTTTGTTATACCCTTTTCTATATCGTTTTTAACTTGCGTTACTTCTGTTTTATTTAATGATGAGTTAAGTACATGTGCTATACCAAATTCTGCAGAAATACCTCTAATAGCATCAACCTGATTTTTCATTAAGGCAATTAATGGAGATACTACAATAGCTGTACCTTCTTTAACCAATGCCGGTAATTGGTAGCACAAAGATTTTCCTCCTCCTGTAGGCATAATAACAAACGTATCATTGCCCTCAATTATACTTTTTATTACACCTTCTTGTAACCCTTTGAATTCATCAAATCCAAAATATTTTTTTAAAGCTTTGTGTAAATCAATTTCTATGTTATTCATGTAGTTTATATATAAATCTCAACTTAATTAAATTATTAAAATAATTTTCGTTTATATTAAAATTAAGCCTTTTTTAAAATTTGACTTTTATTTTTCACTTGTTTATTCAATTTCTAACTAAATAAATTTATTTTTGCTTTTATTAAAGGTAAAACATTTTTTTAATTCAAAAAACCTAATCTTTGAAAAATAAAAATACAATTATAGAAACTGCCAAGCAAACTATTACTGTTGAAAGTAAAGCAATAGCTAATTTAATAAATTATATAGATGAAGGATTTGAAAAAGCTGTAAAATTTATTCACAACTCAAACGGTAGAGTTATAGTTTCCGGTGTTGGAAAAAGCGCAAATATAGCTACAAAAATTGTTGCAACGCTTAATTCTACCGGTACACCTGCCATTTTTATGCATGCTGCAGACGCTATTCATGGAGATTTAGGCACCATACAAAAAAATGATGTGGTTATTTGTATCTCTAAAAGCGGTAATACTCCCGAAATTAAAGTTTTAGTGCCTCTAATTAAAAATTATGGTAATAAAATTATTGCTTTAACAGGAAATACAGAGTCATACTTAGGTTCTAATGCCGATTTTATTCTAAACTCTTTTGTAGAAAAAGAAGCATGCCCAAATAATTTAGCGCCAACAACAAGTACAACAGCTCAATTGGTAATTGGAGATGCTTTAGCAATTTGTTTACTAGAACTCAATAATTTTTCGAGTAAAGATTTTGCAAAATATCATCCCGGAGGTGCTTTGGGTAAAAAATTATACTTAAGAGTAAGTGATCTTGTAAGTAAAAATGAATTACCAAAAGTTGTGCCTACTACTCCAATAAAAGATGTTATTATTGAAATTTCAAAAAAACGTTTAGGAACAACCGCAGTACTTAAAAATGATAAAATAGTTGGCATTATAACTGATGGAGATTTAAGAAGAATGTTAAAAGACAATAACGACATAAGTGCTTTAACTGCTCAAGATATTATGAGTAAAAATCCTAAAACCATAAATAGTGATGAAATGGCTATTAAAGCATTGGAAACTATGGAAAACAATAGCATAACTCAACTATTGGTTGAAGATAATTCAAAATACGTTGGAGTTGTTCATTTACACGATCTGTTAAAAGAAGGTATATTTTAATATGGCAAAGAAAATAGAAAAAGAAATGTCTTTTTTAGACCATGTTGAAGAGCTAAGATGGCATTTAGTAAGGTCAACAATAGCTGTGTTCATTTTTGGTATAGTTGCTTTTATTATGAAAGATTTTATTTTCAATAAAATCCTATTTGCTCCAAAAAATGCCGATTTTGTAACCTATCGGTTTTTTTGTAAAGTATCTAATTTTTTTGGTACAGATGGTTTATGTATAGACGATTTGCCGTTTACCTTCCAAAGTTTAGATATGGCAGAGCAATTTAGTGTGCATATATGGACATCAATTACCGTTGGTTTTATAATTGCATTTCCTTTTATTGTATGGGAAGTATGGAAATTTATAAGTCCGGGATTGTACGAAAAAGAACGAAAAGGTGCCCGTAGTTTTATAATTGTTTCTTCATTTTTATTCTTTATAGGAGTTTTATTTGGATATTATGTTGTAACACCACTTTCAGTAAATTTTTTAGGAAATTATTCTGTAAGCGATATGGTTGAAAGAAATATTAAAATTGGTTCGTATATTGCGCTTGTGAGGTCATCTATGCTGGCATCAGGACTTATTTTTGAATTACCCATAGTAATGTACTTTTTAACAAAAATGGGATTAGTAACGCCTGAATTTTTAAAAAAATACCGAAAACACGCCTTAGTTTTGGTTTTAATACTTGCAGCTGTTATTACGCCACCTGATATTATCAGCCAAATTATAGTAGCAATTCCTATATTGTTGCTATATGAAACTAGTATTTATATTTCGAAAGTTGTAGTTAAACAAGAATTAAAAAAAGAAAAGGAAAATGCCTAATCAAATAGAAGAATTTAATGCTTATCGTCAAAAAATGAACGATAAAATATTGTCTGAAGATAATAAAGTTATAAAACGAATTTTTAATTTAGACACTAACGCATATAAAGCAGGCCATTTAGATGTTAAAACAAAAGAATTATTAGGTTTGGTAGCCTCAGCAGTTTTAAGATGTGATGATTGTATAAAATATCATTTAGAAACTTGTTTTAAAGAAGGAGCAACTAAAGAAGAAGTTATGGAAACGCTTTCTATCGCAACTTTGGTTGGAGGTACCATTGTAATTCCTCATTTAAGAAGAGCTTACGAGTTTTGGGAAGAACTTGAAAGTTTAAGTGAATAGTGAACAGCGAAAAGCAAAGAGCTAGAAGCAAAGATCAAAAAGTAAACAAACATTAAAAAATACAAACTGTGATTTTAAGAGCTGAAAATATAAAGAAACGTTACGGAAACAGATACGTTGTGAAAGGAATTTCATTACAGGTTGAACAGGGACAAATTGTTGGATTACTTGGTCCAAATGGTGCAGGTAAAACAACTTCGTTTTATATGATTGTAGGCATGATTAAACCTAACGAAGGTGAAATTTATTTAGATAATACTCAAATAACAGATTTTCCGATGCATAAAAGAGCTCAGGAAGGTGTAGGCTATTTAGCGCAAGAAGCTTCTGTTTTTAGAAAACTTTCAGTAGAAGATAATATTATGTCTGTATTACAATTCACTAATCTTTCAAAAAAAGAACAAAAACTTAAATTAGAGTCGTTGATTGAAGAATTTAGCTTAGGTCATGTTCGAAAAAATAGAGGTGACTTACTTTCGGGTGGAGAAAGACGTAGAACAGAAATTGCACGCGCTTTAGCATCCGATCCTAAATTTATTTTATTAGATGAACCTTTTGCGGGTGTAGATCCTATTGCTGTTGAAGACATTCAAAGTATTGTAGCTCATTTAAAAGATAGAAACATAGGTATTTTAATTACTGACCATAATGTACAGGAAACTTTAGCCATAACCGATAAAACATATTTAATGTTTGAAGGTGGTATTTTAAAAGAAGGAACCCCGGAAGAACTTGCTGAAGATGAAACTGTTAGACGTGTTTATTTAGGAAAAGATTTTTTACTTAAAAAGAAAAAGTTTTAATTAAACCTCCTTATTTAACAAAGTATTTCCTACAACTGACATTACTACATACAGTAAAACTACAATTGGTATTGCGATAAATTTCAATGTTAGCATTAAAATAATTGTTGCAACAATAAATATATATTTTACGCTATTTTTTCTCCAAGAAAAATCTTTAAATTTTAATGAAAATAAAGGTATTTCAGCATTCATTAAAATACTTAAAATAAATGTTAGTCCAATTAAGAACCAACGGTTCGTAATAAAAACTGCTACAGTTTCACTGTTATCATACAATAAAATCAGTGGTAACGACAATACAACCAAAGCAGCAGCAGGTGTAGGTAAACCTATAAAAGAATTTGTTTGACGCTCATCTATATTAAATTTTGCTAATCTGTATGCAGCTGCTAACGTGATTAAAAAACCTATAAAAGGCACTAAATCTATTTTATTTTCTTCCCAAGTTAAATCGCTAGTTACAGAAAATACTTCATTTTTATAATTTAACATTTGAAAAATTATAATACCCGGAGCAACTCCACTAGTTACAACATCTGCCAAGGAATCTAACTGCTTCCCAAGCTCACTGTGTACTTTTAACAATCTGGCTGCTAATCCGTCAAAAAAATCAAAAAATATACCCAAAATAATAAAATACGCTGCAAATATCAGTTCGCCGTTTGCAGCTAAATACACTGCTATTGTACCAGATAACAAGTTTAGTAATGTAATTAAGTTTGGAATGTGTTTTTTTAAGGTCATTGGTTGTAATTTTTCGTAAATTTAGTAAAATGTTTTTCTAAAAATTTATTTCAATTAACTTTTTAAATTAGCATCATTCCATAGTATACTTTTCATTTTTATTTTAATTTTTCAATCAAAGTAAACCTTAACGACAATTAAATTGATTGTTTTGTGTATTTTTATCCAAAATATTTCATTTTTTTGGCATGAATAAATCTATTTATATTTTCATTCTTTTTCTTTTTACTTACTTCCAAACTTTTGCTCAACACAATCTTTCGAATAGAGCAAGTATTAGCGTTATAACTTGTGGTCCGGGAGAAGAATTATATTCAGCATTTGGGCATAGTGCTTTTAGAGTTTATGATCCTCTTTTAGGGTTAGATAAAATATATAATTATGGAACTTTTGATTTTGATGCACCTAATTTTTATATGAATTTTGCAAAAGGAAAACTAACTTATCAACTTTCCACAACAAGCTTCGATCGTTTTTTATATGCATACAAATATGAAAACCGATGGGTAAAAGCTCAAGTTTTAAATCTAACAAATGTTGACGTTCAGGCTGTTTTTAATTATTTAGAGAGAAATGCGCTACCACAAAATCGTTCTTATCAATACGACTTTTTTTATAACAACTGTGCTACTAAAATTGAAGATGTAATTAAAACTGTATTAAAAAACAGAGTTTCTTTTACAAATGATCATATTAAAACAACCAAATCTCACAGAGAACTTATTGCCGATTATACAGATCAACATTTTAAATGGGGAAAATTTGGAATTGATTTAGCCTTAGGGTCAGTAATTGATGATGAAGCTACAAAAGATGACTATAAATTTTTACCTGATTATATTTTTGAAGCTTTTAACAATGCCACCATCACCAAGGGTATACATAATGAAGCACTGGTTAAAAATGAAGGTTTTATTTTAAAAACACCAAAACAAGTATTAGATTTTAGTTTTCTTCAACCTATCATTGTTTTTTCTATAATTTTATTGCTGATATTTTTTATAACTTATAAAAACTACAAAAAAAACAAACGCACAAAATGGCTTGACTTCAGCTTGTATTTTATCACCGGAATTATTGGAGTAACTGTTTTATTACTATGGTTTGCTTCTTCACACACAGCTACCTACAAAAACTTTAATTTTTTATGGGCTTTTGCACCTAATCTAGTAATCTCATTTTATATGTTCAAAAATAAGTTACCGTCTTTTATTACAAATTACAACAAATTTTTATTGATTTTAATTCTTGTTTTGCTAATAATTTGGGTACTGAAAATTCAGGTTTTTAATATAGCTTTAATACCTATTTTATTAGCATTGGCAGTACGTTATGTATTTTTAATTTCTAAAATTAAACGTTTAAGTACCCCTAAAAAATAGTACCGTACTAATTGTTTTAATCACAATTTTAAAATCTAAAAGAGAACTTCTTTCCTTTATATAATACAAATCGAGCATTAATTTTTTATGCTGATCATCAATAGTACCTGCATATGGGTGCATTACTTGAGCCCATCCTGTTAACCCGGGTTTAATTACGTGTCTAATTGCATAAAAAGGCAATTCTTTTTCTAACTGTTTAACAAATTCCGGGCGTTCCGGGCGTGGACCAATCAAGCTCATGTCTCCTTTAAGTACATTCAAAAACTGCGGAAATTCATCTAAACGTGTTTTTCTTAGAATTCTACCAAAAGATGTAATTCTATCGTCTTTTTTATGAGCCCAAACAGCACCATTTTCCTCAGCATTAGAAACCATACTTCTAAATTTAATAATTGTAAATTCCTTACCTTTCCTACCTACTCTTTTTTGGAAATACAATAGTTCGCCTCTATTTCCAAATAGATTTCCAATAAAAACAATAGGGATTAAAATTGCAAAAAGTAAAATACCGAATATTGAAAACAGTATATCCAAAATTCTCCTAAAAGCAATGTAAAGGTTGTTATTATGGTTTTTACTAAACGTAAAATAATTATAAAACTTTGAATTCAGTTGTTGTTCGGAAATACTGAAAGTCAATTCCTCAATAAAATTATCGGCAGATTTTATAATGATTCCTTTTTCAAAAAGTTCAATTAATTTACTGTTTACTTCATCAGGAATAAAATCAGAAGCATTTGAAGATACAATTATTTCGTTTATATATTCTTTATCAATAATTTCTTCAAAATTGATTTCATCAATATTCAAAATATCAATACCTCTATTTTCTTTAAAAGTTGTTTTCGATATGTAATTGACAATTCTATAAGACTGTTTATCTTTAAGTAATGGAATTATTTTGTTTATATATTCGGGTTCAGTTATCAACAAAATATTCTTTAAAAATAAAGGTGAGTAAATAAGGCTTATATAAATAATCCTATTTAAAAAAATTGCTATAAACAAAGTGAGTGAAAAGTATAAAATTTGAATTCTACTTTCCGGAAATTTCGGTGAAATAATAGGTGTAAAAACGTACAGTAAAGTTGTAAAACCAACCATTAAAACAACATTCTTGAATGTTGAGTATAAATCACTTGCAATTTTTAAATCGTACATTTCAAATACTTGCCCAAAAAATAACAAATAGATTACTAATGTTCCAATCCAAGTTATAATATTTGAGCTCGAAAAATTAAAATATTCAAAATCTAAAAAAGTTCCAACTAAAAACAAACCAAATAATACAAAAATGACATCCAAACTTCGTAAATACAGTTTACGCTCTGATATAGTAAAATTTATGTTATTGGACGACATTTAAACAGAGTTATGTATTTGTTACTTAAATATTCAAAATTATGGTAATTTTTCACATACACATACCCTTTTTTACCAATTTTTTTCATTTCATCTTTAGACTTCAATTGAAATTTTTGAATTCCATGAACAATTGCTTCACCACTTTCAGGTTCTATAATAATACCACATCCAGATATTTCAGCAGGGCTATTTATATTATTAGACGATTCTAATATAGGTTTACCGGCTAACATATAATCAAAGTACTTATTATATGAAACTCCATAATCATATAATTTATTATTGTAGCGCCCCACATAACATACATCAAATAATTTTAATATAGATTGAACCTGATTTTTCTTAATTTTATTAATAAATGTGATATTAGTATTTGTTTTAGTTTGCACTACATACTTTTGTTTTAAATAACCATCGCCAACAATTACGAAATGAACCTGAGAAATTTCTTTCATCATGACTGATGCTTCAATAAAGTATTCCATTGCATTTGCCATTCCTAGTGTTCCGGCATAACCTACAATAAATTTATCACTTGGAATTTGATTTTGAAGATTTTCAGATAAATTCTCATTATCCAAAAGACTTTCATCAATACCATTTGGAATCCAGTTGAACTTTGAAGGATTTCCTGAAATTTTATCTATATAATTATAAGCATTAGGCAATAATGAAACTATTACATCTGCTTTTTTGTATGCAAATTTTTCAAACCAAGCTACAATTTTAATTAAAGGATGTTTTTTTGAATACCCTTTGAGGTATACAGGAGTTAGTGGCCATAAATCTCTAACTTCAAAAATAAGTTTTTCTGCATTAAACCATTTTTTAAAAAAATATCCATTTATTATTGGAAATATTGGCATTGATGAAACAATTAAATAAGATGGTTTACTTAACGTTTTGCTCGAAATAAAAAACACTTTTAATGTGTAAATTATATTGCTCCAAAATTTTCTATAACCACCACCATTATATCTTGGAGTTTTTACCCAACAAAATGTAATATTTTCTTCAACTTCTTCAATAGTAAAAGTTTTTTTTGAAATTTTAGGTTGGTTAATAAACAAATGATTATATGATCCGGAAATTATTTTTACATTATAACCATTATTCACCCAATATTTTGCTAAATAGTAATGGCGTTCACCCCACCCTGAATCTGGTTTACCTGCAGTTTGATTTATAATCCAAATTACTTTCTTATTCATTTTTAAGATGTGAAATTACTGCTTTATATTTTCCATTTTCAGAATTTTCTATAGTAGAAACGTATTCAAATATAATATTTACATCTCCTAATTGATTTTTTATTCTATCAATCATAATTTTTTCTGAACTCGCATCATAAAAATTATCAACTATCAATTTTATATGGATTTCTTCTATTGAATTTTGAATTACCTGCGCCATAATAATTGATTGAATATCAACAAAAATTGCATGAAAACGAACCATTTTCTGCCCTTCTTTCCCAATAATTACATCCTCTATTCTACCTTCAATTTCTTCAATAATTGGCATTTCAAGTCCTGATTTTGATGTTTGATTTTCTGCTAATTTAACTCTATCACCAATTTTATACCTAATTAATGGCTGATCATAATTTAAAAACCCAGTAAAAACAACTTCGCCTATTTCACCATTTTTAACAGGAACACCTTCATTATCAATAACTTCCAAAATTCCAGAATCTGGACTAAACATAAGTTCATTATATTTATTTTCTGAAATTAAACCACAAGCTTCAACTCCACTATAGGCATCAAAAACCTTGCAATTAAAAGCAGTCCCTATCTCAACTCTCATTTTTTTAGTCAGTTTTTCACTTGAAGTTAAAACTGCTAACATATTTGGTACTTTTAACTTTTGCTCATTAATAACCTTAGCTAGTAAATAAATACTTTTTGCATATCCAACCAAATAATTTGGTTTAACTTTAATTATCTCATCTATATATATTTTTGATGATTCATTTGATATATGATATGCAGAAAAATAAGCCTGCTTTTCAACAAAATTGTACCTATGGAATGGCGGTTTTATTTTAGAAGTAACCAAGACTCTTCTTCCCCCAATCATAGCCCTAGACATTTTATGATTTACGCCTGCCCAATTACGCACTCTAACTTCATACAATGCGCTCCACGATTGATGAAATTTTGTACTAAAGTATATTTTTATTGGTGTTCCTGTAGTACCACTACTTGCATAAAATTTACCTTTTTTTCTATTTTCAGATAACAATAACGTTGTCCCATATTTCCGTAGGTCATCTTTTTCTAAAAAAGGTATTTTTTTTAATTTTTCTAAGCTGAAATTCTCAAAGTCATGAAGTTTAAATCCTTTTTTATTGTAAAGTTCTTTATAAAATGGAACAGTTTTAAAAGCATGAATCAATAATTTCTTTAATTCTTTTTCCTGATAAATTTCCCAATCATTCTTTGAAAAACTTTCTCTTAACTTATATTCATTTAATTTTTCTTTAAAAACACCTCCATAACGTCTATTCTTCCAATAAAAACCATATAATGAAATTAAAATATTCTGAATAAAAACAGGACATATCCTATATAATTTTTCCATCATATTAAAACATCTTTCCATTTTTGCCTCACATATTTGACATCAAAAGTTTCAGCTTTTTTTCTAGCATTTATCGAAAGTTTCTTTGTTAAACTCTGGTTCATAATCAAGTTAACAATAGCGTCTTTAAAAACCGTTTCATTATTAGGTTCAACTAAAATTCCATCTACATTATTTTCGATTAAAAAAGGTAATCCTCCAACATTTGTAGAAACAACCGGCATACCTAAAGCCATTGCTTCAATTACACTAACAGGTAAATTATCTATGTTTGTTGTATTTATAAAAATATCATACTTTTTAGATAATTTATGCCATTGTTCTTTAGGTAAAACTCCCGTAAAAATAATATTTTTTTCAAGATTGAATTCATTAACCATTTTTTTTACTTTTTTTAAAGATCCATCTTTATCGGGTCCAACCATACATAAACTTATATTATTAAATTCTAATTTTAACAATAATAAAACTTTTATTGCCAATAATGGGTTATAGGTTTTATCAAATGCTCTAACCCAAAGCAATTTTGGATGTATATTTTCTCGAACCATAAAATTATATTCATTTAAAGATATAGCGTTTGGAATATAATTAACCGAAAATCCATGCTCTTCAAATTCTTCATATAAATATTTTGAAGGAGTAATATTTATGTGAGAATTAGAGAAAATTAATTTTGAAAAATAAGCAGATTTATTTAGCCTTAGCGGTAAATTACCTCCATGTAAAATTGGTACATATTTAATTGAAAATAATTTTGCCAATTGTGAAGTAATTAAAGCATAATAAAAATTTAATGTACTAAATGTATCTATTAAAATATAGTCTACTTTTTTTTTGTTTCTTATAATGCTAAAACACATATCTAATAAGCGTATTAATTTATTAGATTTATTTGAAGAACAAATTACCGAAAAACCTTCATCAATTAAAATAGCAGTCAATGTGACCATACTAGAATGATATTGTGATTTTTTTGTAAAATTATTACCTATGTATAATATTTTCTTCATTAAAATTAATTATAATTAAACTTAACCCATATATAAAACCGGGAAAAGCAATACGCATAGCAGAATGATTAATAGTTAGAAACCAGAAAATTAAAAAAGCACTTAAAAAAGATCTTGCTAAAAACGACTGACTTAAAATGTTTTTTATTGGAATTACAATTAATATCACCAAAATAATTATACCAATCATACCATGTTCTCCCAATAACCTACTTAACTCATTATGTGAAGCAGCTTCAATACTATATTCTTCTAATCTGTAAAACTTGGAACCTCCAACACCTATTCCAAAAAAAGGGTGTTCAAAAAAAGCATCCAACTCGCTTTTAAATAATTCAACTCTACCTGTTGTAACATCTTTTTTAGTAACTCCTACTGCATTTTTATTAGTATATCGGTTTGTTAACATACCTCCTGTTACATTTGAAGTATAGGCCCATAATGCCACTCCAAATAAACTTATTAAACCAATATATTTTACCAAATTTTTTATTCTATCTTTTGTTGAAATAATATAGAAACCTGAAAATACAGCTATTGCAATAAGTGAGGTTATCATACCTCCACGTGACATAGTAATTAAACCTCTAAATATTATATAAGAGAATATCAATAAATCAACCATGAGTAGCCAAAATATTCTTTTTTTTAAAAGTAAATGAACTGCAAAAACAAATACTCCAACTCCTAATATCGTAGCAACTTGATTTGGTCCATATCCACCCGAAGCTACAAAACTAGCATTAGTATTAAAAACAATTTCTTCAAAATTTGGGGTTTTAAAATATAAATAACATAACATTGAAATAATAGGTAAAACCATAAAAAACAAAATATCTAATAAAAAATTTATAGAGATTCTTCTTTTATAGAAATATATTGCTGAAACTCCTAATAACACAGGTCCGCTTAAGTTAAAAGCAATAGCTTTTCTGATAGATTCATTAAAAGGAATATCAACAAACGATATCCCAATTAACAATAATAAAATATAGATTAGATAACTTACAGAAACATGATGTCTTCTGTCTTCAACATAAAGTCCTACAGCCAAAAACAGTAAAACTGAATACTTTGGAAGTTCATAAAAAAACATTCCGCCAGACATTCTAAAAAGCACTTCACCTCCAACCATATAAGCACTCCACAAAACAGCTTGATTATTCTTATTTTTAGAGCTAACTATAAATAAAACACCAAAAGCAACTATTAAAGTAGAATAAATTTTAGATACACTACCAAACAATAAAAAAATACCTAAAGCTAAATGCATTAGAGTTAAAAACAAACGCCTATTTTCTGAAATTCCAATCAATTGTATATAGATATAAGTTTATTTATATAGTTATTTTTAGAATAGTTATTTATAATCCTTTTATTTAATTTTGTTCCAAATTGAATTCTTTTATTATTATTCTTTATTAAAAAATCAATTGCTTCAGCTAATTGGAACTCATTTTTAGGCTTAACTACTAAACCGCTATCATTATTTACTACTACTTTATCACAATCTCCTACATTTGTAACAACTACAGGTAATTTACTAAGTCCATATTCTAATAAAGAAACGGGTAAACCTTCAGATTTTGAAGATAACACTCCTATAGTTGATTGTTTTAATATAAATTCAACATCACTACAACTTCCATACAAAAATACATGATTACCCAGATTATTTGATTTGATAAAATTTTTAATTTTTTCAGAATATTCATCATTAAAATCAGCCCCTACTAAATGCAATGTCCACTCGTTATGTCTTTGCTGAACAATTTTAAATGCTCTTAATAAATTTAAATGGTCTTTTTCTTCCCGTAAATTTGCCAAACAAATAATTCTATGTTGATTAACTCCTTTTAATTCTTTGGTCTGATTAACTTTTATATCTAACGAAGCAAAATTTGGTATATAACTATTTTTTTTTGAATTTAAGTTTTTACACGACCAAATATGCAAATTTTCATTTACTGAAATTATTTCTTGAAAAAAAAATGAAACTACTTTAAGTATTGTTGCTTTTTCAAACGACATATTTAAATTATTTCCATAGTGATTATGCCAAATAATTTTAATTTTAGGATTAATTAATTTAACCAAAAATGCAATAAAATATGATGTAGAATGTGCGTGAATAAGCTTTATATCATTTTTTTTTAAATACGAATTCAACTTTTTTATTGCCTTCATATCTAAAACTCTCTTTTTATTCAAAAATAAATAACCAACATTCGTATTAACTTTTAACTTTAAATTTCCTTCTAATCTAGTTGCACAAATATGAGAATTAACACCTCTTTCAGCTAAGGCATTGGCTATATTTACTGCCATCATTTCAGCACCACCGGGATTCAATGAATCTATAAGTTGTATTACTTTAAGTGTTTTAATAGCTTTATTATTATTTGTTAATATATTTAAATCTAATTTAGCTTTTCATTTTACAAACATTGGATGACAATTGTATTAAAAATAAAATTACCTTTCTAATGGATAAGCAACTTTTCAATTTCTTTTTCAAACTTTTCAATAGTATAATGTTGTGACCATTCCACAGCATTTTCTGAATGTTTTTTATAGAGTTCCTCCGTTGTTAGGTACTTTTCAATTAAAGAGATAATATCATCAATATTGGGATTTACAACAGTTCCTCTATTTCCGTTTCCAACCATAAATGGAATACATGAAACATTACTTGTTATTGGCACACATCCCCAAAACATAGCTTCTGCAACAACTTTAGGCCAACCTTCTGAAGCTGAAACAAATAATAAAAAATGGGCTTGTTGGTATGCTTTTTTAATTTGTTCTTTATCAACATTACCAAATAAAAAAACCTCTTTTTGCAGGTCATTATCTACAATATATTTTTCTATTACAGAACGCTCCTCTCCTTCACCATAAATCTGTAATTTAACATTATACCCTTTACTTTTTAATTTATGAATTGTTTTTACACTTAACATTGGTTTCTTTCCTTTACTTAATGCTCCAACAAACAAAAATTTAATCTCATTTAAAAAGTCTTTTTGATTAATTGATATACATTCATTTTTGGAATAAGTTGCAGTAAAAAAAGGAACTATATTTTTACTTTGATTTTTCCACTCACCATAAACCAAAACTTTAACATTTTTAGTTAAAAATGTATTGCTTAAAATCAACTTTTGTAGCTTATAACTTAGAGGTTGTTTACTTTTAGGATCCCAATTTCCGGCATATTTTACTGTTTTGGGTTTATTTGGAAATAAAATCTGAACAAAACAGCCAATAAGACCTATATTTCCTGGACAACGTAAATGAATATGATCTGCCCATCTCATTGCTTTAAATATTTTGAAAATAATATTTGGAATTACTATAACAGAACGTAAGCTATTTTTTAATGAAAGGATATTAAATGAGGGTATCTTTTCAAAAGTTAATGAATTATGATTATAAGTTGTATCAATTTCAAAAGGCAATATTAAACTTATTGGTGCTACAATTTTAACTTCATCAACAAATTTTAACCATAAATTCATCTCCCTAACATAGGGTTCATACGCAATCCATTTATTATCTTTAAATTTATGTTCAACATGTGTAATTATGGCAAATTTCATTGTTTTAATTTTGGTGTATTAAAAAATAAAGATAACCATCCTACAAATCTACCCAAACTTTCTGTAAATGCTTGCTTTTTTTGATTTCCTGATAAACTATTCCAAAATCGAATTTTCATTAGAACTAGTATATTTAAATGAAATCTAAGCCTGGATTCAAAAGAAGGCTTTGGATATTTCACTCTCCAAACATACCAGCCATTCCGTACAACCATTTTCCCATATAAAAACTTATTGGGTCTTCCGCTTTCTTCATGATGATGTTCTAATTTTGCTGACGTATTTACATAGAGTTTACCAATTTTTGAAGCTCTTAAACAAAAATCTAAATCTTCATATAAGCCATAACCTTCAAAATAGGTAGAAAATTGAATTTTTTGAAATAATTCTTTCTTAAAAGATGATACACCACCCATAAAAAATTCTACATTATATATTTTATTAGAAGGCGGCAAATAACTGATAGATCTTCCATGTGAAAACTTGGGCATAAAACCCGGAGGTGTTTCATCAATAAGACCCAACTTTTTACGTAATTCGAATCTTGTTCCTTCTTCCCTACTAAAACCATCAATACAAAACTGATTTTTTGAACATACTAAATTCAATAAAGGTTTCCAATCGACTTCATTCATAATATATCCACCAACACCAATCGCCTTTGGAAATTTTTCATAGGTAGCTATAAGTTTTTCAAAATATGTTGGTGCTAAAATTGTATCATCATCTAAAAAACAAATTATTTCTGAGGTTTCACTTACTTTTGAAATACCAAAATTTCGTTGTTTAGTTAAACCTCTATTTTTATCATCAACTTTAAAATATTTTAAATTTTTACACCTATGTTTTTTTAAAATATTTTGAGTCTCATTATTGAAAGAACCATCAATTATCAAAATTTCATCAGGATATAAAGTTTGCTGTTTGACTGATTTTGACAACTTGATTATAGCATCTGGACGCTGATATGTACAAATAATTAAACTAAACTCCATTTTATATATTTTAATTACTTATATCGAACACCTAAATCAATTAATCTTTTGGCATATTTTAACGATTCACTAAACTGAATTTGTTTGTAAGGATATTTAAACAAACGTAACAGAAAACCTTTTTTTGAACCTTTGAAAAGATATAAAAAAAAATGTTTTACCCTCCACTCTTTCACCTGTTTTGTAGTGAAATGCTTTAAAATTCCATAAGAAATTGTTGGACTTGGCACCGGTCTTATAAATTTTACCGGTTTATCTAATTCCCAAGGTTGTTTTTTTCTCTTTTTCCCTAAAACTTTAGATTGTGCTCCCCACCATCTGTAACCTCCAACAGGAGGTTTTAAATGTAAATTTACTGAATAAGGATTATATAAAACTACTGCTCCGCTTTTCAGTAGAGTCAAACCAAAATCTCCATCTTCACCATAACCACCATCAAAATTAATATCGTTTCCTGTTATTTTTGTAACCCATTCTTTTTTAACACATGAATTTGCATTATTGAAATTTTGACTTGCACCAACCTTCCAACGTTTTTTACCTAGTTTAATTAGCTTTTTCTTTAAATCAGATAAATCTTGATTAGCAGTTTTGGCCATAATATCCAATCCATTACACGCATCGGCATTATAAGTTTGTAATAATTTAATATGGTTTTCTACAAAATCCGGTAAAATTCGAATATCATCATCTGCAAAAATTATATAATCACCTGTACATAGTTCAATAGCTTCATTTCTGGCTCGGCAACTCCCTTTGCTGGTTTGCCATTTTACATCTATTTTAAAATTAAAATCTTGTTGCCTATAATATTTGGAATCTCTTTCAGACTCAGGTGTAGCGTCAACAATAACAGCCTGAGTTATAGTGTATGTTTGGTTTTTATGATCTTCTAATAATAACTGAGTATATTTTTGCCTACGCATTGTAGGTATTATTAAACTAACTGTTGGCTTTCCTTCAATAGATTTTAATTCTCTTGGAGAAACAGAATTTACTTTTTTATACCTATAATTTTTCTTTGCAAATTTATAAGCTCTAAATTCAGAAATAGAATTAAAAATACCTTTTCTATACATCATATATAAGCTATGGTGTGGCTTAACATGCTTTCTATAAAAAAGATATCTATCATTTTTTGAAATTGAAATTATATTTTTTTCAGATTTAAATAAATTTTTAACATATAAAGGCACTCCTGATTGAATCCTTAATAAGTTATATCCCAAATCAAGACCTTTCATTGAATCAGATTCATACATTTCATCAAAACCTCCTAAATTTTCCCAAACAGATTTTCTAACCACAAAACTCTCAGGATTTACTCGCCAGGAAATTGAAGTTGATACATTCTCAAAATCGTTTAAATACCACCAATAAACAGCTGTTTGATAAACAATATCCTGAAAAGCATTTTTATATCCTTGATCTAAAGAACTGTGCCAAAGATCTCCTGGTCCATCTACTAAGTCATCTAATATGGTAAAATTCGGGGTTCCTGTAAAAAGTAAAAGTTCTCCTTGTTTTGTTTTGTATTCTTTAAGGTTTTTCATTTATAATTTTAGCGAAATAGTCTATGTTTTTTTTAACAATAACTTTCTGTGAAAACTTTTCGTAAATTCTTTTTTTAGCACTTTTCCCAAATTTACTATTTAATTCCGAATCATTTAATAATTTGAGTATTTTTGAAGCATATTCTTTATGATTTTTAGGATCTTCCATAAATCCGGTTTCTCCGTTAATCATTAGCTCGTTTGCCCAACCAATATTGGAAGTGACTAATGCTTTACCCATAGCCATAGCTTCTAACCAAGTCATTGGAAATGCTTCAGCAAAACTAGGTAACACAACTACACTTGCTTTTGCTATATGCAATTTTATTTCATTATAAGGAACTTCCGGAATATATTCAACTTGTTTTTTTGCTTGTTCAGATAACAACTTAAAAAAAAGTTGAGAGGTTGATTCATTTTCCAAACTATCAACTACATCTTTACCAATAAGTTTTAATTTTACTTGTGGCTTTTGTTTAACCACTTCATTAAAAATACCTGCTAGTTCTAAAAGTCCCTTTTTTCGTATCATACTCCCAAAATATAACAAAGTATCTTTTTCATAAGTACCACTATCAGCAATAAATTTATTTACATCAATACCATTATAAATAACTTTGATTTCATTTTTTAAATTAAATAATTCTTTAGTTAAATGAGCTGTAAATTTGCTTACAGCAACAAGTTTATCCGCCGATTTTAAAGCTATTTTTTCAAAATAAAAATTCTTTAATTTCTGCTTTCTGTTTTCTAAATGACAGAAATACGTATCACTTCCATGTAACCTAATTACCAAAGGAACTTGAAACTTCATCAAAGCAGTAATTCCTGTCCAGTCAGGAGCTTCAATTACTTGTATGCTATTCTTTTGAATTGTGTCATTTATATATTTTTCAATTTCTTTTCTATACAAATACCAACTTAATACAGGATATTTTTTAAAAGCTATTGTATGAATTTCAACACCTTCGTCTGTAAAAACTTCATTATTAGTTTGACTATAGACAAATACAGTAACCTTATGATAATTTTTTACTAATGCTATAGCCAAATTTTTTATACTGGTGCCTAGTCCTGCAGTATTTTTAATTTTAGGATGTGGATATTCAGGTGTTAAAAAAGCGATGTGCATTATATTATCGTATTTATTTCATCCCAAATTCTTTCTGAAACTGAATAGGCAGGTTCCTTATTGATAATTTTAAACCAATCTTTAGCAGTTTTAACAATTTTATCAGAATCATTTAAAACGTTTTTTATTACTGTTATTATTTCATGTTTACTGTTAATCCAAAAAACCACACTTTGTGAAGGCATTGAATTAAAATGTATGTAATTATATATTTTATTAATATCCCAATTATTTATGTTTCCCCTAGATGAATTGTAATTAAAATAAATACAAGGTTTATTGAAACAAACGTAATCAAACACCATTGATGAACCTACATTTATAACCAACTCACTATGATAGATAGTGTTAATTAAAATAGTATAATCATTTAGTGTAGGCATAATAGTATTCCATACATCACCCATTTTTCTCCAATCAGGATTTATTGAAATAATTAAATCAGAATACTTTGAAAGAACTTCATCAAATCTATTTGACATATCAACAGGACATCTTCTAAAAATAATTCCCAAATTAAAACCTTTGCTGTTTAATTCAATAATTGCTTCTGCAATATCTCTTAAATAAAATTGATCATACGGTGATGTAGTTTTATCATCTCCAGAAAAACAAATGTATTTCTTATCCAAATCTAAATTATATTTTGAATAAAAATTTTCTTTTGTAACTAGTAATTCTTTATTAAAATGAGGTTCAAACTGAGGTGTTCCAACTACCTTAACCTTATTCTTACTTATGAATGGATAATATTTCAATAACTCATCCTTCATATAATCACTCCAAACAAAATAATAATCAGTTTCAACAACCATTGTTGCTTTCGGTAAATTATCCCAAGAAAATATAAACGTAGCTGTTGGAATATTTAAGTCTTGTGCCGCCAATAATGGCGCTATTGCCTGTGTAGGTCTTTGATTTGTACAAAAAACAAATTTGGGTTTATATTTTTCCAATTGTGATTTACAATACGTGTATTTTAAATTTTTCCGCTCTAACTTTTTGATTTTCTTTTTAACAAATTTTAATCCTTTTTGATTGGAACAGCACAACACCAACAAATCAACAAACAAACTTTTAAATAAATTTTTAATTCCATTGTACGATTGTGGGAAATTATATGATTTATAAACTTTGCTTTTAAATTTTTTTTGAAACAAATTCAATTCAATTCTTTTTCTAGCCCTTGAAAATATTGTAGTAAAAGGATGCAAACTACTGTTCTCTATTTTTAGTTCATTATAACCAAATTCTTTATTTATAGAGAAAACAGTATTATTCCAATAGGTAATGCCAAAATTATTCTGTTCCCCTTTTTGCTTAAATTTGGTGAAAGCAAAATTTCTTAAACCAATACCATCAGGCAATAAAATAAATATTTTTTTTTTCTTATGCATTAAAATCCTTGAATTGTTTTTGATGATTCATACTCCAAAGTTCTTTTGATTTTAAACTCTCCATAAATTTTACAGCACTACTTCCATTTCCAAACTTTTTAGCAACAGTTTCCTTTACCGGATTTGTATTAATAGCTTTCAAAATTTCATTAACTCCATACCCTGTATTAACTATATGAGAATGAAATGATCTGTTTTCCTGACGTGTACCAATATTAATAGTTGGAATTCCATAATACGGTGCTTCTCTTATACCAGCACTTGAATTTCCTATGATAAAATCAGCATTCTTTAATAAGGTTAAAAAATACTCAAAGCGAATTGAAGGAAAAACCCTAAAATTCTTATTGCCTGAAAAGTTTTCATAAGCTGAAAAAATAGTACTACTTCCTAAATCATTATTCGGATAAATTACCACATATTTTTTTTCCGAATTAATCAAAGCTTCCGCAAAATTTTCAGCATATTGTTTCATATACTTAATTTCAGTAGTAACCGGATGAAGCATTGCTATAGCATAGTTTTCAAAAGGAATTTCATAATATTTTTTTACTTCTTTCAGGGAAGGCAATTGATTTGAAAACATGATATCAACATCGGGTGATCCAATTATTTTTATCGACGCTTCCAATTCCCCCATTTGCAACAATCTTTCTTTAGCCTCTTTATTAGCCACGAAATGAATATGACTTAATTTACTGATGGAATGACGTATTAACTCATCTATAGTTCCTGAAAGTTCACCACCTTCAATATGTGCCACTAAAATATTGTTTAGACTCCCCACAATAGCTCCAGCCATGGCTTCAGCCCTATCACCATGAACAACTATTAAATCCGGATTTATTTTTTTAACATACGCAGAAAAACCCTCAATTGTTTTTGCCAATGTCAAATCCATACTTGTTTCGTGTGTATAATTCTTAAATGTGGAAATATTCTTGAATCCGCTTTTTTCAACTTCAATCAACGTGTAACCATATTGTTGCAACATATGCATTCCTGTAACAAATATATATGGTTCAATCTGATGATGATTTTGAAGAATTTGAATCAATGATTTTAATTTTCCAAAATCGGCTCGTGTTCCGGTTAAAAAAATTATTTTTTTCTTACTCAATGTCTTTCCAGGTTAGTTGAATGTCACTATCTAAATTTTGAGTTGCTTTTTTTCCTATAATAGTGTTGAAATGTTCAGCTAAAATTTCACCTGTACCAGGACGCTTTACCCAAATATTTTCCTTAGTAAAAATAGCACCTTTTTTTATAGGTGCAATGGAACAAACAGTAGCAAATGCAAAATCAATGGTAACCTGCTCTTCTTCGGCCGGTTTTTTAGTTCCACCTCTCATTTGCCAAATTAACTTTGAACCCTCAATCAACTCTTTACAGGCCTTTTCATCCATAGAACATACAATATCAGGTCCTGTACGATTCATATGGTCAGTAAAATGGCGTTCTAAAATACTTGCACCTAAAGCAACAGCCCCAAAACACGCGTGGTTACTTGTAGTATGATCGGAAAGACCGAAAACCAATTCAGGAAATACCTCATGCAATTCTTTCATTGCACCATATCGTACCAATTCCGGTGGTGTTGGATATAGATTGGTTGTATGTAAAATTGCTACAGGAACGTTTTTTTGTTTAAAAATAAAAACTGCTTTTTTTACACTTTCAACAGTATTCATTCCGGTACTTAAAATAACAGGTTTACCAAATTCAGCTATATGCTCTAATAACGGATAGTTGTTACATTCTCCAGAACCTATTTTATATGCACAAACATTCATTTTATGCAATCTGTTGGCAGCTGCTCTGGAAAAAGGTGTTGAAATAAACAACATTCCCTTGCATTCAACATATTCTTTCAATTTCAACTCTTCCTCTTCATTTAAAGAACAACGTTTCATAATTTCATAAATTGAAACCGAAGCATTTCCCGGAATGACCTTTTTAGCTGCACCGGTCATCTCATCATCAACTATATGGGTTTGGTGCTTTATAACTTCAACCCCTGCTCTTTTGGCGGCATCTACCATTTCAAAGGCTGTTTGTAAAGAACCTTCGTGGTTAATACCAATTTCAGCAATAACCAACGGAGGAAAATCAGCTCCTATTTTTCTACCACAAATATTTATGTGTTTTTTCATTTAATTTTATAAATTCTGATTTTATTTTTAATAAAAGTTAATACCTTTTGGTTAAACCAAAATAATATCATTCTGAATGAAGGTTCAATAAAGATAAGCTGTCCTCCTCCAATATAATGATTTGTGTTACTACCGCCATGGGCATAAGGCTTATTTTTCTTGAGAGTTATTATATTTACATATCTACTTTTAGGGAAAATTTTTAAAATAGCTTCTGTTTGATTTTTTCTGGCACCTTCAATAAATATAATAGTCTGTTTTTTACAATAATTTTTTATACTATTTAAATTTTTATCATATCCGTCAATAATAATAAGATCAAACTTCAAATTTTCAATTTTATTTAAATCTGAGTAAATTTTAAGCTTTTCATAATAAGCGACATTTTTTTTTAAAGAATTCAAACAAAAATCATTTTGTTCTGTTCCAAAATATTCTATTTTTTTATTTTCATTTTTAGAATATTTTAAGACAGAATCTGAAATTGAACCAATTCCTAAACCCAACTCTAATATATTTTTTACATCAAATTTTTGAATTATTTTTAAAATACTTTCTATTGCAAATTCACTCGCAATATAATCGCTACCTTCAAACTCACAAAATCTCTTATAATTTTGTACTGATAATTCTTTATAATTCATTTTTTATTTATTAAAAATTTTGCATATTCTAAATCATCTTCTGTATCAATATCAACTGTTGCAAATGGATGATTAACAATAAACGGATAATTATTCTCTCCTAAAATTTCTCCTCTTAATATAAGCTCCGCTTTTGTTATATACAACAATCCGTTTTCATAATACAATGGTTCTAAATCCTGACTTCGTTGTCCCATTTTATATGTATAGGGAACAAAATTGTTATTGATTATTTTACCCAATTTTTTAGTGCTTTCTGTAACAGTCATTAAACTATCATAATTTCCTTTTTCAAAAATATTCAAAGCATCAAAAAGTAATTTTTTTGGACGTAATGGATTTGTTGGTTGTAATAAAATAACATTCTCATAGGAATTTTCCATAGATTCCAACACATGCTTTAGCGTTAATACCGTTGGAGAATCATCGACTGCTAATTCATAGGGTCTATCCACTACTTCAGCACCATAGTCTATTGATATAGCTTTTATTTCAGAATCATCAGTACTTACAATTATTTTTTCAATCCCATTAGTCTCTGCATATTTTATACTATGAACTATAAGTGGAATACCACCAAATAACAAGGTGTTTTTTTTAGGTAATCTTTTAGAATTGCCTCTTGCCGGTATTATCGCTATATTTTTGAACTTTTTCAACTATGCCTTTTTAATAACTATTTTATCAAAACATTTATTTTAAAATTTACTTTAAAATAAATATAAACAAATATAAATCTATATTTATATTCTTTAATCACACATTTTAGTAAAATTTAAACAAATGGACACACTTTCATTAGTCCGACTTTCAATTTTTCTACTGTTTCTTTTTTAGGGAGACTTTGATAGGTTACAAATAAGGATTCAAATTGCTCCAATATTAATAATTCTTCTGTTATTGTTGGTATATAAGGTACTAATTCAACAGATTCAAAATAATCCTGGAATTTAATTCCGTCTCCAAATAGTTTATTCGAAAACTGAACCCAAACAGCTGGTATTCTATAGGCGTGAGAAACAATTAGTCCATGTAATGATGACGAAACAATACGTTCACATTGCAACAATAAATCAGTAACATCTTCAGCATTATTTGTCATTAAGTCTATAACAACATAATCTTTTTGGCTTTTATACAATTTTGAAACTTCCTTATAATCGTTATAATGAGGTATAATTCCAAACCTAAATTTTTTTTCCAAAACAGGATTATAAAACTCCGGCAATAACAAGGCAGGATCTCCATATACTTCAGGAACATCATAACCCTGATCAATTAAATATTGACGGGTTTTAGGTCCTCTAACGGCTAAAAATGTTGCTTTTTTTATAGGATATTCTTTCGATATAATTCCGCTTCCCCATATAATACAATTCTCAGTTATGTGCATTAATACACTTCCTATAGTAACATAAATGGGTTGAAAATAATTTAAAAGTGAAAAGTGTTTTGGAAAAACCCATACAACCTTTTTTTGCGAAATTTTTTCAACAATGTATTTCCCAAGCACATCTCCGTAATTTTCTTTCTTCTTGTGCATCATTTTAATCTCATTCCACCAAAATAAGCGGATTGTGTTTTTATTAAACAGCATAAATGTCAAGTAAGTTTTTTTAAATTAAAAATAGTTTGCCCTCTCCAGTCTTCCATATTTAATACTTTGTAATTGTTTTTTCTAAATATGTCTACTAATTCATCTTTCGTATAATCACTCAACCAACCATGTGATAATCTATCATATTTACAAATATCACTACAGGCGTATGACATTACTATATGAGAAATAAAAGGTTGCAATTGTTCAAATACCTTATCAATATCGTACACATATTCTAAAACTCCACTAAAAATTTCAGTATTATACCTGGATAATTCAAACATTATTGAATTATTCAAATCACATAAAACAGTTTCTTTACTTCTTTTTACAATATCAGAAGGTGTATAGGTAGAATTCTGAGGAAGCATTTCTTTTAAACTCATGTTTCCTGCGCCAAACTCAATAACTTTCTCATTTGGCATTATATAAAAAGCAATTTTTTCAGTTCTAGTGTTCCAATCTTCATATAATTCATTATCATTTTTCCATCTATTAACATCGCTAAGCTTTTTGTTTTTCAGTAATATTGTGGTTTTTTTTGAGTTTCAAAACGTTCTAATTCTTTCTTCCTTTTTTGACTATTTTTTATGTAATTAATAATTTTTTTAAAGAACATTAACTTCGTCTTTTAACGTTATAATTTAATTGTAAATATAATTGTTTTTAAATCTTTTGTGATTTCATATGTATAATTAACATCACGATATATATATATAATTTTCATTAAGATTAAATCATTCACAGCTTTCATACTTATATAGGGTTGTGATTGTTTTTTTAGTAATTTCTTTACCCAATACTTAAATGTCCTACAAAAAGGATCTTCTTTTATTAATACACGAAGAACAGTTTCTTTTTTTGTTTGCAACTCTTCTTTAAAAAAATGATGTACTTGCTCATGAATATTTTTTAACTCTATGGTTTCGGTTGGTTTTAACAATACCTCTTGATCTTCTTTAGAAACTACCTCTCCATAATTTAACTGTCGATCTGGAATTATAACCTTTTTATCTTTATTTCTAAGATAATGTTGCTGATTGATACGTTTTACATTATACAATCTAGGAATTACACTCATTTTTCCATCATTGTATGTATTGTAAATAATATGCCAGTTATGATAAAAAAATTGTTCTTTCCTTTGAATTATTTCATACCCTGCATTGCTTAATCTTTGGTATAAATCTACATCTTCAGAACCATAAAAATGAAAAAAGGTATCATAACCATTCACTTTTTCCAAGGCTTCTTTGTGAACCAATAGCATTCCATTTATATTCCCAAAATGTTTTGGCTTAAATTCATTGAATTGTTGTGAATTTAACAACCGGTTGGATGTTTTTTTTGATAAATATCCCAAATTAAATAAAAAAGCAGTTTCAGGCTGAGCTATTTTTTGAAAAAGTGCTATAGCATCTGGACTAAAAATCAAGTCAACATCTGCAATAAAAACGTAAGGTGTAGTTGTTTTTTTAATCCCATAATTTAGTGTCTTACTCTTATTCCATAAAACCAACTGTGCATGAATATAATAATAAGTTGCAAATGAGTAACTTTCAACTACTTTTTTTATTTGGCTTGATAATTCAATGTCAGAACCGTAATCAACAAAAACAACTTTAAAGTTTTTGTTAGTTTGAATTAATAATGAATCTAAAGTGCTTTTAATCCTTGAAACTTCACGATTACGATAGGCGTAAACAATAGTTACCATAAGTTTGTTTTATAATGCATTCATTGTTTTTTTTAAGTTTTCTACAGATAAATATTCTATCAAATCATTTCTATTGAGTTGAAAAGAAGTATTCTCATCTTTCCATGATATATACATTTCACCAATTATTCTTGATATAGTTTCAATATCATCTACTTCCGACCTATATGGATAGTTACTCCCTAACAGTCTTCTTGATTCACTATAGTAAGGTCCCAATAATAAAATTGGGCGATTAGCCTCTACACAATGAGGGAATTTACCTGGTAAAAACGGACTTATTTCCGATTTAGATTCTAAAATAATATTTACTGCAGCCTTTTGCTGTAGCTGATATACAGTATCATATGGTAAATAACCCTCTATGTGCACAACAGAATAATTTAAATAATTGTCGAGTAAATTTTTATGGTATTCATTGTAGCCAATTAATAATAGTTGGGACTCATGTTTGGCCTCTGGAAATTTTTCTAAAAAAACATCAAAAGCAGCTAATAAATGTTCCGGACTTCGTTGTTTCATCAAACTTCCAGCGTGTAATAATGTAAATTGATTCTCATGAAAAAATTGAGGCAATGCACTGTTTTTTAATTTATGTGAATTTAATTGATGAGGTATTACAGTTCCTTTTTCTAAAAAATTCGGGAAATAACTACCCATCCATTCTTTAAGCAATTGACTTGGAAAAACTCCATGTTTTGCCTTTTCCGATACTTCTTTAAAGAAAAACCATTTTTTATAATACCCCGGTTCAACCCAATTATAAGGTCTTGGATATAAATGTGCAGGGTATGGATCGTGCACATAAGCCAACCACCTCGAATGCCAATTAGGTATGTTCAATAGCGCCTTGTGCGGCCTGAAACTACCTCCTTTACTTAAGGTAAGTATCCAACTAGGGTGAAATTCATTTTCTTTTTCCAGCGCTATTTGAATACTTTTTACATCATTAAAAAAGGTAAATGAAAATCCAAAAAGAGATTCAATGCTATTATTTATATTTATGCTGGTGAGTCTGGTAAAAATACGTTGCAGTCTGCTTAAAATATACCATAATGAAAATTTGATTTCTTTTATGGATACACAATCAATTTCGTCTAATTGAATTTTTTTTCTAGAATAATGATATACTTTCAAACCAAAACCTGCCTTTTTTAGGTTTTGAATGAATGCCACATTAGCCTTAGACCCACTACTGTCATCAATATCAATAGAATCAACAACTACAAGTATTTTTATAGGTATACTCAATTAAAATTATTTTGGATAAAGTTAACAATTTTAATTGACGCTTTTCCATCACCATAAGGGTTTTCCTTATTGGTAAAATCAAATTTACCATGTAGCAAATTTAGAGTTGTTTCAATAATTTTATTAGAATTTGTACCTGTTAAAAATGAAAAACCTGAATTCATTCCTTCTTTCCGTTCAGTCTCATTTCTTGTAACTATTACAGGTATTTTTAAGGATGGTGCTTCCTCTTGAACACCTCCTGAATCTGAAATAATTAGTGAAGATCTGCTCATTAACCAAACAAAAGAAGCGTAATCTAAAGGCTGAATCAAGTGAATATTTCGCACTTCTGAAAGCTGGTAGTAAACTGTTTTTTGAACATTTGGATTTAAGTGTACCGGATATACTATCTCAACATCATCCTTTTCTGAAATCTTTAAAAGGGCATCGCACAAATTCGCAAATCCTTCACCAAAACTCTCTCTTCGGTGACCTGTTACTAAAATAATATTTTTATCAAAATTTAATTTAGCTTTTAAATTTTCTATTCTTGAATTGGAAAACCCTTTTTTTAACTTTTCAATTGTATATAATAATGCGTCTACAACTGTATTTCCTGTATATATAATATTTTGTTTATTTATACCTTCTTTTAAAAGATTATTCATAGCTTTTTCTGTAGGAACAAAATGGAAATCGGCAATTCTCCCTGTAAGTTGCCTGTTCAACTCTTCCGGAAATGGTGAGCATTTATTATATGTCCTTAAACCTGCTTCTATATGCCCTACTTTAATTCCTTTGTGAAATGCTGCCAATGCTACCATAGCAGATGTAGTTGTATCTCCATGCACTAATATCAAGTCAAATTTCTTGCTATTAAAAACAGTATCAACATCTTTAATTATTCTTGAACTTAATTCATTTAAGTTTTGATTTGGCTGCATTAAATTTAAATCATAATCAGGTTCCAATTCAAAAAAATACAATACCTGATCTAACATTTCTCTATGTTGTGCGGTGACACACAATTTAAAAGGAATCTTATTTTTCTTAAACTCATTACATATTGGAGCCATTTTTATGGCTTCTGGGCGAGTTCCAAAACAAACTAGTATATTCAAGTTAGAGATGTTTTTTTATAAATTTCCCATAAAGGAAATACAATATTTTTCAAATTAAAAAAAATTTTATCTTTAAAATTTAACTCACTTAAATTAAGAAGCTCATTCAATAATTTTCTATCTCGAAAGCCAATTGCCAAACCTCCTAAGTAGTTTACAATTCTATCATTTAATAATTTTTTTTCTGCTAAATTTTTTGCTATTAATTTAACGGCTTCTTTTTTTGAGTTTATATATTCAACTCTTCCACTATAGAATTTTCCGGTATTAGAATTAGGATGCTTTCTGTTATAATATAAAATATTATCTAATGTTATTCCTATATAACTTTCCGCAATGATTCTCGAATAACATTCCCATTCTTCTGCGTATTTAAGATTCTCATTAAATCTAATCTTTTGAAAGCATTCTTTTCGCCACATAACTGTACAAGACGCTAAACCTAAAGTTTCAGTTACAATATTTGTTAATTCTTTTTTTGAAATATACCCTGAATACTTAATTCTCTGTTCATTAACTACTGGTTTTATCACTATAAAAGGTTGTTTTTGGTAATTACAAAAATCTACTTTTTTTTCTTCAATTGCATAAATAGACAATTCTAAATTTTGAGGATGAACAATATCATCATCATCAAAGAAAATTATATAATCACCAATTGCTTTATCTAAACCAAAATTTCTAGAACCCGACAATCCTTTCTTATAATCATTAGGACGTTTTAAATATTGAAATCTTGTATCAACTTTTAAAATAGGTTCTATTATTTCATGAGTATTATCAGTTCCTCCATCATCTACAATAATACATTCCCAATTTTTATACGATTGATTTTGAATTGACTGTAATGTTTCATTAATCAAATGCGCTCTATTGTAAGTTGCTAATATAATGGTTACTTTAGGATTTTTCATTTCTATTAACTAAACATTTTTTTAAAATATCTTATCGGTTTTAATAAAAAATTACCAGCTTTATAGTTTATTGAATTTAATCTCTTAATTTCATTTTGCCTGTTTAATTTAGCAATATTCAATAAATTAATTACTGTGCTTTCAAAATTAGCTATATATAAATCTTTATGTTTTAAATATATATATTCCAATAACTTGTATTTATAATCATTTGCCTTTGCCGTAGTTGAATTAATACGTTTTCTATAATTAAATAAGGGCTCTCTAAGCACTAAAGCCTTTCCTTCATTTTTCAATAAACGTATATAAAACTCCCAATCTTCAAACCCTTTTTTCATAGATTCATCATACCCTAAAACACTATTCCAATCATTTTTTTTAAACATAACACTCCCAAAAACCATGTTGTTTATTAAAAAATCTTGTAAATAGCCACCTTTTGGTTTATAAAGAACTTTTTTCCCATTTTTAAATACTAAATTTCCAAAACAACTTACTATTTTAACTTCAATATCATTAAAAAAAACTGCTATCGCCTTTTCACAAAAAGTAGGTTCAAAAAAATCATCACTATCCAATACTAAAATATATTCTCCTTTCGCTTCTTTTATTCCAACATTACGGGCTGTACTTTGCCCTTTATTTTCCTGAGTAATGAGTTTTGTTATTTTAGGCTCTAGGTATTTTAAAACTGATTTGGTTTCTCTATTGGAACCATCGTCAACCACTATAACTTCTTTGTGTGGATAAGTTTGATTTAAAGCTGAATTAACTGACTGTTCAATAAATTGAGCATCATTATAACATGGAATAATTATGGAAATAAGAGTTCTATCTTTCATTATAATTTATCTTTAACCCTTTTTACTGCTTCAAGCCACTTTCGCCCATACATACTATCTGGCTCTAAATAATTTCCTTCAGCCCATTCATTCCAAGATTTGATTATTATAAAAGGAGGGTTCTGGAATGCTTTAATTTGTTTATTTACTGCAAATTGTAAATGTTCTTGCCAAGCTGTTGGATTGGCATTTTTAAATATCATAGATTTATTACCACTTCGTGCAGAATTATCCCAATTTGGAAAAACACAAGGAATGTATTTTTTATGGGGATAGTTTATATTTAAATTTTCTACACCCTTTTTGTAATCAAGTATCAATGGCTTTTTTCTTTTTTCAAGTGATAAAGTGTATCCTAGAAATGCTTTGATTTTTCTTTCAATTTTACCAAGATATCTTATTCCTTCAAATTTATTTATTTGTTTATATCTCATTTTAAGAAAGACATCATTACCAATCTGTCCATAAATTTTTTCATATTTAAGTGAAAAATTTAAATCAGAAACTATTGTTGAAATAAAATAAATTCCATCAAACCCTGCCTGAACTGCTAAATTATTAAATGTTTCAATAAAAACATCTACATCTGGAATATCTTCTATACGAAGTATATGAAACATTGGTTTGTTTTCTATTTTTATATATCGTCCATCTTTAAAAAAAGGTAATAAATACTTAAAATATTCTATATAGCCTAATTTACCATTATACTTTTGTTCTATAAGGACTTCTGGGTTATTTATCCCATGCCAAATACCTTTCCAAGTTTCGTTAGCCCAACAAAAACAGAAAGGAATAGTTGTTGATCTATCTTTCAACATAGCTTCTGCTGGTTGCTCTAAAAGCATTTTCCCATTATCAAACCAATATTGATAATAAATAAATCCATCAATGCCATATTGTTTTGCTAATGAAGACTGTGCTTGTCTAACTTCAGGTATTCTTAAATCATAAAATCCTAGTTCTCCAGGTAATATAGGTTGTATATGCCCTTTAAACAAAGGTTTTGCTTTTACTACATTTGTCCACTCTGTAAATCCTTTTCCCCACCATTTATCATTTTCAGGGATAGGATGATATTGGGGAAGGTAATATGCCAAAAATTTAAT
This sequence comes from Lutibacter sp. B1, assembly GCF_012524075.1. GTDB lineage: Bacteria > Bacteroidota > Bacteroidia > Flavobacteriales > Flavobacteriaceae > Lutibacter. The sequence goes on from NZ_JAAZUI010000011.1 coordinate 93,663, forward strand.
GTTTTTCATCATTTTAATAACATCATCTATAAAATTTTATTTAAAATTTTAATAATTATTGGTGGAGTAATATTAGTGATAATAATTTTTAAAATATTTTTACTTTTCTTTTCAGTTAGTTTATTTCTAATAGTACGTTGTTGCATTAATTTTGAAAAATATTTTTTTGATGATAATAATGCATCAAGCTCCTTATTAAATTTATTACTATTTTTATTTATAATAGTATGTTTATTCATCTGGCTTTCAAAGGTCATCCTTATCAAAGAATTTGTTTTTTCACTATTTGAATAATGAAATACAAAATCATTTAATGCACATTCTATGTGTAAAAACCAGTCTTCAAAAACTATTTTTTTAAAAGTAATTTTTTTTAATATTTCCTTTCTGTAAAGGCTAGAGCAAATAGTACAGATATTTCTATATAGTAAAACTTCTTTTTGATTTTTATCATTTTTATTAATCTCTATTGTTGGTATTATGCCATTATAATGAATTGGATAAAAGTTTAATAAGTCACCATCAAAAAAGTACCTACTTGAACTATAAATTATGTCAATTTCTGGATTACTATCTAAAATTTTTACTTGATAGTTTATTTTATTTTTTTCTAATATATCATCACTATCTAAAAATTGAATATATTTACCTTTTGCTAATTTTACACCATAATTTCTTGCAACACTTACACCATTATTATTTTGAAAGAAATATTTGAATCTAGAGTCTTTATTACTCCAATTTAACGCAACAACTTCAGTATCATCAGTACTTCCGTCATTAACAATAATACATTCCCAATCCTTATATGTTTGATTATAAACCGATTGCAATGTATTGTTTAGATATTTAGCCTGATTGAAGCAAGGAACAATGATGGATACTTTATTATTATACATTTTTTAATATTATAGTTTTTAAAAATCTTTTTATGAATTTTTTGACATTATAAAATTCAAAATATTTTATATAATAAAACAGAAGAAAATTCCATTCATAATAAGTCAAACCTCTCCTTATATTAATTTCATTTTCATACTTTCTCAATATTTCAAATCGCTGTAATTTATTAACTTGTTTAAGTTTCTTTAAAATAATGAATTTATAAAATTCTGTAACAGCAATTTTTTTTAAAGAATTATTATCTACATTTCCCGAAATACTTAAATCTGAAATTCTAATAAACACTATACTTTCATTTATTGTAAAAATAGGCTTATTGTTCGAAAAATCTAACCACGCACGATCATCGCTCATCCAAGCTAATGGATATTCATAAAAACCAAATTTTTTATAGGATGCTTTCGAAAATATATATTCAGATAATGAACTTCTAGTAGTATGATAAAATTTTCTTAAAAAGGAACTTATTGCACTTTCCCAAATAGGGTGTGTGTAAATATTAGATACAGTTGGAGTATTTTTAATTATAATTTTTGAGGCAAATCGAATTACCTCTGTTTTTTTATGAAATAAATTATAGTTTTTATACCACGATTCTACTACTGTATTCTGTAAAACATCATCATCTCCTAAAATCATGATCCATTCTTCATCACCAATCATACCGATACAACGCTCCCATTGTTTTACTAAAGAGATACGTCCTATATTATTTTGAAATTTTTTGTAAATAAAATTAATTTCTGATTCATATTTTTTTATTAGCCCGGTTGGATTTTCTGGACTAGCATCATCACCAATATATACTTTAAAACGCTTATCTTTTTGATTAGCTAAAGAATCTAAAGTTTCTTCAAAAAAAGTCAGCTTATAATAAGGGATTACAATTGCAAGCATAAAATTTAAAAACAACCTATTTATTTTTTCAATAATTTATTCAATGACTCTTTCATTCGTATATCATCTGATCTTAGTTTATTCCTACCATTATTCCCATTTATATAAATATTGGGTAAATGATGAATTAAATTATCCTCAAATTCAGATATACAAATCATTTTTGTTATTCCAGCATATTTGTAAATATCAGTATTAACTTTACACTTTACACTATATTTATTAGGTCTTTCTATTTTTAAACCCAATATTTTTTTTAATTTATTTATAAATACTGTATTTTTCTTATTTTCATCAACTAATTCATTAAAATTTAATTTCTTACCTATTTTTTTTAATTGTTCCTTCGTTAAAATAAATGTAGCTTGGTGGAGGTTAGTAAAATGTGCAAATTTTTTTCCATCATATTCTTCAACTGAGTTAAATTTCCATTCAAAATCGGCATGATATCCTGGATAGTATTTTCCAGAATTATCTTCTTCAAATTGTATAAGGCCAGAAATTCTATTTTTAGGCAATATTTTAGAGTATTTTAAATGATTATCTATATGAATTTCTTTAAATAAATGATCATTTTCTCCAAATAAAAAAATATCGTAATCATTTTTGTTATTCCAAATTACTTTACGGCAAGTTAACGGTAATAATTGATAATTATCAAGTTTAAAAATATTTACTTTATCAATCTCATCTATATTTAAATTAATATTCGAATTTACAATTACTGTTACATTGTATTTAGAAAAGCTTTTTAATTCTGTTACAACCTGCTCCAGAAAATGAATTTGTTCAGTACCATAATTTACTAATACAGCTAAAATTTTAGGAGGATTTTTATCCATTCTATTTTTTTGATTTTTATTTTAAGATTTATTAAAACACCTATTTTTAATTATTAATATAATTATTTCCAGTATGTTCATTAAGTTTTCTACTTTTTAATATTTCAGGAAGTATTTTTTTTACTAATTTCAATTCCCTAAAAATAATTTGAGCTTTTTTAAATTTTAATTTTAATACCAATTTTAAAATGCTTTTTTTTAAGGCTTTATTTTTTTTTTCAATTTCATTATCAATATTGATATTATTTATATTACCCCATTTAATTTTTAAAAATCGCTCATAATAATTATCTGAAGAAATCTTAGATTTATTTACAATCATTGAGTTTGCTCTATTCTCTCTATCATGATAAATGAAACTATTAGGTACTATTCCTACTTTAATATTATGATATTTAGCACGTTGACAATAATTATCATCTTCCCCATAATGAAAAAAAATTGGATCAAAGCCTCCAATTGTTTCTATAGTATTTCTTGGTAATAACCAAGCTGCAGCGTTTACAAAAGGAACATGGTAAATACTTTTGGTAAAGTTACATTTAATTGCGTCAAACAATAATTCATTATTTTCTTTACTATAATTTGCAAAATTTTTATCTAACTTAGTACCATCACCATTTAAATGAATGGGGCTAATAATTCCAAATTCATGATTAGTTTTATGAACTTTGATTAATTTATCAATGGTATTCGATTCTAAATAAGCATCTTGGTTTAACAAAAAAACATAGTCGGCATTATTTTTTAAGGCAAATGAAATTCCAATATTACTGGCAGCTCCAAAACCTAAGTTATTTGATTGAGGTAATACAGTTAAATTAGTATAGTTAGCTACAACTTGTAAAGTTTCGTCAGAACTACAATTATCAACTAATACAATTTCACAATGAATAGATGAAGTAATTATACTATTTATACACTTAACTATCCATTCTTTTGCATTGAATGAAACTATTATTATGAAAATTTTATTTTTTGACATTTCAAAATTTATAACCTAATAAATTAATATCATCATAAAATATTTTACTTACCAACTTTTTATTTTTATAAGTATAAAATTGTTTATAATCAGTTAAACGTTCATTAGATTTTTTTTCATGATAGTTAAAACTCTTTTTAATTTTTAAATGATTTTTTATAATTGAAAAGTCACTATTAAAATTTTCAAATCTTCCTATAAAGTTTAACCTAAATCTTCCTTTAATTTCAAAAAAAATAGTTTGATTTAATAAATGATCCCCCCTATATTCTTTGTTAGAACTATTATTAAGTATTTTAAAAAAATTGCCTTTTTTCAAAATAAAATTTTGAAAAGAATCATTAATATTAGTATCCCTTTGCATCCACAAATAGTCCGAATAAGCTCTATCCCAAGGATTTCTAACAAAAGTAAATTTAAAATATGTATTCCATTGTTCTTCAGTAACTAAACCCAAATCAAGTAATTGTTTAGATGTGGCATGTTGAAGATGTATTTTACGTTTAGGACACCAGCCATATAAAACTTCATAATTTGGAATTTGCCAATCTAAATTTAAATCATTGTGAAAAAATTTAAAAATACTACTTCCTGCTGTTTTAGGGATATGAATAAATATAACTTTATGCTTATGTGATATCATAATAATTTAATTTCCAAGCAAATTCTACTAAACACTTTCCTATATTTTGAGGTGAGGGTAATCTGCCACTTGCAAAATAATCTCCATTTTCAATAGTAAAGTAAAGTACCTTTTCATTTTCATAAATAGTACTTTTTTCAAATAAATCAAAAATTTCAATACCTAAGGTATATTTACCCGGAGCTATTGCTAATTTTTCCATACAACATTTTAAAACTACAGATTCATTTTCAGAAATATTTAAAACATTATTGGTATGGAATGTATTTAATGTTGTTATCAAATGATTATTTTCATCAAAAACCTGTAAACGTACATTTACATGTCTTAAATCTTTTTTTGAACGCAAAAATAATTGAAAATTGTAAAAACTTCCTAAAATTAAATTAGACACCTGTTGCTCATTTACATCAACAATATTTATATTTTCAATACTTAACTTTGATGTTTCAACTGGAAAATCAATTATTTTGTTTTCAGATGAATAATATTCTGCTAAATATGAACTTATTGCTTGTTCTACTCCTCCATCAAAAACTATAGAACCTTTTTTTAGCACAATACCTCTTTCACACAAATTTTGTACCGCCGCCATATTATGACTAACAAACAACACCGTACGCCCATCACCTTTGCTAATTTCCTTCATTTTGCCAATGGCTTTTTTTTGAAATTCGGCATCACCTACAGCTAAAACTTCGTCAATTATTAAAATATCGGGCTCTAAAAATGCCGCCACTGCAAATGCCAAACGCACCGTCATGCCACTGCTATAACGTTTTACAGGAGTATCAATATAACGTTCACATCCTGAAAACTCAACAATTTCATCATATTTTTGAGTAATTTCAGCTTTAGTCATTCCTAAAATTGTTCCGTTTAAAAAAATATTTTCTCTTCCAGTTAATTCTCCATGAAAACCGGTACCCACCTCTAATAATGAAGCTATTCTGCCTTTTGATTTTACACTTCCTGTTGTTGGGCTTGTTATTTTTGAAAGTATTTTAAGTAAGGTAGATTTTCCTGCTCCATTTTTACCAATAATTCCTAAAACTTCTCCTTTTTGTACCTCTAAATTAATATCTTTTAATGCCCAAACGTAATCAGAAGTTCCTTTTGTCGCTCTGTCATTTGTATCTCCTATTTTTAAAAACGGATCTTCTTTTCCTCTCACTTTATACCACCAGCGTTTTAAATCATGGCTCAATGTTCCTGTGCCCACCAATCCTAGTCGATATTGTTTGCTTAAATTTTCTATTTTTAGTATTACTTCGTTCATTTCATTCTTTTGTAATAGTGAAAAGATAATAGTGAGATGTAAACCGTGCAAGATCTAAGAAGTAAAAAATAATCTCTTTAAATTAACTATTATAAATTACATCTTAAATCTCACTTATTCATCAGATAATTTCTAAATCCCAACAATAACTTTTTTACATCATTTATCAACACTTCAACTGAATTATTTTCAACAACAAACTTTAATCTAACAGCTATTAGATACTGTGTTTCCAATTCTGCCAACGAACCTAAAGCTATATGCAAAAATTGAATTAATTCCTTATCGCCTTTTCTACCTGCTCCTTCAGCAATATTTGATGAAATAGAAACTACAGCCCTTCTCATTTGAGATGTTAAACCAAATCTTTCACTTTCAGGAAAATCATTAGTTAAAATATAGATTTCCTAAATCCATACTTTTTTTCCAAACGTCTAATTCCTTATAATTCAAAGCTTTTTAAATCTTTTCTTTAATCAATTAATATTTCACTACTCACCTCTCACTTTTCACTACTCACTAACAACCTCCTGCTAAACAGTATCAATAAAATTTTTCTCTGTTTTGTTAAAAATAACAATTCCAATAAATAAAATAATTATAGTAATAACAAATGTATATATAAACATATTCAAATTAAAGTTACCTACGCTTAATAAAATATAACGTGTTGTTTCAATAACATAAGCTAAAGGATTATATTGAACAACCCAGGCATATTCCGGTAATTTATCTATAAAAAACGAAACAGGATACATAACTGCCGAAATATACATTAAAAGCTGTACACCAAATTCAACTAAAATTCTTAAATCTCGGTATTTAGTTACTAAAGATGAAATAATCATTCCCATTCCTAAACCTAACAATCCCATTAATAAAACCATTACAGGAAATAAAATAGTGTATTTATTTAAACTAATAGAAGCTCCGTTTACATAAAAATAAATATAAAATCCTATAAATATAAATAACTGAATACCAAACTTAACCAAATTAGAAATCACCACTGATAAGGGCATAATAATACGCGGAAAATACACTTTTCCAAAAATTCCAGCATTAGTTGTAAAGGTGTTTGAAGTTGCTGAAAAACACGATTTAAAATAATTCCAAATGGTAATACCCGCTAAGTTGAACAAAAATGGTGGTACTGCTCCTGTTGAAATATTTGCTACATTATTAAAAATTAAGGTAAAAATTACTGAGGTAAATAATGGTTGAATTAAATACCATAAAGGACCTAAAATGGTTTGCTTATAGACCGTTACAACATCTCGCTTAACAAATAAGAACAATAAATCTCTATAACGCCATACTTCATTTAAATTTAAATCTAATAAATTATTTTTTGGGGTTATTTCAAACAACCAATCAGTCGTATTTGAATTGTTTTTACTCATTCAATTCCAAATACTTTTTCACAAATTCATTTACTCCATCCTCAAGTTTTGTTTGAGGCTTAAAATCAATATAATTAAACAAACTTTCAACATTGGCGTAAGTACTTTGAACATCGCCTGGTTGCATCGGTTTAAAAACAATTTTTCCTTTTTTTCCTAACGCTTTTTCTATAGCTGTAATAAAATCCATTAAAGCTACCGGACTATTATTGCCAATATTAAATAATTGATATGCTTTTGAACTTTTTGATGGAGTAGGCTTCTTTGGATTAAATTCCGGATTGTTTTCTTTTGGAGGAAGTGGCATCAATCGTTTTATACTTTCAACAATATCAGCCACGTAGGTAAAATCCCTACTCATATTTCCATTATTAAACACTTCAAATTCTTTATCTTCAACCATCGCTTTGGTAAAAATATGCAATGCCATATCCGGTCTTCCCCATGGGCCATAAACCGTAAAAAATCGTAATCCGGTACACGGAATATCGTATAAATTAGCATACGAATGAGCCATCATTTCATTTGCTTTTTTACTTGCTGCATACATAGCTAACGGATGATCGGTACAATTATCTTCATGGAACGGAATTTCTTCGCTTAAACCATAAACTGAACTAGACGAAGCAAAAACTAAATGTTCTACCGGATACGCTCTACAGCTTTCTAAAATATTCAAAAATCCTGTTATGTTACTATCTACATAAGAATGCGGATTTTTTAATGAATACCGCACTCCTGCCTGAGCAGCTAAGTTTACAACATAATCAAATTGCTGTTCTTTAAACAGTGTTTTTATATTTTGTAAATCAGTTAAGTCTAGTTTAATAAATGAGATAGAGTCTAATTCTATCAACTTATTATACGTAATTTTTGATTGATCAAAACCTAAATCTTTCAAACGTGCGTATTTTAAGTTTACATCATAATAATCATTGATATTATCCAAACCAACAATCTGAAAATCAAATTCCCTCAATAATTTTGCTAAATGATAGCCAATGAACCCGGCCATTCCGGTAATTAAAACTTTCTTCATAATAAATACATTCTCAACAAAAATAAAATTAAATAACGAAATACTCTTTTAAGTTCCATTTAATTTTTAACTAAAAATGAATAATTATTTAATTAAATTTGAACTATAAATACATAAAATAATGAACAAGCAATTAATAGAATGCGTTCCAAACATAAGTGAAGGGCGTGATTCTCATAAAATAAATGAAATAGCCAAAGTTGTTGAAACTGTTGAAGGGATAAAATTATTGGATATTGATCCCGGAAAAGCCACTAACAGAACTGTAATTACTTTTGTTGGTGAACCTGAAAATGTGATTGAAGCTGCTTTCAGATTGATTAAAAAAGCTGCTGAATTAATTGACATGAGCAAGCATTTTGGTGAACATCCTCGTTTTGGAGCCACTGATGTTTGTCCGTTAGTGCCTATTTCTAATATTACTTTGGAAGAAACTGCCGTTTATGCTCATAAATTGGGTGAACGTGTTGGGAAAGAACTGGGTATTCCGGGTTATTTTTACGAAAAAGCCGCCAAAGAAGATAAAAGAAAAAATTTAGCCAGTTGCCGTGCCGGAGAATATGAAGGTTTGAAAGAAAAACTAATCAACCCATTATGGAAACCCGATTTTGGTTCGGCAGAATTCAATCAAAGTGTTGCAAAAACAGGAGCAATTGCTATATCGGCACGTGATTTTTTAATTGCATATAACATCAATTTAAATACAACTTCAACTCGTAGAGCAAATGCTATTGCTTTTGATATAAGAGAAGCCGGAAGAATTTTACGAGAAGGAAATCCTGCAACGGGAAAAATCGTTATAGACGAAAAAGGAGAACCTATACGTATTCCCGGTAAACTAAAAGCTGTAAAAGGTATTGGTTGGTATATTGAAGAATATGGTATTGCTCAAATTTCATATAACTTAACCAATATCAGCATTACTCCTATGCACATTGCTTTTGATGAAACTGTAAATGCGGCTGCTGAAAGAGGATTACGCGTTACAGGTTCCGAATTAATTGGACTAATTCCTCTAAAAGCTATGTTAGATGCCGGTGATTATTTTTTGCGAAAACAAGAACGTTCTTTAGGAATTTCAGAAGAAGAAAAAATTAAAATTGCCGTTAAATCTTTAGGCTTAGATGATTTAAAACCTTTTAATCCGAAGGAAAAAATAATTGAATATATGTTAGAAGGAGATGCTAAAAAATTAATTGATTTAACTGTTAATGATTTTGCTGAAGAAACTGCTTCAGAGTCTATGGCTCCGGGTGGTGGTTCAATTTCAGCTTATGTGGGTGCATTAGGAGTTTCTTTAGGAACTATGGTCGCAAATTTATCAGCTCACAAAGCAGGCTGGGACGATAAATGGGAATTTTATTCAAAATGGGCAGAAAAAGGTCAGGCTTATAAAAATAAATTGCTGTTTTTAGTTGATGAAGACACCAATGCTTTCAATAAAATTATAGATGGTTTTAGAATGCCAAAAAGTACTGAAGAAGAAAAAAAAGCAAGAAAAACAGCTGTTGAAAATGCTACAAAATATGCTACTGAAATTCCATTTCAAGTTATGGAAACAGCTTTTAATTCTATGGAAGTAATGCAGGCTATGTTAAAAGAAGGCTTACAGTCTTCTTTATCCGATGCCGGTGTAGGTGTTTTGTGTGCTAAAACCGCTGTTACGGGAGCTTATTTTAATGTTAAAATCAACGCTAAAGATATTAAAGATCGTGTTTTTGCTGATGCCATTTTAGAAAAAGCACAAACAATTTATGAAAAAGCAGTTGCTATTGAAAATGAAACAATTTCTTATATAAATTCGAAAATGTAAATACAAATTTATCATTAAAAGAAATCTGTAACGAAGTAATCCGTTTAAAAGAATAAGATTGCTTCGCTTCGCTCGCAATGACAGTTTAATTGTTATCTTGAACATAGTGAGATATCTTTTTTATTAATATTTTGAGAGATTCAATTCTTTTACATATTCATTTCTTTGCTTGTCCAAAGAAACGAATCAAAAAAAAGCCCCCTTATTTTAGGAATTTCTTTCTGCTGAAAGAAACGCTTGTTAAACACAGCGGAATGCTTTGCATTCCTGAATTTCTGTGTTTACCTTCGCTATTCTGAAAATAAGGTTAGTTTTTTCGTCATTACGAGGAGCAATAGCGACGAAGTAATCTGTTACTTTA
>NZ_JAAZUI010000120.1 GCF_012524075.1 Lutibacter sp. B1
AAGAATTTCAATTTTTAAATCAAATTCGTATTTGTCTCTTTCAATAGTTCCAACTTCTCCAAGATGTTTATCTTTAAGTTGGTCTAAACTCATCATTTTCATTTTTTTAGTAGTTTCCATTTTTTAAGTTTTTTTTTGATTAAAATATTGTATTCTCAATTTCTCCGCTTTTTCAATTTCAGCTTTCGGGACTTTACTCACTTTTTTAATTATTCCGTGAGTTGATACTACTAAAGTTTCAGTTTTCTCGGTTTTATCCCAAAAGGCAAAAAGTCTAATCTGAACTCCATTGTATTTTGTTCTAAATTCCCAAATTTCATCTTTTAGTTTTTTAAAAAGCTTAGGATCATTTATCAATTTAGCTTTATCAATATTCTAACATATTTTCGTTCTTGTTTTATTGTCTAAATTTTCCACAAACTCAATAGCTTGTTCTAAAAATATAACATCAAATTTAGGTTTCATTCCTTTTCTAACTATTTAGATGACAAAGTTAGTGAAAAGTTTCAATATATGGAAACTATTTTTATTTTTACGATTTCGAATCGTATTACAGGTAACGGGATTGTATAACGAAAGTTGCGAATTTGAAAGCGCAATTTTCGGTTGTTTAAATATAGTATTTTTTAGATTTAGAAACATTCTAATTTACAGAAAGAAGCAATTTTGGTTATAAGGTGTTGGGTAAAGTGGATTTGAGTTCCAATTAATCTATTTAGTTGAAATTTTGACCGTTTTAAATATCAAAGTCGAGAATTTGTCTTTTATGATGAATTACTCATAAAAACTATTTTTCAATTCCACGATAATTATCAATTCTGGAATTTATCGTTAAGTTTTAATTATTCTTGAATATTTTTCAGTTCAACTCTCACGTTTCAATGAGTTTTTCCGTTTTCATTGCTCATTTCCGTCGTTGTGCTTAATTCTTTCCGTTTCAACTTATAATTCCGCCATTGTGCTAAAATCAGACTTTTCAATGAGTTTTTTATGTTTCAACTTTCTTTTTTCGGATTCATTACTCAAATCTTTCCGTTTTAT
>NZ_JAAZUI010000121.1 GCF_012524075.1 Lutibacter sp. B1
CAATGGCTATATTGCATTGTGGCGGATTTTCTTTTTCAGAAAATCCTCGTATATTTACTAACACAATTGCTATGGCGGAAAAATCTTACCGATTTTTCCACAACGACAACATAGCCTAAACCGTTGGCATTAATACGGAATTAATTTTGATAATTAAAATAAATGTAATAACTTTGTAATAACAAAATGAGATTATGGAAACATCTATTATCAAAATCGGAAATTCAAAAGGGCTTCGCTTAAGTAAGACTATTTTGGAAAAATACAACATAAAAGAAAAAGTTGAATTGATTCTTGAAAAAGGTCAAATTATTCTTAGACCAATTGAAAAACCAAGACAAGATTGGGAAAATGAGTTTAAAAAAATGAAAGTAAATAATGATGATTGTTTGTTAATGAATGATGTATTTGATGATGAAAATTTCGACGAATGGAACTAAAACAATATTTTATTGTACTTGTTAACCTTGATCCAACTGTTGGAAGTGAAATAAAAAAGACAAGACCTTGTGTGATTATATCACCAAATGAAATGAATAAATACTTGAATACGATTGTTGTCGCTCCAATGACAACAAATATGAAAAAATATCCTACTCGAGTTCCTGTAGAACACAATGGAAAAAAAGGAATGATTACTATTGACCAAATTAGGAGTATTGATAAAAAAAGAATTGTTAGAGTTTTTGATAAACTGACAAAATCTGAAATAAAAAAATGTAAAGAGATTATAAAAGAAACTTTTGTGGATTAAAAGTACTAAATGCCAACAATGGCTATATTGCATTGTGGCGGATTTTCTTTTTCAGAAAATCCTCGTATATTTACTAACATAATCGCTATGGCGGAAAAATCTTGTCGATTTTCCCACAACGACAACATAGCCTAAACCGTTACCTGTAATTGCTAAAAATGAAAAAGAAAATACCAATTGGACTTAGAAAAATAATTGATGAAGTATATAGAGAAAATGAAAACTTATTCAAACTAGAAT
>NZ_JAAZUI010000122.1 GCF_012524075.1 Lutibacter sp. B1
TAACGTGAGTTCGATATAACTAAAAAGATAAATAAAGTTGCTTAGTATCCACAAAATTATTTTTAAGAGAAGGTTTTTTGTCTTTAAAATTATAAGCTATTAATGCAGTAAAGATGTTATTGAAATAGTTTGCTACACTTCTGTGTCTTGAGTGTTCTACTTGGCAAATATTTTTTAATTGGTCAAAAATAGTTTCAATAATAGCTCTTTTTCTTAAATGATAGGCATCCGCCATAGGTGTTAGAAGTTTGGTTTTCATATTTTTTCTAAGTTTTGTTACCAAGTGAACACCACTAGCAAATAGTTCTGTAAACAAGTCTTTAGAGATATAACCTTTATCTCCAAAGAGTTTGCCAAAAAGCTTCTTGATAAAAGCTTTAAAGCGTAAAGGATTTCTATCATCTACATTACCTTTGGTAATCATAAAATCTATGATACCACCTTGATCATTAGTTATAATATGAAGTTTAAATCCGTAAAACCATCCTAAAGAACATTGTCCTCTTTGAGCTAAACCTTTAAATACTTTGTGCTGATTAATACGTCGCCTATCACAAACTCTAAGTGGTGAAGAATCTATAAAAGAAATCCCAGTACAATTAGCCAGTCCGCAGACTTTTAAATAAATAGCCAAAGGCATAAAGCTTTGTCCTTTAAGTTCTACCATACGATTATAAGATACTAAGTTTGGAAAGTAGTTGTTTAGATGTTTTGAGACATATCCTATATAAAAATCCTTGAATGTTTTATAACCAGATAGATGAAACAATACTTGAATAGTCATTACCTCAGAAAGGCTCATTTTTGATGCTCTAATACGCTTTTTACCATTAGACAATAAGCTTTTTTGCCAAAAAGGAACAAATTCTAAACAAAAATCATCTATAGAACAAAAAATTTGAGTAATTTTAATAGCAGAAATCATAAGCGAAATATTTAGTTATAAAATTGAATTTCAATACTTTAATTTACTAATTATTT
>NZ_JAAZUI010000123.1 GCF_012524075.1 Lutibacter sp. B1
TTCCAATACTTCTTTAGGAGTTTTATACCCAATGATTTTTCTGGGTTTGTTGTTTAGTTTATGTTCGAGTTTTAAGAGCTGTTTTTCGTCAATGAGGTTAAAATCTGTTCCTTTAGGGAAGTCCCTTCTGATGATTCCGTTAGTATTTTCATTAGTACCTCTTTCCCAAGAAGAGTAGGGGTGCGCAAAGTAAATTTTCATACCTGTTTTTTGAGTTATTATTTGATGTTTAGCCATTTCAATACCGTTGTCGTAAGTCATGGATTTTCTAAATAATTTATTGAGTTGATTGATTTTTTTAGAGAACATTTTAGCAACTTCATCAGCTTTTCTGGATTTTAGTTTTACGATTAAGGTGTATCTGGATTTACGTTCTACAATGGTTCCAATGGCAGATTTTTGACCTTTTCCGATAATTAAATCGCCTTCCCAATGTCCAATTTCTTGTCTAAGTTCGATATGCTTAGGTCTCTTGTCAATACTGACTTGGTTAATAATTTTAGAACCTTTACCACGTACTTTTTTAATAGGTCTTCTACGCGTTTTTTTTCTCACGAGAAGTTTGATAAGTTTTTTATTTAAAGACGCTTGCGGTCTGGTATAAATGTGTCTGTAAATGGCTTCGTGTGATATAGACATAATATTGTTGTTGGGATATTTTAATTTTAAGCTTCCACAAATCTGTTCAGGAGTCCAACCTTTAAGAAGTCCTTTGTATACATAGTATTTTAGTGGTTTATAAGTTGATATTTTATCAAGGTTTCTTTTGTTAAGATAATCGTCTTTAGCATTCCAATGGGCTAATTCAGCCGCATATTTATCATTAGGATCTTGAATCCATTTATTGATTTCACGAGATATAGTTGAACGAGATCTGTTTAAAGTTTTAGCGATATAAGCTTTGGATTTATTCTCGTTTAAAAGTGTCTCAATTTTGATTCTTTCTTTAAG
>NZ_JAAZUI010000124.1 GCF_012524075.1 Lutibacter sp. B1
CGTTGGCAACAAGCTGAAAAAAGATTCTGGAAAATTTTATAATGGACGAAAAAACAAGAGAAATATATGAAAAGTATGGAATAAATCCAGAAGAACGCGAAATCGAAAATCGAAAGATAATTGAGGAACGCTACAATAACATTGACTCTGAAAATAAATCATTTTTGGATAGCCTTTTTAAAAAAGCGTTAGAAGAAAACTTTGAACATTATAAACATTATTTACGCAACCCAAGATTTTACTACTTTACGGATTTAAAATCCACAATCGGAGAAATTGTTAAATGCTTGATTACTGAATCGCATACAGCAGCAATAACGCTGACAAATCATTTTCTTGAAAGAATATTAAAATTAGCATTAATTCAAAAAGCTTCAGGAACACAACCTGAAAAAATTAAGGATTGGAATGAAACTTACTCTGCATCTGACAAATATTCAAGTTGCACAATGAACTGTACAATCAAAGAATGTAAAGAATTAGGAATAATTACAGAGTATGAATTTAATAAATTGACACAATTACGACAAACAGTAAGAAATGGCTTTTCTCATTATGACCCAAAAAAAATATTGAGGGATTCAGAGAATACTATTGACTTGATTGACAAATCGGATTCTGAAAACAAAAAAATTGAAGGAATTAAATATAAAGAAATACCGACGTTGCAAAACTTCTTTGTTAGGAAATTTACGAGAGAAAATTCGGAAGAATATTTTGATTATGTTTTCAATTTAATGTTAAACATTGAGCGACATTTTAAAACAGAATATAACAAAAATGCGGAATAAAAGCCAGTTGCCAACAATGTATAACCGCAATTACGGCGGATTCGACTACGTCCGAATCCACTCGGAATTGCTAACGCCAGTTCTAAACCGAAAAACATTAACTTTAATCCCGTAACTGACGGTTATACGAGACCGTTG
>NZ_JAAZUI010000125.1 GCF_012524075.1 Lutibacter sp. B1
TGAAAGAAACAGACTTATCACAGGGTGAATATGAAGTTATAATAGACTCTCCTGGAAGGATAAATATTATAGGAGAACATACTGATTATAATAATGGATTTGTATTACCAACAGCAATTGACAAAAAAATACGATTTAAATTTAAGAAAAACGGAAGTTTAACAGCTTGCAAAGTATATAGTACAAACTTTACAGTAGGATTTGAAATAGATCTTACTAAAGTAGAAGTAAGTAAAAATGAATGGGAAAACTATATTTTAGGAGTCATTTTTGAAATACAACAAATTAGAAAAGGTTTAAAAGGGTTTGATTGTGTGTTGGAAAGTAATATTCCAATAGGCTCGGGTATAAGTTCTTCTGCAGCGTTGGAATGTGGCTTGGCTTTTGGATTGAATGAGCTATTTGATCTTGGTTTATCAACACAAACGATAGTTGAATTATCTCAAAGAGCAGAGCATAATTTTGTAGGTACCAAATGTGGAATTATGGATCAGTTTGCTTCAGTAATGAGTAAAAAGGATCATGTTATTTTGTTAGATTGCCAGTCGTTGGAATATCAATATGTACCTATTGAAATAGAACCATATAAAATTCTTCTTTTAAACACAAATGTGTCTCACAGCTTGGCTTCAAGTGAATATAATACTCGTAGAAGCGAATGTGAAAAAGGTGTTGAAATCATCAAAGAAAAATATCCAGAAGTTACTTCATTAAGAGATGTTTCACTTTGTAAGTTACATAAATTAAAAAATAAGATGTCTTCAAAAGTTTATGACAGATGTTTGTATGTTGTTGAAGAAAAGGAACGAGTGTTGAATTCAGTAGAAGCGTTGAAAAATAATCGATTAAAAGAGTTGGGAGATTTAATGTATCACACACACGAGGGTTTACAACATTTATATGAAGTAAG
>NZ_JAAZUI010000126.1 GCF_012524075.1 Lutibacter sp. B1
CGTTGTAAGTAATGCCGAAAAACCCAGAAACCAAGTGAATAAAACAATATTTGAAATTACCAAAATGGATTGTCCTTCAGAGGAAAATCTTATCCGAATGAAATTGGACGGAATTTCAAGCATTGCGAATTTGGACTTTGATATTCCGAATCGAAAATTGACCGTTTTTCACAGCGGAGAAATTGACCAAATCGAAAAGTCCGTTATCGAATTGAATTTAGGTGGAAAAAAAATCTCAACGGAACAAACCGACCAAACGGAATTTAAAGAAAACGAAAATCAGAAAAAACTACTTTGGTCTGTACTTGCCATAAATTTTGCTTTTTTCATTATTGAAATGACAACAGGAATTATCTCAAAATCTATGGGACTTGTTGCCGATAGTTTAGATATGCTTGCGGACAGTTTTGTGTACGGAATTAGTTTGTTTGCGGTTGGCGGAACAGTAATAAAGAAAAAACGGATTGCCAAACTTGCTGGATATTTTCAAATAATACTTGCGATTATTGGATTTGTAGAAGTCTTGAGAAGATTTTTCGGAAACGAGAAACTTCCCGATTTTTCAACAATGATTATAGTTTCGATTTTTGCACTTATTGCAAACGGAATTTGTCTTTATATTTTGCAAAAGTCAAAGAGCAAAGAAGAAGCACATATGAAAGCGAGTATGATTTTCACTTCGAATGACGTGATTATCAATTTGGGAGTAATTATTGCAGGAATTTTAGTGCATTATTTGAGTTCTAATAAACCTGATTTGATTATCGGAACAATTGTTTTTGCATTGGTAATTCAAGGAGCATTTCGGATTTTGAAATTAAGTAAGTGAACTAAAAAAGCACTACTTACAACAACGTGTATAATTAATGGCTGGTTCTCGCCTACTTACGAAAATCCT
>NZ_JAAZUI010000127.1 GCF_012524075.1 Lutibacter sp. B1
AAATAAAAAGCATAAAAAAATCAATCCGGAAAAATGCTCAAAATCAGATTATTTTGAGTTAAAAAAAACATAAATTTTGAAGGAGAAATTCTCTGCCGAATTCTTCACAAGTTATTTTAGCTAACGGTTTAGGCTATGTTGTCGTTGTGGAAAAATCGGCAAGATTTTTCCGTCATAGCAATTAGCTTAGTAAATATACGAGGATTTTCTGAAAAAGAAAATCCGCCACAATGCAATATAGCCATTGTTGGTTAAAGTAACTTAATTAAACATAGTTGGATTTATCAATTTTAGTTCAAATTTAATCGATTCATTTCTCAAATCTGATGGTTTCAATTCTCTATTTTCATTCCGTGATATTGCTCAAATTCAGTTGAAAGAAGTTGCAATTTTTCAGTTTACGAAAATGATGAAAAGCAACTTAAAACAATCTAAAAATCATTCAAACGAGTTCGTTCTTTTCAGTTTAGTAGAAAATGAGCTTAAAAAACTAAAAATAAGAGAAAAACTCCTACGTTTTAAAATTTATTCAACTTAACGGATTCAACCTATTAAATTTCTCAATTTAGCAGAATGATAAAATAGGAGAGAAGAGTTCTCAGAGAATTCTCAGTTGAAGCAGAATTTTAGTTTTGGAAGAAAACTATTTAAAAAATTCATTCTGGAATAGTGCTCAAAATCGAATTAATTTTCAGCTTTAGTAAATCATTATTTTTGAAAGAAAATTTCTCTGCCGAGTTCCAATCTCGTTATTTTAACCAACGGGTTTTTATAAGATTTGTGCGACTGAAAAATCGGAGATTTTTCGGACGTAGCAAATCGTTTGTTGGATGTTTGTCGGTTTGTTGTTTAGTTTAAATGTAAGCATAAATTTTATGAGGTGTTGT
>NZ_JAAZUI010000128.1 GCF_012524075.1 Lutibacter sp. B1
AACGGTTTAGGCTAGGGTTTCGGCGTGGAAAATGTCGGAGACTTTTCCGCTGATGAAACTTAGCCGATTAAAAGTACACCAAACTTTTGATTTAGCAAAAAAGCCACGCTGAACTTTAGCCATTGTTACCTGTAGTTTTATATTCCTCCTGACATTATCAGTTTTTTTGCAAGTTCTGTTGTAAATTCAATCAATAATTTTTCGCCGATTTTCAATCCAACCTTAAATCCTTTTGCAATTATTTTTCGGATATTTTTAATAACTTCTTTCTTTGTTGATTTTGTTATTGTCGATTTTGTATTTTCAATTAGTTCAATTGTATTCTCGGCATCAAGATTGTTTTTTTGCTCCTTTAAAATTTCCTCAGCTTTGTCTAAGAACTCAATAATTCTCTTTTGTTGGAGAATTGTAAATGGTTTATATTCGGCATCGTCATCTAATATCTCAAATTGTGGCGCAATTTCGTCGTAATAGGTTTGCGTGAAATTGTCATCAAATAAAGGACTCATTTTATTTGACTCAATTAATAAAGATTTCCATTTTAGAAAAAACGCTTTAAAATTGGCTAATGTAACAGGGACAGTTCTAGGTGCTAATGTTTCCTCATTATAGGGTTTATATTCAACTGTATAAGTTATATTTCTATTTACATTTTCCGTATTGATTTTTTTTATTTCAAAGAAAAAATCACTTTCACTGTCAGAATCTAGAAATTTAGCAATTGAATTTTCATTGAATTCTAGTTTGAATAAGTTTTCATTTTCTCTATATACTTCATCAATTATTTTTCTAAGTCCAATTGGTATTTTCTTTTTCATTTTTAGCAATTACAGGTAACGGTTTAGGCTATGTTGTCGTTGTGG
>NZ_JAAZUI010000129.1 GCF_012524075.1 Lutibacter sp. B1
GAAGCAATTTTGACAATAAATATAAGAAATTTTTCGATTAAAAAATTTCGCCACAATGAGCTATATACAGTGTTGTACGCTGGCATAATTCATTCTTTTCATTATCTTTTTATTTCTTTTGTCTATTAGTTCAATTGTTTTATTCATATAACTCTCGTATTCTTCTTTATTTTCAGGTAACGCAGAACGATTAAAATTATCAAAAGGCAAAGAGAATTTTATTTTTTCATTGGTATCTATAAAATCTTGAAGCATAAAAAAGTCTATATAACCTTTAAAATCTCTGAATATTTCAAAAAAGTTAGAATATCTATCTAATACACTTGATAAAGGACTCTTTTCATTTTTATAAAACCTTCTAACGCATTCTAAAGTTAAGTCAAATCTGTCGCTTATTTTTCGATTTACTCCTCTTGCTTGATTAATCGTAAATCCATTTTTTCTATGTGCAGGAAAAACAATATGTCCTCCAATCGTTCTGACTTTATGTTGGAATCTTTCTTTATCAGAATCACTTAACCAACCATCTAATTTCCCATTATATTTTCCAACAAAATGAGGACACATTCTATCGCTAGATAAGTTGTCTGTCAAGTTCGTTTTTAAAATTAGTCTTCCGTAACTTTTGTTTAAAATGCTGAGATTTAATATTTCGCTGTTTGAAAGTTTTTGATTCCACAATACACTATGAAACTCATATAATTTTAGACTGTCAGTATCAGGGTCTCCACACATACTGTCTAATCTAAAATCATATTCTATTTCTATATTTTTCATTGATTGTTTGTATTCTTCTTTGCTTGCGTACAACGG
>NZ_JAAZUI010000012.1 GCF_012524075.1 Lutibacter sp. B1
AAACCCAGATTTGTGTGGTCCATCAAATCCGAAACGCCAGCAGGTACGTTGTTTGGAAAGACAAAAAAGCATTTACAAGGGATATGAAACATATTTACAATGCACCCACAAAAGAAGCCGCCAGGGCCGCTTTGGACGATTTTGCAGCCGCATGGGAAGATAAATATTCCTACGCCATTAAAAGCTGGAAAGACAATTGGGAAGACCTGACCGTATTTTTTGAATTTCCCCTGGAAATCAGAAAAATAATCTACACAACGAACATTATTGAGAATCTGAATGGGAAAATCCGAAAGTACACCAAAAACAAACTTTCATTCCCTTCTGATCAATCTGTAATGAAATCCGTATATTTGGCTTTGAGAGAAGCTGCCAAAAAATGGTCAATGCCAATCCAAAATTGGGGCATTATCCTAAATCAGTTCCTTGTCATATTTGAAAAAAGGGTCCAGCTATAATTAGCTAAACCCTCGATATTTTATACTTACTCACTTTGTGAAACAGTGTCCTTTTTTTTAATAGTTTAATTGTTTTAAGTAGTCGAGTTTGGCTTTCCAAAGTTCTAATTTCTCTTTATATTCATCAATATGACCTCTAACATTCATTACTAAAGGATTTTTATCAGACACGTTGGAAATAAAACCAATATTATTTTCTAATTGCTGAATTTCTCTAATTGTTTCGTCAATTTTCTTTCTTACAAAAAGTTGTTCAGAATCTAATTTTCTATAATTTTTTTGATCTAAATAACTATTAACTAAGTTTTCAAACTTAATCATTTCTACCTCTTTTTTATCAATTGGGCTCGAATCTATAATTTTATCTAATAGTTTATTGAATTTAGCTTCAATATGTCTCATTTCATACGGAACTCTACCTAAGTTACGCCAAGTTTCAATATATTCTTTTAAACTTTCTAAAGTAAATTCATTTTTTTTCTCAACCTTCTCTTTAAGTTGCTTTAATAAAGCTTTCTTTTTATTAAAAACTTCAAGTTCCTCTTTATTTCCTTCATCTTGTTTATTGTGAAGCCTATCAAAATAATGATTACATGCATCTTTAAACTCTTTCCACAGTTTGTCAGAATATTTACGCGGTACATGTCCAATAGTTTTCCAATCTGCCTGAATTTTTTTCATTATTTCAGTTGCAGTATCCCAATCTTCACTATCTTTAAGTTCAATAGCTTTTTCAATTAAAGCTTTCTTTTTATTTAAATTTTCTAAATGTTGTTTTTTAACATCTTTAAAAAATTGATTTTTTTCAGTATTGAATTTTTTTGTAGCTTCTTTAAATTTGTTCCAAACATCATCATTTTTAGATCTTGGTACCTTCCCTAAACTAAAAAATTTATTACGCAACTCTTCAATATCCTTTATACTTTTTTGCCAATCAATTCTTGTATGATTTTTAGAAGTATCATATGCTTTAATTTGATTGATAACTTCTAACTTTTTTTCAATATTTTTCTCGTATTTTGATTTAAGGTCTTTAAAAAATTCATGCCTCTTATCATGAACTTTTTTAGTAGCTGCGCTAAAACGCTCCCAAACTTCTTCTCTAAATTCACTAGCAACAGGTCCAACCTCTTCTTTCCATAACTTATGCAATACCTGTAATTCTTTAAATGCAACATTTACATCTTCAAGTTCAGCTAGTTCTTCAGCCTTTTCAACTAATTTCTGTTTTTCTTCTAAATTATGTTTAAAATCCAGTTCTCTTAAATCATTATTTAAATGTAATAAATCATAAAAGCGTTCTACATGATGATGATATGTTCTCCAAGTATCATTATATTTAGCTCTTGGAATAGGGCCTATTTCTCTCCAACGTGCTTGAATATCCTTAAACATTTTATACATAGTTGCTCCATCGGCATTATCTATCAAATCTTTAAGTTCTTCTATTAAATCAAGTTTCGCTTGTAAATTTTCCTTTAGTTTATTTTCTTGATTAGAAAAGAATTCATTTCTTTTAACTTTGAAGTCGTAAAGAATACTATTATATGTAGTTTTTAAAGGATTTTTATATTGAAAATCAACAATATTACCTCCTTCTTCTAAAAATTTTTCTTTTTCTTTTCTAAGTAACGTCCCAAACTTAACATTAAAAACACTTTTAATATTATTTACATTATTTTGGATACTTTGTACCGGTTTATTTTTTACTAAATTACTTAATTCGTTAACTAAATCCTCCAGCGTAAAACTGCTGTAATCAAGCATTTCTTCATCTTGAAAATCAACATTTTCTGAACTTTCAGCAATTTTACTTTCAATTTCATCAATAGCTTGATTAGACGATACGATTTTTACTTCATCTAATTCATTCTTTTTTGATGTTTCAGTTTTTTTTGTATGGTCTGGATTAGAATTATTATCTTCTACTGGTAATTTATTATTGTTGTCTAACATATAAAAATGTTTAATGTTCGTTTAATTATACTATATAATTGCTTTATAAATAGCGTTTTATAAATAAAACACTATTTCTTTATAAGATGTTAATTTTTTACAAAAGTTGCGTAAATTTAAGTAATTCTTTTTATGAATTCCATATTTCCCATGACTTTTCAGCTTGCAATTCCAACATCTCGAGTCCATTTTTTGTAATAGCTCCTCTTTTTTTTCCTTCTTGCAAAAACTTAGTCTCTTCCGGGTTATATATTAAATCATAAAGTAAATGTTTATTATTTATAAATTGAAATGGAATATTTGGGGCATCGTCTATATTGGGGTATGTTCCAAGTGGGGTACAATTTATAATTACAGTATATTCTTCAATTATATCTTTATTTAAAACTGAATACAAATAAACATTTTCTGCTACTTTTCTAGAAACAAATTTAAATTGAATATTTAACATTTCCAAAGCAAAGGCAACTGCCTTTGAAGCTCCTCCGGTTCCTAATATTAGTGCTTTATTATGATGATTTTTCAGTAATGGTTTAATTGACTCCACAAAACCATAAGCGTCTGTATTATAACCAATTAATTTATTATCATTGGTTACTTTTATTGTATTCACCGCTCCTATTTTTTGTGCATCAACATCAACTTCACCTAAATATTTTATAATTGATTCTTTGTAAGGAATTGTAACGTTTAAACCTTTAAAATCATCTTTTTTTTGATATAAAATAAATGGAAATTCTTCAATTTCAGGAATATCAAAATTGAAGTATTTATATTTTGTTAATCCTAACTTTTGAAATTTTTCAGAAAAATATTTTCTTGAAAATGAGTAGGATATGTTTCTCCCTATCAAGCCAAATTTAAAACGATTATTCATCTATATATTCTTTACGTTCAGTTCCATACTTATCAAGCAACAATATAATTGCTGCTCCAACTAAAATAAAAAAAACTGCAATCCAAGTTTCCTTTTGGGCAAAATCAGGAAAATACCTGCTGAAATTTTGAATTACTTTATCTCCATTAACATCATATACAAAATTGCCATTTACAACTTTGTAAACTTCTTTTTTCCATGGCCATACTATACCTAAAGAACCTGTAATAAAACCTATGATGGTTGCAGTTACCAAATGATGCCACCTTTTAAGTACAAAACCTAATATATGAGATATAAAAACCAATCCAAATGCTGATCCTCCGGCAAATGTTGCTATTATTTTAAGGTACCTTATTCTTTCAACATTATCTATAAAGCTAAAATTCAATATAAGGATTTCCGACAAGGTTTTGTATAGCATTGTTACAGAATCAACCAATAACAACACGTAATTTCCCATTAAAATTAATATGAATGATCCTGACAAACCCGGTAATGTCATTCCTGAAACACCTATAATTCCGCAAATAAAAACAAACCACAAATTGTCATTTTCTTTCGCAGGATTCATAAAACTTATAGCTATACCTAATACCATACCCATTATCATTAAAACAACATTTTTAGCTCTCCAATCATTAAAATCTTTAGAGATATAGAATATTGAGCCTAAAATCATCCCAAAAAATGAGCTCCAAACATATAATTCGTAATTTGTTAGTAAATAATCTAATACCAATGAAACACTAAAATAACTAAAAACACTTCCACCTATAACCAGTAATAAAAAAGTACCATTAACATACTTATAAAAACTTTTAAATCTTCCGTTTATAAGTAATAAAAAAGCTTTGTAATTAATTTTTTTGAAAGAATATATTAATTCTTCATAAAATCCTAACACAAAAGAAACTGTACCTCCAGATACTCCGGGAACTTTATTTGCGGCTCCCATTGCCAATCCTTTAATAAAAAGGAAAAACTTATCTGAAAATGTGCGTTCTCTACGTGCCATTACTTATTTAGTTATTTATACTATTTGCAAGTTTTTCTAATATCAAAATTACTGCAAATCCTAATATAGACAACATTAAAGCTGTTGTTAATTGCGGATTTCCATCGAATGACAATGGAGAAACACTAACTTCTTTTATTACTATGGTTTTATCTCCAAACATTTTTGTTTCTAATACTTTTTTCCATGGCCAAATTTTATTTAAAGAACCTAAAATAAAACCTGTTAAAATTGCTAAAGTAAAATTTCGGTAATGACTAAATAACCATTTCAATATTTTAGAAAAACTTAATAATCCAACTATTGCTCCTGCAGCTAACACCGCTAATAATTGCAAGTTTTTAGTGTGTACTGCGTCCAAAACAGGTTTATATGCACCTAACAAAACCAATATAAAAGCACCAGAAATACCTGGTAAAATCATTGCACATATTGCTAAAGCACCCGCTAAAAACAAGAATAAAGGTGATGAATTTTCAGAAATTAAAGGTTGTAATGTAGTTATATAATATGCCAATATTGCACCTGCCAACAACAAAATTACAGTAACTATATTCCACTTTGTAATTTGTTTTGCAACATATAAGATACTCGCCAACACTAAGCCAAAAAAGAATGACCAAACTAAAATTGGTTTATGCTCTAATAACCAAGAAATTAATTTTGCCAATGAGATTATGCTAATAAATATACCTGACAATAATGCTATTAAAAAATTACCATTTATTGCTTCCCAAGCCGCTTTAATACCTTTTGATTTCAGGAGTTTTAAAGTAGCAATATTTATGGAACTTATTGAGGTTAACAACTCCTCATAAATACCTGAAATAAAAGCTATTGTACCTCCAGACACACCCGGAACTACATCAGCAGCTCCCATAGCAACTCCTTTAAGGGTAATTACTATATAATTAATAAATTTTCGCTGTTGCATTTATGGCTAAATATTTTCCCACAAATGTAGCATTTTTAAAATGAAGTTTATTTGAAATTACTTATAATATCCTTTACTTGATTCATTTGATAAACTTCAGGAAATAATTCTTTAACAATCGAATTATATTCAAAATCTATAGCCAATCCTTCAAGTAAATGTTCCGTTCCTTTTTCAGCATTTTTCAACTTAAAATATAAAGCACTTAGCCTATATTCTATTTCAGCAAAATCTTTAAAATATGCTTTTGCTTTTAAAAGATTTGTAAGCGCATCTTCATAATCGCCAATAAAACATAATACATCACTTAAACCAACCCAAATTGTTAAATCGTAATCTTGCAACATTAAACAACGCTGAAATGCTTTTATTACTTCTTCAAAAAAGTTAAGTTTTAAATTAATCTCGGCATACTTTCTCCAATACAATGTGTTTTCTTCGTCAATCTCAATAGCTTTATTGATATTATATAATGCTTTTCTATATTTTTTTTGTTTGATATTTAAATTTGTAATAGCAATCCAACCTTTATCTAATAAAGGATCTTCGTGAACTGCTTTTTGATAATATTGTATTGCCAGCGATAATTTATTTAATTTTTCGTAGCACTCTCCTATTCTTAAAAAAGCAAAAGAAGTAGGGTCATCCAACTCAATTGTTGTTTTGTAATTATCAATAGCTTCATCAAATCGATTTAATTGCTCTAATGTTTTGGCTTTTTCAAGATATGCTCCAACAAAATATTCATCAATTAAAACAGCATAATCAAAAGCCCTGTAAGCTTCTTCAAATTTGTCTAAAATAAAATATTGTCTTCCTAATTGATGCCAAGCAACTTCACTATACGGATCTGTATCAATATAATTATTTAAATATTCAACCGCTTCTTCATGTTGATTTTGCATATCAAAACAATATATTACATTGTAGAGTGATGAATAATCTTCAAAATCAACTTCTAAACATTTTGCAAAATTTAATCTTGCTTTATCAAAATCATCTAAAAACAAATATTCCATACCAATCATAGACAAAATATCTGCTTCATCATCTGTATAACTTAAAGCTAATTTTAATGAATTTATAGCATTGTTGTGATCGTCTTTTTTTGAATAAATACTTGCTTGTTGTACATATATTTCTTCATTAGTAGGTTCTATGGCTTGCAAATCTTTTAACAAGGCAGAAGCTTTGTCTAATTCGTTATCAAAAATTAATAATTCGGCCTGTAATAATTTTAGCATAATTGAATTTGGATGCTGCTTTAAACCAAGGTTTATAGCTTTTTTTGCTAATGCGTTCTTCCCTGAATCTATATAATAATGTATAATCTCTTCAAACTCAACCGAGTCGAAGAAATAAACATTATTCGTTTTTAACATAGATTCAAATTTTGATAGTGGTAAATTGTTTTCTTTTGGAGTTAAAGACATAATGAAGATTATATAATTACTACTTTAATAAAAGTACAAGACTAATTTTTAAAATTAATAGCAACATATAAATGTTTTTAACAAATTAATTAACAAAATACATTATATTTGTATTACAAACAATGTTTGGTATACAATGAGTAAAAAAATACTACTTAGCTCAAAAGAAATTCATATTATACTACATAGGTTAGCGTGTCAGTTAATTGAAAATCATAACAATTTCGAAAACACCGTACTAATAGGACTACAACCTAGAGGTATATTTTTAGCTGAACGTTTAGTTGCTATTTTAAAAAATGACTATAATGTTTCTAATGTTGAATTAGGGCAATTAGACATTACCTTTTATAGAGATGACTTTAGAAGGCGTGAAGCACCCTTACAAGCTAATAAAACAACTATTAATTTTATTGTTGAAGATAAAAATGTAGTATTTATTGACGATGTTCTTTTTTCAGGAAGAAGTATTCGATCAGCTTTAACAGCCATCCAATCATTTGGAAGACCAAGTAAAATTGAGCTTTTAGTACTGGTAGACAGAAGGTTTAGTCGTGATTTACCAATTCAACCTGATTACAGAGGTAGGCAGGTTGATGTTATTAATAAAGAAAAAGTTACAGTTCATTGGAAAGAAAAAGACGGTAAAGATGCCGTTTATATAATAAACAATTAATCTCATGAGTCAATTAAGCGTACAACACCTTTTAGGCATAAAGCATATAAACAAAGCTGATATTGATTTAATTTTTAAAACTGCCGACCACTTTAAAGAAGTAATTAACAGACCCATAAAAAAAGTACCCTCTCTAAGAGATATTACAATAGCCAACTTATTTTTTGAAAACAGTACGCGCACAAGGTTATCTTTCGAATTAGCAGAAAAACGTTTATCTGCCGATGTGGTTAACTTTTCAGCTGCTCAATCTTCAGTAAAAAAAGGTGAAACACTAATTGATACTGCAAATAATATTTTATCAATGAAAGTTGATATTATAGTAATGAGACATCCTGATGTTGGCGCTTGCGATTTTTTATCAAAACATGTTAATGCACGAATAGTTAATGCAGGAGATGGTACACACGAACACCCAACTCAAGCATTGTTAGATTCTTTTTCTATACGTGAAAAATTAGGCAGTGTAAAAGGTAAAAAAATTGTGATTGTTGGAGATATTTTACATTCTCGTGTAGCATTATCTAACATCTATGCCCTTAATTTACAAGGCGCCGAAGTTAAAGTTTGTGGTCCAAAAACATTAATACCAAAGTATATTGAAAGTTTAGGTGTTGGCGTAGAATACAATATTAAAAAAGCATTAGAATGGTGTGATGTTGCTAATGTTTTAAGAGTTCAAAATGAACGTATGGAAATAAATTATTTTCCTTCAACCAGAGAATATTCTCAATTATTCGGAATAAATAAACAATTATTAGACTCACTTGGCAAGAAAATTGTTATTATGCATCCTGGACCAATAAATAGAGGTGTAGAATTAACAAGTGATGTTGCTGATGCTGATCAATCTATTATTTTAAATCAGGTTGAAAATGGTGTTGCAATTCGTATGGCTGTAATCTATTTATTAGCTCAACAAATTCAACATAAATAAAAATGATAATTAATAAAACTGAAAAATACACACATATAAAACCTGGTCAATATTCTGTAAATCAATTCATAACAAAACTACAAAATAAACAACCAGAATTTATTGAAGAACATATCATTATAGATTTTTCTGAAAAAATTAACATCAATATTAAAGAAATTTTATTATTTTTGAATATGAGTGTGCTCCACTACCAGAATGATAAAAGCTTTGTGATTGTATGTAATGGTATAAATATAAGCGATGTCCCTGAAGAAATTAATGTTGTTCCAACATTTGTTGAGGCATTAGATGTTCTTGAAATGGAAGCCATTGAACGTGATTTAGGATTTTAAAACCAATAGCTTATTGATGAAAAAATTACTTTTAATAACTTTTTTACTGTTATTTACTTATTCTTTTGCACAACAAAAGGAAAAAAATATTCAGGCTGATGATACTAAACCTCCTGTAACTTTATCATCAATATCAGCCTATCCAAATCCTTTTTCTGTAAATACAAGCATAAATTTTAATTCTACAAAAGTCCAACATATTGAATTTACGGTAAAAAACTTATTGGGAAAAACTGTTTATAAGGAACTGATCAACTCAAAATCAGGATATAACACTATTCAATTTAATCGAAATGATTTAAGTAAAGGTATGTATATTTATACACTGCAAACTGAATCTGAGATTGTTTCTAAAAGACTCGTAATTAGATGAGTTTAAAACTCACTATTTTAGGATGCCATTCTGCCACACCACGTGTAAATGCTCACCCAACATCACAATTTTTAGAAATAAAAAATCATCATTTTTTAATTGATTGTGGAGAAGGAACTCAAGTTCAATTAAGAAAGTATGGTGTTAAATTCACAAAAATTAAACATATATTTATTTCTCATTTACATGGGGATCATTTTTTTGGTTTAGTTGGTCTAATTTCAACCTTTAGACTTCTTAACAGAAAAACAGAATTACATATATATGCTCCAAAAGGATTAAAGGAAATAATTACTTTACAATTAAAAATTTCAAATTCGTGGACTAACTATCCTTTGATTTTTCATCAATTAGAATCTAACAACAGTGAACTTATTTTTGAAGATGAAAAAGTTGAAGTTTATACAATACCATTAAACCATAGAGTTTACACAAATGGATTTCTTTTTAAAGAAAAAGTTGGAGCACGTAAATTAAATACAAATGCAATAAAAAAATTTGATGAAATTGATATTTGTGATTATCAAAACATAAAAAATGGAAAAGATTTTGTTTTAAGTAACGGCTTAATTATAAAAAACAAAGAATTAACAATTGATCCACCTAAACCACTAACTTACGCCTATTGTAGTGATACCTCATTTAAACCTGATATTACTCCTGTAATTTTTAATGTAAACTGCTTATACCATGAATCAACTTTTTTAAAAGACAAAGAAAATTTAGCAGAAAGCACAAAACATACAACAGCAGAGCAAGCTGCAAACATAGCTAAACTTGCTCAAGTAAAACAATTAATACTTGGACATTTTAGTAGCAGATATAAAGATAAAGAGAAATTTAAAGAAGAAGCGCAAGAAATTTTTGAAAATACTATTTTAGCTGAAGAAGGTAAAGTTTATAAAATAGAATAACTGAACAATTTCAAACTAACTAATGTAGTTTTTTAAAAATTCTTTTAATGGCATAGGTTCTAACTTTCTTGATCTGTAGTGTTCCACATAAATTTCATAATTCTTTCTGGCAAAATTTTGTATTGCTTCAGAAGTGTGAGACTCCATTATAGATATCGTTTTCATAATAAAAATATTTGGGGTTGAGTTAATTACAGAATCGATATTAAATTCTTACGACAGTAAATTTATAAAAAAATAAATAAATAAAACAAATATATTTACCTTTTATTTGATTTTTTATACCATTTATTTAATTTTTATAACCATTTATTTAATATGCAATAAACTTATTATATATAAAATTCAACATTTAAATCTGATTTACTTATAAGAAAAAAATTTATATATATTTATATAACTTTTTAATAGTATTAGTTTTAATTAAATTATATTTTGAAGAACTTCTCAATACATACACTTTATAAAGAAATTTTTGAAACTTATAGTTCAACTAAAATTGAAAAACATATAAAAAAAATAATTGAACTCGATTTTTATTACCCATATAACACAACTTTCTTTTGCATAACAAATACTGTAGATCAAAAATTTGAATATATCAGCAAAAATTTTTCTTCTTGTTTGGGCTTAAACAGTAAAAAAATGATGGATGAAGGAATGGATTACTTTTGGTCTCGTTTTCATCCTGATGATATTGAAGTTTGGATTCAATCTTTAAAACATCTAATGGAATTCACTATGAATGAATTAGGTGATGAAAAACGTAGAAGAATGAGTTATACCTGGAATTATCGTTTAAAAAATGGCAACAATAAGTATGTGAATATTATCCAAAATACTACCCCTTTACAATTTGATGAATTTAATAAACCTGTAATAGGTTTAGCACATTATACAGTTTTAGATAGTAGAATTAAAATGGACATCTGTGCTTCTGCAAAGTATTTAAATGACAAAGACGAATACCAAACATTATTTTTTTCCAATTTATCTAATAAAAACCTTTTAGATATGATTAGTAACAGAGAAAGAGATATTATGCGTTTATTGCTTTTAAAACAAACTAGTAGTGAAATTGGTGAGAAACTTTTTATAAGTAAACATACTGTAGATACTCACAGAAGAAATATCTTAAAAAAATTAAACCTAAATTCTACAGGAGAATTAATAAGTTATTTTAAAAACAACCCAAGCTTTATATAGTTAATAATAAAAAATTACTCAATATGAGTATTGAATAGTAATTATTTGATAACTAAATTAGCTATCAAATAAATAGGTTATTATAAAATTGCTAACTTATAGAGAAAGTAAATTATGTATTAATATGCTCAGATAGTTAAATAAAACGGAACTAGTTTTAATTATTTTGAATGAATTAAACTTTTGTTGCTGTTAAAACGTTTTTTTTACTATCCCACAAAACTACTACCAAATAATACAAATAATATTCCCACATTATTATTTAAAATCTCTAAATAATAACCTATTTTATTTTTACATTCTACTAAAAAACCAATTAATATGTTTTATTAATTAACTAATTTTTAACACAATACATATCATAAAAATAAACCTTTTACCGTTGAAATTAAAACATTGGTGTATAAAAATATTAAAAGGATATTGTAATTATTTGAATTAGTTAACTAGTACCTTTTAAAAAAAAGCCTCTAAACTTTTCAAGTTTAGAGGCTTTTATATTTTATTTAATTATTATTTATTCTTTTATAGAATCATATACAGCTTTTATCTCATTGTATTTATCAGTCATATCAAGATTTTGATATAATCCCATTAAAGTTTGTATAACACTAATATTTGAACCATTAAATTCATAAGCTTTTTCATAAAATGGCACTGCTTCTTTATAAATTTCTAATTGTTGCGCTTGCAATCTATCATATTTAGCAAAGTCTGATAAACTATTATTCATTTCTTCAATAATAGGCTCAGCTTTATCAATAATTGCAGCACCAATGTTATTATAGGCATCTCCATAGTCCGGCTTTAACTCTATAGCTTTTTCAAAATATTTTATAGCTTCATCGGTATTTTTTTGTTCCATATTCATTACACCAACATTATAAAACAAAGTAGGATCTGTTGGATTAATATTGATAGCTTCTTCTAATTTTTCTTTAAACATATCTTTATTATCCATTTTATAATAAAGATTAGCTTCATCTATCAATAATGAATAACTCTCAGGAAATTCTTCTCTACCTTTTGCAATAATTTCTAAAGCCTTGTCAGTATCACCTAATTCAGAATAATTTAATGCTAAATTTTTAAAGATGCTTTCTCTTCTGGAATCTTTTTGTTCAACTTTAGGATTTTCAGCTAAACCTAATTTAACTTGTAAATCCATACTTTTTTTGTCATTATACGTTACTTCTTTACCTGTAGCTTTATTTGTTGCAATATAAACAGTAGAAATTCCTGTATAATTTAAATCTAAAAGTTCTTCGTATAGTTTTTTTGAAGTTTCAAAATCTTTACCAAAATAGTAAACTAAAGCAGCATTATCCAAAAATGAAGTATCCTTTGGGCTTAACGCATAAACTTGTTGAAAACCTTTTGCCGCTTTTATATAATCAGCAGGTTCTTTTGTTTCAACAGCATATTCGTAATCATCAGAAGCTTTAGTCGCTACATTAGTAATTAAACTGTTAATCAACTCTGCTATTTCGTTAGAATATTTTTGGCTTTTGGTTTGTTTCTCATAATCGATTAATTCATTAAAAGCAGCACCTACTTTATCATAATCTATTTGACCTGATCCATTTTTATACAAAGCTTTACCTTTTAAGTAGTAAAATTTTGCTTTTGTTTTTTGGTCTGCATTTGCAATTAAGCTTTCAGCTGAATTTATAGCCGATAACGCTGCAGTAAAGTCATTGGCTTTGATAGCTTTTTCTGCTGTTTTTAATTCACTCTTTTGTCCGAATACTGTCATACCGACAAATAAAGCAGACATAACTAATATTTGTTTTCTCATTTTAATTGATTTATTCTTGGTTTTTATTTTCTTCATTATTATTTTCAATTTCCGTATTATTTTCAATTTCCGTGCCATTTTCATTTTCATCCATCACTTCATCTTCATGCATTACTTTTGCTACCGCAGCTATAGAGTCGTTTTCTTTAATATTAATCAGTTTTACACCTTGCGTTGCACGTCC
The DNA here is from genome assembly GCF_012524075.1 of Lutibacter sp. B1. GTDB lineage: Bacteria > Bacteroidota > Bacteroidia > Flavobacteriales > Flavobacteriaceae > Lutibacter. The sequence goes on from NZ_JAAZUI010000012.1 coordinate 13,100, forward strand.
CATTATTCTAAGGTCTGTAACTGCTAACCTGATTGTAATTCCTGATTTATTAATAATCATCAAATCATCTTCATCAGTCACATTTTTTATAGCCACTAAATTACCTGTTTTTCCCGTAATATTAATAGTTTTTACACCTTTTCCTCCACGATTTGTAATTCTATAATCATCTAAACTGGATCTTTTACCATAACCATTTTCAGAAACAACCAAAATGTTACTTTCATCATCATTTACAGCTATCATTCCAATAACTTCATCTTTTTTATTTGCTAAAGTAATACCTCTTACACCCGAAGCATTTCTACCCATAGGTCGTGTTTTACTTTCTTCGAACCTAATTGCTTTACCAGATTTAACTGCCAACATTACTTGACTATCGCCTGTTGTAAGTTTAGCTTCTAATAATTCGTCATCTTCTTTAATAGTAATTGCATTTATACCATTTGTTCTTGGGCGAGAATATTGTTCTAACGAAGTTTTTTTAACTTGACCTTTTTTAGTAGCCATAATTACATAATGGCTATTTACATATTCTTCATCTTTCAAATCTTCAGTTACAAGAAATGCCTTAACCTTATCATCTTGTTCTATATTTATTAGATTTTGAATTGCTCTACCTTTTGAATTTTTGCCTCCTTCAGGTATTTCATAAACACGCATCCAAAATACTTTTCCTTTTTGAGTGAAGAAAAGCATATATTGATGATTGGTTCCGACAAATAAATGTTCTAAGAAATCTTCATTACGAGTTGTTGCTCCTTTTTGCCCTCTTCCTCCTCTATTTTGAACTTTATACTCATCAAGATTAGTTCTTTTAACGTAACCGGCATGAGATATAGTTACCACTACGCTAGAGTTTGGAATCATATCTTCTATTGATAAATCTCCTCCGGCATATTCAATTATAGATCTACGGTCATCACCATATTTATCTTTTATAGCAATAAGTTCTTCTTTTATAATCTCATATCGTCTATCTTCATTAGATAAGATATCTTTTAAATCAGCAATTAATTTAATAATATCTTCATACTCTGATCTAAGTTTATCTTGCTCCAGACCTGTTAATTGGCGTAAACGCATTTCAACTATAGCCTTAGCTTGAATTTCACTTAACTCAAATCTTTCTATCAAACTATCTCTTGCTTCGTCGGCATTAGAAGAAGCTCTAATTATTTTTATAACCTCATCAATATTATCACTAGCTATAATTAAACCTTCTAAAATATGAGCTCTTGACTCAGCTTTTTTAAGTTCAAATTCTGTTCTTCTAACTACAACTTCATGTCTATGTTCAACAAAATAATGAATTAATTGCTTTAAGTTTAATTGTCTTGGTCTACCATTAACAAGTGCAATATTATTTACACTAAATGAAGTTTGTAAAGCTGTGTACTTATATAATTTATTTAAAACTATGTTTGGTATTGCATCTCTTTTTAACACATATACTACACGCATTCCATTTCTATCAGACTCATCACGTATATTAGCAATTCCTTCTAGTTTTTTTTCATTTACCAATTCAGCAGTTTTTTTAATCATTTCTGCTTTATTTACCTGATAAGGAATTTCTGTAACAATAATACATTCTCTACCATTAACTTCTTCAATAGTTGCCTTAGCACGCATTATAATTCTTCCTCTTCCGGTTTCAAAAGCTTCTTTAACACCTTCGTAGCCATAAATTATACCTCCGGTTGGAAAATCAGGAGCTTTTACATATTGCATTAATTCAGAAATTTCAATATTTCTATTATCAATATATGCTAAAGTTCCGTTTATAACTTCTGTTAAATTATGAGGTGCCATGTTAGTTGCCATACCTACAGCAATACCTGAAGCTCCATTTACCAATAAATTTGGAATACGTGTTGGTAAAACAGTAGGTTCATTTAACGTGTCATCAAAATTCAATTTATGATCTACAGTATCCTTTTCAATATCAGAAAGCATTTCTTCCGAAATTTTCTGCATACGCACCTCTGTATAACGCATTGCTGCCGGGCTATCTCCATCTACAGACCCAAAGTTACCTTGACCGTCAACCATCATATAACGCACACTCCAATCTTGAGCCATACGCACCATAGAATCGTAAACAGAAGTATCTCCATGTGGATGATATTTTCCTAAAACTTCCCCAACAACCCTGGCTGATTTTTTATAAGATCCTGTAGCTTTAATTCCTAATTCATGCATTCCGTATAACACTCTTCTATGTACTGGTTTTAAACCATCTCGCACATCTGGTAATGCTCTTGAAACAATCACTGACATTGAATAATCAATGTATGCAGATTTCATTTCATCTTCAATATTAATTGGTATCAGTTTTTCTCCGTCTGCCATATAATTTTAATTTTATTTTAGTGTCAAATTTTAACAAAGCAATATACAATATTTCACTTTTTTACAACCAATTTAAAGGTATGTTTTTATAATTTTTATCAACAATTACGCACTTCAATAACACCCTTATAACACTCTGGTTTTCAGTGTTTTTTACATTCAAAAATTACCTGTTTTAATAAAATTCAGAAAAGTGATTTCGTTTTTATATAAAAAAAAGAAAAAAATCAGTTAATTTTACAATATAAACATATAAGAATGGACGAAAATTTTTCACCAAAAGTTAAAGATGTAATTGCTTACAGCAAGGAGGAAGCCCTACGCTTAGGGCATGATTTTATTGGTACAGAACACCTAATGTTAGGTATGTTAAGAAAGGGAGATGGAAAAGCTATTGAAATATTAAATTCTTTAGATATTAACTTAGATCACTTACGTAAAAAAATTGAAGGTTTAAGTCCTATCAACCCTACTATTGAAACCACTACTGAGAAGAAAAGCTTACACTTAACAAGACAAGCCGAAAAAGCGCTAAAAACCACTTTTTTAGAAGCTAAATTATACCAAAGTGAATCCGTAAATACTGCTCATTTATTGTTATGTATTTTACGAAATGAAAATGATCCTACTACAAAATTATTACACAATTTTGATGTTACTTATGAAGATGTTAAAACTATATTTAAACAACTTTATTTTGACGAAGAAATAAATTTACCAAGAGCTGAAGATACTTCTGATGACGATTTTGATTCTCCAAAATCGAATCCGTTTGAACAACCTAAAGGTGGTAAAGTTGCACCTAAAAAATCCAGAACTCCTGTTTTGGACAATTTTGGACGTGATTTAACCCGTTTGGCAGAAGAAGGAAAATTAGACCCTGTTGTTGGTAGAAAAAAGGAGATAGAACGCGTATCACAAATTTTAAGTCGCAGAAAAAAAAACAACCCAATGTTAATTGGAGAACCGGGTGTTGGTAAATCTGCTATAGCTGAAGGTTTGGCATTACGTATTATTCAACGTAAAGTTTCTCGAATTTTATTTAATAAACGTATCGTTTCATTAGATTTGGCAAGTTTGGTTGCTGGTACAAAATATCGCGGACAGTTTGAAGAACGTATGAAAGCCCTTATGAATGAGTTAGAAAAAAATGATGAAATAATTTTATTTATTGATGAAATCCACACTATTGTTGGTGCCGGTGGAGCTACAGGTTCTTTAGATGCTTCAAACATGTTAAAACCAGCTTTGGCTCGTGGAGAAATTCAATGTATTGGTGCCACTACTTTAGATGAGTTCCGTACAAATATTGAAAAGGATGGAGCCCTTGAACGCAGATTTCAAAAAGTGATTGTTGAACCAACTTCTGTTGAAGAAACAATTCAAATTCTGCACAATATAAAAGATAAATATGAAGATCATCATAATGTTGATTTTACTGACCAAGCAATTGAAGCTTGTGTAAAATTAACTAATAGATATATGACGGATCGATTTTTACCGGACAAAGCTATTGATGCTATGGATGAATCTGGTTCTCGTATACATATCACAAATATAATTGTTCCAAAAGAAGTACTTCAACTTGAAGCTGAATTAGAAAAAATAAGAGAAGATAAAACTGCTGCTGTAAACGGCCAGAAATATGAAGAAGCAGCTCGTTTACGAGACGATGAAAAACGTGTTGAAACTTTGTTGCAAACTGAACAACAAAAATGGGAAGAAGCTTCAAAATTACACAGAGAAATTGTTACCGAAGATAATGTTGCCGAAGTTGTTTCTATGATGACCGGTATACCTGTAAATAGAGTTGCTGAAGCCGAAAGCCATAGATTACACGATTTACCAAATCTTATAAAAGGTAAAGTTATAGGCCAAGATGAAGCTGTATCTAAAGTTGTAAAAGCCATCCAACGTAACAGAGTTGGACTTAAAGACCCTAACAAACCTATTGGTTCTTTTATCTTTTTAGGTCAAACCGGTGTTGGTAAAACTCAACTTGCAAAAATACTGGCAACTGAATTGTTTGACAGTGAAGATGCTTTAGTTAGAATTGATATGAGCGAATACATGGAAAAATTCGCTATTTCTAGACTTATTGGAGCTCCTCCAGGTTATGTTGGTTACGAAGAAGGCGGACAACTTACTGAAAAAATAAGAAGAAAACCTTATGCTGTTGTTCTTTTAGATGAAATTGAAAAAGCACATCCCGATGTTTTTAATATGTTATTACAAATTTTGGATGACGGACATATAACTGACAGCCTTGGAAGAAAAATTGATTTTAGAAATACAATTATTATTATGACATCTAACATTGGTTCTCGTCAATTAAAAGATTTTGGAACAGGTGTTGGATTTGGCACTGCAGCAAAAACTGCTCAAGCTGATGATAATGCCAAAAAAGTTATTGAAAATGCTCTTAAAAAATCTTTTGCACCTGAATTTTTAAATAGAATTGATGATGTAATTGTATTTAATGCTTTAGAACGAGAAGATATTCATTCAATAATTGACATAGAGTTAAACAAACTTATCAAACGTATAGAAGATTTAGGTTACAATTTAACTTTAACTGATAACGCTAAAGACTATATTGCCGATAAAGGTTTTGATAAACAATATGGGGCACGACCTTTAAAACGTGCTATTCAGAAATATATTGAAGATGCCTTGGCTGAAGAAATTGTTAACTCTAAACTTAGTGAGGGAGATTCTATTTTTATGGATTTAGATGAAGATAGTAACGAGCTTACAATTAAAATAAGTAAAGGAAAAGATAAGGTTGAGTAATTCTCAACCTTTTTTTTGAAAAAAATTAGCTATTTTTAAAGAAGATATTTAACAATTCTATAATTATGAGATCTTCAACAAAAATTTGGTTAGGTATATTTACTTTTTTACCTTTTATTTTATTTATAGTTTTCTTTATTTTCTTTTTTATTTTCTTTTTAGAGAATATAATCGAACTGGAAAATCATCAAAATGAATTTCCTATAGAGTTCATACAATCACTATTTGGAATTATTACGTTAATAATTATTGCCGGTTTAACAAGTTTAGGGATTAAAATCTACTATATTGTTCACACTATCAACAATCCTGAAAACGAAACCAATAAAAAAATAATGTGGACTTTAATTTTAGTTTTTGCAGGAATTATAGGTTCTGTTGTGTATTATTTCATAGAAATTTTACCTCTAAAACCAAAATTAACTGAGAGTAATCCTTTAACAAAACCCATTCCGTAACCTAAAAACTGAATAACGGTTGTAATTAAACTTAAAAAAGCAACTGCTAATGACCTGCTCTTTATTAATGAGTCAATAAAAAGCACCAAAAAATAGATTAAAAAAGCTATAGCAAACAACTGAAAATCAAAAATTAGAAGTATTAACGATATAGCCAACATCAGTATAAAAAAAGTTGGAAACCAATAGGTTATTTTTGCTGTTTTAGGATATTTTTTATTTAATAGAGGTCTTGCTTTACCAAATGAAAAAATTTGTTTAAAAAACTGTTTTAAAGTGGTTCTGCGTTTATGGTAAACATATGCTTTTTCAATAAACTGAGTTTCAAAATTATGTGCCCATAATCTAAAAGTTAAATCAATATCTTCACCTATTTTCATTGAGCTAAAACCCTTGGTGATTTCAAAAGCATTTTTGGACATACCAAAATTAAAACTTCGAGGCTGAAATTTATCAACCGCCTTTTTATTCCCTCTAATTCCTCCTGTAGTAAAAAAGGAAGTCATACTATAATTAATAGCTTTTTGAATTTTTGTAAAAGATTCATCTGCTGCATCAGCTCCACCAAAAGCATCGGTAAAATTTTGTGATAATGCCTTATCAACTTCAGTTAAATATTGGGGCGGAATTATACAGTCGGAATCAAAAACGATATAATAATTACCGGAAGATCTTTCCATTCCAAAATTTCTACTTGCCCCTGCACCACTATTTTCTTTAAAAAAATATTTTAAATTTAATTTATCAGAATATTTTAAAACTATTTCATCAGCCTTTAAAGTTGACCCATCTTCAACAATAATAACTTCAAAACTATCGGTATATGTTTGCTTAGTTAAACTTAATAACAGTTCATCAATTTCTTGAGGGCGATTATAAACAGGAATGATAATAGAAAATTGGAACTCCACTCATAGATTTTTAATAAATTCAAAGTTAAGTTAATTTGGGTAAATATGACAAACCAATCTTAAAAGAAAAGACCTACTTAAATATAAGCAGATCTTATTTATATTTATTGATAATTTAAAGTTGTTCTTCTAAAACTTTTTCTTCTTCAAGTTTATATAACTCCAGATTTTCAATTTCAAAATTATTGATATAATCATACATTTCATTATTCTCAGAACTAACTAAATTAACATATAATTTAGCTGATTTACTAAACTTCTCATCACGCTGAGCATTTAGTACCAATAAATATCCCATAATGATATTACCTGCCATTTCTACCAACCTTCTTGAATGAAAATCTAATAACTCTTGATTATGAGTTTCTATCACTTTAGTAGAAGTTTCTTCATATTTAGAAGTCATTTCTTGTAGCTTTTCCTTTAAAATTTGATTTTCTTCAGAAACCTCAGCATCATAACTTCTAATTTGTTCTAAGAAAACTGATGTTGTTACACCTTTAATAGCTGCAACCGCCTGTAATTGTGTAGTGCCTTCATAAATAGAAGTAATTCTAGCATCTCTATAAATCCGTTCTATAGGAAAATCTTGCATAAAACCTGTTCCTCCATGAATTTGCAATGAGTCATAGGCTATTTTATTACAAGCTTCACTTGCTGTAAGTTTAATTAATGGAGTAAATACATTTGATAATTTCATATAATGTTTCATTTCCATTCTTTCCTCTTTCTCTAAAGGTCTATCATTCATAACATCTTCATACACTTTAGAAATATCTACAAATCTTGTAGTTTCATACAATAATGAACGTAGAGCATCTATGCGAATTTTCATATTGGTAATCATCTCATAAACAGCAGGGAATTTCACAATTACTTTACCAAATTGAGCTCTTTCTTCAGCATATTTTAAAGCTTCTCGATAAGCAGCATCAGCAATACCTACTGATTGAGCACCAACACCCAAACGAGCAGAATTCATTAAAGCCATTACATATTTAATTAATCCGAATCTTTCCTTCCCAACCAATTCTGCTGGAGCGTCTTTAAAAACTAACTCACAAGTTGGTGAGCCTTTTATTCCTAATTTCTTTTCTAAGTGTCTTACCTCTACCGCATGGTCATTGCGATCATAAATAAACATTGATAGTCCTCTCGCATCAGTAGTACCTTCTTCTGATCTTGCCAAAACTAATGAAATATCTGCATCTCCATTGGTTATAAATCTTTTTACTCCATTTAGTTTCCAAGTATTCTCCTTTTCATCGAATGTGGCTTTTAGTTTTACAGATTGTAAATCAGATCCTGCATCAGGTTCTGTTAAAACCATAGCTGCAGTTGCTCCATCTCTATTAAAACGTGGTAAATATTTTTCTTTTTGCTCTTCTGATCCAAATTCATAAATTGTTTCAGCACAATCTTGCAATCCCCAAATATTAGCAAATCCGGCATCAGCTCTTGCCACCATTTCTGCCGCCATTACATAAGGAAGTAGTGGAAAATTAAGTCCATCATATTTTCTTGGCAAAGACATCCCAATTAAACCTGCATCGTACAAAGCTTTATAATCGGCAGTAGTTCCTTTTGCATATACAACTTCATTATTTTCTATATGAGGACCTTCAACATCAACAGACTCTGCATTACTTGAAATGGTATTGGCACAAATATCTCCTACAATTTCTAATATTTTTTCATAGGTATCGATAGCATCTTCATGATTTAAAGGAGCATAATCATACATTTCTGATTCCGTAAAATTTCGTTCTTTTAATTTTACAATCTTTTTAACGATTGGATGCTCTAAATGAAATTTAAAATCGGGCGTATCTGTAAAAAAATTATCCATTTTGTATATTTTTATATTTTCAAAGAACTATCTAAAACCAAAAATTTTCGTCAACCTGAATTTATTTCAGGTTCTCATTAAAATTGGTAAAAATATCGTGAGATTCTGAAACAAGTTCAGAATGACGTCTCTTAATTATTTTAGAGTTTCTCTTTAATTATAGTTATTATTTTATTTTGCGTTCTTTTTATAATACTTTATCATTTTAGGAACTACTTCTCCTAAATCTCCTTCAATAACATAATCTGCTAATTTATTAATTGGTGCATCAGGATCATTATTAATAGAAATTATCATAGATGCATCTTGCATACCTGCTGTATGTTGTATTGCACCGGAAATTCCTGCAGCGATATACAATTTTGGTCTAACCGTAGTTCCTGTTTGTCCAATTTGACGATTATGATCTATAAAGCCTGCATCAACAGCAGCTCTGGAACCCCCTACTTCTCCACCTAACAAATCAGCTAAATCTTTTAAATGCTGAAAATTTTCTTTAGAACCAACTCCATAACCACCTGCAACAATAATTGGTGCTTCTTTAAGATTTACATCTGATTCTTCTATATGTCGTTCAATAATTTTTACAATAAAATCTTCATCTTTTACTATTGAATTTACATCAATATTTATAATTTCTGTTGAGTAATCTGCATCAAAAATTTCTTTTTTCATAACACCTTCTCTAACTGTAGCCATTTGCGGATGCATATCCCAATTGATAATATTAGCCATAATACTTCCTCCAAAAGCTGGCCTTATTGCATACAACAAATCTTTATACTCTTTCTTTTCTTTTTTAACGAAATGATCTCCAATATCTAGAATTGTGCAATCTGCCGTAAGTCCACAATTTAATACAGAAGCTATTCTTGGTGCTAAATCTCTACCGACGGATGTTGCTCCAAACAATACAATTTGAGGATTTTGCTTTTTTAAAATTTCTGTTGCTAAAGCAGCGTGTGGTAATGTTCTATAAGGTTCTAAACGCTCATCGTCTGCAACATATAACTTATCTACACCATAAGGTGCTATTTGTTTTGAAATATCTTTTAATTTTGATCCAAATACCATTGCTTCTAACGGACATCCTAACTTTTGGGCTAATCTTTTTCCTGCTGATAATAACTCTTGACTTATTTCTGCTACTTTTTTATTTTCTACTTCGCAGTATACAAATACACTTTTCATTTTTAACTATTTTAAAGTTATAGCACTCTTAACCAATCGTATGATGCTCAATTAGTTCTTTAATCATATTCTCTATATCAACATCTGAATCACTTAATATTTTAGCTTCACTTGATGTTAATACAACACTTTCTACACTTTTTACTTTGGTAGGAGAACCCGATAAACCTATTTTATCCATATCAGCATTAATATCTTCTACACTCCATTCAGGAATAGTTAAATGAGGTCTTTTTTGATGCAACGAAATTAACATCTCATCTGCTGATCTAAGTTCTGTTTCTGTTCTTGCATATTTATATTTCATCACTTTTTTTGCATGTCTTGATCTGCAATCCGGAGAAGAACCATGAACCGTCATTAAACAAGGAAAAGTTGAAGAAACAGTTTCAACTCCTTTTTCTAAACGTCTTTTTGCTATAATCTCCTTATCTCTAATTTCTAAAATTTCTTCTACGTAGGTTACTTGCGGTATTTTTAATTTATCAGCACATTGCGGACCAACTTGCGCAGTATCTCCATCAATGGCTTGTCTACCACCAAGAATAAGATCGAAAGGAGCTAATTTATTTATACCTTTTACAAGTGTGTAGCTTGTTGCTAATGTATCAGCTCCACCAAACCGTTTGTCAGAAATCATAATTCCATTATCGGCTCCCCGGTAATAACCTTCTCTAATAATATCTGCTGCGCGTTTTGGTCCCATTGTTAATACAATAACTTCTGAGCCTGCTACTCTATCTTTAATATTTAATGCAAGTTCTAACGCATGTAAATCATCCGGATTGAAAATTGTTGAAAGTTTACCTCTGTTAACTGTACCATCAGGTTTCATGGCATCAGGACCTACATTTCTTGTATCTGGCACTTGTTTTGCCAGTACTATAATTTTAAGTGGTCTCATAGAATAATATTACTTGTATATATTTAATTCTATCAAAATTAAAATATTTAATTCTGGAAAAACGTGATAATACTCATACTTCTAAAATTTAATTTTATATAGTGTAGGTAACCTAAATTCAATTTTATAAGCGCACAAAAAAAGCGAGAATTTTAAAAATTCTCGCTTTTTTTTAATTTATAAAGTACTTAAATCTACTTTTTTGTACTCTTTTTTGGTTCTTCAACTCCTAATTCTTCAGAAATTTCTTTTTTCATAAATTCATCCATTATAGCTGTGCTAACTCCCATATTAGAAAATCCTCCATCATGAAATAAGTTTTGAAGTGTTACTTTTTTAGTAAGATCTGAAAATAAACTTATTGTATAATCTGCACATTCTAAAGCAGAAGCATTCCCTAATGGAGACATCTTATCCGCAAAGGCTAAAAAACCATCAAAACCTTTTACACCACTTCCGGCAGTAGTTACAGTTGGTGATTGTGAAATTGTATTTACTCTTACTTTTTTATCACGCCCAAAGAAATACCCAAAACTACGAGCAACAGATTCTAAATACGCTTTGTTATCAGCCATATCATTATAATCCGGAAATACTCTTTGAGCTGCCATATACGTTAAAGCTACAATACTTCCCCATTCACTCATAGCATCTTTTTTATATAACATACTCATCAATCTATGAAAAGATAGCGCAGATACATCCCAACCTGTTTTTGTAAAATTATAATCTTGATTTGTATAATGATTTCCTCTACGAACATTTACTGACATACCAATTGAATGTAATACAAAATCAATTTTACCTCCTAAAATTTCCATTGATTTATCTATTAAATCCTCAAGATCCATCATTGACGTTGCATCTGCAGGAATTACTATAGATCCGGTTTTTTCAGCCAATTCAGAAATAGTTCCAAGTCTTAAAGCAACTGGAGCATTTGTTAAAACAAATTTCGCTCCTTCTTCATGAGCTCTTTCTGCAACTTTCCATGCTATAGATTTTGAATCTAAGGCTCCAAATATAATTCCTCTTTTACCTTTAAGTAAGTTATACATAATCGTATTTTATTTAGTTTTTAGTTTTAATTGGTCGCAAATATAGTAATTTCTTAATTTAACAGTTGTTTTGCGTGCTCAATTGCTGTCTCGGTAATATCTTTTCCACTTAACATTTCTGCAATTTCATTAACACGCTCATTATCCGTTAAATATTTTAATTTTGTAACTATGTTATTATCAATATCTTCTTTATACACTTTATAATGTTGCACTCCTTTTGCAGCAATTTGAGGTAAATGCGTAATTGTTATTACCTGCATATTCTCGCTCATTTGTTGCATAATCTCAGCCATTTTTTGAGAAACATCACCAGATACACCACTATCAATTTCATCAAAAATAATAGTTGGTAAGTTTAAATATTCTGATAAAATTGCTTTTACAGCCAACATTATTCTAGACATTTCTCCGCCAGAGGCTATCTTTTTTAATTCGCCAAAATTTGTTCCCTTATTTGCTGATATTAATAATTGCAATTCATCCTTCCCATTAGAAAAATAGTTATGTGTATGATTTAAATTGAATTTAAATCGGGTATTTTCCATTCCTAAATTTATAAGAATATCTTCCAGTTTTTTTATCAATACAGGAATCGCTTTTTTACGTTCATCAAAAATTATTTTGGCTAATTTATCAATTTTTACGGCAACCTTTTTTACTTCATTTTCTTTTGCTGAAATTATGGCTGAAGAATTTTCTACAGCATCAACTTTTATTGAAAGTTCTTCTTGAACAGCTAATAATTCTGAAATAAACGAAACAGAATGTTTTTTTTGTAAATTATAAATTAACTGCAATCTATCATTTAACTTTTCTAATTCAACCGGATCAAAACTTACATTTTCATTTAAGTTCTCAACTTCATTGGCAATGTCTTCAAACTCTATTTTTAAACTAACAATTCTATCACTTAACTCTTTATATTCGTTTGAATAAGCTGCAATTTTATGCAAATTACCCGAAAAAGAATGCAATAATGCTTGTAAACCAATTTCATCATTAAAAGCTAAGGCCTGAGCTTCTGCTAAATTGAGTTTAATTTCTTCAATATTATTTAGTTTATCTAAAGATTGCTCAATTTCTTCCTGTTCATCAACTTGTAAATTTGCAGTTTCTAACTCTTTAAACAAATGCAAATTATACTCGTATTGCTCTTGCTCTTTTTCCTGATTTATTTTAAGATTTCTTAATTCTTTTGATAATTTATTGAATAATTGCAATCCTCTTTGATACGATTCAATTTTTGCAGAATTATTAGCGAGTGCATCAATAATTTTAAACTGAAAATTAACATCAGATAACTGTAATGTTTGATGTTGCGAATGCACATCAATTAATTTTTCACTCAAATCCTGTAAAACCTGAATTGTTGTAGGTGTATCGTTTATAAATGCTCGTGATTTTCCGCTTGGTAAAATTTCACGTCGAATAATAGTGTCTTTTTCAAAATCAATATCATTTTCATTAAAAAACGACTCTAACTTATAATTTGAAATTTGGAATTGCGCTTCAATTATACATTTTTTGTCGTTATATTTTAATGAAGTAGAATCTGCTCTTTTCCCTAAAACCAAACCTAAAGCACCCAATAAAATAGATTTACCGGCGCCTGTTTCTCCTGTAATAATAGATAAATTATCTTTAAAATTGACTGATAAACTTTCTATTAATGCAAAGTTTTTTATGGAAAGATTTGTAAGCATTCTTGTTATTTAATGTTAAGAATTTACTTTATTTCATTCCACTTAGAAGCGTTTATTGGTGAAATTTTTAATAAGTCTTCTTTTAGGGTGAATGTTTCATATCTTGGGCCGTCAGAAAAAATATCAACAATTTCATCAGCTTTAGAATCCATAAATACACGTAATAAAAATGCATTAGGACGCGTATTATAAATTGCTTTTAAGGTTTCTATTGACTTCGCAATGTTTTGCTTAGCTACTTTTTTATCATTACTCATAGCATCAAGTCCTTTAATATGATAACTGTAAATTGTGTTTCTAAACAAACTATACGTTGGAGACAAAACATTGTCAATTAAAGTAAATCTTGTGTTTGTACCATCATTTTGGTTCCATCCTACATAACCACTTTGTTGTGCTTGTACAACTATATTTTGCGCTCTTGTAAAAAATGGGCTTCCACCATTTAATACAAAAGTATCAGCATCCATACCTAAAATGGTATAAACATAAAATGATACTACAGACACTAAATTAGATTCAAAAGAGTTTTGATTGAATTGTAACGGTTCAAACTCTATATATTGAAAAGAAAAATTATCATCTTTAAAATTAAAAACCGGAGTTAAATAAGTTGAATTATAAACCGGACGCGATGATTGAATTTGAATATGACCTTTGTAATCATTCCCATTTTGTTCTAAAATGGTTAGTGTTAAATTACAATGTATACGTTCTTGAGGTTTGTAATTGTAATTTGTCCAATGTTTTTGATTTACAAATTCGTTTAACGAATTTTGCAGCGTAGTAAATATTTGTTTATTAGACCCCGGAATTTTATCGGCATTTACTGTAATTGTACAATTTAACTCCTGTGCATTTAACTGAACAGCCACAAAAAAGACGAGTACTATTTGAACTATTTTACGCATAAATTTTATTCAAAATTTCATTAAATATATCGGTAGCCACTTCAGCCTTAGATTTCAGACCAAATTCCGAAATTTTTTCGACTTTATCAATTATAGCAACTTTATTTGTGTCTTCTTTAAAACCAGCACCTTTGTCTTGAAGTGAATTCAATACAATTAAATCTAAATTCTTATTTTTTAATTTTGTAAGAGCATTTTTAATTTCGTTATCAGTTTCTAAAGCAAAGCCAACCAAAAACTGTTTTTCTTTAATTTTACCTAGTGACGCCAAAATATCTTGTGTTTTAACTAACTCTATTGTAAACGTATCTTCCGATTTCTTTATTTTATTTTGAGCTGTATATTTTGGCTTATAATCAGAAACTGCGGCAGAAAGAATTGCCACATCAACTTTCGAATATATTTTATGTACTTCGCTATACATTTCATCGGCGCTTACTACATCAATTCGATGAATTAATGAGTGAGAGATTTTCTCGTTTGAAGGACCTGTTATCAAGTAAACCTCTGCTCCTAAATTAGCTGCTGCTTTAGCGAGTTCAAATCCCATTTTACCGGAAGAATGATTTCCAATAAAACGTACAGGATCTATAGCTTCATAAGTTGGCCCGGCTGTAATTAAAACTTTTTTATTCAATAATGGCAAACTGTTTAAAATATCATTTTCAATAAAAGAAATGATATTTTCAGGTTCTTCCATACGTCCTTCACCCACTAAACCACTTGCAAGTTCACCACTTGAAGGTGGTATAAAAACATTGCCAAAACTTTGCAATTTTTGAATACTTTGCTTAGTTGCAGGGTGCTGATACATATCTAAATCCATTGCAGGTGCAAAATACACTTTACACTTTGCTGATAAATATGTGGCTAACAATAAATTATCGCAAACACCATTTGCCATTTTTGAAAGTGTGTTTGCTGTAGCCGGAGCAACAACCATATAGTTGGCCCATAAACCTAAATCTACATGGCTATTCCACTCTTCATTTTCTTCATCTCCTTTGTCAAAAAAAGTAGAATATACCGGATTTTTAGATAATGTTGATAATGTAAGTGATGTAACAAAGTCTTTTGAAGCAGGTGTCATTACTACTTTTACCTGCGCACCTGCTTTAACAAAAAGTCGTACCAAATGTGCCGTTTTATAAGCAGCAATACCGGCTGTAACACCTAAGAGTATATTTTTACCGCTTAAAACAGACATTTATTTTTGTGGTTCTTCAGGGTTTCTGTGATAAATTTTACCTTCCAACCATTCTTCAACAGCAATTGCAGTAGGCTTTGGTAATTTTTCATAGAATTTAGAAACTTCTATTTGTTCTTTATTTTCAAAAACCTCATCTAAACTATCAGTATAAGTAGCAAATTCTTCTAATTTTTCAATTAGTTCATTTTTTAAATCACCGTTAATTTGTTGAGCTCTTTTAGCTATTATTGTTATAGCTTCATAAATGTTGTTTGTTGGGGCTTCAATCTTATTTTTGTCATAAGTTATAGTAGTTGTAGCCGCATTTGAGTTTTTATAATCCATCAGTTTCAGTTTTTAATGCTAGTAAAGAGTTTAATTCTTTTTCTAAGTTTTCTTTTAATTCTTCAGTTTCTTTCAAATATTCAGAATCAGGAAAATTTCTTTTAAATCTTTCGTGAAATTTTATTGCTTCTTTTAGTCTTTCTTCCTTTTTAATAATAATACTGTTTATACCTAATTTATACGAAGCTAAAAACTTGTAATATAATGCATCTTCTTTAAAAGATGTACCTAAATAATCAGACATTAAATTATCAAATGCAACAATTGCAGCAATATAATCTTCAGTATGATAATATTGCTTTGCTATTTCAAAAGATTTTTTTTCTAATTTATATGTTAATTCTTTTATAAACTTATTTGCTTCAGGAATTTTATCTGAGCTTGGGTATTTATAAATAAAATTTTGTAATGCTGTAAGTGCTTCTTTAGTATCCTTTTGATCTAAACTATATACAGGAGAAGCTAAATAATAACTATGAGCTGATAAAAATGCTGCTTCTTCAATTTTTGAACTTTTAGGATAGTTTTTTACAAACTTATCAAAATAATATGCCGATAAGCTATATTGTTTTGTATTGTAATGAGATTGCGCTACCATATATTGAATACGCTCCATTTGAGGTTTTCCTCTATAACTTGGCGTAATTTTTTCGAACAATTGAATGGCTTTATTAAACTTTTGCTCTTCGTATAATTTAGTAGCAAATTGATACTGTTTTTCAACAGTACCTTTATTTAATACCTTTTGATATTCACTACAAGAAGAAAAACCTGTAGCAATCAATAAAATGAAAATATAAATTTTAATTTTTCGCATTTTGCAAAATTAGTTATTTATTATGGATTATTAAAATGATTTTTTTATCATAAACAATCCACAAAAATAACTAGCTGATTACAATAAAGTTTACCTTACAATCTTAATTGTTTGTTAATTATTACGCTGTAGGTGGAGCAACCGAACTATCAACTTGAAGATTTTTTATATCATTATCAAATAAATACAATCCTCCTTTATCGTCGCCAATTAAATTTATTTTATCTAAAATAGTTCTTGCTTGCGCTTCTTCTTCAATTTGCTCTGCTACATACCATTGTAAAAAGTTGTGTGTAGCATAATCTTTTTCTTCTAAAGCAATATGAACAAGTTCATTTATTGATTGAGATACAAACACCTCATGTTTAAATAGCGTTTCAAACATTTCTTTGATAGATCCAAACTCTATAGCCGGCGCACTAAGCTCTGAAACTATGGCATGCCCTCCTCTTTCATTTATGTATTTGAAAAATTTCAACATATGCATTCTTTCTTCGTCTGATTGATTATACATAAATTGAGAAACACCTTCTAAACCTTTAACTTCTGACCAAGATGCCATTGCTAAATATATTTGAGAAGATTCGGCCTCTATTTTTATTTGCTTATTTAAAGCTGATTGCATTTTTTCCGATAACATAATTGTAGTAGATTTTTATGGTTAATAATTATAATAACTCGAAGTAAAATTACTAATAAATATCAATATACTTATTTATTTTTTGCTGTAATAAATCTGAAGCCTTTACCAAAGGCAAACGCACATTTAAAGAACAAATATTTATTTTACTTAATAATGCTTTAATTCCTGCCGGATTTCCTTCTTCAAAAATATAATCAATACTATCCATTACTTTATAATGTAGTTTGTATGCTTCATTTACATTTCCGCTTAAACCTTGCTGTATCATTTCAGAAAAATCTTTTGGCAACCCTTGACCTATTACTGAAATTACACCTGCACCACCTGCTAAAACCATTGGTAAAGCAATCATATCATCTCCTGAAATTACCATGAAATCTTTTGGCTTGTGTTGAATTAAACGCATCGCTTGCACAATATCACCTGCGGCTTCTTTAACTGCAACTATATTTTTAAAGTCGTTTGCCAATCTAATTACAGTAGTTGCTTCAATATTCTTACCTGTTCTTCCCGGAACATTGTAAATAATAATTGGCTTCGAACTTGCTTCAGCTATTGCTTTAAAATGTTGGTAAATTCCTTCTTGTGAAGGTTTATTATAATATGGAGAAACAGATAATATTGCCGTAAAAGCCGATAAATCTGTAGTTTGTACTTCATTTACAACGGCAGCAGTATTATTACCTCCAATACCTAGAACTAAAGGTAATCTCCCATTGTTTACTTTTATTATTGTATTTTTTACTTGTTCTTTTTCTTCTGCTGTTAAAGTTGCCGGCTCACCGGTAGTTCCTAAAACAACTAAGTAATTTATACCATTTTCTATTTGAAAGTTCACTAAACGTTCTAAACCTTCAAAATCTACTGATTTATCTTCGTTAAAAGGTGTTACCAATGCTACTCCAGTCCCTAACAATTCTTTCATTTGTTTAAAATTATATTGTTTTTAATTGTAAAATGTAACCTTTGGAGGTTTCATTATATTTTACCTAAAATCTTTAAATATTTTTTTAATTCTTTATTAAACAAACTTATATCTATTGAATTACAGCTTATTAATAAATCGTACAAACGATTATCTAAATGCGAAAATCCAACTTTAAAAGCTGCTTTATACTGCAATAATAATGTGTTGGTATATATATTATCAACTTTACTATAATTAATTAACAAATCGCATGTATTTGTTAAAATATTTTTCAGTTTTTCTGATTTTACTTTGCCGTACCAACCAAAATCTTTAGGTGTTATTATTTCTTCAGTTACTTGATCTTTACTAATCGATTTACTAAAAACAACTATTCTTAAATCATTTTCTGAAACCTGAAACAACGCTAACAACTCTCTTTTAATTTGATCTTTTTCAGAACCATCATCATCTAAAAAAATAAGTATTTTTTTTACTTTTTCTGAACTGATATTATTTGAATTGTTTTGTACCTCAACCACCCTTTTGTTAAAAAAAATTTGATTGCTTTTTCGTTTAAATCCTGTAAAAATCATCTATATTTACCCTTGAGTCACAAAATTAATTAAAATCATTAGTATTTCAACAATGAAAAAAATTATAATTTCATTTTTCGCAATTATACTTTTAGTTGCCTGCAAAAATGAACCTCCATATATTGTTAAGATTGAAGGAAAACAACTTCCTGTAAATGAAGATATTAATTCAAAAAATGAGATTGAAGAATATATAAAACCTTATAAAGAAAAGGTTGAAAAAGAAATGAGTACAGTTTTAAGCTATACACCAATTGAATTAAACAGAATAGATGGAGAACTTGAAAGCTCTTTAGGAAATTTATTGGCCGATATGTGCTACCAAAGAGCAAATCCTGTATTTAATTCAAGAACCGGTAAAAATATTGATTTTGCAATGTTTAATTACGGTGGCATCCGATCCGGAATTTCACAAGGTAATATTACCGTAGAAAATGCTTTTAATTTAATGCCGTTTGAAAACACGCTAGTTGTAGTTGAACTTACTGCCGAAAAAATTAAAGAACTTGTTAATTATCTTATACTTGCAAAAAGAGCTCACCCAATTTCTAAACAACTAAATCTAGCTGTTAAAAAAAATGGATATACACTAAAAATTAACAGTAAAACTATTGATGATACTAAAACCTATTTTGTGTTAACTTCTGATTATTTGCAAAATGGTGGAGACCGTATGGATTTTTTTAAAAATCCTGTAAACCTTTACACGCTCGACTATAAAGTACGAAATGCCATTATTGATTATTTTAAAGAAACAGATACTGTTAAAGTTAAATTAGACGGCAGATTACGTAATGAAAAGTAATATTATGAAAAGAAGAAATTTTATACAAAAATCAACAGCTGTAACTGCTTTTTTAACTTTAGGCGGATTTTCATTACAATCTTTTGCTGAAAAAAGCACCAAACATATCACTATTTTACATACTAACGATGTACATAGCCATATTGAACCTTTTCCAATAAATGACTCACGTTACCCAAATCAAGGAGGTGTTGCTCGTAGAGCTACATTAGTTGAAAGCATTCGAAAAGAAAATCCGAATACCTTATTATTAGATGCCGGTGATATTTTTCAAGGTACACCTTATTTTAATTTTTATGGAGGTGAACTTGAATTTAAATTGATGAGTATGCTAAATTACGATGCTGCCACCATTGGTAATCACGATTTTGACAATAGTATTGATGGCCTTTATGCTCAATTACCACATGCTAAATTCGATTTTTTATCAGCTAATTACAACTTTAAAAATACAGTACTAGACACACATGTTAAACCGTATAAAGTTTTTGTAAAAGAAGGAATTAAAATAGGTGTTTTTGGACTGGGAATTGAACTTAAAGGTTTAGTTGACCCTAAAATGTATAAAGAAACTAAATATTTGGATCCAATAGAAATTGCTCAAGACATTACCCAAACTTTAAAAGTTGATGAAGATTGTGATTTAATAATTTGTTTATCACATTTAGGCTACAATTACAAACAAGAACATCAAAAAATTGGAGATTTAACTTTAGCATCTAAAACCAAAGATATCGATTTAATTATTGGTGGTCATACACACACATTTTTACCAAAACCAACAGTTACAAAAAATATTGTTGGAGAAAATGTATTGGTTAATCAAGTTGGATGCTACGGAATTAATTTAGGCAGAATTGATTTTTATTTTGATAAAGATTACAATAAGGCAAGTAAAGGAAAAAGTATAATTGTTTAAAACAACTGATATAGAAAATGCGTATAGAAACCGATTTAAAATTGGGCTTTAAAGATGTTATGATCCGCCCAAAAAGATCAACATTAAACTCAAGAGCCGAAGTAACATTAGATAGAGATTTTACTTTTTTACACAGTAAATACCAATGGAACGGAGTTCCTATTATGGCTGCTAATATGGATACCGTAGGAACTTTTGAAATGGCAAAAGCTTTAGCAAACCACAAACTATTTACTGCAATTCATAAACATTACTCGTTGCAAGAATGGAAAACTTTTATGCAATCTGTTAATGAAGAATTTATGGATTATATTGCTGTGAGTACAGGTACCGGAAGTACTGATTCTGAAAAGTTAACCGCTATTTTTAATCAAAGTCCACAATTAAAATTTATTTGTATTGATGTTGCCAACGGCTATTCCGAACACTTTGTAAACTTTTTAAAAAGAACACGAGAACAATATCCTGATAAAATTATTATGGCAGGAAACGTAGTTACAGGTGAAATGGTTGAAGAATTATTATTAGCCGGAGCAGATATTGTTAAAGTTGGTATTGGTCCGGGATCTGTTTGTACTACACGTGTTAAAACAGGTGTTGGTTACCCTCAACTTTCTGCAATTATTGAATGTGCAGATGCAGCACATGGTTTAGGCGGTCAAATTGTTTCTGATGGAGGATGCAAAATCCCCGGTGATATAGCCAAAGCATTTGGTGGTGGTGCCGATTTTGTTATGTTAGGCGGTATGTTTGCCGGACATAATGAAAGCGGAGGTGAAACTATTGAAATTAATGGCGAAAAACATAAACAATTTTATGGTATGAGCTCTGAAACAGCGATGAATAAGCATGTAGGTGGTGTTGCAGATTACAGAGCTTCCGAAGGTAAAACTGTACAAATACCTTATCGTGGTGAAGTTGAAAATACAATACAAGATATTTTAGGCAGTTTACGCTCAACATGTACTTATGTTGGTGCAAAACGTTTAAAAGAACTAACTAAAAGAACTACTTTTATTAGAGTTCAGGAACAGCATAACGAAATTTTTTCAAAATAAAATTACCATAATCATAATATTCAAAAGCTTTCTTAAAAAATAAGAAAGCTTTTTTGTTATAAGCAAATATGATATTTTAATTTAAATTATGTGTTTCAAACTCTTTGATTCCAAAATCATTGAACGGAAAATTAAATACTGAGCCAATATATAAGTAACCATTACCAAAACTTCAAATAAATGTGTTGAATGATAAAATTTATTAATTGCTAATGTAGCATCAGAAATAATAAAAACCAATGCTCCTAAAAACATAAAAAGCGATTTTGCAGATGTTGTATTCAAATAATCTAACAAAGAAACCATTCCAAATATTGAAATTGTTAAACCATAAACAATAACAGGCAACAGCATATCACCAAGTGAATTTTTTAAGGTTAAAATCAGAGTCAATAAAAATAATAAAAATGGAATTGTAGAGATTATAACTTTTAAAAGTGTTGAATTTTGAATGCGATTCAGTACAATTTTTATAAAAAGAAAATGTGCCAGTAAAAATGAAACCAAACCTACTATAAAATACATTTCACCTTTGTACATTAAAAAAACATCTCCTAAAAAACATAGTAGTAAGGCTAAAATATACAACTTGTATTTCTTATCTACTTTTAAAACATACATAACAATAAGAGACAGCAGTATAAATGGTTTAGAAAAATGAATAAGCGTTTGATTATTAAAAATAATTCCTGCTACGTCTAAAACAGAAAATAAGAAAAATAAAAAAGTTGCAATTTTAATTTTACTCATAGTTAATTAGTCCCAAGTTGGTAAAATACATTGTTTATCTAACTTTTTCAACAAAGGATTAATTCCGTCAATTAAACTTTGTTGCATTACTTTAGAATCATCTTTATGGCATTGTAAACAAGCACCAACTAAAAGCAATTGTTGTTGTTCTTTAACAGTAAAAGGTCTAAAATCTGTCCTGGTAGAGTTTACTACATCTTTACCAACTTCAATTAAAAATGGTACCCAAGCATCTTCCGGTAAATTATCATTTGGATTGTTTGCATATTCCGGGGTAAACTCCCATTTTCCTTCTCCATTTGCTATACTATAAATTAATTCACCTTTGCCATAACCTAAAGTTGCTGAATTTGAATGGCACGATTTGCAATCTCTAACTTTTTTTATGGTAGTATGTGGCGAATTTGGTGCATACAATCTATGAAAAGAAACATCTTCGCCTATTTCTTTACCATGATAACTTCCTTTATCAATAGTCAAAATCATACCGGGAACTGCCGGTTCAATATGTTTTCCTTCATTATTTTCACGAACTCCCATTGCTGGTAGCGATGATGAAAACTCAGCCACAAATTCTTTCCATTGCCCTTTTCCGTATTTTTTATCCAATAAATCAAAAGCTCTAGGCTCGTTTTTATCAAACTCGTTATGGCAACCAATACAACGTGAAGTCCATGATGAATGACACGTTGAACAACTCACATTTTGATGTGCGTTATCACGTGAACAAATTTCAGATTGAGGCTTTAACTCGTGTAATTTACCATCTTTCTTTCCTATTAAAAACGCATTTCCTAATGAATCAACAAACGTATTTACCAATGGATGTCCGTCTTTTTCAACAGCAATAATTGGTTTATTCGTATGCTTATACTCTCTATGTGTAAAAACCAATAAACTTTCAATATCTAAAGAATCGTACGGAATTGTAGTTGGTTTATTTTTAAAATGACAGTCTGAACATTGCAATTTAACCACTTGTTCTTCATGGGCATATTGTTTTCCATCACCCATAACTTCATGAGATGAATGGCAATCAATACACAACAAACCTTTGGTATGATGTACATCTTCCTCAATATACTTATACACTCTTTTATCTTCTAAAACTCTATACCCTTCTATAGTGTTAATTTCACCTTCATCTAAAAGTGTTTCTTGCCAACCCTCATAATTAGTTGAAATTCTACTCGATCGGCTATGACAACCAAAACAATGCTCGTTAGTTACAAATACATCTGTTGAAGGATGAAATTTCGGAAGTGTTTTTTTATCCGATTTTAGATATTCAGCTAAATCGTTTTTAGAATTTTCCGAATAATTTAAATGACAAGCATTGCAACCTCCTCCTCTACTTAACTGATTAATAGCTCCAAATTCTTTTTTTTCTGCGCCTAAATGGCAGTTAGCACATAAATCTCGTAAATGTTTATCGGAAGCAGAGTATTGAATATCTTTAATATGATAATGATAATTGGGAGAATCAGCTTCTCCAAAAATATATTTATCAACTGCTACAATACCACTATTAGTTGTCATTAAAGAATTTTCTATTTTGTGAAGCTCATTTGGATGACACTTCCCACAAGTTTCTTTAGCATCAGATAAATTTCCCGGAATTAGAACCATTCCCTTATGAGATTCTTCCATATCTAACGTATTGGTTTGCCCTAAATGACAGCTTGCACAACCAATTAACTCGGGATTATGATATTTAGAAAACCCTTTTGTATTTTGATGACATACCAAACAAGATTCTTTATCACCACTTTCAACTTTGGTATATTCATCATCTGTAATAAAACTGGTATCAAAAGAATTTTTATTCTTTAAAAAAAACAAAGTAATGATTATTAAACCAATCACTAAAAAAAGCCACAATCTAGAATCTTTTATTTTCATAAAAATGTTTCAAACAAATTTACAACATTTTAAAAAAGTATTTACAATTATACCAACTACAAAAAAATATTTTTAGGATATAAACAGAAAATTAAAACAATTATATAGTGATTTTTTTTATTTAAAATGATTATTAAGTGTAACCAATGTTACCTTACGATATTGGTATTTATGACATTTATCATAATCTAAACTTTAACGAGTAAATACCTTTACGTCAGAAATAAATTAATAAACTTATGACTACTTCAAGAAGAAAATTTATAAAAATTTCTGCTTTAGGTTTAGGTGGTGTAGCAGCTTCTACAACTGCACTAAATATGTTTGGCGCAAATTCATATTTAGACGAGTTGGTTAAAGAAAATATTGCTAAAAAATTCAAGAGAACCCCTACCTATTGCGAAGTTTGTTTTTGGAAGTGTGCTGCTTGGACCTATACAGATGAAGAGGGAGCAATTAAAAAAATTATAGGTAATGATGATGATCCACATTGTTACGGACGTTTATGCCCTAGAGGTACTGGCGGAGTTGGTATGTATAATGATGAAGACCGACTAAAAACACCTTTAATTAGAACCACCGTAAATGGTGAAGAAACTTTTAGAGAAGCTAGTTGGGATGAAGCCCTAGATTTGATAGCCTCAAAATTTAAAAATATAAAAGAAACCTATGGTGCTGAATCATTTGCTCTTATTAAACACGGAGCACCTGGAGCACACTTAGAACACTTATTTAAAGCTTATGGGTCAGACACCATTGCCGAACCGGCTTATGCGCAATGTAGAGGACCACGTGAAACTGGTTTTGCTTTAACTTTTGGATCATGGGTAGGTTCACCAGAACCAACTGATATAAGAGACACCAAATGTTTGGTGCTTATTGGTTCGCATATAGGTGAAAACATGCATAATTCACAAGTTCAGGAAATGTCTGACGCTATTGATAATGGAGCTACTATTATTACTGTAGATCCAAGATTTTCAACTGCAGCCAGTAAATCTAAATTTTGGTTACCAATAAAACCGGCTACTGATATTGCATTAATGCTTTCTTGGATGAATGTTTTAATTGAAGAAGACATTTATGATAAAGAATATATTAAAAAATACGCTACCGGTTTTGATGAATTAAAAAATCATGTAAGTCAATATACTCCTGAATGGGCATACGGAATAACCGGAATTAAACCTGAAGAAATTAGAGAAACTGCAAGAGCAATGGCACATGCAGCACCTTCTGTAATTATACATCCCGGACGACATGTTGTTTGGTATGGTGATGATTCTCAAAGAGCTAGAGCAATGGCAATTTTAAATGCTTTATTAGGTTCTTGGGGACGTAGAGGAGGTTTCTACTTTAAAGAAAGTATAAAAGTTCCTAAATACCCACATCCTGAATTCCCGGAACCAAAATGGGGTTGGAAAGAAATTGGAGCTAAATATCCTTTAGCTCAAATGGGAATTACAACTGAAGTTTTACAAGCGGCATTACCAAGTGAAAATAATGAATATCCTGTAAAAGCAATGATGATTGCCGGTACAAATATTACTAAGTCTATTCCTAATAAAAAATTATTGGAAGAAGCAATTGATGCTTTAGAGTTTTTGGTAGTAATTGACACTATGCCAATGGACGTTACCGGTTATGCTGATGTTGTTTTACCTGAATGTACTTATTTAGAACGTTACGATGGTATTCGATCTGCAACAAACAGAGAGCCTTCCATAGCTGTTAGAGTTCCTGCAGTTGAACCAAAATACGATTCAAAACCAGTTTGGTGGATTTCTAAACAAATTGGAGAACGTTTAGGTTTAGGTGAATACTTTAATTATGATGATTTTAAAGAAGTGATAGATTGGCAATTGAAAAAAATGGGAACTTCTTTAGAAGAAATGGAAAAAATTGGCGTTAAAAATTTTCCTCGTACATCCGGACCACTTTATTTAAATGAAAATGAAACTTATACATTCCCTACTGCAAGTGGTAAAATCGAATTATATTCACATGAATTAAAAAACTTAGGCTTTGATCCAATGCCTAATTATACTAAACATCCGGAACCACCTCAAGGTTTTTACAGATTAAATTATGGTAGAGCTCCTATGCATACTTTTAGTAGAACAGCTAATAACCCTAATTTAAATGATTTGAAAAGTGAAAATAATCTATGGGTAAATCCAAAAGTAGCACGAATACTTGGTTTAAAAACAGGTCAAGCAGTATGGTTAAGAAATCAAGATGATGTTACTTCAACTTTTTCAATAAAAGTGAGAATTACAGAAAGAGTTCGTTGGGATTCTGTATATATGGTTCATGGTTTTGGACACGATAATAAAAAATTGAGCCGAGCTTATGGAAAAGGTATTAACGATACTCAATTAATTTCAAAAGTAGCAATTGATCCTATTATGGGAGGTACTGGTATGAGAGGAAATTTTGTAACAATTTTAACTGAAAACCCACATAAAAATATTGAGATATGAGATATGCAATGGTAATTGACACTTTAAAATGTGTTGGATGTAGCGATTGTGTAGTTGCTTGTCAAACAGAAAACGATGTCCCAATTGGGTATTGTAGAGATTGGATTACAGAAACCGTAAATGGTGCATATCCAAATATCGAATTAGAATTAAAATCTGAACGTTGTAATCATTGTGAAAATGCTCCTTGTGTTAGATGTTGCCCTACGGGTGCAAGCCATATAATTGATGGAGGTATCGTTTTAGTAACAGCTGATGAATGTATTGGTTGTGGTGCATGTATAGAATCTTGTCCTTACGATGCACGTTTCCAACATCCTGATGGATATGTAGATAAATGTACATTCTGTCATCATAGATTAGAAAAAGGACAACTACCTGCTTGTGTTTCAGTTTGTCCAACAAAATGTATGTATTTTGGAGATTTAGATAATCCTAACAGTGAAGTTTCACAATTATTAAAAAACAGAAAACATAAAACATTAGCTCCTGAAGCAGGAACTAATCCTCATGTTTTTTATTTAATTTAAAAATTTAAATTATGCAAGAAGAATTATTTACAAGCGGACGTAATATTCCAAATATTGACCCATCACTAAATATTTGGCATTGGCCCATTTCAGTATATTTATTTTTAGGAGGTTTAGCAGCAGGACTATTATTTTTTGCAGGATTAGTAACTTTATTAAATAAAGAAAAAGATTATCCTACTACAGTAAAATATGCATCATTAGTATCTCCAATAGCTTTAACTTTAGGATTGTTGGCTTTATTTTATGACCTAACTCATAAATTTTATTTTTGGAGACTGTACACAACTATAAGATTAGAATCTCCAATGTCTTGGGGAGCTTGGGTTTTACTTATAATTACACCATTATCCTTTTTATGGGTATTTAGTTATTATTCTGAAGTATTTACAAAATGGCCTTTGAAATATGATTTTTTAAAGAATTTAGAGCGTTTTTTAAGTAAAAATAGAAAATATATAGCAATGGCTTTAGTTCCTTTATCAATAGTATTAGGAATTTATACAGGTATTTTATTATCTGCCTTTAACGCAAGACCATTATGGAACAATGCTATTTTAGGGCCTTTATTTTTAACATCAGGACTATCAACAGGAGCAGCAACTATTATTTTATTAACTAAAAATGCTAAAGAAAAACACTTATTCAGTAAAATAGATTTAGTATTGATAATTATAGAATTAGGCCTTATTGTACACATGATTATGGGAATGTATGCAGGCTCACAAGTTCAATTGGAAGCTATGGAATTATTGGTAGGTGGCGAATTTACTCTAATGTTTTTTGGCTTTGTAGTACTACTTGGTTTATTAATACCTGCAATTTTAGAATTAACTGAAATAATAGGTTATAAAATTCCTGTGGCAATACCTGCTATTCTTATATTAATTGGAGGATTGGTATTTAGATTTGTTATGGTAGAAGCCGGACAAATAACTCGTTACCTTTATTAAAACAACATAAATCATGAATTTAGAAAATCAAAATAAACACACATATTGGAATCCATATTTTGGAGGATTTCTATTCGGTTTAGTCATCATATTCACTTTTTATATGACTGGTAGAGGTTTAGGAGCAAGTGGAGCCATGAAAAGTACTGTTGTTGCAGTTGTAGATACCGTAGCACCTACACATGCCGAAAATAATGAATATTACAGCAAATTTATTAGTGAAGATAAATCGCCTCTTGATACTTGGTTAATTTTTGAAGTAATAGGTGTATTACTTGGTGCATTTATATCTGGAGGATTATCAGGCAGAATAGGTTGGAGAGTTCAACATTCACCAAAAATAACATCAAAAAGAAGACTTATTTTCGCTTTAATTGGTGGTATTTTGTTTGGACTAGGAGCTCAAATTGCTCGTGGTTGTACTAGTGGTGCCGCTTTAAGTGGCTTAGCTGTTCTTTCAACAGGAGGTATAATAACTATGTTAGCTATATTTGGAACAGCTTATTTAGCAGCATATTTTTTTAGAAAAAACTGGATTTAATTAATTAAAACAACATATATGGGACCTTTAATTCCAAACGGTATAATTCCAATAGAATGGGATAGCATAATTGCAATTTTAATAGGTATAGCCTTTGGGTTTATACTTGAATCTTCAGGATTTTCTTCTTCCAGAAAGCTTGCAGGTGTATTTTACGGCTATGATTTTGCGGTATTAAAAGTATTTTTTACAGCAGGTATTGTAGCATTAATCGGTATTTATTATATGGATTATTTAGGATTTTTAGACGTAGCTCAGCTATACGTTCATCCAACATATTTATGGGGTGCAATAATTGGTGGTGTTATTATGGGAGTAGGATTTGTGGCCGGAGGTTTTTGTCCCGGCACAAGTTTATGTGCAGTAGCAATTGGTAAAATTGACGCAATAATATATGTGTTAGGTATCATGATAGGTGTATTTATTTTTTCTGAATTTTACCCTCTTTTTGATGAATTATACACAGGCTCTTTCTTAGGAAATATAACACTCGTAGATTCTTTGGGTGTATCGCCATATTGGCTTATATTTATTTTCGCAATAATCGCAATAATTGCTTTTGTAGTTGCAGATTTTGTTGGAAAAAAAATAAAAAAAGTATTTTATTAATTAAAACTATAAATAAATGATTAATAGAAATTTAGTAAAAGTTTTATCTTTTAGATATCCAATTATAGCAGCTATATTTTTAATTCTTGCCGGTGGTTTAGTATTATTACCTAAATATGAAAAACAAAAGGGAATAGCACCACAAGAATTATTAAATAAATCAACTAGTCCGGAAAGATATATTTCAACAGACCAATTAGCCGATATCATCATAAATCAAGATCCTTCTTATATATTTGTTGATGTTAGAGATGAAGAAAGTTTTAACAAATACACTTTACCAAACGCAGTTAATATACCTCTTAAACAATTATTTGATGAAGATTTAGTTATGTACTTAAATCAAGATCAATTTGATGTTGTTCTTTTTTCTAATGATAATTTTTATGCAGATCAAGCATGGATACTTTGCAATCGTTTAAAATATAAAAACCTTCATGTTTTAAAAGGAGGATTAAACGAGTGGTATAATACAATTATAAACCCGCCTTTTCCTAATGAAAATATGCCGGCTCAAGATTTTGAATTGTTTTCTGCAAGAAAAGCTGCAAGTATGTATTTTGGTGTAGCATATCCGGAACAAGCAAAAAAAGAGGTTAAAGCCCCAATAAAAACAGCACCTAAAAAAATAGTTCCTGTTAAAAAGAAAAAGAAAATGCCTGTTGAGGGTGGTTGTTAATTTTCAACTATTATAAAATAACATTTATGAAAGAATTAGAAAAAACCAAAAGGTTATCGATTGCAGCAGTAATTTCAATATTGGTGGTATTAATTGGTCTGTTAACTTTTAAAAGACCAAAAATTGTTTACAATGTAAATGCTGCAACTACCATAGAAAAAATTACAAATCCCGATTATTTAATCTCTTTAAATAACATTAATAATCCTGATTATATTTTAATTGATGTTAGAAACAAATTTGAGTTTGATAGAGGTCATTTGGAAAATGCAATTAATATTGATGCTTCTGAAATTTTAGAAGATGAGAATTTGAAAATTTTTAATGAGTTAAAAAAAGATAACAAAACAGTGTTATTATACGGTAAAAATCCAAATGAGGCTATTCCGCCTTATATGCTTCTTTATCAATTGGGCTTTGACAATCTCAAAATTCTAACTGTAGAGAATAGTTACCAACAAAATAAACTTGTTACAAAAAATATAGAAATTGAAAAATCTGTTGCAGATATCAATGCTTTTATTCAGGAATCTATAAAAAAAGCTGAAGTACAACCTAAACCACAACCTAAGGTAGTAAGTACTCCAAAAAAAATAGTTCCTGTTAAAAAGAAAAAGAAAATGCCTGTTGAAGGCGGTTGTTAGTTTTAATTATTTTAAAAAGCTGTTTTAAATTTAAAACAGCTTTTTTTTATGAAATTAACAAAATTTACATCTAAAAATTGCTAAAAATTCCACGAAACCACTCCCGTAAATCTAAACTCATGTTTCTGTTTCATTAAACATCAAAAATATTTAAGATAAAAACATCTTTATATCTACCTTAACTATCTGTTTTTCTGATACTTACATGTGTAACAAAAGTTACTAAAAAGAACAAATATATATTGGTTTTTACATGATAAATGTCATAAAAACAGCATTTATCCGTGACTAACTTTAATAGTGAAAACAACATTATTTATTTACTATTAATAATTTAACAAAATGAAAAAATTAACATCATATTTAGTATTACTTTTTATAGCTGCTACAATATTTAGTAGTTTTAAAAACACAGAAAAACAAACAAACGAACCTTCTTCAGAATTTGAACTTTTAGTTCAATATTTAGAGGAAAACGGAAACTTCATTAACAGCACTTCTGCACCGGCAATAATTCAACCAGAAGAAATTAAAAAGAATCTTAAAAATAAAAAATATTTAGTATTAGATATAAGAAGTGAAAGCTGGTTTGAATATGCTCATATCCAAAATGCTGTAAATATTGAAGGTTCTGAAATACTTAACTATTTTGAAACAGAAATTGATCCTTCAAAATTTGAAAAAATTACCATAGTATGTTACTCAGGTCAATCTGCAGCATATTATACAAGTCTTCTAAGATTATATGGTTATGATAATGTATATAATTTAAAATGGGGAATGAGCTCTTGGAATGAAGAACTTGCAGAAAATATTTGGATTAAAAACTCAAAAAGCGACTATGTAAATGACCTTGAAACAACTGCCAATCCTTTACCTGAAAAAGGAGCATTTCCAGTGTTAGAAACCGGTAAAACTGAAGCTAAAGACATTTTAAAAGAACGTGTAAAATTAGCTTTTGAAAAACCTTATAAAGAATTTATAGTTAAAGCTGATAGTGTATTTCAAAGTCCTTCAGATTTTTATATTGTTAACTATGTAGATGAAGAAAAATACAACTTTGGACATATTAAAGGTGCTGTTAGATATGAACCAAGTTCATCTTTAGCACCTACAACAGATTTATACACTTTACCAGCTGATAAAAATATTGTAGTTAATTGTACAACAGGACAATCTGCAGCTTATGTTGTTGCTTATTTAAACGTGTTAGGCTACAACGTTTCAAACTTAGCTTACGGATCAAACAGTTATATGAATTCAGTTTTAACTGAAAAAGGTTGGGATGGTTTCTCTACCGATGAAATTAAAAATTACCCAGTAATAGAATAAAAAGACCTCAAAGTCATAATTAAACAAACCTAAACAAAATAAAATCATGAAAAAAATATCATTATTACTAATAGGATTATTATTAGTTCCAACGCTTTTCTTAACATCATGTGATGAAGGTGATGATATTGGAGTAGATGTAGCTCCCTCCTTTACGTTAATGAAAGATTATCTAATTAATAATAATTTAGATATAGATAAAATCGTTAAAAATACTGATGGCGCAATGTTTGTTGCCGGTGCACCTGCTGAAGCAGATTTACAAACATTTTTAGACAAATATTATATAATTGACATTAGAAGTGCTTCAGATTATGAAAAAGGACATATTCAAGGTGCAAAAAATGTGGCCTTTGGTAATATTTTAGATGAAGGTGCTGCAGCAGGAAGTAAACCCGTTTTAGTTGTTTGTTATACCGGACAAACTGCTTGTTATGCAACAGCTTTAATGCGCATGTATGGTTATACAGATACACAAGCTTTAAAATGGGGTATGTCTGGATGGAATGAAACTACCGCAGGCTCATGGAATAATAATATTGGAAATGAAGCTGATGGCCATGCAAATTGGACTTATGGAGCAGAACCTTCAAAACAAGTATTTAGTGATCCTTCAATTAGTAGTTTATCAACTAGTGGAGCTACAATTGTAAACAACAGAATAGAAGATGTTGTTGCAGAAGGTTTTAAAACCGTAAAAGGTACTGATGTACTAAATTCGCCAACCAGTTATTATATCAATAATTATTTTTCTGCTACTGATTATGCTTCATTTGGCCATATAGACGGATCTTACAGAATTAACCCATTAACATTAGCTGACAATAGTTATAAAAATTTAGATCCTTCGGCTAAAGTAGTAACTTATTGCTATACAGGTCAAACTTCAGCAGTAGTAACAGCTTGTTTAAGAGTATTAGGCTATGATGCTTATAGCTTAACTTTTGGTGTAAATGGTTTATACAATTCAAATTCTGCTTGGGCATCTAACCAATGGGGAGGCGATAGTAATCCAAAAAATTTACCGTTAGTAGTTAACTAAAATCTATATCTATAAAATAAGTAATAATCTTAAAGCCCTAAAAAATTACATCAAATGCTAAATACTTAAATATTTAATGATGTTTTTTATACCAATAAGTAATACAAATTTTTTAGGGCTTTTTATAAAATAAAAAAAATGAGAACAAAATTAATTATCCTTTTTACGTTAATATTCGTTTTTCAAATTAACGCAACTTTTGCTCAAGGATGTGAAGATACACCTCCTCCTACAAAAAAGACAAAAAAAGCTGATAGTGATGAGGTTACATATCCTACAGTAACAGTTTTTGGATATTTTCAACCTCAGTACAACTACTACTCGGGTGATATTGAAGATGAAAACACATTTAATTTCAAAAGAGCCAGATTTGGTATTAGAGGTAGAGTAAGCGAAGATTTTTCATACTATGTTATGGTAGAAACAAGCGATTTTATTTCTTCTGACGGTGATGTTTATCTAATGGATGCATTTATAACTTATGATAAATATGATTGGTTAAAAGCATCATTAGGTTCTTTTAAACAACCTTTCGGACTTGAAGTTACAACTGCATGTCACGGTTTAACAACAATAAACAGATCAATTGTTGCTGATCAATTAGTAGCACCTCAAAGAGATTATGGTTTAATGTTATTAGGTAAAGACCCTTCTAAAAAATTCAGCTACTCATTGGCTTTAATGAATGGTAGAGGTTTAGGCACAAAAGATAATAATGAGAAAAAAGATTTTATTGGTAGATTAACTTATAAATTCTTTGATTTTGTTGAAGTTGGTGGTAGTTTTAGATATGGATACCCTAACAATCAAGATGATGACCGAACAACATTTGGTGGAGATGTAGTAGTAACTTATAAAGGTTTAAAAGTACAAAGTGAATATATTCATGATGAAGGTGATTACAACAGAGCTGCCGGTGGTGGTTGTGGATCTACTCCTGTAGAACTTGGAGAAAAAAGACAAGGTGCTTATGTAATGGCTTCGTATGATGTAAATGAAAAATTTCAACCTGTATTTAAATACGAATATTTTGATGCTGATACCGATATTAAAAAATTAGGTTATCAAGAAATGATGACCATCGGTATAAATTATTTCTTTAATAAATCTACAAGATTACAAATAAACTATCAAGACAATATTGAAGGAGGAAGTTATGACAATGCCCTATTAATGCAAATGCAAGTTAAATTCTAAGCAATAAATAATTAAATTTATTAATAAAAAAACTCTTGGTAGGTACCAAGAGTTTTTTTAATGTCTTTTTTTGTATTTTTGTAAAACACCGTTTTTTACAATTAAATAAATAAGATATGACTGGCGATAAAGAAATTATAAGGGAAAAATTGAATGATTATTATTCTGAAATTTTTGAAAAAGAACTTATTGATGAAATTGTAAGTATTGCTAAATACAAAACAATTCCTGCCGGTGGAATTTTAATTGATATTGGAGATAATATGACACATGTTCCTTTAATTTTAGAAGGCGCTGTTAAAATTATTAGAGAAGATAAAAATGGTGATGAAATTGCTTTATACTTTTTAGAAAAAGGTGATACTTGTGCAATATCTTTTATCAATTGTATTAACAGAAGTAAAAGCATGTTTAGAGGCGTTGTTGAAAAAGATACAGAAGGTGTTTTTGTACCGGTAGAAAAAGTTGATGAATGGCTTAAAAATTATGAATCTTGGCGACATTTTATTATTGACAGTTATCACATTCGTTTAATTGAAATGGTTGAGTCTATAGATTGTTTGGCCTTTATGAAGTTAGATAACAGGTTGCTTAAATATTTAACCGATAAAGTACAGATTATGAAAGATAATACATTGGTTATTACACATCAAGAAATTGCCGATGATATAAATACTTCGAGAGTTGTTGTTTCTCGTTTACTTAAACAACTGGAAAACGAGGGGAAAATTAAAATTAGAAGAAATAAAATTATTATTGATAGTATCTAACACTATTTTAACTTATTACTATACCAATGACAGCAAACCAAACATTAATACAAGAAAAATTAAACAGCTACTTTTCTACAATATTTGAAAAGAAACTTATTAAAGAAATTATAAACATTGGTGTATTCAAAACAATAAAAACAGGAGATTCACTAATAAACATTGGCGATCAAATGACGCACATTCCATTAATTTTAAATGGAGTTATAAAAATTATACGCGAAAATGATCATGGCGATGAAATTGCTCTTTATTTTTTAGGAGAAGGAGATACTTGTGCAATCTCAATAATGAACTGTATCAATAAAAAAGACAGTATTTTTAAATGTATAGCTGAAAAAGACTCAGAAATAATACTTATTCCTTTTGAAAATGTATTAAAATGGTTTAAACTATTTGATACTTGGAGTTATTTTATTTTAAACAGTTATCATGAAAGATTATATGAAATGGTTGACTCCATTGATGGCTTAGCTTTTACCAAACTTGATGAACGATTACAAAAATATTTAACTGAAACCGTTAAAGTAATGGAATCTCATGAATTAAATATTACACATCAAAAAATAGCTGATGATCTTAATACTTCAAGAGTTGTAATTTCAAGATTGCTAAAACAATTTGAACACGAAGGAAAAATTGAATTGCTGCGCAATAAACTAATTGTAAAAGTATTTAACTAATCATTTTTAAATACTCAATTTCTGAAATAATTGGTACTCCTAAGCTTTCTGCTTTAGTTCTTTTACTTGGTCCCATTTTATCTCCTGCAACTAAATAATCAGTTTTTTTAGATATTGAACTTGCAACTTTACCTCCATTATCTTCAATAGATTTTTTTAAATCATTTCTGCTAAATTCAGTAAAAACTCCAGAAACTACAAACGTTTTACCTTGTAAAATGTTTGTTAAATGTTGTAAATCTTTTTCTGAAATCTCCAATTGAACTCCATAAGATTTTAACCTTTCAATAAGTTGAATATTTACTAAATTATTAGAAAAATTGATGACACTTTCAGCTATTTTATCTCCAATTTCATCAACTGATATCAATTGTTCAAAAGTTGCATTCAATAAATTATCAATAGATTTAAAATGTTTAGCCAGTTTTTTTGCAACCGTTTCACCAACATACCTGATTCCTAAAGCAAACAAAACTTTTTCAAAAGGAATTTCTTTTGATTTTTGAATGCCTAAAACAATATTTTGAGCCGATTTTTCTGCCATTCTTTCTAATGGTATAATTTGATCTTCCTTTAATTCATATAAGTCTGCATAATTATGAATTAATCCTTCTTTAAATAACAACTCAATGGTTTCGGCTCCTAACCCATCAATATCCATTGCTTTTCTACTAATATAATGCTGAATTCGACCTGTAATTTGAGTTGGACAACCATATTCATTAGGGCAATAATGTTTAGCATCTCCTTCATTTCTAACCAATAAAGTATCACAATCCGGACAACGAGTTATATATTCAGTCGGAATCGAATTTAAAGGTCTTTTACTTAGATCTACCCCAACAATTTTAGGTATGATTTCACCACCTTTTTCAACAAAAACAGTATCACCTACTCTAATATCCAATTTTTCAATTTGATCAGCATTATGTAATGATGCCCTTTTAACAATAGTTCCTGCCAATTGTACAGGCTCTAAATTTGCTACCGGCGTAATTGCTCCTGTTCTTCCAACCTGGTATGTTATTTCGTTTAAAACTGTACTTCCCTGTGCTGCTTTAAACTTGTAAGCAATTGCCCAACGAGGAGATTTTGCTGTATATCCTAATTCATCTTGTTGTTCTAAAGAATTTACTTTAACTACAATTCCATCAGTCTCATAAGGTAATTCAAAACGTTTTGTATTCCATTTTTCAATAAAATCAAAAACCTCTTCAATTGAATTACAAACTTCAATGGCTTTAGGTATTTTAAATCCTAATTTTCTGGCATATTCTAAAGTTTCAAAATGTGTTGGTTTTATATTTTTATCAGAAACTACATGATACAATAAACAATCTAACGGTCTTCTTGCTACTTCTGCACTATCTTGTAGTTTTAAACTTCCACTCGCTGTGTTTCTTGGATTACTATAAGGGTCTTCTCCAGCTTCAATACGCTCTTCATTCATTTTTTTAAATCCATCAAGAGGTAAAATTATCTCACCTCTAATTTCAAAACTATCAATATTTTTTTCATTTAAAATTAATGGAACAGATTTTATAGTTTTTATATTGGTAGTTACATCATCTCCTTGAAAACCATCTCCTCTAGTTACTGCCCTCACTAATTTAGAATCTTCATACGTTAAATTAATAGAAGCTCCATCGTATTTTAATTCACAGGTATAATTTATATCATCAGTTCCTAAAAGTTTTTGAATGCGCTTTTCCCAATCTAATAAATCTTCTTTTGAATATGAATTATCTAAAGAGTACATCCTATTTTTATGAACAACCGTTTCAAAATTTTTGGTTATTTGTCCTCCTACTCTTTGTGTTGGCGAATTAGGGTCGAACAAATGCGGATTTTCTTCTTCAAGTATTTCTAATTCTTTAAGTTTTACATCAAACTCGTAATCTGAAATTGTTGGATTATCTAACACATAATAATTATAATTATGCACTCTTAACTCCTCTCTTAATTGTTCAATTTTTTGTTCAATATTACTTGGCATACCTATTAATTTCAACGCTAAAAATAAGTATATTTTTTATAATTCTCATCAATTTATACTTACTTTCAAATTTGTTTTCAAACAAAAAAACAATACAACTTTAGCACTAATCTTTTTTTACGGATGAATATAACTGTAGGAATATCTTAATTGATTTTAGATATGCTTACCTCACATATTTTCAATTAAACAGATTTACTGAAATTTAATTAACTAATTTTTAACATAATACATGAAACAATACATCAAATAGTGCGTCTTTATATAAAGACAATTATGAAAACTATAACAATATTAAAAGGATATTATAATTATTTGAATTAGTTAATAGTACCCTTTAAAAAAGCCTCTTAACTTGCATTTAGAGGCTTTTTGTTTTAATTTAAAATATAATAAAACTAATTTTAAGTAGCATTTACTAACTGATATTTCATTAAAATTATGCCAAGAATTACTTTAACTATATTCATTTTTTGTATGTGTTATGCAAATGGTTTTGCAGACAACATTAATAATATAGTTTTTCCAAAGGCAGAAATTTTAAACAAATATACAGCAAGAATACCTTTTAAACTCATAGATCATTTAATTGTTGTTGAAGCCGAAGTGTTAAATAAAAAAGGAAATTTTATAATAGATACAGGCTCTCAAAATCTAGTACTTAATAAAGTGCATTTTCCATTACAGTATACTTTAAATAAAAAAAACAATAAAACTTCAGGAGTAATCCGGATTATTGACGATCCGCTTGAAAAAAAACTTAGTGAATTTAAATTACAAAACTTTAGTTTAAAAGATCAAAATTCTGACATAATAGATTTATCTCATATAGAGAAAACCAAAAAGATGAATTTATTAGGAATAATTGGGTACAGTATCTTAAAAGAGTATGAGGTTTTTATTGATCTTCATTTAAATCAAATTACTTTAACTAAAACCGATAAACAGGGTAACAAATTAGATTCTAAAGTTTATCTGGAGAAAATTGTAGATAGTATCGATTTTAAATTGAAAAAACATACTATT
This sequence comes from Lutibacter sp. B1, assembly GCF_012524075.1. Classification (GTDB taxonomy): domain Bacteria; phylum Bacteroidota; class Bacteroidia; order Flavobacteriales; family Flavobacteriaceae; genus Lutibacter. Next base: position 51,652 of record NZ_JAAZUI010000012.1, read on the forward strand.
GTAATTAATGGAGTTGTTAATAATCAAAAAGTTAAACTTGGATTAGATACTGCTGCTGAGTTTAATCAGATAAACAAAAGCGTGAATAAAAAAGTGCTAAAACAATTTTTTCCAAAAAAACGAATTAATTTAGTAGGTGCTAGCAATAAAAAAATAGAAGTTATGGCAGGGAATTTGTTTAACTTAAAACTGAGCGAAACCATATATTTTGGACCTATGAAAACTGTTTTAACAAACCTTAGTAAAATGTATGAAGTATATGGAACATCACTTGATGGTGTTTTAGGTTATGAATTTTTTAAATATAAAAGAACCATAATTAATTATCAAAAAGAAAAACTTTATTTTATAGATTATCCTCGTATTAGACAGTGAAAAAAATAATAGTACATAGTATCAATTTCTTATTTCTTTTTATAAGCTTATATGCTTTCGCCCAAAACGAAACACATAAAGGCTACAGAATTGAAGGTGATGAAATTGTATTTACTTTTAATAAAAGTGATTATAAAAAAATTACATCTGATGGCTTTGGTAACAAACAAGATTTTGATGATTTAAAAATAGACAACGTAGTAGTTTCAGGTAAATTCAACAATTGGTCTAAAAACAAATGGAGAATGGCCAAAGTTAATAACAACACTTACGAACTAAGAAAAAAACTTAGCGATTTTACCGATGAGTTTTCATGGGAGTTCAAATTTGTAATAAATAATTATTACTGGGCTGAACCTTCTAAAGATGATATAAATATAACCAGAGCTACAAAAGATGGATTTTATCTAAATACTTATAATCTACATTTTTTAACAAACTATCCTGACAAAAATGGAAATGCTCATTTTAAACTCAAAGGGTATAAAAACGCTAAAAAAGTGATACTTTCCGGCACATTCAACAGATGGAATGAAGAATTATTTAAAATGAATAAAACCGAAGAAGGCTGGGAATTAACATTGCTATTAAAACCGGGTGAATATGAGTATAAATTTATAGTAGATGGTAATTGGATGGAAGATCCAGATAATCCGCTAAAAAAACGTAACGAATTTAATGGTTTTAATTCATTAATTAATATAAATAAATTGATAACATTTAAACTCGACAATCATTTAAATGCAAAAAAAGTTATCCTCTCAGGGTCATTTAACAATTGGGATGAAAATAATTACTCAATGCTTAAAACAAAAAGCGGGTGGGAATATAGTATCAAGCTTAGTGGTGGAAAACATCATTATAAATTTATTGTTGATGGGAATTGGATTGTAGACCCTAAAAATTCAGTAAAAGAATATGATTATGATGGCAATATTAATTCTGTATGTATAATTAAATAAAAAAACACCTAAAAAGGTGTTTTTTTATACTATTCTAAATTGATTTTTGTAAAAACGAGAGTGTAATTTTTACCAACGCATAATAACACTTCCCCACGTAAATCCACTACCAAATGCAGCTAAAACTACAAGGTCATTATCTTTTATTTTACCTTGTTCCCAAGCTTCTGTAAGTGCTATAGCTATAGAAGCAGCTGTTGTATTTCCATACTTCATAATGTTATTAAAAATTTGATCGTCAGACAATCTAAATTTCTTTTGAACAAATTGTGAAATACGTAAATTAGCTTGGTGTGGAATAAACATATCAATATCCGTATCCTTTAAACCATTACTTTGCAAGCCTTCCATAATTACTTCTGAAAAACGAACAACTGCATTTTTAAATACAAATGTACCATTCATATATGGGAAATACGACTCGTCATTTTCATCATTAGCTTCCAAAATTTCAGGTACCCAATGTCTAATACTTGGAGCCAATACGGTTAATTCTTCAGCATGTTTACCTTCAGAATGCAAATGAGATGATAAAATACCTTTTGTATTGTCTTCAGTTCTACTTAAAACAACCGCTCCTGCACCATCGCCAAAAATTACCGAAACACCTCTACCTCTTGTTGTCTTATCTAAACCACCAGAGTGAAATTCTGAACCAATAACCAACACATTTTTATACATTCCGGTTTTTATAAATTGATCAGCTACAGAAAGCCCATAAATAAAACCTGAACATTGGTTTCTAACATCAAGCGCACCAATAGTTTTCATATCAAGCATTTCTTGTACTTGAACTCCACAACCTGGAAAATAATAATCCGGACTCAATGTTGCAAAAACAATAAAATCTATATCGTCTTTTGTAAGCCCCGATCTCTCAATTGCAATACGAGCAGCCTTAGCTCCCATAACTGCTGAGGTATCTTCACTTCCCTCTGTAATCCATCTTCTTTCTTTAATACCTGTTCTTTCTTGAATCCACTCATCACTAGTTTCCATAAATTTGGTCAAATCTTCATTTGTCACAATATTGTCCGGAACGTAATAACCAAGACCTGTAATCTTCGAATTGTACATAAATTTTAATATTTGTTATAAAAAATCAAACATACTAAAAACTTCATATTTCCACAACATTTAAATTATTAATATATCAATTTTCAATAAAGATAAAACTTCTTTTTTACGAATATGCTTATTTTCCTAAAAAATTATGTCATAATGTCACAGTTACAAGTTTGGTATTTTTTTTGACTAAACAAATACATTAAATTATAAATTAAAAAAAATAAAAAATATGGCAACTGGAAATATTAATGTAACGGCAGAAAATATTTTTCCTGTTATTAAAAAATTCTTGTATTCTGATCACGAAATATTTTTACGTGAATTAATTTCAAACGCAACCGATGCTACTTTAAAGCTAAAACACCTTTCTACTTTAGGAGAAATTAAAGGAGATATTGGTAACCCAATAATTGAAGTTAAAGTTGATAAAGACAAAAAGGAAATTAGAATTATTGACCAAGGAATTGGTATGACTAGTGAAGAGGTTGAAAAATACATTACTCAAATTGCTTTTTCCGGAGCTGAAGAATTTGTAAAACAATACAAAGACAAAGTAGAAGATTCTGGAATTATTGGTCATTTTGGTTTAGGTTTTTACTCTTCTTTTATGGTAGCCGGCAAAGTTGAAATTTTTTCAAAATCGTTTAAAGAAGGATCAAAAGCAGTACGTTGGGAATGTGATGGAAGTCCACAATATATAATAGAAGAAACTTATAAAACAGACAGAGGAACTGAAATAGTTTTACATATTGATGATGATTCAACTGAGTTTTTAGAAGAACATAAAATCACAGAGCTTTTAAATAAGTATAATAAATTTATGCCTATTCCAATTAAATTTGGAACTCGCGAAGAAACATTGCCTTTACCCGAAGATGCAGATAAAGAGGCTAAACCTGAAAAGATTACTGTAGATAATATTGTAAACAATCCAAACCCGGCTTGGACTAAAAACCCAAGCGATTTAAAAGATGAAGATTATAAAGCTTTTTATAGAGAATTGTACCCAATGCAATTTGAAGAACCTTTATTTAATATTCATTTAAATGTTGACTATCCTTTTAACTTAACAGGAATTTTATATTTTCCTAAACTAAATAAAAATTTAGATCCAACTAAAGACAGAATTCAACTATATCAAAATCAGGTTTTTGTAACTGATAATGTTGAAGGTATTGTGCCAGACTTTTTACAAATGCTACGTGGTGTTATTGATTCACCGGATATTCCTTTAAACGTTTCACGTTCCTATTTACAAGCGGATGGTGCGGTTAAAAAAATATCAAGTTACATTACAAGAAAAGTAGCCGATAAACTAATTAGTTTATTCAAAAATGACCGTAAAGGTTTTGAAGAAAAATGGGATGATATTAAAGTTATTATTGAGTACGGAATGCTTTCTGAAGAAAAATTCTTTGAAAAATCTGACAAATTTGCATTGTACCCAACTGTAAATAAAGAATATTTTACTTTTTCTGAATTAGAAGAAAAAATAAAACCACTTCAAACAGATAAAGACGATAAACTGGTAATTTTATATGCTTCAAATGAAAAAGCGCAACACAGTTATATTGAAGCTGCTAAAGAAAAAGGTTACGAAGTTTTATTGTTAGATTCTCCAATTGTTTCTCATTTGCTTCAAAAACTAGAAACTTCTAAAGAAAATATACACTTTACACGTGTTGATGCTGATCATATTGATAATTTAATTAAAAAAGACGAAGATAAAATCAGTAAACTTTCTGATGAAGAAAAAGAAACATTAAAACCAATTATTGAAGAAATTATTCCTAAAGAAACATATACTGTTCAAATGGAGTCTATGGATTCAAGTGCAAATCCGTTTATTATTACACAACCAGAATTTATGCGACGTATGAAAGAAATGCAAGCTACAGGTGGTGGCGGATTTATGGGAATGGGAAATTTCCCTGAAATGTATAATTTAGTAGTTAATACCAATAACGATTTGGTTGTTGAAATTTTAAACACTAAAACCAAAAAGAAACAAGAACGTTTAATAAAACAAGCTTTTGATTTAGCTAAATTATCTCAAAACCTATTACATGGCGAAGAGTTAACTAATTTTATTAAACGTAGTTTTGAAATGATAAAATAGTTTATCGCTATAAAACTTTAAAAAAGCCTTAACACTTGTTAAGGCTTTTTTAATTATTTTTACACTGAAAATTAGCATTTTAAAATAATTGGCATTTTTTTTGCGAGCTGTTACATTAAATTTAAAGTATGAAAAACTTACTTAAAATAGCACTTTTTATTACCACAATATACTTATTGCCGGTAAATTCATTTTCACAAATTGATAGTAGCAAAACTGCAAAAAAACCACAAGAAATTGATAATGAACTAACTACAGTTAAAAGTAACAATCAATTAAATGCAAAATCTTTAAATACAAAAGTACCTAACAGTTCTAATATAGATCTAAATTCGAACAATAAACTAAATGAAAATGCTGTTGTAGAACAATTGAAAAAGAGCAATACTAATTCGAATAATTCAAACTTTTTAATGGAAACTTTACCAGAAGATAGAGATATTATAGGTAAAAAATATTGGAAAGGTCAAGATGTAACCAATAAAAGATTAGAAAGTAATTTAGGTTTAGGAACTATTTACAGCACATCAAAAACAGTTAGAATAGAATGTAGAGACCATAGCTATGTTGATGGAGATATTATTAAAATTTTTATAAATGAAAAACCTATTGATTCTAAAATTGCTTTAAAAGGAAATTATTATGTGCTTTACGTTAATTTAGAGCAAGGTTATAATAGAATTGATTTTCAGGCTATGAATCAAGGATTATCTGGTCCAAATACTGCCGAACTGAATGTTTATGACGATAAAGGGAATTTAATTTCTGCTAAAGAATGGAATTTACCAACCGGTTATATTGCTACACTAGGAATAATTAAAAAATAATTTTTTAATATGATTTTAGCTGCTTCAGGAGTTATTTTACAAGAAAAAAAAATTCTACTGTTACAACGTTCAAATTACACACAAAATTATCCCGGCTATTGGGGTTGCCCCGGAGGCAGAGCTGAAAAAGGTGAAACAGCCGAGCAAAATGTTATACGAGAAGTAAAAGAAGAATGTAATTTAGATTTTACACCAACATCTATATTAAAAACCGGTATTTGGCAAGACAGGGAATACTACAGATTTTTAGGTAAATGGAGCGGAACTATAAAAGTACAAGAAGAAGAAGTTATTGATTTTAACTGGTTTACATATAATGAAGCTATAAAATTGAACCTTTCTTTTGATTATAGAGATGTGATAGAACTTCTATATACAAAAAACTTGCTGTAATATAATTATTAAAACAGCAGATATACCTTAAAAATAGTTTTCCTAATTTTAGAACAATTAAAAGTGTAACTTTTGCTTTTTAGCTTCGTCTTTAATTAAAAAGCGCTATACTTTTTTAGTAATCAAAAAATTAAAATTATAAAAACTATTCATTCACATATTGTTCCAAAAGGTATTAAAAATATACGCTTACAAGATTATGCTTTCAAAGTTTTTGAAAATCAAATACCATCTAAAAGTGGTATAAAAAAAGCTATTAAACGTGGAGAAATATTTGTTGAAGGAAAAGTAGCGCAAACAGGTACTTGGATTAATGAAGGACAATTTTTAGAATTGTACGAAACTTCTGCCAATCTGCCTAAAGTATATGAATTTAAGTTAGAGGTAGTATTTGAAGACAATCATTTAGCTGTAATTAACAAGCCTGCAGGTATTTCGGTAAGTGGAAATAAATTTAAAACCATATACAATGCACTGCCTTTTAATTTAAGCAAAAGTTCTGAGATTGATGTACTTTCTTGGCCTACACCAGTGCATAGACTCGATAATCAAACATCCGGAATTCTCTTAATCGCAAAAACCAAAACAGCACAAATTGAATTAGGTAAACAATTTGAGAATCAAATAATTCAAAAAAAATATGGTGCAATTGTTATAGGTGAAGTATGCGGAAATACTTTTATAAACTCTCCAATTGAAAATAAAAATGCCGAAACAAATTTTGAGATTATTGAAACAATAAAATCTTTAAAATTTAATAAATTAACCAGTTTAAAAGTATATCCAAAAACAGGGAGAACTCATCAAATACGTATTCATTTGGCCTCAATTGGACATCAAATTTTAGGAGACAAACTCTATGGTAATAAGGAAATGATACACAAAGGGAAAGGACTATTTTTATGTGCCAATGAAATTAAATTTTTACATCCAAAAACCTTTAAACCAATTCATATTAAAATTGATATTCCAAATAAATTCAAATCAATGCTAATTCGAGAAAAAAGACGATGGAATACTTATAATTTAACTAAATAACTCATTTAAAACTTTAGCTAACCTAATTCCTCCTTTTTGTAATTGAGAACGTACTAAACCAAAATTTTCGTACATATATCCATAACCTAATTTTTCTCCAATTTCAACAGAGCCATAAACTTTTATTGCAAAAGTTTGTGTTTCGTTTACCCAATCTTCGATTGTTCCTTCTTGTAAATATTTAACTTGTTCTTTTGAAATTACATCTGTATTATCAGCTAATTCAGTATACGTCATTTGATAATGATTAATCATTTTAGAATCCCAAACTGAATGTAAATTGGTTCCATCATCAAACCAACGAACCTGAATAGTATTTCCTCCCTTATCTTCAGCTCTTCCAACATGCATAGGCTGATGCAAATCTCCAATTAAATGCACTAACATTTTCAAGTAAAATACTTTATCTTCTTTACTTGAATTTTCATCTAAAATTACTTTTTTACAGGCTTCAATTCCGGTAACCAAATCTCCTTTTGGGTTCTTTTCAGAATCTTGATATGTAACACCAAAAGGCATATTTACATAATGCCAAGTGTAAAATTCATTATATCGTTTATCAGATTTTATATCGTCAGCAAAAGTTGAAACAAATGCCAAACTTTGACCATCTAATAATTCAGCAATTTTTCTTTTTGTTTTTCCTTTTAAATAGTCTTCAGCAATTTTACCAATGGTTCTGTGTCCTGTTTGTCCCCAATCCGGATTATTATAAGCAACCATCAAATTACTAAACCCAATAAATAAAGCTGTCAAAAATATATACTTCGTTAATTTCATCTCTTTTAGTTTTCAGCTAAGTTAAAAATAAACTTTGTTAAATATTTTGTAAATTATAATTAATTTTTTATATCTTTATAATATCATTTTGATATCAATTAAAAAACCAATATCATGACACAAGAAAAAATTATTAAATTATCAAATGGCTACCTTATGCTGTTTATAATAGTATTATTAATTGCAGGTGGAGTTTACAGTTTAGTTCATTCAATTTTTTGGCTGTTTGCCATCTTGTTAGTTTTAGCAATAATTATTTTGCCGGGTTTCTTTTTAGTAAACCCAAACACTTCAAAAGTTATATTGTTGTTTGGAAAATACATAGGTACCGTTAAAGAAAACGGATTTTATTGGGCAAATCCTTTTTATACCAAAAGAAGTATTTCACTTAGAGCTAGTAATTTTGATAGTGAACGTGTAAAAGTTAACGACAAACTGGGAAATCCTATTATGATTAGCACCATTTTAGTTTGGAAAGTAAAAGACACTTTTAAAGCTGCTTTTGATGTTGATAATTATGAAAATTTTGTTCGTGTACAATCTGATGCCGCTGTTAGAAAATTAGCAAGTTTATACCCTTATGATAATTTTGAAGATGATGGTAAAGAAGAAGAAATTACACTTAGAGCCAGCGTAAACGAAGTTAGTGAGGCATTAGAAAAAGAACTTTCAGAACGCTTAGATATGGCTGGAATTGAAGTTTTAGAGGCTCGTATTGGTTATTTAGCTTATGCACAAGAAATTGCAAATGCTATGTTAAAACGTCAACAAGCTACTGCTATTATTGCTGCCCGACATAAAATTGTTGAAGGAGCAGTTAGCATGGTAGAAATGGCTCTTGATGTTTTAAATAAAAAGCAGATTGTTGATTTAGATGAAGAAAGAAAAGCCGCAATGGTTAGTAATTTAATGGTAGTGCTTTGTTCAGATAAAGACACTACGCCAATTGTAAATACAGGAACTTTAAACCACTAAAAAAATGATTTATTATATTATTAGTATTGTAATTTATATAATTACTTTAATACCTGTTTATTTATTCTTATAAATATTAAAAAGATGAAAGAATATAAAATAGTAAAGAAAAGTTTATGGAGTAAAGATGTTGATTTTACAGAAAAATTAAATCAATTAGCTCGTGAAGGATGGGAAGTAAAAAGTGCTATTAGTAATGGTCAAGGAGGCTTTTCAAAAGTACTTTTAGAAAGAAATAAAAATAGAATTTAATTTCATATTAAAAAACCAACTAATGAAAAGATATTTATCCGTACTATTTTTCATATTACCACTATTCAGTTTATTTGCACAAGAAAAAAATTACAATGAGCAGGAAGTAAGTATACCCACTAAAACTGTAAAAATAACCGGAACTCTTTTATCACCAAAAGGAATTGAAAAACCATCATTAGTTATACTTATACCAGGTTCTGGACCAACAGACAGGGATGGAAATAATTCGATGATGAGAAATAATTCTCTAAAATTTTTAGCCGAAAATTTAGCTGATAATAACATTGCATCGTACAGATTTGATAAAAGTGTTCTTTCAATAGATAAAAATGACACTATTGCTGTTAAAAAAGTAACATTTAGTTCTTTTATAAATGAAGCCAAAGAAGTAGTATCTTATTTTAAAAATTCAAATAACTACTCTAACTTAATTGTTGCAGGTCACAGCCAAGGAAGTTTGGTAGGAATGGTTGCATCTCAAAATAATGTTGATGGCTATATTTCATTAGCCGGGGCAGGAAGAACAATTGATGAAGTTTTGGTAGAACAAATTGAAAAGCAAGCTCCTTTTTTAAAAGAAGAATCCGTTAGAATTGTAACCGAATTAAAAAAAGGAAATACGGTAGAAGATTTCAATCCTATGCTAATTTCATTATTTAAAAAACAAGTACAACCATTTTTAAGTGAATGGATGCAATACAATCCGCAAAATGAAATAAAAAAACTAACTATTCCTGTTTTAATTATTAATGGCTCTAAAGATATACAGGTTAATACAACTGAAGCAGAATTATTACATCAATCAAACCAAAATTCTAAATTGTATATTATTGAAAACATGAATCATTTATTTAAAGAAGTAAAAGGTGATATTAACGAAAATATACAAACTTATAATAACCCTAATTTACCTGTAATGGTTGAATTAATAAATATAATTTCGACCTTTGTAAATGAAATAAAATAAAACATGTCTAAGAAAAAAGCATTTGCATTACGAATAAATGAAGATATGCTCAAAGCAATTGAGAAATGGGCTGCTGATGAGTTTCGTTCAACTAACGGACAGTTAGAATGGATGCTAAACAAGTGCTTAAAAGACGCAAAAAGATTACCGAAAAAAACAAACTCAGAATAATAAATGTACAAAATCGAAGAACTTGATAACGAAAATCCTCTTTTAAATCAAGTTATAATCAAAAACGATACATTGAATTTTCAAAGTTCAATCTATCCAAATTTAGGTGCCTCACTTCAAAAATTATCTTTTAGTGATGTTGATATTATAGATGGAATTGAAAACAATAACATCGGGTTAAATACTTACAGGTCAAAATTTAATTCATCGTTACTGTTCCCCTTTCCTAATAGAATTTCTAACGGAAAATACACTTTTAAAACTGTCAACTATAAATTAGCGTGTAACGAAACCGCATTAAATAACACTTTACACGGCTTTGTTTACAACAAAAGTTTTAAAGTAAAAAATACTGAAGTTTCAAAAGAAATTGCTTCTGTTATATTTTCTTATACCGATGAAGGTAAATCTAAAGGATTTCCTTTTTCGTATCAATTAGATGTAACCTATACTTTTACAAAAGAAAAAATGAGCGTTAATTTTACTGTTTTTAATAATGGTGATAAATCGTTCCCCTTTGGTATTGGCTGGCATCCTTATTTTAAAACTTCAAATTTAGGTGAGAGTATACTTAATTTTAATGCTGACAATCAATATTCTTTAGATGAAAAAATGATTCCTCAAAATGAAATTCCATTAAAATTCAAAACACCTCTTTTACTTAAAGATATGTTTTTAGACGACTGCTTTATTACAAAACAATCCACATCTTCTTTAAAAACAAATAATTACGCTATTGAAATAGACTTTTCATCAAAAACACCCAATAGTTTTTTACAAGTATATACTCCTCCTACAAGAGATAGCATAGCTATAGAGCCTATGACGTGTGCACCGAATAGTTTTAATAACAAAAACGGTTTATTGGTATTAGAGCCTAAAAAAAGTTACGACTGGAAAATTGATATGAAATATTCGTTTTAAGATAAAAAAAGGCTGTTTGAAAATTTCAAACAGCCTTTTTTATTAAAATTAAATCTTTTTTATTTCTTTGGATGAACTAATTTCATTTCATCAATTAAATTGGTTGCACCGGCGTATTTATCAATAATAAATAACACATATCGAAGATCAACCATAATACTTCTAACAATATCAGCATCAAAGTATAAATCACTCATTGTGCCTTCCCAAGTAGTATCAAAAGCCAATCCGATTAAATTACCTTCACCATCAACCACCGGACTTCCCGAGTTACCACCTGTCATATGATTTGTTGATAAAAAGTTTACAGGCATTTTACCGTTTTCGCCATATTGCCCAAAATCTTTTGCTTTATATAAATCTTGTAATTTTTGCGGTACATCAAACTCATAGTCGCCAGGTACATATTTTTCCATTACTCCTTTTAAAAATGTTTGTGTAGTATAATAAACACCATCTTTTGGCTCGTAACCTTGCACCATTCCGTAATTAACTCTCAACGTACTGTTAGCATCCGGAAAAAATCGTTTATTAGGAAAAACTTCCATTAACGCTTTCATATATTGTTTTTGTACTGCAGCTAATTGCAAATTCAACTCCTGATATTTTGGCTCTATATTATTGTAAAATATTTCGTGTAATTCTTTACCAAATACATAAGCCTTATCGTTATTCAATTTTTGAATAACCTCTTCGGCTGAACCAGACAATAATTCTTTTGCGCCTTCTAAACTTGTTAATTTAGTACTGCTGTAAATATCATTTGTTAGAGCCGTAAAGTTAACATCTTTCATATTTTGTGGAAGATATTCTTTTGGAGCCTTTTCAGCATATAAACTAACTAATTTTTCAAAAACAGGCTTATCTACCAATACACTATAGTTTTTAAATTTATCATCAAGACTTTCTAAAACATAACTTCTTCTACCTTCAAAAGCTTGTTCACTTCCTTTTAAATACGCTTGTTCTAATTGAAAAGCGTTAAATGTTACACTTAATAATTCAACATTTCTATAAGCAATCTCAATCCAATAATCACGCGCTAAGGATACACTTTCGATTTCTTTATATAATTTCTCAAAATCCGATAATAAAGTACTATAACCTACTAAATCTTTTTCTTCAACTATTTTGGTAAATTCTTTTTCTAGCTCTTTTTTCTTTTCAATAGCATTTGTTTGTTTAATTCCCTGATCTTCACCTATCCATTTCTTCCAATAATTAGCAATTGAAGCAAATTTTGAAGCATATTTTATTTTAATGTCAGCATCTTTTCTCATGAAAGAATCCACAATTTTTAAGGCATTTTCTCTCACTTCAATTTTTGCAGGATTCAATACATTTACTATTTGATCTACACCAACAGCAGGCAAATATTCATTGGTACGTCCTGGAAAACCAAATACCAAAGTAAAATCTCTTTCTTCAACACCATCTAACGAAATTGGTAAATAATGGTTTGGTTTATACGGTACATTGTCTTTTGAATAAGCGGTCGGTTTATTATTGGCATCAGCATAAATTCTAAACATCGAAAAATCTCCTGTATGGCGTGGCCACATCCAGTTATCGGTATCTGCACCAAATTTTCCTATTGATGATGGTGGAGCGCCTACTAAACGTACATCTTTAAAGGTTTCAGTTACAAAAAGTAAATATTGATTTCCTTTATAAAAAGATTTAACATTGGCTTCTTGCCATTCTTCTTTTTGAGCAGCTTTAGTTACTTTATTAATATTTTGATCTATTAATTTAGATTTAGAAACTTCATCCATTTCATCTGTTACACCTTCAAAAACTTCAGTAGTCACATCATCAATTCTTTTAATAAAAGTAGCTGATAAATGCTCGTTAGGCAGTTCTTCAGCATAACTTTTTGCCCAAAAACCATCTTTTAAATAATCGTGATCTACACTTGAATGCGATTGAATTGCACCATAACCACAGTGATGATTGGTAAGTAACAATCCGTTTGGTGAAATAATTTCTGAAGTACAACCTCCTCCAAAGTGTGCTATGGCATCTTTTAAACTTGAATTGTTAACATCATAAATATCTTTGGCAGTCATTTTACTGCCTAAAAGCTGCATTTCCTGTTCATTCATTCCTTCCAACAAAGATGGAATCCACATTCCTCCTTGTATTTTTTTGGTATCAACTTCTTTGGCAACTTGTGCAATTGAATTAAGCGATATAAAAGCTATCGCAACTAATAAGTATAATTTTAAGTATTTCATTTTAGGTGTTTATTTTATTTTTTTGGGTGTACTAAAGTCATTTCGTTAATTAAATTTGAAGCTCCTGCGTATTTATCAATAATAAAAAGCACATAACGAACATCTACCATAATATTTCTGCAAATATCCGGATCGTAATTCATATCACTCATAGTCCCTTCCCAAACACGATCAAAATTTAAGCCTATTAAATTTCCGTAAGCATCAATTGCCGGACTACCGGAATTACCTCCTGTAGTATGGTTTGTACCAATAAAACACACAGGCATTTTCCCATTTTCGGCATATTGTCCATAATCTTTAGCATTGTATAAGTCTATTAACTTTTGCGGCACATCAAACTCATAATCACCCGGAACATATTTTTCCATAACTCCTTTTAAATAAGTAGTTGTACCATAATACATACCGTCTCTTGGCTCGTAGCCTCTTACTTGTCCGTATGTTACACGTAAAGTACTATTAGCATCCGGGAAAAAACGTTTGGTTGGAAAAACTTCCATTAAGCCTTTCATATATTGTTTTTGAACTGCTTCTAACTGTAAATTCAATTCTTGAAACTTTGGTTCAATTTTATTATAAAAAACAGTATGTAATTCTTTTCCAAAAACATACGCTTTATCTTCATTCAATTTTTTAATAACTTCTTCTGCTGAACCAGATAACACTTCCTTTGCTCCTTCCAATGAAGTTAATTTTGAAGTTGCATAAATTTCATCTGTTAATTTTGAAAAATCTACTCCTTGCATATTTTGTGGAACATATTCTTTTGGAGCTTTTGCTGCGTATAAACCTACTAATTTCTCAAAAACCGGCTTATCTACTACTGCACTGTAATTTTTATACATTCCTTCCAGTCTGCCTAAAATAGATTGTTTTGCATTTTCAAATGCGGGTTCACCTCCTCTTAAATAGGCTTGTTCTAATTGAAAACCTCTAAAAGTTATTGCTAATAACTCTACATTTCTGTATGCTACTTCAATCCAATAATCACGTGCTAAGGATACACTTTCAATTTCTTTGTATAGTTTTTCAAAGTCAGATAATAACGTTTTGTAACCTGCCAAATCTTTTTCTTCTACTATTTTACTGAATTCTGATTCCAATTCTTTCTTTTTTTCAATGGCATTTGATTTTTCAATTCCTTGATTTTCACCAATCCATTTTTTCCAATAATTTGCTATGGAAGCATATTTTGAAGCATATTTTATTTTGATTTCAGGATCTTTACGCATATAAGAATCCACAATTTTCAACGCTTCTTCTCTCACTTCAATTTTTGCAGGATTCAATACATTTACTATTTGATCTACACCAACTGCCGGTAAATATTCATTGGTACGCCCTGGAAAACCAAATACCAAAGTAAAATCTCCTTCTTCAACACCATCTAACGAAATTGGTAAATAATGGTTTGGTTTATATGGTACATTGTCTTTTGAATAAGCGGCCGGTTTATTATTGGCGTCAGCATAAATTCTAAACATCGAAAAATCTCCTGTGTGACGTGGCCACATCCAATTATCAGTATCTGCTCCAAATTTTCCGATTGACGAAGGTGGCGCACCTACCAAACGCACATCATTAAAAGTTTCGGTAACAAACAATAAATATTGATTGCCTTTGTAAAACGACTTAACATTAGCATCTTGCCACTCTTCTTTTTGAGTAGCTTTAGCTACTTTATTAATATTTTGATCTATCAATTTCGATTTAGAAACCTCATCCATATCATCTGTTACTCCTTCAAAAACTTGAGATGTAACATCATCAATTCTTTTAATAAACGTAACTGACATGCTTGGGTTTGCTAATTCTTCTTCATAACTCATTGCCCAAAAACCATCTTTTAAATAATCATTTTCAACACTTGAATGCGATTGAATTGCGCCGTAACCACAATGATGATTGGTTAATAAAAGTCCGTTTGGTGAAATAATTTCTGAAGTACAACCTCCGTTAAAATGAACTATTGCATCTTTTAGGCTTGAATTATTTACATCGTAAATATCTTTGGCAGTCATTTTACTGCCTAAAAGCTGCATTTCCTGCTCATTCATTCCTTCTAATAATGAAGGAATCCACATTCCTCCTTGAATCTCTCTGGTATCAACAATTTGTTGTTTTGGTGTTCTAATCGTATTTGTTGCAGTTTCCTGTACCGTTTTACATGAAATCAACAGTAAACCTAACAATACGTAAAGTTTTATATATCTCATTTTTTTGTTAATTATTTATAAAACAAATATACACTGCTAAACTTTATTTTTTAAGTTGAAGTTCATAAAAAATGGTAAATTAGCCAAAATTCAAAAATTACATGGATACTACACCCTTTATTACACAAGATACAATCGCTTTTGGAATTTTAATGCTTACTTTAGGTTTTGTTTTTTATACTTCATCAAGTGAAAATATAGTATGGAAAAAATTTTATAAAGTTGTACCCGCATTATTAATGGCATACATGCTGCCTGCTATTTTTACTTCTGCCGGAATTATAGCTCCTGAATGGGAAACTATAAATGAAACCGGTGAAATAACCAAGCATAGCTCTCAATTGTATTACGTTGCAAGTAGATTTCTATTACCGGCCGCATTAGTTTTAATGACTTTAAGTATTGATTTAAAAGCCGTTTTTAATTTAGGACCAAAAGCATTGATTATGTTTTTAACAGGTACTATTGGTATTATTATTGGCGGTCCAATTGCTATTATGTTAATTTCAATGATTTCTCCCGATACTGTTGGAGGTGCAGGACCTGATGCTGTTTGGCGTGGTTTGGCCACATTAGCCGGAAGTTGGATTGGTGGTGGTGCAAACCAAGCTGCAATGCTTGAAATTTATGAATACAATCCTAAAAAGTACGGCGGTATGGTTTTAGTTGATATTGTTGTTGCGAATATTTGGATGGCAATAATATTAATTGGAATTGGAAAATCAGAAAAAATTGATAAATGGTTAAAATCTGATACTTCTGCTATTGAAGAATTAAAAGAAAAAGTTTCTTCATACACTAATAAAGTTACTAAAAATCCAACTTTAGCCGATTTAATTATTATTTTATCAATCGCATTTACCGTTGTTGGTTTTGCCCATTTTGGCGCTAATGAAATTTCAGCATTTTTAAAAGATAATTTTGAAGCGGTGAGCGATAAAAGCTCTGCAATGTCTTCTTTTGGATCTCAATTTTTCTGGATGATTAGTATTGCGACTATTTTAGGAATTATACTCTCATTTACTAAATTAAAAAGGTATGAAGGTGCCGGTGCCAGTAAAGTTGGTAGTGTTTTTATTTACATTTTGGTTGCCACTATTGGTATGAAAATGGATTTAGGAAAAATTTTAGAAAATCCGGGATTAATTTTAATAGGTATTGTTTGGATGACTATACACGCCGCATTATTAATATTAGTTGCTAAATTAATACGTGCACCATACTTCTTTTTAGCTGTTGGTAGTCAAGCCAATGTTGGCGGTGCCGCTTCAGCTCCGGTTGTTGCAGCAGCTTTTCATTCTTCATTAGCAACTGTTGGTGTTTTATTAGCCGTTTTTGGGTATGTTGTTGGTACTTACGGAGCCATGTTAACAGCAGAATTAATGCGTATTGTTGCTCCCTAATTAATTTTAAATTCAAATAAAAAAACTGATATTTGTTGTCTTAAATTTTAACACATGAAAAAACTATTAAGTTATCTAACTGTTGCTATTCTATTATTCTCTTGCAGTAATAATAAAAAAGGAAATATGCTGGTAAACGGTACTATTGAAGGTTTGAAAAAAGGAACAGTTTATTTACAGAAATATAAAGACACTTTATTAATCTCGGTAGATTCCGTTAAATTAGATGGTAAAAGCAATTTTACGCTTACTGATGAAATTGAAAGTCCCGAAATTTACATAATAGCTTTAGATAAAATTGCAGATGAAAAAATTTCGTTTTTTGGTGAAAAAGGAACTATATCCGTAAATTCTAAACTTTCAAAACTTTCTACTTCAGCTAAAATTGAAGGTTCTAAAAATCAGGAAATTTTTGATGAGCATTTAAAAATGGTAAAGCAATTCAACGGTAAACAGTTGGATCTTTTTAAAGAGAAATTTGATGCTCAAAAAAATAATGATTCAGAACAATATGCTAAAATTGAAAAAGAAGAAGAAAGTATTATTAAACGTAAATTCCTTTACACCACAAATTTTGCAGTTAAAAATGCAAATTATGAGGTTGCTCCTTATATTGCTTTAACTGAATTGTATAACGCAAATATCAAATTGCTTGATACCATCAACAATTCGCTATCAAAAGAAGTTAAAGCTTCTAAATATGGCAAACAGCTTCAAGATTTTATTTCAAAAATTAAAGAAACTGAAAAATAAGTTATTTTGCTTAAAAAAATTAAAAGCAACTCATTTGAGTTGCTTTTTTTATTTTTTTACTTGAACTTGTAACAAATTAAATTTTAAGTATACTTATTACTTGAAGCTAATCAAAATTTGTGAATAAAGAAATTGAACATAAATTTATTTCTGAGTTTGAACAACATCAGAATATAATTCACAAAGTATGTAGAATTTATACTACAAACCAAGAAGCTCACAACGATTTGTTTCAGGAAATTACCATTCAGCTTTGGAAAGCATACCCAAAATTTAGAGGTGATTCTAAATTAAGTACCTGGATGTACAGAATTGGACTGAATACGGCAATTACTTTGTACCGAAAATCAAAAAGAAGTGTTCAAACACAAGATTTTGAAAGTGTTTTACACAAAATTGAAGCAACCAATTATGATAATACAGAAGAAGAGCAATTAAAATTAATGTACAAAGCTATTCATCAATTATCTGATATTGAAAAAGCCTTAATTTTTTTGTATTTAGAAGATAAAAATTATAAAGAAATAGCTGAAACATTAGGTATTTCTGAAGTGAATGCACGAGTGAAAATGAATAGAATTAAGACGCGCTTAAAAACAATATTAAATCCGTAATTATGGATGAACTAGATTTATTGAAAAAGGATTGGAAAAAGCGAAGTGCTGATTATCCACAAGTCTCATATAATGAGATTTATAAAATGATACATAAAAAATCATCTTCAATAGTAAAATGGATTTTTATAATAAGTATTGCTGAACTTTTATTTTGGACACTAATTGATTTTTTAGCTCCAGAAAGCGTTTATAAAATTTATGAGAAATTTAATTTAAACTCTTTACTATATATCTCTTTAACTGTAAATTATGTTATAACTATCCTATTTATATATCTTTTTTATAAAAACTATAAATCAATTTGTATAGCAGATGATACAAGTTTATTAATGAAAAAAATTATTAAAACTCGTAAAACAGTAAACTATTATGTATTCTACAATATTGCCCTTTACATAATTATATTAATTGTGTTTAACATAGTTATGTTTTCAAAACCTGATATTTTAATTGAATTTATGAACCCAAATAACAAACCTATTGACAACGATAAGTTATTGCTTATTACATTAATTCTTCAAATTGTTTTTGGAGTTCTAATGTTAGGAGTTATTTGGCTTTATTACCGAATTATTTATGGAATTTTATTAAGAAGATTAACTAAAAACTATAAAGAATTAGAAAATATGGAGTTTTAAAATTATCTAATTATATTCGATTATCTCCATCTAATAGATCACCAATACCGCCTAAAATGCTTCCTTCACCTCGTCTTTTATTCCCTGTTTGTGGTGCTAATGCCAATACTCTTCCAGCTAATCTGCTAAAAGGCAATGATTGTACATAAACCGTTCCAGGACCTTGAAGAGTTGCAAAAAACAAACCTTCACCACCAAACACTGTGTTTTTTATTCCACCAACAAATTCTATATCATAATTTACATCTTTAGTAAAACCAACTACACAACCTGTATCAACTTTTAACACTTCACCTGCTTGTAATACTTTTTTGCTCATATTTCCA
The DNA here is from genome assembly GCF_012524075.1 of Lutibacter sp. B1. Lineage (GTDB taxonomy): Bacteria > Bacteroidota > Bacteroidia > Flavobacteriales > Flavobacteriaceae > Lutibacter. The sequence continues at coordinate 70,699 of NZ_JAAZUI010000012.1, forward strand.
CCGGCATGGACAAATGTTAATCCGTCTCCTTCTAATTTTTGCATAATAAAACCTTCACCTCCAAACAAACCTCTACCCAAACGTTTTGAAAATTCAATACCAACGGATACACCTTTAGCTGCACACAAAAAAGCATCTTTCTGACAAATAAATTTACCTCCTAATTCACTTAAATCTATAGGAATAATTTGTCCCGGATACGGTGCTGCAAATGAAACTTTCTTTTTCCCTACACTTATATTAGAAAAAACAGTCATAAATAAGCTTTCGCCTGTTAGTAACCTTTTCCCGGCAGAAAAAAGTTTACCTAAAATATCTTGGCTTTGATTAGACCCATCTCCAAAAATAGTATCCATTTTAATACCATCACTCATCATCATAAAACTTCCCGATTCCGCAACTACACCTTCTTGCGGGTCTAACTCAATCTCTACGTATTGCATTTCTTCACCATAAATATGGTAATCTATCTCATGTGCATTCATAATTATAAAGTTTTAATTATTTTTTAATTTTTAATTTCACACTCCACTCAAATTCATAGGCCGAAACTTGATCTCCGGCTTCATCAACTCCAACTGATTTCATAACAATTGTTTGTCCTTCGCCCGTTTTTATTGTTTTAGCCAAAGCCTCATTAATACGTTCTCCATCATTACATGTAAATGTAATTTTACCAACAGCTTTTTTGGTAAAAGTTCCTTTATGGTTTGTAACTAACATTGAAATACTTTTACCTGATTCTCTTATTTTATTTATAACCATAGCACCTGTAGTTAACTCTGCTGCCATTGATTGCACTGCAAAATACATAGATCTAAACGGATTCTGATTTATCCATTTATAAGTTACAGTAACAATTGTTTTTTCATTGGTTAATTCTCTTAATTTAACACCACACAAATAGGCTGATGGTAATTTAAACATCAAAAACCTATTCATTTGTTTCACAGTATCTTTCATTTATAATTTTATTATTAAGGCAACAAGTTAATTAAAATTACTCAGCGTAAAAAAACATTTTTTTGTTAAATATATGTTAAATAACAGTACTATGTTTTGCATAATACTATTTTTTATACATATATTTGCATAAGATATTACTAAAACTAATAATTATGATTACTCAAAACGATAAAAATTACAGCACAATTTTACACTTAAGTACTTTTTTTGGATGGTTTTTCCCTTTTGGAAACATCATTGCTCCACTTATTATGTGGATTGCCAAAAAAAACGATAGTGATTTTATTGATGATCATGGCAAAGCTGCATTGAATTTTCAATTAAGCCTTACTTTATATAGTTTCTTATTAGCCATTTTAATAATTCCTATCACTATTTTAACATTAGGTTTAGGATTGGTAGCAGTTATTTTAGGAATTATTCCTGCCATAATTTTAACGTTAATATTTGTAATTACTGCAAGTATTAAAGCTAGTAATGGTGAATTATATGATTACCCATTTACAATTGAATTTATTAAATAGCCTATGGCATTTAACATATTAAATCTTAACTTATGAAGATAGAAAACACAAAAGCTCAAATGCGAAAAGGAGTTTTAGAATACTGCATACTTTCTATATTACAACATGAAGATGCTTATACTTCTGAAATCTTATCGCAGTTAAAAGATGCAAAGTTATTAGTAGTTGAAGGTACCATTTATCCTTTACTTACTAGATTAAAAAATGCCGGTTTGCTCAGTTATCGCTGGGAAGAATCAACATCAGGACCACCAAGAAAATATTATGCTTTAACCGAAACAGGAAAATTATTTTTAAAAGAGTTAGACACTACTTGGAGCGAACTTGTAGAAGCAGTAAACATAGTAACTACCAATAAATCAACAGAAAAATGAACAAAACAATTAATATAAATTTAGGAGGCATCTTCTTTCATATTGATGAATTAGCTTATCAAAAACTGAAACTGTATTTAGATGCTATTAGACGATCTTTAAGTGATGATCCGCAAGGAAGAGATGAAATTTTAAATGATATTGAACTTAGAATTGGAGAATTACTTTCTGAAAGAATTAAAGATGAGCGTCAAGTTATAAATGAAAATGATATTGACGAAATAACAAAAATAATGGGGAAACCTGAAGATTATTTAGTTGATGAAGAACTTTTTGATGATGAACCAACCCAACGCCCAAAAACATCTTCAAAAAAACTATTTAGAGATGGTGAAGATAAATTTTTGGGAGGTGTATCTTCCGGTTTGGCACATTACTTTGGTGTAGACCCAATTTGGATAAGATTAGCTTGGATATTATTGGTTTTTGCCGGATTTGGATTGGGAATTCCTATTTATATTTTACTTTGGATATTAATTCCTCAAGCTGAAACAACAGCTGAAAAATTACAAATGAAAGGCAAACCTGTTAACATTAGTAATATTGAAAAAAAAATTAGAGAAGAATTTCAAGATGCTACTTCAAAAGTTAAGGAAGGCGTAAACGATGTTACCAGCAAGGTAAAAAGTTCTGAATTTCAAAATAAAGCAAAATCAGGAATGCAGGAAATAATAGACACATTAGCCAAAGTTTTTCTAGCTATATTTAATGTACTGGGTAAACTTGTTGGAGCTTTTTTAATATTTATTGCAGCAGCAACATTAATAGCTTTAATTTTTGGTTTATTTTCTTGGGGAAGTTTTGAAGTTTTAGGTTTTGGTGAAGATTATGTTCATTATCCTCCGTTCTTTTTTGACTCAATTCTTCCACCATGGTTACTGCTAATTTTAGCTTTTATTGCAATTGGAATTCCGTTTTTTGTATTATTTATGTTAGGCTTAAGAATTTTATCAAGTAATATAAAATCGTTTAACACAACAACAAAATTATCATTATTGGGTGTTTGGATAATATCATTATTAGGTTTAGGCTTTGCAGGAATCAATTTTGCCACGCAAACTGCTTATGATGGCGTTTATAATCAAACTGAAGAACTCCCAATAATAGCTGCCGATACTTTAAAAATTAAAATGGTTGCTGATGAAAATTTATCTGTCAGTAGAGAATTAAGAAAACGCTACAGTTATGAAACTGTGTATGAAAATAATACAAAAAAACTATACTCCACTAGAATTAGTGTAGATGTAAAACCTACAGATAAAGATAGTGGTTATATAAAAATAAGAAAAGAAGCCGAGGGAAAAAGTCGTTTAAAAGCAAATAACGACGCTGAAGCTATTGAATATCAATTCAATTTAAATAATAAAGATTTGCTTCTAAATGGCTACTTTTTAACTGATTTTAAGAACAAGTTTAAAGAGGAAATGATTGATATCACTATTTATTTGCCTGAAAACTCTATAATTTATCTTGACAGTTCTACAAATACTTTTTTAGATGATGTTGAAAATATTCAAAACATACACGATAGAGATATGCCTAAACATTATTATAAAATGACTGAAAATGGTTTAGAGTGTTTAGATTGTGACTCAAACGTATTTGGTGAAGATTATAAAAATGAGAACGATCATTTTAAACTTAATATTGATGATAGCGGTGTTGAAATAAAAATAAATGATGGTGAAGATAAAGCTGAAGTTAAAATAGACCAAAATGGTGTTAAAATTCAATAATTACAATTCATACATTAAATTCAACAACTCATACAATTTATTTATTAATTAAAATTTCAATAAAATACTTTTGAACTAACCTAAAATTATATATATGAAAACATTAACCAAAGTTACAGCAATATTATTACTTCTTATATCAACATCATGTTGTATTGATGGTATTACCGGAATTAGAGGTAATGGAGATGTAATAACAGAAGATAGAACAATTAGTTCTGATTTTGAAGCTATTAAAGTACAACAAGGTATTAATTTGTACTTAACTCAAGGAAACTCAACCAATATTAATGTTGAAGCCGATGAAAATATTATAGATTTACTTATAACCGAAGTAAGAAATAACGAACTAAAAGTTTATTTTGAAAAAAATGTATATAGAGCAAAAGCTCGTAATGTTTATTTAACAACCGCTAAAATTTCTAAAATTAAAACGTCAAGTGGTGCTTTTGTAAAATCAGAAAATACATTGCAAGTAAATACTTTAGATTTAGATTCCAGCAGTGGAAGCTCAATTAAAGTAAATGTAATTGCTGATGAAATAACAAGTTCTACCTCAAGTGGTGCTGATATAGATATTTATGGTAAAACTAAATTATTCTCGGCTAATGCAAGCAGTGGTAGTACTATTGATGCCGATAAACTAGAAACTGTTGATGCTTTTGCAAAAGCAAGTAGCGGAGCCAATATTGATGTAAATGTATCAGGAAAATTAACAGCTAAAGCTAGTAGCGGTGGTGATGTTGATTATGAAGGAAATCCTACTGATGTTAATAAAGATACCTCTTCCGGAGGTAGTGTTTCAGGAAGCTAATTCCAATTTATATATTTAAATTGTTAAGTCGGTTCAAAATATTTGAACCGGCTTTTTTTATGAACATAGTTAAATTTATCACAATTAAGAAGCTAAGTATAATAAAATTGATAATAATCACATTTGAAATTAATTTAATACGTTACATTGGCATTTATTAGTATTACTAATTACTAAACTTAAAACTAAAAACATATAAAATAAATGCAAATTAACAACAATCCTCATTCTTTTCACATACCGGTAATGGGACTTGCTTTTACAATTGACAGTCCTATTAAAATTGCAAAATATGGTATTTCGTCAGTAATTTCAATTGTTGATGATATTATTATTGAGAAAATGAATGAATATTATTCTAAAAAATTTGAAATTCCTTATAAATCAATTTCAAAAAAAGTTGAAGATTATAGAGCTAAAAGAATTACATCTTACTTAAATACCGTAGATACAATTGTAAAACAATCATTTGAAAATCTTAAAAAAAGTTTTGATGAAAAAAGCAGTGAATTTGAAAAGTATATTGATATGCTTCCTGATTTTTCTGATTTAAAACAAAATTTTATTAAAGCTGTTCAAAACAATACCTTAAAAGAGGATTTAAATAAATGGATTCAACATAATTTGAAACCCGGTAATATTGATGTGAATATTATGACTAAGCTTGACAAACCCAATTATAATAATAAAGAATTACTACCTCAAGAATACAATGATGCACATGCTGCATTAAGAGGTTTTGCAAATAGCAAATTAGAATCGTCTATTGTTCTTTCTGCAGGAATGAACCCAAGATTATATAGTTATTTTGAAAATTTTGATGATTTTTATCCAACTGAAAATAATATTCTGAAAAAGAAGATTATCTTAAAAGTAAGTGATTATAGATCGGCTTTAATTCAGGGCAAATTTTTAGCTAAAAAAGGACTTTGGGTTTCTGAATATAGAATAGAATCGGGTTTAAATTGTGGAGGACATGCTTTTGCAACAGAAGGTTATTTATTAGGACCAATTTTAGAGGAATTTAAAAACAACAAAATTTCATTGATAAATGATGTACATACTTTATTAGTTGAAGCTTTAAAAAATAAAGAAAAATATATACCTGACTCACCATTGTCTTTAAATATTACTGTACAAGGTGGTGTTGGTACTTCAAAAGAGCACGAATTTTTATTAGAAAACTATAATTTAAATTCTATAGGTTGGGGAACTCCTTTTTTATTGGTTCCTGAAGCTACTACAGTTGATTCAACTACTTTAAACGCATTAAAAAATGCAACAGAAAAGGATTTATATTTAAGCAATATTTCTCCTTTAGGAGTCCCTTTCAATAGTTTAAGAGGTAACACAAATGAAATAATAAAAAACAAACGAATATCAAATAATAGTGCCGGTAGTTCTTGTCCAAAAAAGTTTTTAGCATCTAATACAGATTATTCAGAAAAAGCAATTTGTACCGCTTCAAAAAAGTACCAGTCAATAAAATTAAAAGAACTTAATGATGAAGTTTTAAATTCAACCGAAAACAAACAAAAAAGAGCTCAAATTACAGAGAAAGCTTGTTTGTGTGAAGGTTTAGCAAATGCAGCACTTATAGAATATAATATTGAGCAAAAAGGTATCTCTGAAGGAGTTGCTATTTGTCCTGGTCCAAACATGGCCTATTTTTCAAAAGAGCTTTCATTAAAAGATATGATAAGCCATATTTATGGTAAAACTGATGTAATTTCAGTAAATAACCGTCCAAATATGTTTATTAAAGAATTAGAAATGTATATCAATTATTTTTCAAAAAAAGTAGATGAGTTTAACCATTCTTTTTCAATAAAACAGCAAAAATATTTAGTCAATTTTGAGCAAAATTTAAAAGATGGAATTAAATATTATCAAGAGCTGTTTTCAAATACAAAAAGTCATTTTGAAGCTAATAAAAAAACTTTGCTGGAAGAGTTGAACAATTTAAAAAATAAACTGCTAAATATTAAAGCTACCGTTGCATAAACAAAAAAAAAGGTACTTCTTTTGAAGTACCTTTTGTATAATTTTAGCAATATTTACGAACCACAATGAAAATCTTCTAACGTTTTATTTTCTAATATTCGTAAAGTACTGTCACGCACATCAGCCATAAGCCTGTTTAAACTGCATTTTTTTTCATCAACACAATCGTCACAACGTTCATAATAATTTAGACTTACACAAGGTAACATTGCTATTGGTCCTTCCAAAATTCTAATAATCGTTGAAATTTTAATTTCTTTTGGTTTTTTAAGTAAATAATAGCCTCCTCCCTTTCCTTTTTTAGACGAAAGAATGCCACTTTTTTTTAGTGTAAGTAAAATACTTTCTAAAAATTTTTTTGAAATATTTTCTGATGTGGAAATATCAGAAATTAAAACAGGTATATTTTTTTCTTGCTTTGCTAAGTAGCTTAGCGCTTTTAAACCGTATTTCGTTTTTTTTGAAATCATCCTTAAAATTACAAATTATAAAAATAACTTATAATTCTTTTGGCAAAAAAACTTCAGCCATCATACATCGTGCGCTTCCACCTCCGCAAGCCTCAATTACATCTAAAGAACTATGAAGTATTTTACTATATTTTTCTAATTTTTGAATTTGCTGACTTGTTAAACTTTTATATGCTGATGTTGACATAATAATATACTTTTCATTATCTGCTCCTAAAACTTGCAACATATTGCCGGCAAAATTAGTAACCTGATCTTCAGAAATAGTTATAATTTCTTTTCCATCTTCTTTTAAATGTTTTATAACATTCTTTCTTTCCTTTTTATCATCAATACTATCCAAACAAATAACCGAAAATGAATCTCCTAAACACATCATAACATTTGTATGGTATATTGGAAGTCTCTTATTATTTACAGTTTGAAATGCGGTAAATGGAACAGGTGTATATTCAAAATCTTCACAAAACTCTATTAATAAATCTTCGTCGGCTCTTGGAGACAATGCACAATAAGCTTTTTTATGAACTCTATCTAATACTAAACTTCCTGTACCTTCTAAAAATAAACCTTCCTCTTCAGCATCGGTATAATCAAAAATATTATCAATTATAAAGCCTATAGTTTCTAAAGTTTCAAAAACATCTTCTCTTCTTTCTAATCTTCTGTTTTCAGCAAACATTGGGTATACTGCAACATCACCATTTTTATGAAATGACACCCAATTATTCGGAAAAATTGAATCAGGAGTATCAGTTTCTTTTGTATCATTTATTACAACAATAGTAACACCAATATCTTTCAACTTTTCAACAAAAGCATCAAATTCTTGCAAAGCTTTGAACTGAACAGTCTCAGGTGTTAAATTATCTAAAACCTTTTGATAGTAATTATTTACTGCTGTCTGTTCATTCATTCTAAATGAAACAGGTCGAATCATTAATATTGTATTTGTAATTTGTTTCATAAAATTAATCTCTTATCAAAGGCATTGTAGTACATCTTAATAATCCTTCTTGCTTAGAAATTTCGGCATAAGGTACTTCTTCAACTGTAAAACCTTCTGCTCTCAACCAATTATTTAATCTTGTAAAGTTTTTTTCTGACACAACAACCTCAGGTGAAATGGAAAAAACATTTGAGTACATTTGATACATTTCATCTTTGTTTATATGAAATAAGTTTTCATTTCCAAATAGATTTACAAGGTAATTATAATCATTTACATCTCTAAAACCTTCTTTATGTATTATTGCTTTATTTTTTCCTATTGGTTGAAAACAACAATCTAAATGTAGTGCATTTTCTTTAGCATTAGTATTTGATTTTACTAAATCAAATTCTTTAACAATTTTATGAGGGAATAATTCTTTTATAAAATTAACTCCTTTCATATTTGTTCTTGCAGTAATATAATTTGCATAATCATCTCCTTTATATGTACCAACAAAAATATAATCATTCCATAGCATTACATCTCCACCTTCAAAATGAACATCTTCTGTTGTTTCAATAATTTTATTAGAATCTATCTGATTTAAAACATATTGAATTGCCTCAATTTCCTGCTCTCTATCGGGTAAAATATTCGATTTAATTAATTTATCTTCAATAACAAAAGCAATGTCTCGTGAAAAAATTTGGTTATAATCTTTAATAATTTCAGGTCTATAAACTTTAACGTTGTACTTTTCAAATACTTTGTTTAAAGCTTCCATTTCAAAAATCATGTCTTCTTCTTTAGGGTATGTTCCTGCTTTTATATATTCAGCTGATTTTGGATCGTAGGCATCTTCTAATTTGGGTACAGGTCCATTGCTAATTGCTGTACCTAAAACCACAGCCCTAAGACGAGAAGTTTCATCTTGAACATTTAATTTTATCATATAAATAAATTTGGGAATAAAAATAAAAAAACCTCATAAACTACTATGAGGTTTTTTTAAATAATTTAAATAAATTATTATCTATTTTCTTCTTTTACAAACAATCTTTCAGTTGCTCCAACATAAAGTTGTCTTGGTCTTCCAATTGGTTCTTTGCGTAAACGCATTTCTCTCCATTGTGCAATCCATCCCGGTAAACGTCCTAATGCAAACATAACTGTAAACATTGGTGTTGGAATTCCCAAAGCTCTATATATAATTCCTGAATAAAAATCTACATTTGGATATAAGTTACGCGATTTAAAATACTCATCATTTAAGGCAACTTCAGCTAAACCTTTAGCTATATCTAAAACAGGATCATCAATTCCTAAATCATTTAGAACTTCTTCAGCAGCAACTTTAATAATTTTTGCTCTAGGGTCAAAGTTTTTATATACTCTATGTCCAAATCCCATTAAACGGAAAGGGTCATCTTTATCTTTTGCTTTTTCTATATATTTTTGATAATCTCCTCCATCTTCTTTAATAGCTTCCAACATTTCTATTACTGCTTGGTTAGCTCCACCATGAAGTGGTCCCCAAAGTGCTGAAATACCTGCTGAAAGTGATGCAAATAAACCTGCATGTGAAGATCCTACAATTCTAACTGTAGATGTTGAACAGTTTTGCTCATGATCTGCATGTAAAATAAGTAATTTATCTAATGCTTCAACAATAACAGGGTTAGAAACATATCTTTCATTTGGAAGTGCAAACATCATCTTTAAGAAATTCTCGGTATAACCTAAAGAATTGTCACCATATTCAAGTGGTAATCCTTCTCCCTTTCTATATGTCCATGCTGCTAATACAGGAAATTTACCTAAAATTTTTACAATCGCTTTATACATATCTTCCTCTGAAGATACATTTACACTTTTAGGATTAAATGCTGTTAATGCACTTGTCAAAGCAGATAAAACTCCCATTGGATGCGCTGTTTTAGGAAAACCATCCAATATTTTTTTAACATCCTCATCAACCAATGCGGTTTTTTGAATATCTCTATGAAATTTTTCGTTTTGCTCTTTACTAGGTAATTCACCAAAAATTAATAAATAAGCTACTTCTAAAAAATCTGATTTATCAGCCAACTCTTCTATTGAATATCCTCTATAACGCAATATTCCTTTTTCACCATCTAAAAAAGTAACTTCACTTTCGCAAGAACTCGTATTTTTATATCCTGGATCTAAAGTAGTAATTCCTCCGGTTACACTTCTCAATGTTTTAATATCAATGGCAATTTCATTTTCAGTTCCTTTAACAATTGGAAATTCGTACTTTTTACCATCAATTTCTAAAATCGCAATATTTGACATGACTTATATAGGTATATTTTATTATTAATATAGGTTTTAAATTAAAGCTAATTTAACTATTTTTACGTTATCTTGAAAGAAATTAGCATACTGATTTTTAAATTATGTATATATTGTTACAAATGCAAAAAAGCCGAGAAAAATCTCAGCTTTTTTCATTAAAATAAAATTTTACTTATTAAATTTTAAATGCTTTCTCTTGTGGATAATATGCCACATTTCCAAGCTCTTCTTCAATTCTTAATAATTGATTGTATTTCGCCATTCTATCTGAACGAGATGCCGAACCTGTTTTTATTTGACCACAATTTAATGCTACAGCTAAATCTGCAATGGTATTATCTTCAGTTTCACCTGAACGGTGAGACATAACTGACGTATAACCTGCATTATGTGCCATATTAACAGCTGCAATTGTTTCCGATAAAGTACCTATTTGATTAACTTTTATTAAAATTGAATTAGCAATACCATTTTCAATTCCTTTAGCTAAACGTTCAACATTAGTAACATACAAATCATCACCTACTAATTGCACTTTATCTCCTACTTTTTCTGTTAAATATTTCCAACCATCCCAATCATTTTCATCCATTCCGTCTTCAATAGATATAATTGGATATTTAGAAACTAATTCCGCTAAATAATCGGCTTGTTGTTCTGAAGTTCTAATTACACCTTTATCTCCTTCAAATTTTGTGTAATCATATTTTCCATCAACATAAAACTCTGCAGATGCACAATCTAATGCTAATTTAACTTCGTCTCCAGGTTTGTATCCTGCATTTTCAATTGCTTTTAATACAGTTTCAATAGCGTCTTCTGTTCCGTCAAATGTTGGAGCAAAACCTCCTTCATCACCAACAGCAGTACTTAAACCTCTATCGTGAATTAATTTTTTTAGATTGTGAAATATTTCACTTCCCATTTTAATTGCTGCAGTAAAGTTTTTAGCTTTAATAGGCATAATCATAAATTCTTGGAAAGCAATTGGTGCATCTGAGTGAGAACCACCATTAATAATGTTCATCATTGGAACTGGTAATGTTTTTGCACTTACACCACCAACGTAACGATATAAAGGCAAATCCAATTCATTAGCTGCAGCTTTAGCAACAGCTAAAGAAACACCTAAAATAGCGTTTGCACCTAATTTAGATTTGTTTTTGGTTCCATCTAATTCAATCATTGTTTGGTCAATTAGGTTTTGTTCAAAAACAGACATACCTAAAATTTCTTCAGCAATAATCTCATTTACATTTTTAACTGCAGTTAAAACTCCTTTACCCATATAATCTTTACCTCCATCTCTTAGTTCTACAGCTTCGTGCTCTCCGGTTGAAGCTCCTGATGGAACAGCTGCTCTACCTAAAATTCCATTTTCAGTAATCACGTCAACTTCTACAGTTGGATTACCTCTTGAATCAAATATTTGACGTGCATGAACACTTAAAATTATACTCATTGTTTTATTATTTTATTTGTTAATTTTCTAGTTCAAAGTTACGAATTTAAGACTAAATGATTTTTTATTTTAAACCTTTTATACGATAACGTTTTCGTTTTTTAAATTTAATAAAAAAGCCATTAACTTACTTATTTAATGGCTTTTATATTCATTTCTTTTGATAATTTAATATTTTCAATAAATTCATCAAATAAATATGAAGAATCATGTGGACCGGGACTTGCTTCAGGATGGTATTGAACAGAGAAACAATTTTTGTTTTTCATTCTCATTCCTGCTATAGTGTTATCATTTAAATGTATATGAGTAATTTCAAAATCTTCATTTTTTTCTAATTCCTCTCTACTTACAACAAAACCATGATTTTGAGATGTAATCTCTCCTTTACCTGTAATTATATTTTTAATTGGATGATTTATTCCTCTATGTCCATTATGCATTTTATAAGTTGGTATTCCATTAGCTAAAGCAATTATTTGATGCCCTAAACAAATTCCAAACAAAGGTATATTTCTTTTAATGACTTCTTTAGCTATTTGTTGAGCATCTTTAAGTGGTTCCGGATCTCCCGGACCATTAGATAAGAAAAAACCATCTGGATTGAAAGAATTCATTTCTTCAAATGTAGCATTGTATGGAAAAACTTTAATATAGCATCCTCTTTTAGCTAAATTTCTTAAAATATTCTTTTTTATACCAATATCAAGAGCTGATATTTTAAAAGGAGCATTTTCATCCCCAAAAAAATAAGGCTCCTTTGTTGATACTTTTGAAGCCAACTCTAAACCCACCATATTTGGTACAGATTTTAACTTTTCTGTTAAAACTTCAATATCTGTATCGGTAGAAATAACAGCATTCATAGCTCCTTTATTTCTAATATAGCGTACTACTGCTCTTGTATCAATATCAGAGATAGCCATTAAATTATGTTCTTCAAAATATTTTTCTAAAGAATTTTGAGCATTATCTCTTGAATAATTAAAACTAAAATTTTTACAAACTAAACCTGCAATTTTTATTGATTCAGATTCAATCTCCTCATTATTAATACCATAATTACCAATATGGGCATTTGTAGTTAACATTATTTGCCCAAAGTATGAAGGATCTGTAAAAATTTCCTGATAACCTGTCATACCAGTATTAAAACAAATCTCCCCAAAGGCCGTACCATCTTTCCCTATAGATTTACCTTCGAAAATTGTACCATCAGCTAAAAGTAAAATTGCTTTTTTACGTTTTGTATATTTCATTTGTTTTATTGTAACTTTAAACTAGTTAGTTTTCAAATATAAAAAAAAGGATAAACTATTTTTAGTTTATCCTTTTAATATTATCAACGAATATATCATTAATTATCGTCTTTTTTCTCTTTTTTAGTTTCTACTGTTTCTTCAACTTGAGATTCAACAGTTTCAACAGCTTTTTTACTTCTACCTCTACGAGTAGTTTTCTTTTTCTTAGCCCCATTAGGGTTATATGTAGTATTATAATCAACTAATTCAACCATAGCCATTGAAGCATTATCTCCTTGACGGTTTCCTAATTTAATTATTCTTACATATCCTCCCGGTCTATCTGCAACTTTTACAGAAACTTCTTTAAATAATTCTGTAACAGCGTATTTGTTTTTCAAATAACTAAATACAATTCTACGGTTATGTGTAGTATCTTCTTTAGATTTTGTAATTAAAGGTTCAACATACTGACGCAATGCTTTAGCTTTAGCAACAGTTGTATTAATACGCTTATGCTCAATTAAAGAACAAGCCATATTAGATAACATAGCTTTTCTATGTGCTGTTTTTCTTCCTAAGTGATTAATTTTCTTTCCGTGTCTCATCGCTTATATCTTATCTTAATTAAAACCTTAGTTTTAAATTAATCTTTATCTAATTTATATTTACTTAAATCCATTCCAAAACTTAAACCTTTATTGTGAACTAGTTCATCTAATTCAGTCAAAGATTTTTTTCCGAAATTACGGAACTTCATTAAGTCATTTTTATTAAATGATACCAAGTCTCCTAATGTATCAACTTCTGCAGCTTTTAAACAATTTAGTGCTCTTACAGATAAGTCCATATCCACTAATTTAGTTTTTAACAACTGTCTCATATGTAATGATTCTTCATCATATGTTTCAGTTTGTGCAATTTCATCTGCTTCTAAAGTAATTCGTTCATCAGAGAATAACATGAAATGGTGAATTAATATTTTTGCTGCTTCTGTTAAAGCATCTTTCGGATTTATAGATCCGTCAGTAACAATATCAAATACCAATTTTTCATAATCTGTTTTTTGTTCAACACGGAAATTTTCAACAGCATATTTTACATTTTTTATTGGTGTAAAAATTGAATCTGTAAAAATTGTTCCTAATGCTACTCCAGATTTTTTATTTTCTTCTGCTGCTACAAAACCTCTACCTTTTTCAATTGTAATTTCAAAATCTAAAGAAACAGATTTTTCCATATTACAAATAACTAGGTCATGATTTAAAACTTGGAATCCAGAAATAAATTTTTGTAAATCTCCTGCTGTTAATTGCTCTTGATTAGAAATTGAAATATTAACAGTTTCTCTGTCAGTCTCTTCAATTTGCTTCTTAAAACGCACTTGCTTTAAGTTCAAAATAATTTCGGTAACATCTTCAACAACACCTTTAATTGTTGAAAATTCGTGCTCAATACCTTCAATACGAAGAGATGTTATTGCAAAACCCTCTAATGAAGATAATAACACTCTTCTTAAAGCATTACCAACAGTTAGACCAAATCCTTGCTCTAATGGTCTGAATTCGAATCTACCTTCAAAATCGGTAGAATCAATCATAATTACTTTATCGGGCTTTTGAAAATTTAAAATTGCCATAATTGAATAGGTATCTTTAAAATTATTTAGAGTATAACTCTACTATTAATTGTTCCTTAATATTTTCTGGAATTTGAATTCTTTCCGGTACACTAACAAAATTACCTTGTTTGGTTTCAGAATTCCAAGAAAGCCATTCGTAAACATCATTTCTGTTAGCTAAAGATTCTTCGATAGCTTCTAATGATTTTGATTTTTCTCTTACCGCTACAACATCACCAGCTTTTAATGAATAAGATGGTATATTTACCAACTCTCCATTTACAGTTATATGACGGTGAGACACCAATTGACGAGCTGCTCTACGGCTAGGCGCTATACCTAATCTAAATACCACATTATCTAAACGTGATTCGCAAAGTTGTAATAAAATTTCACCTGTAATACCTTTACTACTAGATGCTTTTTTAAATAAGTTTGAAAACTGTTTTTCTAAAATACCGTAAGTATATTTAGCTTTTTGTTTTTCAGCTAACTGGATTGCATATTCAGATTTTTTTCCTCTACGCTTGTTAGCTCCATGTTGTCCTGGAGGATAATTTCTTCTTTCAAAAGATTTATCATCCCCAAAAATTGCTTCTCCAAATTTACGAGCAATTTTAGTTTTTGGTCCTGTATATCTTGCCATTTTTAATAGTTAATTGATAGGGATTATGAATTAAGGCTTATCCTTCGATAATCTAATTCCTATCGGTTAAAATTTAATTATTATACTCTTCTTCTTTTTGGTGGTCTACAACCATTGTGTGGTAATGGTGTAACATCGATTATTTCTGAAACTTCAATTCCTAAGTTGTGAATTGATCTAATTGCAGACTCTCTACCGTTACCTGGTCCTTTTACATACACTTTTACTTTTCTCATTCCTGCTTCATGTGCTACTCTTGCACAATCTTCTGCAGCTAATTGAGCAGCATAAGGAGTATTCTTTTTTGAACCTCTAAAACCCATTTTCCCGGCTGATGACCAAGAAATTACATCACCTTTTTTATTAGTTAATGATATAATTATATTGTTGAATGAAGCTGTGATGTGTGCTTCACCAACTGCCTCAACAATAACTTTACGTTTTTTTGAACTTGCTTTCGCCATAATATTAGTTATTATTTAGTTGCTTTTTTCTTGTTAGCTACAGTTTTTCTTTTACCTTTTCTAGTTCTAGAATTGTTTTTGGTTCTTTGACCTCTTAAAGGTAATCCTGATCTATGACGAATACCTCTATAACATCCAATATCCATTAATCGTTTAATGCTTATTTGAATTTCAGAACGTAATTCACCTTCAATATTGAATTTACCAACCTCTTCTCTTATGTCGTGAATCTCTTGGTCAGTCCAATCTTGAACTTTAGTGTTTTCATCAACTTTTGCTGCAGCTAAAATTTCTTTAGCTCTACTTTTACCGATTCCAAAAATATATGTTAATGCAATAACACCTCTTTTATTTTTTGGAATATCAATACCTGCTATTCTTGCCATAACTATCCTTGTCTTTGTTTAAATCTAGGATTCTTTTTATTGATTACATATAATCTGCCTTTTCTACGCACAATTTTGCACTCGGCACTTCTCTTTTTTACTGATGCTCTAACTTTCATCGGTTTATACTTTAATATCTGTAAGTAATTCTTGCTTTTGTTAAATCGTATGGACTCATTTCTAGTTTAACTTTATCTCCAGGTAATAATTTTATATAATGCATACGCATTTTACCTGAAATATGAGCTGTTACTATATGTCCATTTTCCAACTCTACACGAAACATTGCATTAGACAAAGCTTCTGTAATAGTTCCATCTTGTTGTATTGCTGGTTGTTTTGCCATATTATGCTACTGATTTTCTTTTAGTTCCTTTTTTCATTAAACCATCGTAGTGACGATTTAATAAATGAGAGTTAATCTGTTGTATGGTATCTATTGCAACTCCAACCATAATTAATAATGATGTTCCCCCATAAAATAAAGCCCATGATTGAGTTAACCCAAATTTAACAACAATAGCAGGTAAAATAGCTACTGCAGCTAAAAATAATGATCCTGGGAATGTTATTAAAGATAAAACTCTATCTAATAACTCTGCAGTATCTTTTCCAGGTCTAACACCCGGTATAAATCCACCGCTTCTTTTTAAATCATCAGCCATTTTATTTGTAGGTATAGTAATTGCAGTATAAAAATAACTAAAAACAATTATTAATACAGCAAATAATAAATTATACCAAAAACCAAACATATCAGAAAATTGAATTCCAATAGCTTTTATTGTTTCATTTCCAGATCTTGCCAATAAAGCTGGTGCAAACATAATTGCTTGTGCAAATATAATTGGCATTACTCCTGAAGAATTTAATTTTAACGGAATATAATCTCTAGTTCCGGCAACGCTTTTAATATTTCCTGCTACAGTTTTTCTTGCATATTGTACAGCTATTCTACGAACTGCAGTAACAAGATAAACACATATCATAATTACAAAGAACCACATAATTACCTCAATTAAAATCATAATCAAACCACCATCAGATGCTGTAACTTTAGAAACAGCTTCTTGTATAAAAGATCCTGGAAAACGAGCTATAATACCAATCATAATTAATAATGAAATACCATTCCCAATTCCTTTATCAGTTATTTTCTCTCCAAGCCACATTGCAAAAATAGTTCCGGCGGTTAAAACTACCATTGAGCTTAACCAAAACATACTTCCACTAATGTAAAATGCTGATGAAGGAATTAATTGGTAAATATTAGTAATATAAGCCGGTCCCTGTACCATTGTTATTGCAATAGTTAACCAACGTGTAATTTGATTTATTTTTTTTCGACCACTTTCTCCTTCTTTTTGTAGTTTTTGTAAATAAGGAACAGCTATTCCCATTAACTGAACTACAATAGATGCAGAGATATAAGGCATAATACCTAATGCAACTATTGATGCTTTTGCAAAAGCACCTCCTGTAAACATATCAAGTAAACCTAAAATTCCTCCACCACTTGTTTGATTTTGAAGTGCTGTTTGTGCAGCAGCAATATCAATTCCCGGAAGTGGCACTTGAGCAGCGAAACGATAAATGGCCATTAATCCAAGTGTCAATAAAATCTTATTTCTAAGTTCTTCTATTGTCCAAATGTCTTTAATGGTTTGAATTAATTTCTTCATCTATAATACTTATTATAAAGTTTCAGCAGTTCCGCCAACACTTTCAATTGCAGCTTTTGCTGTTGCCGTAAATTTATGAACCGTTATATTTAGTTTAGCTTTCAATTCTCCATTACCTAAAATTTTAATTAGGTCACTTTTACGAGCTAAACCATTTTCTACAAGTGTATCAACAGTTACTGTATCAGTAATTTTATTATTATCAACTAACTCTTGAAGTTTATGTAAATTAACACCTACATACTCTTTACGGTTAATATTTTTAAAACCAAATTTTGGCACACGTCTTTGTAAAGGCATTTGACCTCCTTCAAATCCTACTTTTCTAGAATATCCTGAACGAGATTTTGCTCCTTTATGACCTCTTGTAGCTGTACCTCCTTTACCGGACCCTTCTCCTCTACCTACACGCTTACCTTGTGTTTTAACTGATCCCTTTGCAGGTTGTAAGTTATTTAATGTCATCATATAAAATGTTATTTAATTTCTTCAACAGAAATTAAGTGTTTAACTTTATTTACCATTCCAAGGATTGCTGGAGTAGCTTCATGTTCTACTACTTGATCAACCTTATGCAAACCTAGCGCCTCAAGTGTTCTCTTTTGATTTTGTGGACGTCTAATTTTACTTTTTACTTGTGTTACTCTTATCTTTGCCATCGTAATCCTTGTTGTTTTATCCTTTAAATACTTTTTCTAAAGAAACTCCTCTCTCTTGAGCAATCATTCTAGCACTACGCAGTTGTAATAAAGCGTCAAATGTAGCTTTAACAACATTATGAGGATTTGATGATCCTTGCGATTTTGAAAGTACGTCATGAACACCTACTGATTCAAGTACTGCACGTACTGCTCCACCAGCAATAACTCCTGTACCATGTGAAGCCGGCTTTAAAAATACTTTAGCTCCACCAAATTTACCTTTTTGTTCGTGAGGTAAAGTTTGATTGATAATCGGAATTCTTACTAAATTTTTCTTTGCATCTTCAATTGCTTTTGCAATTGCAGAAGCTACATCTTTAGATTTACCTAAACCGTGACCTACTACACCGTTTCCATCTCCAACTACAACAATAGCTGAAAAACCGAATGCTCTACCACCTTTAGTTACTTTAGTAACTCTTTGAACACCTACTAAATGATCTTGTAGTTCTAACCCGCTAGGTTTTACTCTTTCTACGTTACTGTATTTTTGATACATAATTTATTAAAATTTTAAACCTGCTTCTCTTGCAGCGTCTGCTAGAGCTTTAACCCTACCGTGATACAAAAATCCATTTCTATCAAATGCAACTGTTTCTACTCCTGCATTAATTGCTTTTTCAGCTATACTTTTTCCAACTGATTTAGCAACATCAATTTTAGTTCCTGTTGATTCGATTTCTTTATCTCTAGATGATACTGAAACTAATGTATTTCCAGTGTTATCATCTACTAATTGAGCATAAATTTCTTTATTACTTCTAAACACAGATAATCTTGGTTTAGTTGCTGTACCAAATACAACTTTTCTAATTCTATGCTTAATTCTTTGTCTTCTTTCAAGCTTTGATAATGCCATAATACTATAAATTATTATGCAGATTTACCTGCTTTTCTTCTTAATACTTCTCCTTTAAATTTAACTCCTTTTCCTTTATATGGCTCAGGCTTACGGAAAGATCTAATCTTAGCCGCCAAAGCACCTACAAGTTGTTTATCATATGAAGTTAATTTAATAATTGGATTTTTTCCTTTTTCTGAAATAGTTTCAACTTGTATTTCAGGAGCTACATCAATAATTATGTTGTGAGAAAAACCTAAAGCTAAGTCTAATACTTGCCCTTGATTACTTGCTCTATAACCTACACCAACAAGCTCTAATTCTTTTGTCCATCCTTTTGAAACTCCAATAATCATATTATTTATTAAAGCTCTGTATAAACCATGTTTTGCTTTATGGATTTTACTATCTGATGGTCGTTCTAATACAATACTACCATCTTCAGCTTTAACACTAATATCATCAGTTATTTCTTGAGTTAACTCTCCCAACTTTCCTTTAACAGTTACTACATTTTCTTTAATATCAAATGTAATACCTTCTGGTAAAGTGATTGGGTTATTTCCTATTCTTGACATTTTTCTCTAGTTCTTTATTAATATACGTAACATAAAACCTCTCCACCAACATGCTCTTTACGAGCATTTTTGTTAGTCATAACACCTTTTGATGTAGAAACTATTGCTATACCTAATCCGTTTAAAACTCTAGGCATTTCATCAGCACCAACGTATTTACGTAATCCTGGAGTACTTACACGTTGTAATTTTCTAATTACTGAAGCCTTAGTTACTTTATCGTATTTCAAAGCTATTTTAATAGTACCTTGAACTTTATTGTCTTCAAATTTATAACTTAAGATATAACCTTGATCAAATAAGATTTTAGTTATTTCTTTTTTAATTTTTGAAGCTGGTATTTCGACAACTCTATGGCCTGCCATAATTGAATTTCTAACTCTAGTTAGATAATCTGCGATTGGATCTGTGATCATATTTATTAATTTGCGGTTTTGGTTTTCAGTAGTATACTGAACCTTAAACCAATTTATAATTTTACCAACTTGCTTTTTTAACTCCTGGTATTAAACCTTGGTTTGCCATTTCACGAAATGTTACACGTGATATACCAAACTGTCTCATGTACCCCTTAGGTCTTCCTGTTAATTTACAACGGTTGTGTAAACGAACTGGCGATGCATTTTTAGGTAATTTCTGTAATGCTTCATAATCTCCGGCTTCTTTTAAAGCTTTGCGTTTATCAGCAAATTTTGAAACTAACTTTTGTCTTTTAACCTCACGGGCTTTCATTGATTCTTTAGCCATTCCTTAATTCTTTTTAAATGGTAAACCTAATTCACTTAATAATGATTTTGCTTCTTTATCAGTTTGAGCAGATGTTACAAATGTAATATCCATACCACTAATTTTGTTCACTTTATCAATATCAATTTCTGGGAAAATGATTTGTTCAGTAATTCCTAAATTGTAGTTTCCTCTACCATCAAAACCATTTGCTTTTATTCCGTTGAAATCTCTTACACGAGGTAAAGATGCTGTAACCAATCTATCTAAAAACTCATACATTTTCTCTCCACGTAAAGTAACTTTAGCTCCAATTGGCATTCCTTTACGTAATTTAAAAGTTGCAACGTCTTTCTTAGATATGGTTGATATTGCTTTTTGACCTGAAATTTTAGTCAATTCATCAACGGCATAATCAATTAATTTCTTATCGGCTACCGCTGCTCCAACTCCTTTACTAATTACAATTTTTTGTAATTTAGGAACTTGCATTACATTTTTGTAGCCAAATTCTTCAGTAAGAGCTTTTATAACTCTACTTTTATACTCTTCTTTAAGTCTTGGTATATAAGCCATAACTAAATTGCTTTATCAGATTTTTTAGAAAACCTAACTTTCTTATCGCCTTCTATTCTATAACCTACTTTTGTTACTTCTCCATTTTCAAGTAACATTAAATTAGATAAGTGAATTGAAGCTTCCTTTTTAACAATACCTCCTTGTGGGTTTTGTGCGCTAGGTTTTGTATGTTTAGATATCATATTAACACCTTCAACAATTGCTCTATTTTTGTCAGAAAAGATTTTTACAACTTTTCCTTCTTCTCCTTTATGATCACCTGCCATAACTCTAACAGTATCTCCTGATTTTATCTTTAACTTCATAATCTTACTTGTTTATTAAAGCACTTCAGGTGCCAATGATACAATTTTCATAAATTGTTTTTCACGAAGTTCTCTTGCAACAGGACCAAATACACGTGTTCCTTTCATTTCTTCAGAAGCATCTAACAATACACAAGCATTGTCATCAAATCTAATATAAGATCCATCTTTTCTTCTGATTTCTTTCTTCGTTCTAACAACTACTGCTCTAGAAACTTGACCTTTTTTTACCGATCCGTTTGGTGTAGCATCCTTAACAGTTACTACAATTTTATCACCGATAGAGGCATATCTCTTTTTTGTTCCTCCTAAAACGCGGATAACTAAAACTTCTTTAGCTCCTGTGTTATCTGCTACTCGTAATCTTGATTCTGTCTGTAACATAATTATTTTGCTCTTTCTAGGATTTCTACTAACCTCCAACGTTTTGATTTACTCATCGGACGTGTTTCCATTATTTTAACAGTATCTCCAATATTGCAATCATTTTTCTCATCGTGTGCAACATATTTTTTAGTGCTTAACACGAATTTTCCGTACATAGGGTGTTTCACTTTTTTTACTTCAGAAACAACAATGGACTTTTCCATTTTGTTACTTGAAACTACACCTATTCTCTCTTTTCTAAGATTTCTTTTTTCCATCTTTACTACTGAATACAATTATTGTAATTCTCTTTTAGTTAATTCTGCAGACACTCTTGCTACAGTTCTTCTAATTGCTCTCAATTGCATTGGAGTTTCCAATGGTGATATTGCGTGAGCCATTTTAAGATCAGTATAACTCTTTTTTAAACTTCCAAGTTTATCTTGTAACTCTTCAGTTGATAATTCTATAATTTCAGATTGTTTCATTTTGTAATCGATTATTAAGCGTTATCAAAATCTCTAGCCACAACAAATTTTGTTTTCACAGGAAGTTTTTGTGCTGCTAATCGTAAAGCTTCTTTTGCTATATTCATAGGTACACCACCTACTTCAAACATAATTCTACCCGGTTTAACTACGGCTACAAAATATTCAGGAGCACCTTTACCTTTACCCATACGTACTTCTAATGGTTTTTTAGTAATTGGCTTATCTGGAAATATTTTAATCCATAATTGTCCTTCCCTTTTCATATATCGAGTTGCAGCAATACGAGCTGCTTCAATTTGACGAGATGTAAGTAAATTCTGTTCCAAAGATTTGATACCAAACATTCCATTTGAAAGTTGGTGTCCTCTTTGCGAATTTCCACTCATATTGCCTTTCGCCTTCTGTACTTTACGATATTTTACTCTCTTTGGCTGTAACATTTTACCTTCTAAATTTTAAAAATTTATTTTCTTCTACGAGCTTGTGATTTCTTTGCTCCTCCTCTATTATCACTCTTTCCTTGTTTTTTAGAAAGACCAACTAGTGGTGACAATTCTCTTTTACCATAAACCTCGCCTTTCATAATCCATACTTTAACACCTAATCGGCCATAGGTAGTATGAGCTTCTACAAGTGCATAATCAATATCTGCTCTAAAGGTTGATAAAGGGATTCTACCTTCTTTATAATGCTCTGAACGCGCCATTTCAGCACCATTTAAACGACCTGATATTTGTACTTTAATTCCTTCTGCATTCATACGCATAGTAGCCGCGATAGCCATTTTGATAGCTCTACGGTATGAGATTCTATTCTCAATTTGTCTTGCTATACTTTCAGCTACTAAACGAGCGTCTAATTCCGGGCGTTTAATTTCAAAAATATTGATTTGTACTTCTTTACCAGTAATTTTTTTAAGTTCTTCTTTTAACTTGTCCACCTCTTGTCCACCTTTTCCGATAATAATACCAGGTCTAGCAGTAGTGATAGTAACGGTTACAAGTTTAAGTGTACGCTCAATAATTACTTTAGAAACACTTGCTTTTGATAATCGGGCATATACATACCTTCTTATTTTATCGTCTTCTGCAATTTTATCTCCGTAGTTTCTTCCTCCATACCAGTTAGAATCCCATCCTCTGATAATGCCTATTCTGTTTCCTATTGGATTTGTTTTTTGTCCCATTTCTACTTATGATTAATTGCTTACGTTTTTACTTCCTAAGATTAAAGTTACGTGATTAGAACGTTTTCTAATACGATGTGCACGACCCTGAGGTGCTGGTCTTAATCTTTTTAACATTCCTGCGCTGTCTACAAAAATTTCTTTTACAAATAAACCGGCATCTTCTATATTTGAATCCTCATTTTTTGCTTGCCAGTTTGCTATTGCACTTAGTAAAAGCTTTTCAAGGTTAATTGAAGCTTCTTTTGAATTAAATTTTAAGATCTGAAGTGCTTTTTCAACCTCAACTCCTCTAACTAAATCCGCTACTAAGCGCATTTTTCTTGGTGATGTAGGACAACCTGTAAGCTTAGCGAAAGCTAATTGCTTTTTTTCCTCTTTTATCTGCTGTGCTCTTATTTTTTTACGAACTCCCATGATTACCTACTTATTTTTTTCCTTTATTTTTTGCACCTGCATGTCCTCTATATGAACGCGTTGGTGAAAATTCTCCTAATTTATGACCTACCATATTTTCAGTTACATAAACCGGAACAAATTGACGCCCGTTATGAACTGCAATTGTTTGTCCAACAAAATCCGGTGTTATCATTGATGCTCTTGACCAAGTTTTGATAACAGATTTTTTTCCAGATTCTATATTTGTTTGAACTTTCTTTTCAAGTTTACGAAAAACGTAAGGTCCTTTTTTTAATGAACGTGCCATATCTCAATTATTTTTTTCTACGTTCTATAATATATTTATTACTCGCCTTAGTCTTAGATCTTGTTTTGTACCCTTTAGACGGTATACCGTTTCTAGATCTAGGATGTCCTCCTGACGAACGTCCTTCACCACCTCCCATAGGGTGATCAACAGGGTTCATCACTACCGGTCTTGTTCTAGGTCTTCTTCCTAACCAACGTGTTCTACCAGCTTTTCCAGAAACTAATAATTGATGGTCTGAATTAGACACAACTCCTATTGTTGCCGTACAAGTTAAAAGAATCATTCTAGTTTCTCCTGAAGGTAACTTAATAGTTGCATATTTCCCCTCTCTTGCCATTAACTGAGCAAAAGAACCGGCACTACGAGCGATAACAGCCCCTTGACCCGGATGTAACTCAATACAAGAAATTGTAGTTCCTAAAGGAATGTCTTTTAATAACATTGTGTTTCCGATATCTGGAGTAGCTCCATCACCAGAAATTACTGTTTGCCCTACTTGTAATCCATTTTGAGCTATTATATATCTCTTATCTCCATCAGCATAAGATAGCAATGCTATAAATGCTGTACGGTTTGGATCGTATTCAATAGTTTTAACAGTTGCAGGAACACCATTTTTATCTCTTTTAAAATCGATAATACGGTATTTTTTCTTATGACCACCACCAATATAGCGCATAGTCATTTTCCCTTTGTTGTTTCGACCTCCAGATCTTTTTTTCGGAGCTAATAAACTTTTCTCCGGCTTATCAGTAGTTACGGTGTCGAACCCGTTCACTACTCTAAAACGCTGACCTGGTGTTATTGGTTTTAATTTTCTAACTGACATTTTTATCTTTTCTTAGATATTGCTATAAAAATCAATATTTTCTCCTTCAGCCAACTGAACTATAGCTTTTTTATAAGCTCCAGATTTTGCTTGAACAATTCCACTTTTAGTGTATTTTGTTTTACGATTTACTGGGTAATTCATAGTTTTAACACTTTCAATTGAAACGCCATAAGCTTGTTCTACAGCTGTTTTAATTTCAAGTTTGTTAGCTTTCTTATCTACAACAAAAGCATAACGATTAAATAATTCGCTATCATTTGTTGCTTTTTCCGTTATAATAGGTTTAATTAAAATACTCATTTCTGTTACCTATTTACTTAAATTAGATTCAATTCCTTCTAATGAACCTTCTGAAAGGATCACTTTATTTGCATTTAACAATTCGTAAGTACTTAGCCCTGTGTTAGTTACAGTTTTTAAACTTTTTAAATTGCGCGATGACAAATATACATTATTATTTGGTTCAGCCAACACAAATAAAGATTTTTTGGTTTCTAAACCAAATGCTTTTAAAACTGCAGTAAAGTTTTTAGTTTTTGGAGCATCAAAATTAAAGTCTTCTACAACTATAATATTATTCTCTTTTGCCTGAATACTTAATGCAGATTTACGAGCTAATCTTTTTAAATTTTTATTTAATTTAAAAGAATAATCTTTTGGTCTTGGTCCAAATATTCTACCACCACCTCTAAAAACAGGAGATTTAATACTTCCCGCACGAGCTGTACCTGTACCCTTTTGTTTTTTAATTTTTCGAGTACTTCCAGAAATTTCAGCTCTTTCTTTAGCTTTGTGAGTTCCTTGTCTTTTATTAGCCAAATATTGCTTTACATCTAAATATACAGCATGATTGTTTGGCTCAATTCCATATACAGCATCAGAAAGTTCAACTTTTCTTCCTGTATCTTTTCCTTGTATGTCTAAAACTGATACTTTCATTATTTCTGAATAATTACATAAGCGTTTTTGTGACCAGGAACACATCCTTTAACCACTAGTAGATTTTTTTCAGCAACTACTTTTAAAACTCTTAAATTTTGAACTGTAACTTTACTTCCTCCCATTCTACCAGCCATACGCATTCCTTTGAATACTCTCGCAGGATACGATGCAGCACCAATAGAACCTGGAGCTCTTAAACGGTTATGTTGACCATGCGTTGCTTGTCCAACACCACCAAATCCATGGCGTTTAACAACACCTTGAAAACCTTTACCTTTAGAAGTTGCTGAAACATCAACAAATTCTCCTTCTTTAAAAAGCTCAACTGTAAGTTGATCTCCTAAATTATGCTCTTCTTCAAATCCTTGAAATTCGACAACTTTTTTCTTGGCAACGGTTCCTGCTTTTTTAAAGTGACCGTCTAAAGCTTTATTAGAGCTTTTTGCCTTTTTGTCATCGAAACCAAGTTGAAGGGCTTTGTACCCGTCTACCTCTTCGGTTCTGACTTGGGTAACTACACAAGGACCTGCTTCAATAACTGTACAAGGAATATTTTTCCCGTTTTCATCAAATAAGCTGGTCATTCCGATTTTTTTTCCTATTAACCCAGACATTTTAATTTAATTAAATTATTATTTTTATTTTTTATTCCAAAAAAACAGGGTCAAAATACTTCAACCCTGAATGTATTTTTTCCGTTTTTCCTTCGTCAATCGCTCCGGACATGTTATCGAAAGCTAACTTTCGATATTTAAAGTACTTAAACTTTAATTTCTACTTCAACTCCACTTGGTAGTTCTAACTTCATTAGAGCATCAATAGTTTTAGATGATGAACTATAAATGTCTAATAATCTTTTGTAAGAACTTAATTGAAATTGTTCTCTAGATTTTTTGTTTACGTGTGGTGAACGTAATACTGTAAAAATCTTTTTGTGAGTTGGTAATGGAATTGGTCCATTTACAACAGCTCCTGTATTTTTTACCGTTTTTACAATTTTTTCAGCAGATTTATCTACTAAATTGTAATCGTACGATTTTAATTTTATTCTAATTTTTTGACTCATCGTTAATAATTTAGAGATTAACCTTTAGCTTTAGTTATTACTTCTTCTGCAATGTTTGATGGAGTTTCAGCATAATGTGAAAATTCCATTGATGATGTTGCTCTACCAGATGATAATGTTCTTAAAGTAGTTACATAACCAAACATTTCTGATAAAGGTACATTCGCTTTTACAACTTTTGCACCTGCTCTGTCATCCATTGAGTTAACTTGACCTCTTCTTCGGTTTAAATCACCTACAACATCACCCATATTTTCTTCTGGAGTAACAACTTCTAATTTCATAATTGGCTCTAAGATTATAGCTTTTGCAGCTTTTGCTGCAGCTTTGAATCCCATTTTTGCTGCTAATTCGAATGATAATTGATCCGAGTCAACTGCGTGGAATGAACCATCAAATAAAGTAACTTTCAAACTATCAATCTCGTACCCGGCTAAAGGTCCGTTTTTCATAGCTTCTTTAAATCCTTTTTCTACTGAAGGAATATATTCTTTAGGAATATTACCACCTTTAATTTCATTAACAAATATTAAACCTGTTTCGTTTTCAGCAGCAGGCTCAATAGTAAATTGTATATCTGCGAATTTACCACGACCACCAGATTGTTTTTTATACACCTCTCGATGTTGAGCTTTTGCGCTTATCGCTTCTTTGTACTCAACCTGTGGTTGTCCTTCGTTCACTTCAACTTTAAATTCACGTTTTAAACGATCAACAATAATTTCCAAATGTAATTCGCCCATTCCGGAAATAATAGTTTGACCTGAAGCTTCATCAGTTTTAACAACAAACGTAGGATCTTCTTCAGCTAATTTACTTAAAGCCATTCCTAATTTATCAACATCAGCCTTTGTTTTTGGCTCTACTGCAATACCAATTACAGGCTCAGGAAAAGACATAGATTCTAACACTATAGGATGTTTTTCATCACAAAGCGTATCCCCTGTTTTAATATCTTTAAACCCTACAGCAGCTCCAATATCACCAGCTTCAATTCTTGCAATCGGCTCTTGCTTATTCGCATGCATTTGGTAAATACGTGAAATACGCTCTTTTTTACCGGAACGAGTATTCAACACATAAGAACCTGCATCCAAAAATCCTGAGTAAGCACGGAAAAATGCTAAACGACCAACAAATGGGTCTGTTGCTATTTTAAATGCTAATGCTGAAAAAGGTTCTTTGATATTTGGTTTTCTAAAAGCGGCTTCTTCAGTATCAGGATTAACACCTTCTATAGCTTCAATATCTATAGGTGAAGGTAAAAATCTCATTACAGCATCAAGCATGGCTTGAACACCTTTATTTTTAAATGCCGAACCACACATCATTGGAATGATAGACATATCTATTGTTGCAGCACGTAAAGCAGCAATAATTTCGTCTTCAGTAATAGAATCTTCATCTTCGAAGAATTTCTCCATCAACTCCTCATCATATTCTGCCACTGCTTCAACCAATTGAGCTCTGTACATTTCTACATCCTCTAACAATTCAGCAGGAATTTCAATTTCCTCATAAGTCATACCCATATCATCCTCATTCCAAACTATTGCTTTCTTTGAAATAAGATCAACAACACCCTTGAAATCAATTTCGTCACCAATAGGCACTTGTAAAGGAACAGGATTACCTCCCAACATTTCTCTAACTTGTTTACAAACATTAAAGAAATCAGCTCCCTGACGGTCCATTTTATTAACAAAACCTAAACGAGGTACTTTATATTTATCCGCTTGTCTCCAAACTGTTTCAGATTGAGGTTCTACTCCATCCACCGCACTAAACAACGCTACAACACCATCTAACACACGTAAAGAACGTTCTACTTCAACAGTGAAGTCAACGTGACCCGGTGTATCAATAATATTAACCGCATATGTTTGTCCTCTATACAACCAATTACAATGCGTAGCTGCCGAAGTAATTGTTATACCCCTTTCTTGCTCCTGCTCCATCCAGTCCATTGTTGCTGCACCATCATGTACCTCTCCTATTTTATGAGAAACTCCCGTATAATAAAGGATACGCTCTGTACAAGTTGTTTTACCTGCATCAATATGAGCTGCAATCCCAATGTTTCTTGTATATTTTAAATCTCTTGCCATTTTCTAATTATAATTAAAATCTAAGGTGAGAGAATGCTTTATTAGCATCAGCCATTTTATGAACATCAATTCTTTTCTTAACAGCAGCACCCTCTTCTTTTGCTGCGGCTAAAATTTCAGCAGCTAAACGCTGAGCCATTGATTTTTCATTACGTTTTCTTGAATATGAAATCAGCCATTTTATTGCCATAGACACCTTACGGTCAGGTCTAATCTGCATTGGTATTTGAAAAGTCGCCCCACCTACACGACGGCTACGAACTTCAACTTGAGGCATTACATTTGATAATGCATCTTTCCATATTTCTAAAGATGATTTCTCTTCATCTTGTTTCTTTTGTTCTACTATCTCCAAAGCATCATAGAACACTTTAAAGGCTACAGATTTTTTACCATCCCACATTAAGTTGTTTACAAAACGTGTTACTAATTGATCATTAAACTTTGGATCTGGTAAAAGAACTCTTTTTTTCGCTCTTCTTTTTCTCATGTCTTTACATTAAAGTTTTTTAAAATTACTTTTTAGGTGCTTTTGTACCATATTTAGAGCGACGCTGAGTTCTTCCATCAACACCGGCAGTATCTAATGCACCACGTACAATATGATACCTAACTCCTGGTAAATCTTTAACCCTTCCACCTCTAACTAATACTATCGAGTGCTCTTGTAAATTATGCCCTTCTCCAGGGATGTAAGCATTCACTTCATTACCATTTGTTAACCTTACCCTTGCTACTTTACGCATAGCTGAGTTAGGTTTTTTTGGTGTTGTTGTGTAAACACGCGTACATACACCTCTACGTTGAGGACATGAATTTAAAGCAGCCGATTTACTCTTCTTAGTTATTTTGGTTCTTCCTTTTCGTACTAATTGCGAAATTGTTGGCATACTAAAATTTGTTATTAATTACTTTTAAATTTTTTATAAGCTCTTTTCTAAGAGTTTGCAAATGTACAAATAATTTCTTGTTATTCAAATAAGTGTATATTTTATTTTTTAAAAATCTTTTGAACCTCAATATACACAACACCACGAAGCTATTTTAAACAAAAACAAGTCTCATTTAAATCACCACAAAAAAAATCACCACAAAGTCGTGTTTTAAAATAAATTATCTTTAATGTAATAACATTTTATGTGATATTTTTTTATTTTTTTATGATTTTAAACATATTATTTATATTAATTTAACATTTTTTATGTTTTTTTTTAAATAAAATTGGAGTTTTAACAAATTATTAAGATTTTTGACCCAATTAATTCAAATAATTTATAAGAATGAAAACAAAGTTTAATGGTTTTTTAACGCTGCTATTGGCGTTATCAGTGCAAATTTCATTTGCACAAGTAAAAACTGTTTCCGGTATAGTTTCCGATGCAAGCGGACCTCTACCTGGAGTAACAGTTGTAGTAAAAGGTACTAATACAGGTACTCAAACAGATTTTGACGGAAATTATTCAATTAAAGCTTCTGCTGGGGATATCTTACAGTTTAGTTTTATTGGTATGCATGTTACTGAAAAAACTGTTGAAACTGCCAATGTAATAAATGTACTTATGCAAGAAAGTGCCCAAGCATTAAAAGAAGTAGTTGTTACCGGACTTGGAATCAAAAGAGAAAAACAAGCTTTAGGTTATGCTGTTTCTAATGTTGCAACTGAAGATTTGGAGCAACGATCAGAAGGGGATGTTGCTAGAGTTTTAAGCGGTAAAGCATCTGGAGTACAAATTCAGCAACAAAGTGGTATGTCAGGGTCAGGAACAAGTATTATAATTAGAGGAATGAACTCTTTCAGTGGAAGTAACCAACCTCTATTTATAGTTGATGGAATACCTTTTAGCAGCGACACAAACGCTCAAGGAGACTTTGTTGACGGAAATAATGGCTCTAGCAGGTTTTTAGACCTTGATCCAAACAATATAGAAAGTGTAAATGTTTTGAAAGGTTTAGCTGCAGCAACACTTTATGGTACTGAAGGTAGAAATGGGGTGATTTTAATCACAACTAAATCTGGTAGTTCTAAAGGTGGACCAAAAAAGACTGAGATAACCGTTAGTAGTTCATTATTTTTAAATGAAATAGCTTCAATGCCAAATTATCAAAATGAGTTTGGTGGAGGATATGACCAAGCATTTGGATGGTTTTTTAGTAACTGGGGACCAAGTTTTGAAAAAGAGGGCCCTGCAGGATGGGGCAATAGTAGTTCATTTGACGAAAATGGTACTTTAGCACACCCTTATTCAACTGCATCTCCCGCTACAGGTATTCCTCAAGCATTTCCTGAATTTGCTGATGCCCGTTACGAATGGAAACCTTACGAAAGTGTTGAAAACTTTTTTAGAACCGGTGTTGTTAGAACAACAAATATTAATGCCAGAGGATCATCTGGCGATGGTAATATTTCATATAATGTAAACTATGGTAATTTAGACGATCAAGGTTTTACTAGAGGAAATCATTTAACACGTAATACTTTTAGTTTAGGTGGAAATGCAAAACTTTCAAATAAATTTACTGTGAACGGTACCTTAAATTATACTAGAACTGATTTTAAAACTCCTCCTGTTGCAGCCGGTTATGGTAGTAACGTTGCAGGTGAAAATGCATCTATATTTGGAAACGTTTTTTACACTCCGAGAAGTGTTGATTTAATGGGGCTTCCTTATCAAAATCCAATTACCGGAGAATCAGTTTATTACAGACAAAATAATAGTATACAACATCCTTTATGGACTGTACATAACGCTGCAAACATCCAAAAAACACATAGAACCTTTGGAGGTGCAACTTTACTTTATGAAATTAACGACAATCTAAATATTTCATACCGTTATGGATTTGATATATATAGTGAAAACAATGTGAATTATTCAAATAAAGGTGGCAAAACGGGTAGTGTAGCTAACCAATCAGGCGTATATGATACTTGGAACAATACTAAAACAATTGACGACCACAATATAACATTTAGTGGTAATTATGATTTAACCGACGATTTAGATTTAGCCTTCTCTATTGGAGGAACTTCAAGAAGAGATGTTTTCGACCAAAATGGTGTTGCAAGTACAGGTCAACAAGTTTTTGGTGACACTGTTTCACAAAGTGTGTAAGTATAAAATATCGAGGGTTTAGCTAATTATAGCTGGACCCTTTTTTCAAATATGACAAGGAACTGATTTAGGATAATGCCCCAATTTTGGATTGGCATTGACCATTTTTTGGTAGCTTCTCTCAAAGCCAAATATACGGATTTCATTACAGATTGATCAGAAGGGAATGAAAGTTTGTTTTTGGTGTACTTTCGGATTTTCCCATTCAGATTCTCAATAATGTTCGTTGTGTAGATTATTTTTCTGATTTCCAGGGGAAATTCAAAAAATACGGTCAGGTCTTCCCAATTGTCTTTCCAGCTTTTAATGGCGTAGGAATATTTATCTTCCCATGCGGCTGCAAAATCGTCCAAAGCAGCCCTGGCGGCTTCTTTTGTGGGTGCATTGTAAATATGTTTCATATCCCTTGTAAATGCTTTTTTGTCTTTCCAAACAACGTACCTGCTGGCGTTTCGGATTTGATGGACCACACAAATCTGGGTTT
>NZ_JAAZUI010000130.1 GCF_012524075.1 Lutibacter sp. B1
ACTGGAAAAATCACCCAAAACGGAATGATAAAAACCCGAAAAGGAGGAATTTATGATAGACTTGTCAATGGAAAACAATTTGGAGAAATAAGAAATAGAGCTTGGAATAAACAAATGATTATTGAGGATATTGAAGCTTTGGATGTTTATTGGTATGAAACTTTTGATAAATCCAATAATGATTTACCAGCAACGATAGAGGGAAAAATTATTCAACAATTTTATGAAATTTACGGAAAACTACCTAAGTGGAATAAAGAATATTAATTGATTAAAATGAGACCAAAAGAATTGATAATAAAATGGGTAGAAACTTTTAATCAAGCAAACGCTGAAAAGATTTCAGATTTTTATCACCAAGATGCAATTAATCACCAAGTGACAAATGAACCTATAATTGGAAAAATGGCAATCCGAGAAATGTTTGAAAGAGAATTTAATCAAGCCAATATGGTTTGTATTATTGAGAATATTTTTGAAGATAATGAGTGGGGAATTTTAGAATGGAAAGATCCTTTAGGATTAAGAGGTTGTGGATTTTTTCAAGTAATTGATGGAAAATAAAATTTCAGAGAGGATATTGGGATAAATTATCATTTTTAAGACAGCATAAACTTCCAATTCCAACTGAATAAAATGTACGAAAGCACAACACTGGCTATATTGCATTGTGGCGGATTTTCTTTTTCAGAAAATCCTCGTATATTTACTAACATAACTGCTATGGCGGAAAAATCTTGCCGATTTTTCCACAACGACAACATAGCCTAAACCGTTGTA
>NZ_JAAZUI010000131.1 GCF_012524075.1 Lutibacter sp. B1
CCAACGGTCTCGGCTATGCGTAGTGCGGGATTTCAAGGCACTTACCTTTCAGTTTAGCACTTGGTTTATTTATTGTAATTACTTTCATATCAGCACTTTCCCCCGCATTACGTATAGCCATTGTTGTGCGGTCGTACTTCTTTTTCGGTCGTCTGTCAGCGTTGGCAAAGACATACTCTTTTGCAATTTTTGGCTTGTGTGTCGGCTTGTGCGAATTGCAAATGTGTATGGCTTTAAGCGTTGGCTTACATTGGTTTTATCATTTTATCTATAAATTCAATTTCTTCTTTACTCAAATTATACTTTTCGTAAAGTTGTTTATCAATATCTTCAATGGAACTAGACCAATTAATATCTGATTCAGGTGTAAAATCTTGAAGAGGAACAAATTGATATACGTTTTGAAGAATATTTTGTGAAGTCTTTAAGATACCAACCATAAATCTTAAAAACTTAGTTTTTATATAAGATGCTAATGCCGTTGCTTCAAATTCAGTTTCAAAATTTCCAATCGGTATAAGAGAATCAGTACAAGCAGACATTGGTTTTGCGATGTAAGGTTTACCCAAAATAGATACTTCATTGTTATCGGTTAGTAAACCTGCAGCACCATTACTCTTCGACATAAATACTTTCCATCTTTCAGCAATTTCTTTATTTTTAGTTATGAGATTACTATCAACATATCTAATTTCTTCGTGTTTACATCTTAATTCATAGTATCCATTTTGATAAAATGAACTCGAAATCTCATTAGCATTTTTACCT
>NZ_JAAZUI010000132.1 GCF_012524075.1 Lutibacter sp. B1
CCAACGGTCTCGTATAACCGTCAGTTGCGGGATTAAAGTTAATAATTTTCGGTTAAGAACTGGCGTTAGCAATTCCGAGTGGATTCGGACGTAGTCGAATCCGCCGTAATTGCGGTTATACATTGTTGTGCAACGTATTTTATTCATTTTCCTCATTAAGTCCAACAATGTCTTTTCGAATTTTTTTCCTCCATTTCTTTCCATATTTTTTGTCCAAATATTCGAAAACTGTTCTGTTATATTCATAGAGACTTTCCTCTGCAATTGCTTCACAACCGTACTCAACAAAATTGACGTTATATTTTTTCGCAAATTTTGAGTCAGATTTATAAAATACTGGTGCGATTCCACTAGATTCCAATATATTTATTTCTCCATTTTTGATGTCGGTAAGTGCTTTTTCTCGGTTGAGTCCAAATCTTGGTCTCATAACAAATTCAAACACGTATTCTTTTGGCTTGTCAACTCGGATTATTGTATCAAGATTTTCATATCCTAAAGCTGTTAATTCAATAGTTTCCAAACTGTCTCTTTCTCGAATTTTGTATCGATATTCAAATTCTCCTTTTTCGTTTGTCATTGAATATTTATATCTCGATTTATAATTTATATAAGCATTTTCAAGAGGCTTTCCGTTGACTTCGGACAATACAATTCCTTTAATCAGAATTTCACTTTTTTCTTGTGAAAATCCGATTATTGAATTCAGAAATAATATTGTCAGTATGAGTTTTTTCATATGTTGCACAACGGTTTAGGCTA
>NZ_JAAZUI010000133.1 GCF_012524075.1 Lutibacter sp. B1
ACCGTTAGCTAAAATAACGTGCGAAGAACTCGGCTGAGAAAATTTTATTTAAAAATAATGATTTATTAAAGCTGAAAATTAGTCCGATTTTGAGCACTATTCCAGAATGAGTTTTTGATTTATTTTTCTTCTAAAACTAAATTTCTGCTACGGCTAAGAATTTCTCTGAGAACTCTTCTCTCCTATTTTATCATTCTGCTAAATTCAGAAATTTAATGAGTTGAATCCGTTAAGTTGAATAAAATTTCTAAACGTACGAGTTTTCTCTCATTTTTAGTTTTCCAAGCTAGTTTTCTTCTAAACCGATAAAAACGAACTCGTTTGAATGATTTTTAGATTGTTTTAAGTTGCTTTTCATCTTTTCTACTAAACCGAAAAATTCTCAACGATTGATTTTTTAGATAATTCGTTTTCTTTTATAATTAATACTAAACTTGATAAATAAAACTCAAAAGATTGATTTTCTGATTGTTTTTAGTTACTATTCTTAATTCTTACTAATCGAAAAATTGAATTTTAAAAACACACAAAAGAATGAGAATTGTATCGGTCAGATTTGAGCAATGAATCGGTTAAATTGAAATAATATTGAAAAATCCTGCTATGTTTGATTAAGTTACTTTAGCTAACAATGGCTATATTGCATTGTGGCGGATTTTCTTTTTCGGAAAATCCTCGTATATTTACTAAACTAATTGCTATGGCGGAAAAATCTTGCGATTTTTCCACAACGACAACATAGCCTAAACCGTT
>NZ_JAAZUI010000134.1 GCF_012524075.1 Lutibacter sp. B1
ACCGTTGCCTAAAATAACGAGATTGGAACTTGGCAGAGAAATTTACCTTCAAAAATAATGATTTACTAAAGCTGAAAATATTCTGATTTTGAGCATTATTCCGGAATGAATTTTTTAAGTAGTTTTCTTCCAAAACTAAATTCTGCTTCGGCTGAGAATTACTCTGAGAACTCTTCTCTCCTATTTTATCATTCTGCTAAATTGAGAAATTTAATGAGTTGAATCCGTTAAGTTGAATAAATTTTAAAACGTACGAGTTTTTCTCTTATTTTTAGTTTTTTAAGCTCATTTTCTACTAAACTGAAAAAAACGAACTCATTTGAATGATTTTTAGACTGTTTTAGTTGTTTTTTATAATTAGACTAAACTTGAAAATGCAAACTCAAAAAGATTGATTTTCTGATTGTTTTAGTTGCTTTTTATCATTTTCGTAAACTGAAAAATTACAACTTCTTTCAAGTGAATTTGAGAAATATCACGGAATGAAAAATGAGAATTGAAACCATCAGGTATGAGAAATGAATCGATTAAATTTGAACAATGAATTAATTAAAATTCTGCTTAATAATGAAAAATTAGATATGATTTGAAATGGTTACTTTAGGCAACAACGTATATAGCTCATTGTGGCGGAATTTTTTAATCGAAAAATTCCTTATATTTATTGTCAAAATTGCTTCGGCGGAAAAATCTCGCTGATTTTCCCACAACGAAGCCATATACAAACCCGTT
>NZ_JAAZUI010000135.1 GCF_012524075.1 Lutibacter sp. B1
CTTTATTAAAGACATTTTTTCGTTCGAACCAAGCACTGTCTATTAAGTTGTTTTGTGCATTACAAATCCAAGATGGTGTAAAGACTTCAGCCATATTTTTTACTCTAGATTGTTGTAAAAATTGGTCTTTTTGAACCCTTGGCATTATCACATCACCATTAATGCCTGTAATAAGTTCAGATTTAATCTGTTTGTTCTCTAAATATGATTCTCCTATATGCTCATAATTACTCGTTGCCCAAATTATGTTTTTCTGAGTAGTTTGGTCACACAAAAGAATATCCAAAACTTCTGGATATTTTTCTAAAATTTCATTTTCTAATATGTCTATCTCTGTCCTCAATTCAATTCTTTTATTAGTACTAATAATTCTTTTGCCTCTACATTTAAGATTTCAGCAATTTTGTACAAATCTTCCAAACTTGGTTGTCTCACATTACGAGCATATTCGTTAATAGTATTGTAACTCTTTCCTGTCTGTTTGGCAAGCCAAGTCTGCGAAATTCCTTTATCCTTTAAAACTTCTTTAATTCGGTTCATTTGAAACCCAAGTTTTGTTTATTCGGTGTCAAAGATAGTAAAAACCCACTATTATTTAGTGTAAATATTCATTGTCTTGTCGTGGGTTGGGAAAGGGCAAGCTCTTTTGGTTTTTCAGCGTTGGATTTTAGCGTTGGCAAAAACCAAATGTGCTTGACCGAGCGTTGGCTTTTTTCAGTATGCCGCACAACG
>NZ_JAAZUI010000136.1 GCF_012524075.1 Lutibacter sp. B1
TCTCTCCTATTTTATCATTCTGCTAAATTGAGAAATTTAATGAGTTGAATCCGTTAAGTTGAATAAATTTTAAAACGTACGAGTTTTTCTCTTATTTTTAGTTTTTTAAGCTAATTTTCTACTAAACCGATAAAAACGAACTCATTTGAATGATTTTTAGTCTGTTTTAGTTGTTTTTTATCATTTCTACTAAACTGAAAAATTCTCAACGATTGATTTTTTAGATAATTCGTTTTCTTTTTATAATTAGTACTAATCTTGATAAATAAAACTCAAAAGATTGATTTTTTGATTGTTTTAGTTGCTTTTTATCATTTTCGTAAACTGAAAAATTGCAACTTCTTTCAACTGAATTTGAAAAATATAACAGAATAAAAAATAGAGAATTGAAACCATCAGATTTGAGAAATGAATCGATTAAATTTGAACTAAAATTGATAAATCCAACTATGTTTGACTAAGTTACTTTAACCAACAATGGCTATATTGCATTGTGGCGGATTTTCTTTTTCAGAAAATCCTCGTATATTTACTAACATAATCGCTATGGCGGAAAAATCCTGCCGATTTTTCCACAACGACAACATAGCCTAAACCGTTGTATTTAATATGATCAGCCTTTTGGGTTCCAAATAGACATTTTCGGACTCATTAAAGATAGGATTAAGTACAATTTTTAAAATACTAATGAAAGAGACATTTATGGAAGTTTCGACTCAAACTG
>NZ_JAAZUI010000137.1 GCF_012524075.1 Lutibacter sp. B1
GAAGTCAGACAATTCCAATGCCCGCAATGGTTTTACAGAAAAGAAGCTGCGCACTTCTCTTGGAGAAAGCAAGATACAGGTTCCCCGAGACCGTGACGCTTCGTTTAATCCCATGATCGTTCCCAAACGGGGCAATATGGTTGACGGAATTGAGAATGTAATTGTATCGCTCTACGCTAAGGGAATGAGCAATAGTGATATTGAAGAGCAAATCCGTGAAGTTTATGGTTTTGACGTGTCAACATCTACTATTTCCCGGATTACCGATGCCATCACCGATGATATTGTCGCCTGGCAGAACCGACCGCTCGAACCTGTTTATTTAATTGTTTGGATGGACGGGATTGTCTTTAAGGTACGAGAAAACTCGAAAGTAATCAATAAGACTGTTTATATGGCTGTCGGGCTGCGCAGGGATGGAAAGAAAGAAGTTCTTGGCTTGTGGCTGGGCAAGAATGAATCAGCAGCATTTTGGATGAGTGTATTGACCGATATGCGTGCCCGGGGACTAGAAGACATCCTGATAACAGCTACAGATAACCTTAACGGTTTTACCGATACCATCCGCAATGTGTTTCCCGAATCGAAAACCCAGATTTGTGTGGTCCATCAAATCCGAAACGCCAGCAGGTACGTTGTTTGGAAAGACAAAAAAGCATTTACAAGGGATATGAAACATATTTACAATGCACCCACAAAAGAAGCCGCCAGGGC
>NZ_JAAZUI010000013.1 GCF_012524075.1 Lutibacter sp. B1
TCTGAAAATCACTTGACTATGTCATTATTTTCTGCTAACTTCGCCAAACTGTTATACGTTATCAACGTTTTGATAGTGAAACTCTCAACGATGTCAATCGTACAGTTTGAGTCGAAACTTCCATAAATGTCTCTTTCATTAGTATTTTAAAAATTGTACTTAATCCTATCTTTAATGAGTCCGAAAATGTCTATTTGGAACCCAAAAGGCTGATCATATTAAATACAACTTGTTATATCCTTTCAAATTTAACTATTTATTATTAAAAATTTCCGGATAAACGTAGATTTATATTATTTTTATTGGATTCAACTAAACTTTTCAATGCAATATCTAATGGACTTTCAATTTTCAATAAATCTTTTTTACTTACATGAGTATAAATCATTGTCGTTTCAGGTTTAGCATGCCCTAAGAGTTCTTGTATATACCTTAAATCTATTCCATTCTCTAATAAATGGGTCGCATAACTATGCCTTAAAGTATGTGGGGTAACTCTTTTAGTTATATTTGCCATTTGACACGATCTTTTTAAAAAACCTCTAACACTTTCTGCACTATATTTTTGTGAAGGAACTCCTTCAACAAAATAAACTTTTGGATTGTAGCTGTTTATATAATTTAGCATAAGAGGTATAAAGCTTTCTGCTAGTATAATATTTCTATCTCGCCGTCCTTTGCTGTTTTTAACAATAATTTGCCTTCTGTCTATATCAATATGTTTTAATTCTAAATTAAGGAGCTCACTTATACGTAAGCCGGCTGAGTATATCATTGCTAAAACAGCTCTGTGTTTTAAATTTTTTGTATAACGTAATAAGTCAATTATTTCTTCTTTTGAAAGTACTGTTGGCAAAATTTTACTTTTACTTGGACGTTTCAACTGAATTTCATCAATTTTACATTCCGGACAAAAAGCTTTAAATAGTTTTATGGCACTTATAAACTGCCTGTGTGTACTTATGCTGTATTTTCTCGGAATAAAAATATCTTCAATAAATTTTTCTACATGTCTGTTCGTTAAACTTATTAGAGGAATATCTTGTATATAATCAAAAAAATCGGCAATAAAAGTGTAATATGTTTTTATAGTACTTTCACTATAACATTTACCTTTTAAATATCGTACATAATCTCTTAATATTTCTTTATTTTCTTCAGAAATAACTCTATTCTTTCTCTCAGGTTTTATCTGTAATTCATACTGTAAAGAAGCGTCACTTTTAAATTTTACATCATTTTTTAATGTTTCTTTTATTAAAAGTATATTTTTTGAGGTAAAATCAGAATGCCATCCACGTAAAGTTTTACTCCAAACAAAACATTTCAATTGTTTTATTTTAGATTTAATTTCATAATTGAATGGAAAAGTTACAAGTAATCTAACTTGATTTTTGTGCACAACCTTTTGTAATAGGAGGATAGGTATTTTATTATGTATAATTTTCATAGCAATTCAAAAATACATAATTTATAATTATAAATTAAAATAATTTTGATAGAAAATATGATTTTTTGAAGTAAAAAGTGCGCGTGACTGGAGTCGAACCAGCACGTTCTAAGCGAACACAAGGCCCTCAACCTTGCGCGTCTACCAATTCCGCCACACGCGCATTAATTAGTATGTATAAACAAAAAAAGTTAAGCATTTAG
Source organism: Lutibacter sp. B1 (assembly GCF_012524075.1). Lineage (GTDB taxonomy): Bacteria > Bacteroidota > Bacteroidia > Flavobacteriales > Flavobacteriaceae > Lutibacter. The sequence goes on from NZ_JAAZUI010000013.1 coordinate 1,654, forward strand.
CTCAACTTTTTGTGACCGGGCTGGGGCTCGAACCCAGGACCACCTCCTTAAAAGGGAGGTGCTCTACCAACTGAGCTACCAGGTCAAAATGCTTTTCGCATTTGCGAGTGCAAATATACCATCAAAAATTTAGAATACAAGTTTTTTTATGTAGTTTTTTAAACGATATTTGTTTTCAATTTATATAGCAATTAAATTTACTTTATGAGAATTGTATTACTGGGGTATATGGCTAGTGGGAAATCTGCTATAGGAAAAGCTTTAGCAAAAAAAAAGGATTTAAAAATTATTGATCTGGATAGTTATATTGAAGAAAGAGAACAAATGTCTATTTCTAATATATTTTCTGATAAAGGCGAAATCTATTTCAGAAAAAAAGAAGGAGAGTATCTTAATGAATTATTTGATTTATATGATAATTGCATTATTTCGGTGGGTGGAGGAACACCTTGTTACGGAAATAATATGGATAGTATCTCTAAAAATTCGACAGCAATTTATTTAAAAGCATCAATTGATACTATTTTTAACAGATTACTTAGAGGTGCAGCAAAAAGACCTCTAGTTGCTACTATAGGTACTGATAATTTAAAAGAATATATAGCTAAACATTTATTTGAGAGAAGTCCTTATTACGAAAGGGCACACAAAACAATTAAAGTTGATGATAAAAGTATTGATGAGAATGTTAATGCAATACTTCAACTACTCTAAAACAGCATAAGATTCATTTTCATTAAACAACACCGACACATGCTCGTGCATTGAGGTTGATAATGATAGTCCTTTAAAATCTGCTTTTACAGGATATTTTTTATGATTTCTATTTATTAAAACAGCCGTTTTAAATCTTTTTAAAGGTACTTCTAAAAAATGTTTAATACCATAAATTAATGTAGCTCCGGAATTTAAAACATCATCAACTAAAACAATAGATTTATTTTTATAGAGATTAGACTCTAAGTCTGTTGTAATAGGTTTTAACGGATTTTTTTTGTCAATAATTACTTCGCAGAGTACAATTTTTAAATTTGAAATATCATTTAAAAAATGTGCAATATTTTGAGCAAAAATAAACCCATTTCCATTAATACCGGCAATTATAATTTCTTTTTCATTATAATTATCTTCTAATATTTGATATGCAATTCTTCTTGTTTTATTATGAATTTGCTCGTTACTTAAAATTATTGAACTATCCATTTTGTTTATTTTTTCTCAAAGATAAAAAACAATTCTCTACCAAACCTAGGTTTAATTGAATTATAGCATTTTTCTAACGTTTTAATTTTAAATTTTTCTGAAAATAAATGAATATACTCATCAAAACTACCGCCAAATGGTGGCCCTTCTTCAGTTAATTCAAAATCGAATAATAAACCTACTAATCTCCCTTTTGGTTTAAGTAAGTTATACATTTTATCAACATAATTTTTTCTTTGGCTAGGGTGTAAAGCACAAAAAAATATATGTTCTATTATTAAATTATAAGTGTTTATATGTTCAAAAAAATCTTGATGTACTAAATGTTTTTCAGGAAATTCAGTTATTCGTTCTTTAAAATTAATCAATGGTTGCTCAACTACATCTAATACAATTACATTTTCGAACCCATTGTTAAAAAAATACTCAGCTTCATAAGCATTTCCGGCACCAGGTATAAGAATATCAATTTTTTTATTTTTTAAGTGATCAATATAATTTTTTATTGGGTTAGAAACATTACCAATATCCCAAACCGTTTTGTTTTGTTTATAGGTTGTCTCCCAATAGTATTTATCCAAGTTGGCTTTATTCATCTTGAAATTCATCTAAATCTCTTCTGTCTTTTTTAGTTGGCCTTCCGGTGCCTTTTTTGCGGTAATAATCTTTTGAATATTTCAAAAGCTCAAATTTTTTAAATTCTTCTGCGGGCGTTATATCTTTTCTGTATAAATCAACTAATTTGGCTCCAACACGACTTGTAGGTATATCCAACACTTCTATAACATAATTAATTTGATCTTTTCTAACAGTTATTTTTTCACCATTAAAAATTAGTTTGGATGGCTTAATAGTATCACCATTTATTTTAACATGACCCTTTTTACAAGCTTCAGTTGCAATATTTCTGGTTTTAAAATAGCGTATGCACCATAAATATTTATCTATTCTCATTTAATAAGTTAAAATTTTCTTATAATCTTTTAACAAAGATATTAAAATAGTATCTTGCGCGTCTAAAAATTTACATGAATGAAATTTAAAAATTTATATTTAATAGCTGTTTTAAGTTTACTGTTTATTGCTTGTGGCGGAGGCGGAGGTGATAAAGATAATTTTGATGCTGCTGAACAAGCTGTAATTGATAATACTGCATTAGTAGAATATTTACAAACACACTATTTAAATGAGGAAGATGATGGAATTTGGACTATAACCAACGGAGAAACTCCTTTAATGGAACAAGTTGAAGTACAGGATATTACTAAAGACGATATTTCATATAAATTATATTACTTAATCCAAAATGAGGGAGTTACTATTTCTCCAACAAGGGCAGATTCTGTTCTTGTAACTTATACCGGAACATTGTTAGATAGCACAGTTTTTGATGGTAGTTCAAATCTTATTTGGTGGTCTCTAACAAGCTTGATTGATGGGTGGAGTTATGGATTTACTAATTTTAAGGGAGGAAACAAAGTTGTAAATACTGACGAGTCTTTTTATTATGAAGATTATGGTAAAGGGATTTTGTTTATTCCATCAGGATTAGGATATGGTAATACAGCTTATACAAGTATACCACAAAATTCACCTCTAATATTCCAAATAACTTTACAAGATGTTAATAAATCTGATGATGACAATGATGGAATTTTATCTATTTTAGAAGATATAGATAATGATGGTAATGTAAAAAATGATGATACAGATGAAGACGGAATTGCTAATTATTTAGACGTAGATGATGATGGTGACGGTATTTATACCAAAGATGAAGATATTGATGGAGATGGAGACCCAACAAATGATGATACTGATGGTGATGGAATACCAAATTATTTAGATAAAGATAACTAATAAAAAAGCTCGCAAATTGCGAGCTTTTTTATTATAAATTTTTATGATTTCTCCACCCTGATTTAGATAGTCTATTTCCTTTCGTGTTATCTAAATTGGCAATATTTTAATTAATACAAAGCTGTCTACAATAATAATGGGTTAAATAAATAGACAATTATTTAAACTAAAAAAAGCCTGTTTGTAACAGGCTTTTTTTCAGTATATTGTAATATAATTAGTTCGAAAAACGGTAAGATAAACTTAAAATAAATTGTTCAGGTCTAGAATCAATTCTATATTCAGGAGTTTCTGTTATGTTTTTATTGATGAATGATGCTTCATTTTCACTAAAACCTCTTTCATATCGTGCATCAATTCCCAACCTACCTATCTCAACACCTACACCTAAATTAACACCAACAGTTAAATCGTTTTCTACTTCGTCATAATTAAAATTTTCAAATTCACTGTCTAATATATATTGGAAAGAAGGTCCAACAAAAGCACTTAATGGTCCAAATACTTTAAAACCAACTAAAACAGGAACGTCTAATTTAGAAATTTCTAAATCACCATTATTATATTCGCTTTTTGTTTTGGTATAAACCAATTCGGGGCGTAAGTATAACGGTCCTAAATTATATTTTCCATACACACCAACGTGAAAACCAGATTTACTGTCACCTTCATCATCAATTGCTTGTTTAGTGTCGTTAATAATTTCAGAATAATCACCATTGGAATTGTAGCTGATTCCTGCTTTAATACCATATTCACCTTGAGCTTTAGCAGCAAAAATTGTTGCAAATAAAGTAAATACTAATAATAGATTTCTTTTTTTCATAAATTTTTATTTAGAAGTTATAAATTTAAAACGTGGTAAATATAAAGTTATTTTCTATTTATTGCTTTCTCGGCAGCTTTTACAATAGCTTTATTGTTTAAACCGTACTTTTCCATAAGTTCTTCCGGTGTTCCAGATTCGCCAAAACTATCGTTCACCGCAACAAATTCTTGTGGTACAGGTTTATTTTGAACAAGTAATCTTGAAACGCTTTCACCTAAACCACCTAAAATATTGTGTTCTTCAGCAGTTACAATGCAACCTGTTTTAGCAATAGATTTTAAAATTGCTTCATCATCTAAAGGCTTTATGGTATGAATATTTATAACTTCAGCGCTAATTCCTTTAGCTTCAAGAGCTTCTGCTGCTTGTATGGCTTCCCATACTAAATGTCCGGTAGCAACTATAGTAACGTCTGTTCCTTCATTCAGCATTATAGCTTTGCCAATTTCAAATTTTTGGTTTTCAGGTGTAAAAATTGGTACTTTCGGACGACCAAATCGTAAATAAACCGGACCAACATGTTCTACAATTGCAATAGTAGCTGCTTTAGTTTGGTTGTAATCACACGTATTAATTACGGTCATGCCCGGTAGCATCTTCATTAAACCAATATCTTCTAAAATTTGATGAGTTGCTCCATCTTCACCTAAAGTTAAACCTGCATGTGAAGCGCATATCTTTACATTTTTACCTGAATAAGCGATAGATTGACGGATTTGATCGTAAACTCTTCCTGTAGAGAAGTTGGCGAAAGTTCCTGTGAAAGGTATTTTTCCTCCAATTGTTAGTCCGGCAGCAATACCCATCATATTGGCTTCAGCTATACCAATTTGAAAAAATCTGTCAGGATGATTTTCAATAAATTTTTCCATTTTTAGAGAACCTATTAAATCGGCACAAAGTGCTACTACATTTTCATTTGTTTCTCCTAATTCAGCTAATCCTGCACCAAAACCTGATCTGGTGTCTTGTTTTTCGGTATAAGTATATTTTTTCATTTGGGTTTTATTAAAAATCGATTCAAAAATAAGTATATATAATATAAAAAACTAAAATTTTATCAATTCATCATATAATTTATGAATAGGCAAGCCCATAACATTAAAGTAGCTGCCTTCAATTTTTGTAACACCTATAAAACCAAGCCATTCCTGTATTCCGTAAGCACCTGCTTTATCAAAAGGTTTATAATTTGTTACATAATATTCTATTTCATTTTTTGTGAAATTTTTAAAATAAACGTTTGTAACATCAAAAAAAGTTTTTTGATGTTTAGTGTTTTTAATACAAACTGATGAAATTACCTTATGACTTGTTCCCGACAAATTAGTTAGCATTTCAATAGCTTGTTTCTTGTTTTTAGGTTTTTCTAAAGCTTTATTGTTATGCCAAACTATAGTATCAGCTGTAATTAATAGTTCATTTTCGTTCAAATCATTTTCAAATGCATTTGCTTTCAGATTAGCTAAAAAGTTGGTTATTTCTTCTTCTTTTAAGTTTGAAGGATAATTTTCTTCAACATTTTTTAGTTTTATTAAAAAATCAATATCCATTCCTTTTAATAATTCTTGACGTCTTGGAGATGATGAAGCTAGTATGATTTGTTTGTTTTTTAATTTTTCTGAAAGCATATTACAATTTTAATGAAAGGATTACTAATGAATTTATGCCTAAAAACATGATAATTTTTAATAATGTACTTAATTTATTCAAATTTTTAGGCGTTTTTACATTAAGTAGTTTTATAGCTACATACAAAATTGGTAAAAAAGTACCTATAAGTAAATACAACATTGTAAATTTATATTCAAATGAATATTTTATGAGTATAAATAAAAGTAAACTTAACGGAAAAGCACAAATAACAGAAGCTAAATACCTTGTTCTTTTTCTTCCAACTAAAATAGGTAAAGTATTCATATTTAATGCATAATCACCATTTATATCTTCTATATCTTTAATAATTTCTCTAATAAGGTTTAGAAAAAAAGCAAAAAAAGATAAAAACCAAACCGAATATATTATCAGTTGCTGCGAGTGTGTTTTTATGCTGAAATCAATATCAAACCAAATTATAATAAGTATGCTTATTGCAATTAGAAATGACACAATAACATTACCAATTAAAGGTTTTGATTTAAAGTTTTTAGAATAATAGTAGAGTAGAAGCGAAGCACCAATAAAAAGGAATGAAAATGTTGGTTTTTGAATGTTTAAAGATAGATAAATTCCTAAAGCAATACCAATTGTATTAATTAATAAGTACAGTTTTTTACCTTTATCTACAGTTATTTTTTTTGAAATAATTACTTTCTCGGGTTTATTTATCAAATCAGTATTTACATCAAAAATATCATTGATAATATAGCCGGAAGCTGTAATTAGAATTATTGAAAATATCAGAATAAAAAATTGAAAAACAGTTAGGTTGTTAGAAATATTAAAAGATGAAAAAAAATAGAATTTAATTAGTAATTGAGTGTATAGAATTAACAGTAAATTTTTCCATCTAATCAATTTAAAAAATGCTGATAAATCCATTAATCTTAATTAAAATTCTTCTTAATTCTATCTAAATTAATTTTATTTTCCCTGTTTTTTATAGTATCTCTTTTATCGAATATTTTTTTTCCTTTACAAAGGGCAATTTCTAATTTGGCCCAACCTTTTTCTGTTAAAAATAAGCGGAGAGGTACAATGGTTAAACCAACATTTTGAACTTCTTTCTGTAATTTTTTTAATTCGCGCTTATTTAATAAAAGTTTACGCTCACTTTTTGGTTTGTGATTGTAGGAATTACCGTATAAATATTCTTCAATAAACATATTAATTACAAATAGTTCACCTTTTTCATTAAACTCACAAAAACTCTCTGTAATTCTGGCTTTACTTTCTCTAATAGATTTTATCTCGGTACCGGTTAGTTGAATACCTGCAATATATTTATCTAATATCTCGTATTCGAAACGAGCTTTTTTATTTTGTATGTTAATTTTCTTTTGCATAAATGTTTCGCAAAAATAATTATTTATACTGAATTTATGAATTATACGTCAATGTAAATATTTTTATTTGAGTTATTTAATAAAGCCTTATAAATAAGCGTACATTTGCATTTTTATAAATAGAAGGCATGTCAACATTTTTAGAACTGGGCGTTAGTAAACCATATATAAGCGCATTAAAAGAATTAGGAATTAAATTTCCAACCGATATTCAGGAAAAAACCATTCCTGTTTTATTGAATTCTAAAACAGATTTTATCGGTTTAGCACAAACCGGTACCGGTAAAACTGTAGCTTTTGGTATTCCGGCACTAAATTCTATTGATGCAACTAAGCCTGTTATACAAGCATTAATTTTAGCTCCAACCAGAGAATTAGCGCAACAAATAAAAAAACAACTGTTTAAATTTACCAAACACATTGAGAGTAAAATTTTTGTAGAAGGTGTTTACGGAGGTGAGAAAATTGAAAAACAAATTTATGCACTAAAAAGAACAACACATGTAGTTGTTGCCACGCCAGGCAGGTTAATTGATTTAATTGAAAGGGGAGAAATAAATTTAAAACATATTTCTACATTAATACTTGATGAGGCTGACGAAATGTTGAGTATGGGTTTTAAACAAGATTTAAACAGAATTTTAAAATATACAAAAGGAGAAAAAAACACATGGCTGTTTTCTGCCACCATGCCCGAAGAAATAAAAAAAATTATTAAAACTTATATGGCTTCTAACGCTGTGAAGGTTGAAGTAAATAAAAATGATTTGGTAAATGCCAATATTACGCATCAATTTATTAAAACAGAAGTAAAAGATAAAGTAAACCTTTTAATTAAGTTACTGGAAACAAGAGATTCTGATAGAGGTATAATTTTTTGCAGAACTAAAGCCGGAACCCAAAATTTAACTAAAACTTTAAAAGAAGAAGGATTCTCTGTAGAAGCTTTAGAAGGCGATATGCAACAAAGAGAAAGAGATAAAGTGATGCGTGCTTTTAAAAAAGGTACACTTCAAGTTTTAATTTCTACTGATGTTTCTGCCAGAGGTATAGATGTAAATAATCTAGGTTTTATTATCCATCATCAATTACCGGAAAAATTAGAATATTATACGCATAGAAGCGGAAGAACCGCCAGAGCTGGAAAAAGAGGATATTCTATAGCATTAATAATTCCAAGTGAGTTACAGCGAATACATGAAATTCAAAAAGAATTGAATATTAAATTTATAGAAATTACTTCTTAAGAGTTTTTACGAATTTCCCTTTTTTGTTTTCTGAGCTCCTTTTTGTTAGCCTTTCTAAGTTTTCTTTCGTTTTTATGGTCAGATTTATATTCGTTAAGTATATCCTTTTCCTTATATAATTTTTTATTAGTAAGGTGTAATGTGTATTTTAAATCGTTTTCTTCAGTACTTTTTACTTCAACAAAAACCTTTTTTCCTGCATTTATATATCCTTGTTTATCGGGTATATTTATAAGGTCTCTATTTTTTAAATTAGCCAATGGAATAGAAACCCAAATACTGGTATTGTTACCATAATCTAAATATCCTTCAACAAAAAGATCAAAAGCTGTTGATCTAATTTCCATTTGAGGGATTTCAATAGTATTGTTTTTAATATAAACAGTGTTAGAAATTGGAGCAAATCGAATATCTTCAAATCGTTCTTTCTTAAAAATTATATTTCCTATTTTTTGTAGTGGTTCAAAACCATTTATTTGTGCATTTTCAAGTGTAAAATTGAATTCTCCTTTTAACGATTTGTTATCCAATCCTGTAGCGTCATTTATTATACCTTTTAAGTTTGAATTAATGGTAATTTGGCCTTCTAATTTTTCTGTTTTTTGAAGTTCTGAAAGATTTAAATAATTAAAATCTCTCATTAATTTACCTAAATCTAATTTTTCTGTAGTAAAAGTTAAATTGAAAAAAGTTTCGTCTAATTTTGAAAGATCTATATAACCATTAAGATTAACTTTTCCTTTATCGTATGTAAATCCGGTATTTATTAAACGTATTTTATCTTCACCATCAAAATTGATTTTTGTTTTAAGTACTTTGGCAGAAAAATTATTGTACAAACACGAATCAATGGCTAAAAACAAGCTCGGATTAAATTTTGTGTAAATACCACTCAGTGTTTCTTTTAATGCTTTTACTGATTTATTTCCGGGTTTCTCTTTTTTTGTATCATTGTTAGATTTTTCAAGGGTTTCGAAAATTTTCATAAAATCATTCCAAATCATTTTTTCTGAATAAATATTTAATTCAGAAGAAACAATATCTTTCTGATTGCTGAATAATAATGATGTAAAATTATTCAGTTTCCCCGAAAAATTAATGTGTTCATCATTTTCAATAGGAATTTTAAGTGTTTTCAGATTTGCATTTTTGTTTGAAAGTTCAAGTTCTAAATTATCAATTGCTAAAGTTACATTTGTAGGTTTATAAAAAACATTACTGTTGCTTAGCTTTAAATTTGTATTTGTAGCCAATAAAACATCGTTTAATGATGTTATTGGTCCGTTATATTGTGTGTTTAAATTAAAAGTTCCATTCTTAAAAAAGAATGCTTCATTTTTAAATAATTCATTAAACTTTTCCGGATTTCCTTTAGCATTAAGAGCAAAATTTGCAGTTGTTTGATTTTCAAATGTTGATAAATTTGAGTTTTTAAGAGTAAAATCAATTTGATTGTAAGTTCCGTTTATAGAGTCGAAAGTAATTTTAAGGTTCTTTTTATTTTCTGAAAAAGCTCTTTCATCAGTATAAATTCTATTAACAAAATCACCTTTAAAAGAAAAATTATTAATTTGAATGCTGTCTTTTATTTTTAAGGTATTGTTTTGAGTATTAAATTTTATTTTAACCAAAGGGTTACTGCCATATGCAAAACTACCTTGTAACGTGGTATAAGTATAAAATGGCTTTTTAAGGTCAAAAGAGCGTAATTTCTTTTGAATATTTTGAGAAATAAGTTTTATGGTAGGTGTATATTTCGCTTTATTATTTTCAAGAACAAAAGAGAAAGTACCGGAATCTTTAGTATTTATATCTGCCTTAACTTTAAAAAGCTGTTCATCTATTTTAAGATTAAAAAAAGGTATCGTAACTGTATTTTTAGATGAATTTAACGTATAATTAAATGTTCCGTTTACATTGGCATTATTAAAAAAAGTTCCGTTAGCAAGGTTAAGTCCCATTTCATTCATCAAAATATCCATTTTAGCAGTTCCTGAAATAATGGAATCATTAAAAGAAATTTGTGTATTCAATTTGTTTATATAAGCGTTACTTCTTTTATTTTTTTTGAAGTTGAGAATAGCAGTTTTAAAATCTTTTATAGAAATTTTTACGTTATTTTTAGAAAGCAAGAACTGTTCTTTAAAAGGATTTTCTGTTGAAGTTGTTTTATTTTTTAATTGGAATACATTTAAATTGCTGTATCCGTTTGAAAGAAGCAAAGATGAAAACTCACCATTTTCGATAATAAACTTTTTAAATTGAATTTCTTTTTGCAGCAATTCTTTAACTGAAACCACACAGTTAATTTTCTCAGCTTTAAGTGTAGTGTACTTATGTTCAGTATACAGTGAATCTATCAGGATAATATTTTTCACTTTTATTGAAACTGACGGAAAATTATCAAGAGTATTTATAGAAACATCATCAAAAGAGATAGTTCCATAATAATTATCATTGTACGCTTTTTCCAGTCTGTTTAAAATATCTTCTTTATGATTGCTCAAGTAATATGTTACACTTGCATAAAACACAATTACTAAAATAAGTAGTGCTAAAAGTATTTTAAAGGTAATTTTTAGAGCTTTCAAAATAAGTTAATTCATTTAAATTAGTGGGTATACCTATACCTTATAAGTATGCTAAATTTTTTAACAGCTTGTTTTTTAATTAATAAATCTACAAATAATACAATAACTAATATTAAAGTTTTAATTATAAAATAATTAAATTCACCTAAAATCAATTAATTTACATAATAATTATTCGTAAAAATAGCAATTGTTATTTTTACCACAAACATAACTGTAATTTGAAAAAATAATGTGATATGATATATATCATTTCAAAAATATTTTCATTAGGTTAAATTTAAATGAATAATAAAATTTTGGCGTTATGAAAACTGTAGATAATAATAATTTTGGTAAAAAAGTTTTAAAAACAGTTCCATATTTACAACCTTATGTAAAGCATAGATTATATACTGCAGAAATTTTAGGTGTTATTCCAAAAAATATGTATAAAAGCAATGGAGTTATTGATGATGCTATTGTTCAGTTATATGAAGAATATAAAGGAGATTTTAATAAAGGAAGTTCATTAAAATTAGAACTATTTACTTTAGTGAGTAATCGTTTAGATGAAATTTTTAAAAAAGAAGAATTTCATAAAAAAACACTAAGCATAAGTGAAATATTAAATAATGAGCTAGAACAATTAGATGAAAAATTTGAAACAGATTTAGATTGGGATTTGCTAATGGTAGATGAATTAGATGATATTTCATACCACCAAGAAGATATGAAAACACCAATTCTTTTATATAATAATGCTGAAGAAAATATTATTAAATCTTTAGAAATATATAGCGAAAAAGATGGTTTAAATCAAAAAAACCGAATGATTTTGAATAAAATATATAGTTGGTTGCCTTTTGAAACTTCTAATTTAATAGACCTTTATGTTTTTGGAAACTTAAACTTTAACGAAATTGCCCAAATAAAAAAAGTAGATGTTAGAGATGTTGAAAGTGTAATTGTTAAAGTTCAAAAAAGTTTTAGAAAAAATTTAAATTAAAATTTCACTTCCGGTAATATTAATTAAAAGCTAAATTTCACTTTAAACAATTGTATATATCTTAAATATCTTATATTTAATGATGTAATCCTGGTTGGGATGAAAACGCCAATAATATTGAAACATTTACCGATATAAGAGAAATTTAAAATAAGTTAAAAAAGAAAGGTGTTAAGTTAGAGAATGAAGTAGATGAAACAACTACAGGTCCTGCAAGTTTTGTTATCTCAGACCCCGATGGAAATGTAATATTGATTGATCAACACGTATAATGCCATATTTATTTTTTTGGCTATTTGTTTTGTAAAAAAAGTTATTTTTACTGCCTAATTTATTACTAATGACAAACAAAAAATATAAAATAGCTGTTATACAACTTAACCTTAATAACAAACCTGAAAACAATTTAAAAAAATGTTTAAAATGGGTAAGAGAGGCTGCAAATAAAGGCGCTGAAGTAATTTCGTTACCCGAACTTTACAGTAGTCATTATTTCTGTCAGAGTGAAGATGTTGATAACTTTGCTTTCGCTGAACCTTTGTATAGTACATCATTTATAGCTTTTAGTAAATTGGCAAAAGAACTTGGAGTAGTTATTATAGTTCCTTTCTTCGAAAAAAGAATGGCCGGCATTTATCATAATAGTGCTTATATTATAGATACCGATGGAAGTGAAGCAGGTTTATACAGAAAAATGCACATACCGGACGATCCTCATTTTTATGAAAAATTCTATTTTACACCGGGAGATATTGGTTTTAAAACATTTCCAACAAAAAAAGGAAAAATTGGTACGCTTATTTGTTGGGATCAATGGTATCCTGAAGCTGCACGTTTAACAGCTTTACAAGGTGCTGAAGTATTATTTTATCCAACAGCAATTGGATGGCATCCTCAAGAAAAAGAGCAATATGGAGAAAATCAGCATGGTGCATGGATGAATGTTATGAAAGGACATGCGGTTGCCAATGGAGTTTATGTTGCTGCGGCAAACAGAATTGGATTGGAAAAATATATACCAAATACAGCAGGTATTCAGTTTTGGGGATCTTCATTTATTGCTGGACCACAAGGTGAAATTTTAGCACAAGCTTCGCATGATAAAGAAGAAATTTTAATTGCTGAAGTTGATTTAGATTTACAAGAAAACGTACGTCAAAATTGGCCTTTCTTTAGAGATAGAAGAATTGATGCCTTTGGCGACCTAACAAAAAGAGCGATAGACTAATAATTATGAAAACTACTAACAGAAGATTTCCTGCAGAATGGGAAAAGCAACAGGGTATTTTACTTTGTTTTCCTCATAATGGTAATGATTGGCCCGGAAAATATAAAGCAATACAATGGGCTTTTGTTGAGTATATAAAAAAAATAGCCTCTTTTGAGCAAGTATTTTTAGTGGTTGCCAATGAAAAATTAAAAGAAAAAGTAATCAGCATGCTTGATATGGCTCATGTAAATCTTAACAATGTATCATTCATCATTCAAAAAACAAACAGAAGCTGGATGCGAGATTCCGGCCCTATAATTGTTAAAAATGGAAATAACCTAGAAGCTCTCAATTTTAATTTTAATGGTTGGGCAAAGTATAAAAATTACAAATTAGATAAAGTTGTTCCATTAAAAGTGGCTAATTTTTTAAATATACCTTTAACTCAGGCTGTTTATAAAGGGAAGCCGGTTGTTTTAGAAGGAGGTGCTATTGATGTTAATGGAAAAGGTACACTAATAACTTCTGAAGAATGTTTATTGCATCCAACAATTCAAGTAAGAAATCAGGGATTTACAAAGCAAGATTATGAAGAAATATTTAAAGAATATTTAGGAATTACCAATGTTATTTGGGTTGGAAATGGAATTGAAGGTGATGATACGCATGGACATATTGATGATTTATGCCGATTTGTAAATGAAGACACTATTATAACAGTTGTTGAAGAAGATAAAAGCGATAGTAATTACAAAGCTTTACAGGAAAATTTAGACAGATTGAAGAAAGCGACGTTAGAGAATGGTAAATCTCCAAAAATAGTTACACTGCCAATGCCTAAACGTTTGGATTTTGATGAATTGAGAATTCCGGCAAGTTATGCTAATTTTTTAATTTTAAATAATTGTGTACTTGTACCTATGTTCAACGACTCTAATGACAGAATTGCTTTGAATATTATTGCAGATTGTTTTCCAAACAGAGAAGTTATTGGTATTAGTGCTATTGATTTAATATGGGGATTTGGAACTTTACATTGCTTAAGCCAACAAATACCGGAATAAATAAAACAAAAGAAATTTTAAAATGAAATCATTAAAAGGTAAAAATGCTCTAATAACAGGAGCCGGAAAAGGAATAGGAAAAGCAATAGCTATAGCTTTAGCTGAAGAAGGTGCTAACGTAGTACTTCTTGCACGTACTGAAAAAGACATAGAAGGTGTTGCTGAAGAAGCTCGAGCTTTAGGAGTAAATACTATGGCAACTGTTGCAGATGTATCAAATATAGAAGCAGTAAATGCTGCAGCTTCTAAAATACATGAAGCTATGGGTAACATTGATATTTTAATTAATAATGCAGGAATAGGAAGATTTGGTAAATTTATGGAACTTGAACCGGAAGAATGGGAACAGGTTATCAAAGTAAATCTTTTGGGAACTTATTATGTAACCCGAGCATTTCTTCCAAAAATGATAGAACAAAAATCCGGAGATATTATAAATGTATCTTCAACTGCAGGTATTAGAGGTGGAGCAGTTACAAGTGCTTATAGTGCTTCAAAATTTGCAGTGTTAGGATTAACTGAATCTTTAATGCAGGAAGTAAGAAAGCATAATATTAGAGTTACTGCTTTAACGCCAAGCACCGTTGCAACTGATATGGCGATAGAATTAAAACTAACAGACGGAAACCCTGAAAAAGTGATGCAAGTTGAAGATATTTCAGAGATAGTAATTTCATTATTAAAATTACCGGGAAGAGTGTTTATAAAAGATGTAAGTATTTGGTCTACAAATCCGTAATTTAAAATTTTAAATATAAAGTGTATAAAAAATCAGTCTATTTTAAATAAGACTGATTTTTTTATTTTAAAATATGTAATAAAAATCGAAAAAATATGCTATTAAAACTCATATATCTTTGATTTTATACTTAAATTTGGCGCAATTAATTTTTCAATAAAATCACCTTCTTAAATAAAAGCGAAAAAATAATTAATTAAAACACAAACTATGAGATTTGGACATTTTGACGATCAACAACGCGAATACGTCATAACAAACCCAAAAACACCTTACCCTTGGATCAATTATTTAGGAAATGAAGATTTTTTCTCATTAATTTCAAATACAGCAGGTGGTTATACTTTTTATAAAGACGCAAAATTTCGTCGATTAACTCGTTACAGATATAATAATGTTCCTACCGATGCAGGAGGTAGATATTTTTATATAAAAGATGGCGATACAGCATGGTCTCCAGGATGGAAACCTATGAAAACCCCATTAGACAAATACGAATGCAGGCATGGGATGAATTACACCACAATTGAAGGTGTAAAAGATGGCGTTTCTGCAAAAGTATTATTTTTTGTGCCACTTAAAACGTGGGCTGAAGTTCAAAAATTAACCCTAACTAACTATAGTGATAACGTAAAAAAACTTAAAGTTTTTTCATTTGCTGAATGGGCACTTTGGAATGCGGCAGCCGATATGGAAAATTTTCAGCGAAATTTTTCTACCGGAGAAGTTGAAATAGAAGATTCAGTAATTTATCACAAAACAGAATATAAAGAGCGTCGTAATCATTATGCGTATTATTCGGTTAATACTGATATACAAGGCTTTGATACTGACAGAGAATCCTTTTTTGGATTATACAATGGTTTTGATGAACCTCAGGTGGTAGAAAAAGGAGCACCATCTATGAGTGAAGCTCATGGTTGGTCACCAATTGCATCACATTATATTGAAATTGAATTGCAACCCGGAGAATCTAAAGATCTTGTTTTTGTTTTAGGTTATGTGGAAAATGAAGATGATGAAAAGTGGGAATCAAAAAATATAATCAATAAAACTAAAGCAAAAGCTACAATTCAAAAGTTTGATACAGTTGAAAAAGTAGATGCTGCTTTAGCAGAATTGCGTACCTATTGGGATAATTTATTAAGTGTTTATTCAGTAAAATCAAGTGAAGAAAAACTTGACAGAATGGTAAATATTTGGAATCAATACCAATGTATGATTACGTTCTGTTTTTCTCGTTCTGCTTCATTTTTTGAAAGTGGTATAGGTCGCGGAATGGGCTTTAGAGATTCAAACCAAGATTTAATAGGTTTTGTACATCAAATTCCTGAACGTGCTCGAGAACGTATTATCGATATTGCTTCAACACAATTTCCTGATGGAGGATGTTACCATCAATATCAGCCTTTAACCAAAAAAGGAAATAACGATATTGGAGGAGGATTTAATGATGATCCAATGTGGTTAATACTGGGAACCGTTAGTTACATTAAAGAATCGGGTGATTTTAGTATTCTTGATGAAATGGTGCCTTTTGATAATGATATGAGTATTGCTAAAACGTTATTCGGTCATTTAACTGTTTCGTTTGATCATGTTGTAAACAATTTAGGTCCTCACGGATTACCTTTAATTGGTAGAGCAGACTGGAATGACTGTTTAAACTTAAACTGTTTTTCAAACGATCCAAATGAGTCTTTTCAAACTACTGAAAATCAATCGGAAGGTACAAAAGCAGAATCATTAATGATAGCAGGACTTTTTGTGGTTTATGGAAAAGAATACGTTACGCTTTGTGAACGATTGGGTAATACCAAAGAAGCCAAAAGAGCTCAGGTACATGTTGATGAAATGGTTAGCGCCATTAAAAAACATGGTTGGGATGGTGAATGGTTTTTAAGAGCTTACGATTACTACGGAAATAAAATTGGAAGTGACGAAAATGAAGAGGGGAAAATATTTATAGAATCTAACGGATGGTGTACCATGGCCGGTATTGGAAAAGAAGAGGGCTTGGTTGAAAAGGCATTAGATTCTGTTAAAGAACGCTTAGATTGTGAATATGGAATTGTATTAAACAATCCTGCTTTTACAAAATATTATGTTGAATATGGTGAAATATCAACATATCCTCCAGGATATAAAGAAAATGCAGGTATATTCTGTCACAATAATCCTTGGATAATTATTGGAGAAACTGAAATTGGAAGAGGAGATCAGGCGTGGGAATATTTCAGAAAGATTTGTCCGTCTTATTTAGAAGATATCAGCGAGTTGCACAGAACAGAACCTTATGTTTATGCACAAATGATTGCCGGTAAAGATGCTTATAAACCCGGTGAAGCAAAAAACTCGTGGTTAACAGGTACTGCGTCTTGGAATTTTTACACAATTAGCCAATATATTTTAGGAATTCAACCGGATTATGATGGTTTAAAAATTGAACCTTGTATTCCAAAAGAATGGAAAGGCTATGAAATTACTCGTAAATTCCGTGGAGCTACATACAATATTAAAGTTGTTAATGAAAACCATGTAAATAAAGGAGTTTCTAAAGTAATTATTGATGGTAAAGAGCAAACTTCAAACATACTTCCAATTTTTGGAGATGGAAAAATCCATAATGTAGAAGTAATTTTAGGATAAAATAGCAAGTTAAACAGAAATAAAAAGAAGCACATTTGTGCTTCTTTTTATTTATTAGGTGTAATAGAGTAGGTAGAGGTTAAGTTTGTAATTTAATGTATAGCATCTAAAATTTTACCATCTTCACTAATATAATCGTCTTTTGATAAATTAATTGCTGTTTCAATTAAGGCTAAATGTGAATATGCTTGAGGAAAATTACCTAAAAGGCGTTTGGTTTTAAAGTCTATATCTTCACTAAACAAACCAACATGATTGCTATACGATAAAAGTTTTTCAAACATACTTTTAGCCATTTTTCGTTTTCCTATAGCATTTAAACTGTTGATTAGCCAAAATGTACAAATAGTAAAAGAAGAACTTGGTAAACCAAAATCATCTTTATTTTTATACCTGTACATTAATCCGTCTTCACACAACTCTCTTTCCGTTGCCAACACCGTATTCACAAATTTTTCATCTGTGGCATCAATAAAACCATAGGTTTCCATTAATAAATTAGCTGCGTCCAAATCATTAGAGCCATAAAATTGAGTAAAAGCATTTACATTTTCATTCCAAGCATTTTGGTAAATATCATTTTTAATTTTATCAGCTAATGGTTGCCACATTTCTATATATTCTTTAATTCTCAAGATTTTAGCTATTTTAATTGCTCTGTCAATGGCAACCCAACACAGTACTTTTGAAAAAGTAAAGTGTTTTTCATCAGTTCTAATTTCCCAAATACCTTTATCAGGCTTTTCCCAGTTGTCTTCAACAATTTTTACAATATTTCGCGTAATAGTCCATAAAGATTCACTGTTATCTAGCGAAGTTTCAAAATTTTTGAACTGTTGATAGATAACATCAACCAAAATACCATAAATATCATTTTGCTTTTGGATATATGCAGCATTACCAATTCTCACCGGAGCCGAATTTTCATATCCTTTTAAATGAGACAGCGTTTCTTCAGTTAATTGTTTTTCTTTATTAATTCCATACATTATCTGAATTTTTTCATTTTTGTCGGGAATAATATCTATAATGAAATTCATGAAACGTTTTACATTATGCTGATGACCTAATTGAGACATTACTTTAATTACCATTGAAGCATCTCTAATCCAACAAAAACGGTAATCCCAATTTCGTTCTTCACCAATAGTTTCAGGAAGTGAAGTAGTGGCTGCGGCTAAAACTGCACCGGTTTTATCGTAACTTAATATTTTTAATGTTAAAGCACTTCGTATAATATCATTAGTATATTTAGATGTTATATTTGTTTTATTAGACCAATTTAGCCAGTAAACTTTTGTGCGCTGAAGTTTTAAATATTGTCTTTCTACTGTTTGTTCCAATAATTTTTGATTATAACTTAACAGCATAAAAGCATCATCCTCTAAAAAAAACTGCGTTTTGTTTTGTATATTATTTTTATCAAGACTGGTATATAAATAAAGTGAATCGTACTCTCCGTTTTTTGTAAAACTTTTAATATAATCAGGTTTTATAATAGATTCAGTTTCAGGTAGAGCATACTCTAATTTAGGATTGTAATTTACTGATAATATGGGTTTTCCACTTATATATTTAAAGTATCTGATTATATCCGGCGGATTGTAATAGCCCATATCTTCTTTTTGGTATCTGGGCATAAAATCAAACACCTCAAATGCATCAATTCCATTGCTGAAACGTGTACACAAAATATTGGTACTCTTAATATAAAACTGTTTAGTAGTATACTCATCGCTTACTATTATTTCAAAAGAGCCTCCAATTTCTTTATCAAGTATTTTCGCAAAAACTGAAGATGAGTTAAAATCGGGTAAGCAGCACCAATCAATAGATCCGCTTTCAGAAATCAATGCAGCGCTTCTGCAATTCCCAATAATTCCGTAATTTAAATTCGTCATATTAATTATTTTCAATAAAGGATTTAAGTAAAGTTCTAACGTCTTTATAACTATCTACATAATATTTTGCAGCAGATTTATCTGTTCCAACTTTAATAGTTAAAGCATTTTTGGGCAATTCTTTAAATAAAAATTCATCGGTCCAATCATCGCCAATAGCCATTAAAAAATCAAAAGTTTTATCAGTTAAATATTCAATTGCTGCACTTCCTTTATTTATTCCTGACACTTTAATTTCAATTACTTTATTACCTTCCAATATTTCCAAATCTTGATTAGAAATTAAGTTTGACACATTAGCGCGCAGTTCTAAAGCTCTTAACACACCTAATTCTATATCGGCTTTTCTGTAATGCCAAACTAAAGAATGAGTTTTTTCTTCAATTAAACTTCCCGGTGTTCTGTCTACATAAGATTCTAAAATGGGTCTTATATTTTCTTTCCAATTGGATTTTTTTGGGTTTCTTTCTCGCCAGTTCGCATGTTTTTCTTTTATCCAAGCTCCGTGTTCAGCTATAATCGTGTAATTTTTATCGCCAAACCATTCATTTAAAGTTTGCTGATCTCTACCACTAATTAAAACCAATTCATTATTTGTATCATTTGCTAAAATATTCAATAGTCTTATAAGTTCTGCATCAGGAACAGCGGCTTTAGGTGTATCGAAAAATCGTTGTAAAGTTCCATCATAATCCAAAAACAACACTCTTTGATTTGCATTTTCATAAGCATCTTTAAGTTTTGTTTTAAGACTCACAGAAACCTTTCGAGCTTGATATTCTGCTTGTTTTTCTTCAGTTTTATGTAATGCTTCAACAAAATCAGATGCCCATTTATAAACATCGTATCTGGTAATTCTGTCCTGCATTGCAGTAATGCTTTTTTTCTGATCTTCATCACTCATTATCAGTGCTTTATAAATAGCGTTTGATACATCTCCAATATTATTCGGATTTACGGCAATTGCTTCACCTAGTTCTTTAGAAGCGCCAGCCATTTCACTTAAAATTAAAACACCTTTATGATTTATTTTTGAAGCTATAAACTCTTTTGCCACTAAATTCATACCATCTCTTAAAGGAGTAAGTAACGCAATATCAGCCGAACTGTATAACTCAATTAAATTATCAAACGGCATAGATCTATAAAAATAAATAATAGGATTCCAGTTTATAGTACCATAATAACCATTAATACTACCCACCAATTTTTCTACTTCACTTCTAAGGTCTTGATATTGTTTTACATCTACACGCGACGGAACCGTTAACATGATTAAAGAAACCCTTTCTTTATACTCAGGATGATTTCTTAAAAAATGTCTGAAAGCTTTTAATCTGGCAGGAATACCTTTAGTATAATCTAACCGGTCAATAGAAAGTATTAATTTTCTGTTAGGCACACTTAGTAAAAATCTATCAATATCCTGATGTTCTTTTGAGCGTTCTTGTATAGGTTTGGTTTGAATTTCAAGAGCTTTATCTTCAAATTTCTTATAATCTATTCCCATAGGGAAAACATCAATATAAATTTGTCTGTTTTCAAGGTTAATTTTATTAAAATCAACATCATGTCCTAAAAGGCGTTTTACTGAACTTATAAAATGTCGTGCATAGTCATATGTATGAAAACCTATCAAATCGGCTCCTAAAACACCATTGAGAATTTCTTCACGCCAAGGTAATATTCTAATAATTTCATACGAAGGAAATGGAATATGCAAAAAGAATCCAATACTTAAGTCGGGCCTTTTTCTTTTTAAAATTTCAGGCACAAGCATTAATTGATAGTCGTGAACCCAAACAGTATCATTTTCATTAGCATTTGCAATAATTGCTTCAGCAAAAATTTCATTTACTTTTTTATATGCCTGCCAAAAGTCTTCTTTAAACTTACAATATTCAATAAAATAATGAAATAATGGCCAAAGTATGGTGTTGCTAAAACCATCATAATAATTTTCTATAAGATTTTCATTTAAAAAAACAGGTAAACAAGCTTCTTTTTGTAGCAATGTTGTTATTTGGTTTTCTTCTTTTCTAGATTCAGCATTTAATCCCGGCCAACCTATCCATAAACTGTTGTTACTTTTATGGTACGATTTTAATCCGGTTGCCAATCCTCCGGCGCTTGGTATTACTTCTAATTTTTCATCATTTTTTTCAATTTTTACCGGCAATCTGTTTGAAACTATAATTAGCCTTTTCATAATTGTTTAATTTGTTTTTTTGATTAGAATTACTTCAAAAGTACAAATTTTGAAAGCCAACTTAGCTTATTTTATAATGTTTCTGTAAATAATTACAAACCTTATTTTTTAAAAGGTAAATACTGTTAAATTGATAATTAAAACAAAAAGATATTGTTATTTTATCAATCAAATAAAATTTAAAATCTTCTATTTAATTGTTATTGAAGAGCTGCATAACTGCATTGAATTTTCTCCGAATTTACAAAGCATATCTAAAAGTTCTGAAAGCTTTTTACCGGATTCAGTTAAAGAATACTCAACTCTTGGAGGTGTTTCTTTATACGACGTTTTGGTAATTAGACCATACCGTGTTAATAACCTTAATCTATCAGCTAAAACAGTATCACTTATAAATTCCAAGTCTTCTTTTATATTTTTATATCTTATGCTTCCATCTTCAATACAAAACAGCACATCAGTGATCCATCTTCTACTTACTAAATTTAACAGCTCGTTTAGTGAGCATCGGTTTTCTAAAAATACTTGATTGTTGTAATTTGTTGAAGTCTTTTTTCTTTTGTTCATTTCTAATTAAATAATGAGTAACTAATAAAAAACTAAGTTATTGAAATTATATTTTTTAATTGATACATTTGATGAAAAGTTAACCAATCGCTATTAAAAAGGTCTTTTTTTAAACATTTTTTAACATTAAAATCATTTATTATGGAATATAGAAAAATAGCTAACACCGATTTAGAACTTTCAGTAATTACTTTTGGAGCATGGGCAGCAGGAGGTTGGATGTGGGGCGGAACCGAGCAATCAGAATCTGTTAAAGCCATACTCGAAGCTTATGATAAAGGAGTAACATCAATTGATACTGCACCGGTTTACGGAATGGGAAAAAGTGAAGAAATTGTTGCCGAAGCTATTAAAGACATTTCAAGAGATAAAGTTCAAATTCTTACAAAATACGGTTTAAAATGGGATACTAAAAAAGGAGAATATTTTTTTAGCAGCAAAGATAATAGTGGAAATGATATTGATTTACACCGATATTCGTCAAAAGAAAGCATTATAAAGGAATGTGAAGACAGTTTACGTAGGTTAAAAACCGATTATATCGATTTGTATCAAATACATTGGGCTGATCCTACAACACCAATTCAAGAATCAATGGAAGCGGTTACTCAACTTATAAAAGAAGGAAAAGTACGCTACGCCGGAGTTTGTAATTATACAGCTGAGCAGTTCAAAGAAGCCGAAAAGTATGTAAATGTGATCTCAAATCAAGTACCATACAGTATGGTTAATAAAGGTATTGATAAGGATGTAGTACCTTACTCAATACAAACAAATAAAGCAATTTTGGCATATAGCCCAATAGAAAGAGGTTTATTGAGCGGAAAAATGAAACCGGGATACAAATTTTCAGAAGGTGATCACAGAGCGTCACATCCATTTTTTACAGATGAGTTTATTGCTAAAACAAATTTATTTTTAGCTAAAATTAAACCTATTGCTGATGATAAAGGAGCTACTTTGGCACAGTTGGTTTTAAGATGGACCATTGATAAGCCGGGGATTACAATTGCTTTAGCAGGTGCCAGAAATGCAAAGCAATCTGTACAAAATGCAGGAGCTGCTGATATTAAACTGTCTAAAGAAGAATTTGATTTTATTGCTAAAGAAGTAGAAAAACTATAAAATTACCAATGAAGTACAGAATTTTAGGAAAAACAGGAATCAAAGTTTCGGAAATAGGTTTTGGAGGATGGGCAATAGGCGGTAGCTGGGGACATCAAGATAAAAATGAATCGATTGAAGCTTTACATACAGCAATTGATAATGGTGTAAACTTTATTGATACAGCACAAGGGTATGGAGAAGGGAAAAGTGAAAAAATTATTGCCGAAATTTTAAAAACCAGAAAAGAAGAAATTACTGTTGCCACAAAAATGCCTCCCATAGAAGGTGCTTGGCCTCCAAGTCCGTATTGTAAAATAGAAGACAGATATCCTGAATGGTATATCAGAAAAAATATTGAAGAAAGATTATCAAACCTTAATACCGATTGTATTGATGTTCTTCAACTGCATACTTGGACCAGAGCTTGGAATAGTAATCCAACCGCACTGGAAATCCTTCAGCAATTAAAAAAAGAAGGAAAAATAAAGGCAATAGGAATTTCAACTCCGGAGCAAGATCAAAATAGTGTAATTGATTTAATGAGAAAAGGGTATTTAGATGTTGTTCAGGTAATTTATAATATTTTTGAACAAGAGCCTGCTGCAGAATTATTGCCTGTTGCAAAAGAATGTAATGTTGGCGTTATTGTTAGAGTTGCTTTTGATGAAGGTGTGCTTACAGGTAAATATACGGCAGACAGTAAATTTGAAGAAGACGATTTTAGAAATAA
Source organism: Lutibacter sp. B1 (assembly GCF_012524075.1). GTDB lineage: Bacteria > Bacteroidota > Bacteroidia > Flavobacteriales > Flavobacteriaceae > Lutibacter. The sequence goes on from NZ_JAAZUI010000013.1 coordinate 25,553, forward strand.
GTATTTTGAAGGTGATCGTTTAGCAAGAGCAGTAGCCAGAGTTGAAAAAATTGAAGCAGAAATAAAAGAATCTAATTTAACTATGCCACAATTGGCACTTAAATTTCCATTGGCTCACCCGGCAGTTAGCACAGTTATACCGGGAATCAGAAATAAAAAACAGGCTTTGTTAAATACGGCAATTTCCGATTTAGAAAATCTTTCTGGTGATTTACTGAAAAGATTGCATAAGCATTACTGGCATAAAGGCGTTTGGTATAGCGGAAAATAAGTTTTAATATATTTCTAACATAAATATATTATGGTTAAAATGAATTTTATCTACATAATGGTAATTGCAGCCTCTTTAATATGTTGCAGTAGCGCTAATAATACTAAAACATTAATTAATAATAATTTAGTGGGTAAATGGAAATGGGTATCTACAAATGGTGGTATAGCATCTCAAATCCATAAAACACCTTTAACAATTGATAAAAACATTAAGTTAACATTATCTAAAAATTACATTTTTTCAATTACTGAAAACACCAACATTGTTTTAGAGGGAACTTATAGCTTATCACAAAAAAAATCAATTTATGATGGTGAAATGAAGACATTTATTCATTTATCCGATAATTATGAAAACCAAAATATTGTTGTTACAGGTATCGTTACTTTTATAAGTAATGCTGAATTGCATATCTCGGATAATAAACATGATGGTTTAGGTAGTGTCTTTAAAAAAGAAAATTAAGCCTTGAATACCTTGATTATTAATTGTTTTACAACTAAAAATTATTGATTTGTTAAAATTAGGATTGCTCTAAAAATGATTTTTTTCTTTAATTTTAGTCAAAAATCATTTCTTATGAAACCTTTATACTTAACTTTATTACTATCCTTATTCATTCATCAATATTTCTTAGGGCAAAATGAACAAACAATATTTATTGATATTCCGTCTCAACAAAAGCCTTGGAATACTTTAGATTGGAATGATTCTCCCAGTCAATTTCAATTTGCAATAGTAACTGATAGAACAGGAGGGCATAGACCCGGTATTTTTATGGATGCTATTAGAAAATTAAATTTGTTGCAGCCGGAATTTGTAATGAGTGTTGGTGACTTAATTGAAGGTTACACCACCGATGTTAAAAGGTTAGATTCTGAATGGACAGAATTCAATAGTTTTATTGATAGTTTGCAAACTCCTTTTTTCTATGTTCCCGGAAACCATGACATTACCAATAAAGTTATGGAAAAAAAATGGCAAGAACTTTTTGGTGTAACATATTACCATTTTGTGTATAAGGATGTTTTATTTTTATGCTTAAATTCTGAAGATAATTATAGAGGAGCAGGAAAAGGTACTATTGATGATGAGCAGTATGAATATATAAAAAAAGCTTTAGAAGATAACAAAAATGTAAAATGGACTCTTGTTTTTTTACATCAACCTTTGTGGGTGCAAGAAGACACCAAACGTTGGTTAGAGGTTGAAAAACTTTTAGAAGACAGAAATCATAATGTATTTGCCGGTCATTATCATCGTTATTGGAAAACAGAGCGAAATAACGGTAAATATATTGCTTTGGCTACAACCGGAGGAGGTAGTAAATTAAGAGGTACTGCTTATGGTGAATTTGATCATGTAGTATGGGTTACCATGACTGAGAAAGGACCTATACTTACAAATTTATTACTTAATGGTATTTGGGATGAAAATATTGTAACAAAGGAAATTGTTGATTTAGTTAGAAACCGACCTTTCCCTGTACAAATAGAACCGGTATATATTGAAAACAAAAAGACAGAACAACTTAGCACTTCATTAAGAATTACAAATACTACTGATTATAAAATGTCAGTTAAAATACATACATATACACATCCATCAGTTTTTTATAAGTTAGATACATCAGAAATTATTGTTGAACCTAATGATGTATCAAAACTTACACTTTCCTTAATTAATAAAGAAGGAATTGATCTTACAAAAATGGCACCTATACATATTGAAGCCGAAGTAAAGTACGATTATGAAGGAAGAACGGATCTTGTACTTAAAAATACCATTAATTTTATGCCATTTCCTAAACTAATGGTTAAAAAAATAAAAAAGGATATAGTTTTGGATGGTAATTTAAATGAATGGGGAAATAATTGGATAACAATAGATAATTTTAAAGGAATTCCTTTTGATTATAAAGGACCTAACGATTGTTCCGTTAAATTTTCTACCACTTATGATGAAACAAATTTATACTTAGCATTAAATATTCAGGATGATGAACTCTATATAAATGAAGGCATTTCACCGTGGCAACAAGATGCTTTAATTGTAGGTCTTGATGCTCGCCCAAAGCATATTAGCGCTGTAAATGTAGGTGAAAGTCGCGGTAAAGATTGGTTATTATATTTTCGTTCATTTAAAGATGAAAACGCTTTATACGGTGAAGAATTTTTACCAAAAGGCGTTAAATCTGCCATAAAAAAATCAAAAAATGGGGTAACTTTAGAAATAGCATTTCCAATAGAATATTTAAATAAAATGCAAATGAATTCTTGGTCTGACTTACGACTTGGTGTTGGGTATTATGACTTTGATGATAATGGAGAAAAAAGAACAGAACATTTTTGGTATCCTTCTTGGGATTCTAACGAAAATATTTCAGGCTCCGGAATGCTTTTTAAAGAATAATATTTTTACAATAAAATATTCAATAGTATATTAATTTTAAAAAATTCATTTAATTTGTATATGTTAATTATACAGAGTAAATGTTAAGAACAATTCAGATAATAGCTATACTACAAGGTCTTTTTTTAATTTTAGTACTACTTAAAAATAAAAAGAAATATAAATCAACCACCTTTTGGTTATTTTTTGGAAGCATAGCTTCTGTTCTTTTATATTTAATAGGTGATGACGGCAGCAATATTTTTAAAAAAGGTGCTGATTGGTTTTTGTTTGACAGTTCATTATTTGTAACTTTTTTACTTTTATTCCTTAAATATTTTAAATCCGGGAGCGATAAATTTTCTAAAAAAGATTATTTGTTTTTTATACCCAACATTATCTTTTTTAGTATTGAAGCAACAGAAATTATTTTAAAGAAAGAAACTGTATTTATTGAAATTGTTGAATTGTTAATTGCAATAACATTTTTGATGTATGTGATATATATAGTGTATGACGTTATAAATACTAAAGGAATGAAATGGGTTCTTTACTTCGTTATTCCTATTGGCTTAATAAAAAGCTACATGTATGTAGTAGATTCTTTGGCTTTTTTTGGTATTGCTAAAATGAGAATGTCAAATAATGAAGATTTTAATAAATATTTGTTACTTATAATTGCTTTTTTATTCTATTTTGTTATTTATAATTTAATAACTAAACCTATAGAGTTTTTGCCTAAACCCACTTTAAACAAGTATAAAACTTCCGGTTTAAAACCGGAGCTTATCAAAAAATATGAAGGAGATTTAATTCAGTTAATGGAAGAAGATAAGCTTTTTTTAGACCCTAAACTTTCTATTGTAACTGTTTCAGAAAAATTAAATATTCCCAGACAATATATTTCTGAGGTGTTAAATTTACATATGAATATTAGTTTTCAAGATTTTGTAAATAATTACAGAGTAAATGAATTTATTAAATATCTTCAAAAAGACCAATATGCTCATTATACCCTTTTTGGTATTGCAAATGAAGTTGGTTTTAATTCTAAATCTTCTTTTAATGCTACTTTCAAGAAAATTAAAGGAGTAACACCTACTGAATTTAAACAAACACTTGTTAAAAACAGCTAAAGTTGTACAAAATGATTATGTTGGACTAACCTAAAACAATCTACTTTACAGTAATACGTTTTTTTGCAAAACAATTACCAGTTACAATGATAAAATGGATAGGCAAAAGCGCCAATACAAAACTTACTTTATTACTACTTATTACTTTTTTTATTTCTTGCTTAAAACTAGGAAGCTGGGGGTTAACAGAAACAAGTGAAGCCAGATATGGTCAAATTTCAAAAGAAATGTACATTTCAAAGGATTATGTGCATCCAAAACTATTGGGTATTCATCATTTTCACAAACCTTTGCTAACGTACCATATAACTGCGCTAGGTTATGCTATTTTTGGTGTAAATGAATTTGGAGCTCGTTTCTTTTTACAAATAGCTTTAATAATTCAGTTATTATTGGTTTATCATATCTCTTTAATTCTTTTCAAAGATAAAAATATAGCACTTAATACTTCTATAATCTATTTTTCGTTGCCTTTAGTTTTAATTTCTGTTAGAAATTTAACAACAGATGCTTATTTAAATACATGTATTCTTTCAAGTATCTTTTTTTGGCTGAAATTTCAACAAAATAATCATAAAAAATATTTTATATACCTGTTTTTTATTTGTTTAGGATTGATAATGAATATTAAAGGACCGGTTGGAATTTTATTTTCAGTAATTTTTATACTAATTTATAAACGTATTTTTAAATTTAACTATAAAATAGATTTTCATGTAATCACAGGTTTCTTTATTTTTATTGGAATGTCATTTTTTTGGTTAGCTCTTTTATTGAAAGAAGATCCTTTATTATTTAATTACTTTTTAGATGAACAAATATTAAAAAGAATAACAACTAATTCGTATCACAGAGCAAAACCTATTTGGTATTATTTATTAGTATTGCCATTAGCAATTTTACCTTGGTTAATTCCTTCAGTACAAGGTATATTTACCAATATAAAAACTACTCTTGAAAAGAATAAAACAAAAAAGCTACTGGCATTCAACATAATTGCAATATTTTTAATTTTTTCGTTATTTAAAACAAAACTTATTTTATATGTTTTACCTATTTCAAGTTATATTGCTATTTTATCTTCAAAAATTTTATCTGAATATAAAAATGAAAGATTAAAAAAATACAGTATCTTTTTAATAATACTAACGGTATTATTGATAGTAACGTTTTTTTTATTACCAACAATAGATCATTCATTTTCAATTAATTATAAAATTCTATCGGCACTCACATTAGCTTTGTTACTACTGTTTCTATTCATCTATAAAAGAAAAGACACGATGTTATCTAAAGTAGTCTATTCCGGATATTTATTTGGAATCGTTTTATTATTAGGATCAACACTATTTTTCAATTCTAATGAAATCAAGATCAATTCGGTTAAACCTATACTGAATTTTATTGAAAATAATGCATCTTTAAAAGATAGAAAAGTAGTTATTTATGATTATTTATTGCCTTCAGCTTCATTTTATTCAAACGAAAACATATACACTATCAGTAATGGTCACAATACCGTTAAAAGAGATGTAAGGTTTGAAGAAAATGATGGTTGGAAAAATTATTTAATTGATGTTAAAACTCCCGAAGGAATAACACAGTTAGATTCTCTTTTAAAAAAAGATATTGTTCTTATTACGCGAAAAAATAGACCTTTAGCAGATAATTTACAATCTAAACAAACCAAATTAAATAATGAAATTATTTTTGGTAAGTGGACCCTTTTTTATTAATATTTCGGGTAAATTCATAAATACTGAAAAAAGTTTATATTATTTAATTTTCTCTCTTTTAAAAGTTTATTATTATTTAAATTTGATAAACATTTAAGCTTTATGAAAAATTTAATTTTAGGAATATGTATTATTATATGTTTCCAACCTATTAGTTATGCTCAAAAAATAGATAATTTTATAACTGTTTCAGGAAATAAACTTATGGACGAAGATAAAGAGTTCAGGTTTATCTCTTTTAACGTTCCAACACTTAATTATCAGGAAGATGAAATGAGTTTCACGCAAACAAATCCATATAAATTACCTGATGAATTTGAAATGAGAGATGTTTTTGAAACTGTGAAAGAAATGGGAGGTCAGGTAATTAGAATTTATACAATACCTGTTAGAAATAAAAACTTTCCAAAAGAGGCTCCAACGTATGTTGAAAATCCGGGGCAATTCAATGAAGAAGCATTTAAAGTTACCGATACCATGCTTGCTTTGGCAAACGAATACAATATTAGAATTATCTTTTCATTATTAAACAATTGGCAATGGATGGGCGGAAGACCTAATTATGCTGAATTTAGAGGTAAAACTGCTGATGATTTTTGGACCGATTCTCAATTAATTAATGATTTTAAAAAAACAATTGAGTTTACAATTAACAGAGTAAATACAGTAACAGGAACAGCATACAAAGATGATAAAGCTATTATGTGCTGGGAAACAGGAAACGAATTAACCAGTCCGTTTGAGTGGACTAAAACCATTACCAGATATATTAAAAGTTTAGATACCAATCACTTAGTTTTAGACGGTTACTACGCCATTGACAACAGCCCTGTATTGGAAGAAGCTATTTTAGAACCTTCAATTGATTTGGTTTCATCTCATCATTATGAAACAAACCCTTTTGATATTCCTAAAAATATTCAAAGAAATGTTGATGTAATAAAAGGTCGAAAGCCATATTTAGTTGGTGAATTTGGTTTTTCGAGTACTGAAGCTTTAAAAAATGTGTTGGATACTATTATAAAAACTGATGGCATATGCGGTGCTTTAATTTGGAGTTTAAGACATCATAGAAGTGAAGGCGGATTTTATTGGCACTCCGAACCAATGGGAGCGGGTGTTTATAAAGCATATCATTGGCCGGGATTTGAAACAGGAATAGCTTATGATGAAGTTAATTTAATGAAAATGATGAGGGAAAAAGCTTTTGAAATACAAAATAAAGAAGTTCCTAACATTAGCATTCCTAAACAACCTGAACTTTTACCTATTGAAAATGTATATTCAATAAGTTGGAAAGGATCAATGGGAGCTTCAGGATATACAATTGAAAGAACAAATTCAAAAGAAGGTGCTTGGAAACTAATTGGTTATAATATTCCTGACAATGTTCCTTATTTTCCTTTATATCATGATAAAACTGCTCAAATAGGAAAAAATTATTATTACCGTGTTAAAGCAATAAATTCAGCAGGTGTTTCTGAAGCGTCGAATATAGTTGGTCCTGTTAAAGTAACGGAATTAGCACTTATTGATGATATGAAAAACATAGGTACATTGTACAGCAGTAAAAATATCAAGTTAGAAACAGGCAATGATAGAAATTATAAAGAACTAATTAATAGAATAAAAGGAGAAAAAGGTTCTGAAATTATATATAATATCCCTGGAATTTTTAAAGAATTCAGTATTTATACTTTTGAAAAAAATGAAACTCCTTTTTTAACTATTCTAGGTTCTGTAGACGGAATACAATGGGAAACTTTAAAATTAACACCTGAATCATTTATAAATTCTGAAACTAATTACGGTTATTTAATTCCTAAAATATATAGGTACAACCAACAAAAATCTTTAAAATTTATAAAAATTGAATTTAAAGGAATAAGTGAAATATCTAGAGTTAAATTACTATATACTAACTAATTAATTAAGTTTTAAATATTGCTCTAGACTTTTCAATACCAGGCATGTTTTCTAAAGCCCATTCGGTTAAATTTTTGATATGAGGTAAAAGACTTTCACCGCGTTCTGTAATATTATATTCAACACGAGGAGGTACCTCAGGATAAACGGTTCTGTTTACTAAACCATCAGCCTCAAGAGTTTTTAAAGTAACTGATAGCATTTTTTGAGATATACTGCCAATAGTTCTATGAAGCTCAGAAAATCTCATTTTATCGGTATCGCCTAAAATCAAAATAATTAGGATAGACCATTTATCGCCTAATCTATCTAGTACATTTCTTACGGGACAATTTTCTTCTATGGAAAATTTTTTTAACTCAATCATTTTTTAATCTATTGATTTACTGTAATACTAACATAAAGGTAAGTATCTGACTATTAGGTACGTTCTTGTTTAGTAATATGTAACTGCTTACCTTTACTTACCAAAAGTAACTAAAAAACTTTTAGTTACTGTAATAACTAATTATAAAAATAAATAATAAATGGAAAAAATACTGATTACAGGTGCAACAGGTTTATTAGGAAGTTCAACTATAAAGTATCTTTTAAATAAGGGTGTAGAAGCAAAAAACATTTACGCTTTAGTAAGAGATACAAAAAAAGCAGAAAATTTAGTTGAAAAAGGAATAAACTTAAAAATTGGAAATTATGACGATTATCCGTCTCTGGTTGAAGCATTTAAAGAAATTGATAAATTATTTTTTGTTTCGGGAAGTGAAATACCAAAACGAGTGGCACAACACGAAAATATTGTAAAGGCAGCTAAAGAAGCTAAAGTGAAGCATATTATTTATACAAGTTTTCAACGTAAAAATGAGACTGAAACATCTCCAATAGTTACAGTTGCCGAAGCACACTTAAAGACTGAAGATTTATTAAAAAACTCAGGAATTAACTATACCATTATGAAAAATAATCTTTATATGGACATTATTCCTATGTTTATAGGAAACGTTTTGGAAACAGGAACTATTTATCAACCGGCGGCTGATGGTAAAGTAGCCTTTGTTTTGAGAGATGACATAGCTGAAGTTGCAGCAAACATTTTAACAACCACCGGGCATAAAAACAAGGAATATGATATAACTGCCAATGAAGCGTATTCATATAATGATATTGCTGTAATGATTTCAGAAATAACAGGTAAAACAATTAATTATATTTCTCCTTCTGTTGAAGAATATAGAAAAACACTCACTGATGCAGGTGTTCCAAATGAAATTATTGGAATGACAATTGGTTTTTCACTTGCTCAAGCTCAAACTGAATTAGATCAAACAGCTAACATATTTGAGAACTTACTCGGCAGAAAACCTGTTTCACTACAAGAATATCTGAAAAAAGTTTATAAATAACATTGAAAAAGTATTGTAAATTATTAGAGCAGACATAAGTGTCTGCTTTTTTTAATACTAAGAAAAAAATAAGTAATAAATTTAATAATAAATAAGCTTTTACAATTAAAAATAACAACTGATATTTGCTGTTTTTAATAAAGCAAAGTAATGGAAGTTAAAGTAAAACAACGCATAGCATTAAGTATTTATTTTTTTCTTACCGGATTTTGTTTTTCAACGTGGGCATCACGCATTCCAACAATTAAAACAGCTTTCAACTTTAATGAGGCACAATTAGGTAATTTACTTTTAGCAATGCCTATAAGTTCGTTGATAGGTTTACCTATTTCGGGTTGGTTAGTTTCAAAATTTCATAGTAGATCTCCGCTTTTAGTTTCGTTCATTTTCTTCACTATTGCTTTAATGTTAATTGGACAAACAACTAATATTTATGCATTGATAATAGCTGTAAGTATCTTTTCATTTTGTATGAGAATTCTAAATATCTCAATGAATACACAAGCAATTGCTTTACAAAAGAATTATGGAAAAAAAATAAACGGTTCATTTCACGGCTTATGGAGTATTGGAGGTATTGCTGGCGTAGGTTTTTCTACTTTAATGGTGAAATTTCAGATTCCTATGACAAAACATTTATTATATGTAGCTATATTTTCATTTCTTTTAGCCATTTTAGCGTATAGGTTTTTATTGAGTAACGACAGATCTCCTCATGGAAATAAATTACAAATTGGAAAACCTGATAAATTTATTTTATATTTAGGATTGTTGGTGTTTTTTGCAGCTATTTGTGAAGGCGGTATGTTTGATTGGAGTGGAGTATATTTTAGAGAAGTAGTACATGAAGAAATATTTACGTTAGGTTATTTGATCTTTATGATTTTTATGGCATTTTCACGCTTTTTTTCTGATAAAATAATTGACAATATTGGAATTGAAAAAATGTATATTTTAAGTGCTATTACGGTTGCATTTGGCATATCAATAGTTATCATTTTTCCATATTTTTGGACTTCTATTATTGGTTTTAGCTTTGTTGGTTTAGGTGTTGCAGCAATATTTCCTATGACTTTTTCTTTAGCAGGAACATCAAAAAAATATTCCGCAGGTATGGCAATTTCAATCATTTCAACATATAGTACTATAGGTATGTTATTAGGTCCTCCAATTGTTGGTTATATTGCTCATTTATTTAACCTTAGAGTTTCCTTCATTTTATTTATGGTTGCCGGATTAATGTTAATACCGGTTTCTCAACTGTTTTTTAAACATCAGAAAAAAGAGAATTAATGAAGTATTCTTTAAAAAATAACTTAGACAAAGACGAATCAAAGGCTGTTTGGAAAATTTTATGTGCTTGTAATAATGATTTTGTTCCTCCTTTAAGCAGCAGATTTAGCACTTCTGATATCTTATTTGAAGAAGATAACAATGCTGAACTTCCAAAACAGTATTTTGAAAGTATTATTGATCAAAATTTTATTTTAGTAAAGGATACTGATAATAAAGTTATTGGTTTTTTATCATTTATCAATGGTTACAGTAACCAATATTTATTAAAGTTTTCACCCTCAAATTATATTTCAACCATTTGTGTGACCCAAATTACAGAGGATTGGGTATTGGAACTGAATTATATAATTTTATGGAACAAAACCTACCACCAGCATTAACTTCAAACTTTATAACCATTAGGACTTGGAGTACTAACTTTACACAATTAAAAATGTTAGAAAAAAGAAAGTATAGATTGGTTAAAGAAATTAAAAACCATAGAGGAGAAGGTATTTCATCATTATATTTTATAAAATAATAACCTATTTTAGGTTTTAAGTAACTTTAGTTGACATATTTGTTTAGTTTAACAATTAAAAAAATTACAAGTTAACAGTAAACTTGGTGCAGTAAAAAAATATTTGAATAGCACTTCTTATAAAAGTTAAATTACTACATTTATTCACTTTTAATTCTTTTTATTTAAAAAAATTACAACGTGAATATTATAACATTAACACTAAACCCGGCTTTAGATAAAAGTGCAAAAATAAATGGTTTAGTTCCAGAACAAAAATTGAGATGTCACTCAATTATTAATCAACCCGGTGGAGGAGGTGTTAACATTTCTCGCTTATTAAAAAGGTTACAAATAAATACTGTTTGTATGGTGATTTTGGGAGGAGATACCGGAACTTTTTTTGAAGAGTTGCTTATAAAAGAAGAGGTAAAACCAACTAAAATAGTTGTAAAAACTCCAACAAGAGAAAATTTTTCGGTAGTTGATACTCAAACGGGTTTGCAATACCGATTTGGAATGCCTTCTAATGAAATTTTTCAATTAGAAATGGATGTAATTAAAAATACGCTTTTGCAAACAGTAAAAAAGGATGATATTTTAGTTTTAAGTGGTAGTTTGCCTGAATCAATGCCAACTGATTTTTATGCACAATTAATTAAATTGATTTCTAATGTAGGAGCCAAAATTATTTTAGACACCTCAGGTAAACCATTAGCTGAAGCTATAAAAGAAAAGGTATTTTTAATAAAACCTAACCAAAAAGAATTGGCTCAGCTTGCAGGAAAAGATTTTTTAACCAATCCTGAACAGGAAGCTTTTGCTTTACAACTTGTAAATTCAAAACAGGCAGAATATGTTGTTGTATCTTTAGGTGCTCGTGGTGCTTTTATGGCCTCTAAAGATGGTGTCATTTTTCAAACAACACCATCTGTTAAAGTCAATAGTACAATTGGAGCAGGAGATAGTATGGTTGCCGGTTTAATTTATGCCTTACAAAATAATTTATCTCCAAAAGAAGTACTTAAATGGGGCGTTGCTTGTGGCGTAGCTACTACTATGAGTGAAGGAACTAATTTAGCTTCTGTTGTAAACATTAATAGAGCTTTAAAATTAATTAAATAAAAAATTAGTATTTCCTTAACTTTTCATATATAATTTTGTAGTATATTTACAGACTGATTAGTCAGTTTAACTTAAATTATTTAAATTATGAAATACAATTTATTAGGAAACACAGGATTATTGGTTTCAGAGATATGCTTTGGAACAATGACATTTGGAGGAAAAGGCTTTTTTAAAGTTGTTGGAGATTTAGGTCAGAATGATGCAGACAGTTTAGTAAAACAGGCATTAGATGCCGGAGTTAACTTTATTGATACTGCAAATGTATATTCTGAAGGTTTGTCGGAACAAATTACAGGTAAATCTTTACGAAATTTAGGAATAGATAGAGACTCCGTAGTTTTAGCAACAAAGGCTAGAGGTACCATGGGAGAAGGTCCAAATCAAAAAGGATTAAGTCGTAAGCATTTGATGCATCAACTAGATGAAAGTTTAAGAAGACTTAATACTGATTATATAGACCTTTATCAGATTCATTCTACAGATCCTTTAACTCCAATTGAAGAAACGTTACGAGCTTTAGACGATATGGTACGCAGTGGTAAAGTACGCTATATTGGAGCAAGTAATGTAGCAGCTTGGCAATTAATGAAAGCTTTGGATTATTCTTATTACAATCGTTTAGAGCGCTTTGTTTCGTTACAAGCTTACTACACAATAGCAGGAAGGGATTTAGAACGAGAAATAGTTCCTTTATTGAAAGATCAAAAAGTTGGTTTGATGGTTTGGAGTCCTTTAGCTGGAGGATTATTAAGTGGAAAATACGAAAGAGAACCTAAAGAAGGTGATAGTGGAAGAAGAGCTAGTTTTGATTTCCCACCTGTAAACAGAGATAAAGCTTTTGATATAATTGATGCTTTAAAACCTATGGCTGAAGCAAAAAAAGTCACTGTTGCACAACTTTCTATAGCTTGGTTACTTCAACAGCCTGTGGTAAGCACAGTAATTGTTGGAGCTAAAAACTCTAAACAATTAGCCGATAATTTAAAAGCTCCTAGTGTTAGTTTTACGAATGAAGAATTAGCCAAATTAGATGAATTAAGTCAATTAGCACCCGAATATCCTGGTTGGATGTTTGAATACACAGGTGGTGATAGACAATTATAAATTACTACATATAAAAACTGCCTTTTAAAAGGCAGTTTTTATATTATTCAATTATTTAAAATATCAATTATTAAATATTTCTATTTTTGTAATTATTAATAATGAATGATAGATAAGAAAACCCAAATACTAACTACAGCAATAGATCTTTTTGTTGAAAAAGGGTTTGATAGAGTTTCTACAGCCGAAATTTCAAAAACTGCAGAAGTTGCTACTGGAACAATGTTTTATCATTTCAATACTAAAGAAGATATTATAATTTCATCCTATAAATTAATTAAAACGCAATTTATTTTACAAACTTTAGAAGGTAATTCACTTAATAATCCCATATATGACGTTTTAAAAACAAAATGGAAAAACATGATTTTATGGGCGATGAATCATAAAAAAGAAGTTCAATATTTATTACAGTTCAAAAATTCACCTTATTATTGTGATAATTTAATGGCAGAAGATGATACATGGAAAGAACTTGTGCATTGGTGGGAAAGAGGCATCCAAGAGAAAGTTTTTAAACAATTACCTTTAGATTATCTCTTAAAAACTTTTAATGATTTATTATTTGGAACGATAGAGTATTTGTTTCAAAATGAAGATAAAGTTGATGAGTACATTACTGTTTCTTTTAATTTATGTTGGGATTGTATAAGTTTAAAACATACATAAAACATCTTTTTTTATTAAAATAAAGTCTTATATTTGCCCATATTTAAAGAGCTTAGTGTTAATTAGTATTTACAATCAACAAAACTAAAATTTAGGATAACTATTTATTTTATATTCCTTTAAAATTAGTTTAGTATTTTCATTATTTTCTTGAACAATAGTATAAAAATTATAATTAAATAAAACGAATGGCAAAATCTCAGCAAACTTATAATAAGTCTGAAAAAGAAAAACAACGATTAAAAAAACGCGAAGAAAAACTTAAGAAAAAGGAAGCACGTAAAGCTTCTGGTGTTAAAGACAATGAATTTGTTTATGTAGATCACAATGGGAATTTAACAGATACTCCTCCAGATCCTTCCATGAAAGTTGTTGTTGATGCTGAAAGTATAGAAATTGGGATACCTAAAAAGTCTGATGCTGATTATGAAGAAATAGATCCTGTTAAAAAAGGTAAAGTTTCATTTTTTGATTCTTCAAAAGGTTTTGGTTTTATTATTGAAAATGACACTGAACAGAAGTATTTTACGCATGTTAGCGGTTTAATTGATAAGATTGCAGAAAATGATAAAGTTTCTTTTGAGCTAGAAAAAGGTTTAAAAGGAATGAATGCAGTTAGAGTTAAAAAAATATAGTTATTTTATAAATACTTTAATAATTTCATTTTAAAAATCTAAGACATTCTAATTACTATAATTACTTCAGTAGTTTAGTAAATAAATCAATTAAAGGTTGATTTGCATTTGAAGGATCCGGTAAAGTTCCATAACCTCTATAAAGTCCAAAACTATCTTCATGATAGGAGTGATATGTAAAGTGTATATTGTTTTTTTTGGCAATAGTTACCATATCTTCAACAAATTGAAGTCCACCTTTATTATCTTGAAAACAAGGATAACCTGCACCAAATTCTCCCATATATAAAACAGCATTTTTTGTTTGAGCCCAGTCTGTAAATTTCCCAATAACAGATTCTAAGTATTCTTTATTTCTTTTTAAAATAGGACTATCAGTTGTATAAAAGTCTAATCTTAATTTACAGTAAGAATCATTGGCTGCATTTTCGCCTTTCATCCAACCATTAATTTGATAGTAAAAATTTGGAGTAGGTACAAAACTTACTTTTGAGTTAGTCATATTACAATCATCAGTTGCGTTTTGTATAAAAAGACTCATAGTATCATTGTGACCTTCATTAGTAGCCAAACCGCTTTCTCCAGTATTATTGTTACTCCAATAATTCCAGCTATCCTTACTGTTTAAGTTCATTTCCAGTACGGTCCTAGTAAAATTACCGTTTTCATCATACTCATTTACAACAATATCATCAAAATAAACTTTTCCACCAACATTTCCACCAACCAACGCAGGTCTGGCTATTTTTATGTTTTCATCAGTAATTTTATACAATTCTCCTTCAAAATAATTCCAATTGTTTGTTCCACTTGCTAAAGAAGGATTGTTAAAAGTTGCCGTATACCATTGAACATTTACAACTTCAATTATATTTTCATCAGGATATTTACCACCATCACCTAAATTTGCAAAATCTAATAATTGATGTGTGTAGGAGAGAGGATCATATCCATGAAATTCATATATCAAATTCTCACCGTGCACATTTGGAAAATTCAAATTACTATCTAAAGTATTGCTTCCTTTAACATAAATTGCTTTTTCTATAAATAGTAAATGATTTTTATCAACAGATCTTATTTCATCAATAAGCTTTTGAGCCAATTCTGTCCATTGACTTATAGACGAAGTAGGTACAGGCTCATTTACAGGGCCAAATCCTGCTATTTGGACTTCATCTTTATAACGTTCAGCAATTGCTTTCCAAAGTGCTGCTAAACGATTTTGATTTTCAACATCATCCCATAACGCATCACCGGTTCCTTGAGATTGATAGCCGCCTTGCGGAGCATGCATATTCAAAATAAGATAAATTCCTTTATTTTTAGCCCAAGTTATATTTTTATCTAACCAATCCCATCCGGATTGTTTATAGTTATATGGATTCGTATCATCTTCAAAAGTTCTGTAATTCATATAAAACCGAATAGCGTTCATTCCCATATTTTTCACACGTTGGTAATCTATTTCACTATGATGCGTTTCCGGAGGAACTAATGAATTAGACCATATTTCATTTCCAAAAGCAACTCCTTGTAAATACACAGAATTTTTTGAAGCATCAACTATTTGATTTCCTGAAAGTTGCAATAATAAATTTGGAGTTTCAATTATTGGATCCGGTTCTTCTATTGTAGGTGAAGAATCGTTATCACTACAAGAAAAAAGAACTAAAGAGTATGAAAGTAAAAAATAAAATCGGGCTAATTTCATGTTAAATTGTTAATAACAATATTTGTACTAAATTTAATGAAATTATTTTAACCTTTTCTAAAAAAACATGCTTTATTAAAAGAATCTTTTAATTATGTTTTTTTTTTAGTGGTTGATCTTGAATATACTCTAAATTAAATTTCATTGCAATTTTAGCTTTATTCAATTCGGCTCCTAAATAACCGGCATGACTCATTTGAGAAACTAATTTTTTCTCAAGAATTGCAAGTAATATTGATTCAGGTGAATTCCCTTTGATTATATAACCTGGACGATTGTCTTTAAAATAATGCTTTACTGTTATTTCCTTTCTGTCTAAATCTGTAGTAATTACAAAAAAACCTTTCTCGTCGTAATCTAACGGAATGCGTTTTCCTCCGGGTTTAAGCTCAATAAAAGTTTCTTCTTCCATATCAGTTTGTTCTGATTTTAATAAAACATTTTTTACTTCAATATTATTTTTTAAATCAATTTTACTAATTTTTTTATGCAACAAATCTACTTCTATATTTTCTCTATTATCAATCAATTCTACTTGTTTTAAAAATTGATCTATTTTTTCAATTGAAAGATTTTGTAAAACCGGAAAATGTCCTTGTGCATTTCTAATTCTTTTTTCAGAAGTTATTCCGTGTTTAAATAAACATTGAATAGCTTGTCCTGCCTTAAAAATAGGAGAATCTTTACCGCAAAGTACTAAAACTCTTATATTAGGATTAGAAACTATATTCTTAATAATTTTTTCGATTCCTAAATTAGGCGTATACAAATTGCCTACAATAGCAATGTTTTCCCATTGAGAAATAGGTTGAATTAAATTAGTTGAAGTTAAAGTACAAACCGCAATTGGATGTGTTGCATTTACCACTTTATAATTTCCTGAAACAACCGGCCACTTTTGTTTTGTATTAAAGTTCAGATTCTTAAAAAAATCTTTGACAGAACTTATATTATAAAACATTTTTACAGCCGAATGATTTTCACCATTACTTTTAGTAGGAAATAATTTTGTTAGAAAGTGCATTATTTTTTTCATACATTTCTTTAAATAGGTTTAAAATAGATGCTAAATTTAGCTATTTTGTTAAAAATATAAAGTAATTACTTTAGTACAATTTAAAATAGTTTGGAATAAATCATTTATTATTAGAAGGTACATGATTTTAATTATTCAACTATACTTTTTGATAAAATTTAATTTTGTACTTTATAATTGATTCAAGTTTGCGTAATTTTATGCAAAGAATACATAACCCTCATGAATAAATATCTTTACTTACTTATTTTTCTTATTAGCATTCAATGAAAAAAACAACACTTCTAAATTTGGTATTACTTTTAGTAAGCTGGTTGAGTTTTGCTCAATATTCACAAGCAGAAAGAGACAGCATTGAAAAACTCAACAAAGAAGATCATCAGCAAATAATGTATCAGTTAGGAATTACAAAGTTGAGACCGGGTCCTTCTGGAAATCCGAACGATGCCAATGCAGCCAATACTGATGAATCTAAAGCAAAACAGTATAAGGAGCTTCCAAATCCTCTTATTTTTAATAATGGTACACCGGTAAATAATTCCAATCAATGGGAAGAAAGAAAAAAGGAACTTTTTGAGCTTTTTGACAATGAAATTTACGGCCGTACACCTAAAAATATTCCAAATGTAACTTGGGAAATTATTAATGAAAAAGATACTTTAGAAGGAGAAATACCTGTAAAAATAAAAGAGTTAATAGGTATTGTAGATAACTCATCGTATCCGGAAATTTCAGTAGCAATTCAAATGACAGTTGGTACACCGCTTGCTGTTTCAAAATCTGTTCCTCTAGTAATAGAATTTGGCTGGGATATGACAAAATTCAAAAATTGGCCTCAACCTTCCGTACCATCATGGAAAGAGCAACTTCTAAAAAAAGGATGGGCATATGCTATTATAATTCCTGCAAGTTTTCAAGCTGATAATGATGCCGGACTTACACAAGGTATTATAGGATTGATAAATAAAGGGAAACGCAGAAAACCTGACGATTGGGGAACGCTTAAAGCATGGAGTTGGGGAGCAAGTAAAGCAATTGATTACTTTGAAACTACTCCCGAAATTGACACAAAAAAAATAGCGATAGAAGGGCTTTCACGTTATGGAAAAGCTGCTATTGTAGCGATGGCTTACGAACCTAGAATTTCAGTTGGTTTTATAGGATCTTCAGGTGCCGGAGGTACTAAAATATTAAGACGAAATTTAGGTGAACAAGTAGAGAATTTAGCCTCATCGGCAGAATACCATTGGTTTGCAGGAAATTTTATAAAATATGCCGGTACTCTGCAAGTTAATGATTTACCGGTTGATGCTCACGAGCTTATAGCTTTATGTGCTCCACGACCAGTTTTTATAAGTGCCGGTTCTTCACAAGTGGAAGGGCATTGGGTAGATGCAAAAGGAATGTTTCTAGGTGGAGTTTATGCAAGTCCTGTTTATGAACTATTAGGTAAAAAAGGGTTACGAACTACGGAATTTCCTCTACAGGAAACAAATTTAGCAGATGGAGAAATTGCATTCAGACAACATGAAGGAGGACATACTACATATCCCAACTGGCCTTATTTTATAGAGTTTGCCAGTAGATATTTTGAAGATTAATAAAATTAGAATACAATCAAAATTTTTAAGTGTTAGCTCCTATTTGAAAAATAACAGATTAGTGAATAAAGACTTTTTTTGACAGCTAACAAAAGGAGGGAAGTGTAGTTTGAATAGATTGAAAAAAAGTTTACTTTCTTTATTTTGTATATTGCATCAGATACAAATGTTTATCAAAAAAATATTGAATGCAAAAAAAAATTAACCAACAAATAAGAATTTATAATAAAGAAAGTTTACTTAATCAGATTGTTACTGGTAAATCATATCATTCTTCACTAACATCAATACTTGTTATAAAGAAAGGGTATATCACTTTTTTGAACACGTTTGAAACAATAACCTTAACAGAAAATAAAGTCCTTTTTTTATTTCCAAAAGGTATTTTTGAACTTATTGAAATGAGTGAAGATCTTGAAATAAGCATCATAGCAATTAATGTTGATTTATTTTCTCAAATTTCTTATGATTTTAACAGATATAGTTTATACCAATTTTTAACATCTAATTATTTAAATCATTTTAACATTTCAAAAGCAACAATTAAGGAACTTTGGGTGTTAATTGATCTTTTAAAATCAAATCTGCAAAAAAATCAAAATAAGTATAATAAGACAATCTTATTAAGTTTGATAACTGTTATTTTATATACTGTAATTGAAGCTTTGGATAAAAGTAACAGCTCAATTGGCGATATTGATATGAATAGAAAACAAGAGCTGGTACTCAATTTTTTAAAACTGTTATCAGAGAATTTTAAAGAAAACAGGAAAGTTTCATTTATGCAGATAAGCTTTCAGTCACATCACGTCACTTATCGGCAACAGTTAAAAAGGTCACCCAAAAAACAGCAAATCAAGTTATTCATCAATTTGTAATTTCAGAAGCAAAAACACTTTTAAATACAACTACAAAACAAATCGCGCAAATAGCATTAGAACTTAATTTTAAAGATCAATACTGTTTTAGTAAATTTTTTAAAAAAAATACAGAATTCAGTCCTACCAAATTCCGCAGTAAAAACAAATAATCTTACATTTTTACATCATTTTAAGTTTTTTTGACATTTTTAAGCATTCTATTTAGCATAACCTTGCATTAAATTTAGAAATGTTTATAAATGAAGGTAAAAAGATGTTTTTTAATAGCAATGGTACTTGTATATTCTGTAGGTTTCTCACAAGATACAATACAACAAAAATTGTCTATTAATGAGATTACAAAATTAGCTTTAGAAAATAATCAAGCATTAAAAGTATCCCGAAAATCTATTGATATTGCCCAACAGCAAACAGAAATATATAAGCAAAATCAGTTACCAAATGTGTCTTTTGATGCTACTGCTATGTACCTTGGAGATGCTGTTATTTTAGACAAAGACTTTTCCAAACAGGCTACTGTTGATATGCCTCATTTTGGAAATACATTTTCTGTACAGGCACAACAAGTTATTTATAAAGGAAATGCAATAAATAATACCATAGAAATTGGCTCTTTACAAGAACAATTAGCAGGTTTAGATGTTGAAAATGATGAACTTTCCATAAAGTTTTTAGTGATAGCTAATTATTTGGATTTGTATAAACTATACAACCAAAAACAAGTGTACTTAGAAAATATAAAATTAGCAAAAAAACGAATTGAAAATGTTACTAATTTTTATAATCAAGGTATGGTTACACGTAATGAAGTAATACGTGGCAATTTACTTTTAGCATCTTTAAACCAAGCGGTTGTAACCATAAATAGCAATATTACTATTTTAAATAAGCAATTAACAACAGCTTTGGGTTTACCGGAAAACACACAAATTATCCCTGATGATGCTACATTAAACTTAAATATATCGTTACAAGAATTTGCATCTTATAAAGAAGAAGCCTTAAAGAATCATCCTGATATTAAATCAGTTCAACTGCAAAAAGATTTAGCCGAAACAAGTTTAGATATCACAAAATCAGAAAAACTGCCAACTTTAGCAGGGTTTGGAGGTTATAATATGCAACGCCCAATTACAAGTACAAACCCAATTACTGATATGTACAGCAACAGCTGGCAAGTAGGAGTTTCTTTATCCTATGATATAGAATCTCTTTACAAAACACCTAAAAAAGTTAAGTTAGATCAGCTTAAAATAGATCAGATTTTAGAATTGGAAGAAATGGAAAAACAAAATTTAGAAGTAGCAGTAAAAGCTGCTTATTTAAAATACAATGAAGCTGTTTCTCAACGAAATACATATCTAGAAAGTAAACGCTTAGCAGAAGAAAACTATAGGATCATAGAAAAAAAATATTTAAATCAATTAGCATTGGTTGTTGATATGTTGGATGCCAGTAATTCAAAATTAGACGCTGAACTTCAATATATAAACTCAGAAATTAATATTATTTATACCTACTATAATTTATTAAAAACAACAGGAGAATTATAATCACTAAAAGAACTATAAATGGCAGAAAATAATACAGAAAATCAGGAAAATAACAGTACTGATAATTCTACAAAAAAGAATAATAAAAAATTAGTGTTTTATATCAATTTATTAGTGTTCTTAGTAGCCCTTACAGCTCTAATATTTGTTATTAAATACTATTTTCATATAGGTGATAAAAATTATACAAATGACGCGCAAATTGAAGCCTATATAAACCCTATTAACACTCGTGTTTCAGCTTATATTAATGAAATTCGTTTTGAAGAACATCAAAAGGTTAAAAAAGGAGATACGCTAATTATATTAGATGATAGTGAAATTAAAACAAATGTAACACAAGCAGAAGCAGCTCTTTTAAATGCTATTGCAGCAAAAAAAACTACCCATTCCTCAATTAATACCATATCTAATAATAAAAATGTAATTGACGCTAATATTGCAGGAGCTAAATCTAATCTTTGGAATGCAGAGAAAAACTTAAATCGTTACAAAAATTTATTACAAGAGGAGGCGGTTACGCAACAACAATATGATGCTGTAAAAACACAGTACGATGCTGCAAAATCTCAGTACGAATCTTTATTGGGGCAAAGAAAATCTGTTACTTATTCTGTTGTAGAAATGGGAGGTAGAATAGATATGAATGAAGCAGCTATAAAACAAGCAGAAGCTGCTTTAGAAATGGCAAAATTAAATCTGTCGTATACAATTATTACAGCACCTTATGATGGGGTTATGGGACGAAGAATTGTAAACGAAGGTCAATTATTAAATCCTAGTCAACAAGTTGCCACCATTGTAAAAGATCAACAAAAATGGGTAATTGCCAATTATAGAGAGACGCAATTTGAAGAAATAGCTATAGGCAAAACTATGGAAATAGAAGTAGATGCCTTAGACGGGAAAAAATTTAAAGGTGTTGTAACTGCCATTTCAGCAGCTACAGGATCAAAATATTCTACAATTCCGGTAGATAACTCTACAGGTAATTTTGTTAAAGTACAACAAAGAATTCCTGTTCGTATCGATTTTACTGAAGAAAATACTAAAGAAGATTTAGAACTTTTACGGGTAGGTATGAATGTTAATATTGTTATAGATTAACTATGTATAACCAAGGATTATTCAAGGATTGGGTACCTAAGCCTGTAATGCTGTTGCTTATCGTTATATTTTTATTACCACTGTTAGTGGTTAGTGGTATTTATACTGCAAATTTTAGTGTAATGATGAGTGATTTAGGTATTTATTCTGAATATTTATCCTTGGCTAATTATGCGACATTTATTGGTATGGGAGCAGTTTTACCTCTTATATTGCGTGTTAAAATGCGTTTTAGAAGTAAAGAGCTTATGATAACCAGTTTATTAATGATCGCATTATTTTCAATGGTTATTATTACTACAGCAAATCCGTATGTACTTATTTTTTCAAATTTCTTTATTGGATTTTTCAAGATTTTAGCTCTTATCGAATTAATTCTCCCGTTGGTATTTATTTTAAGTCCAGATGGTGATAGATCTAATTTTTACTCTGTATTTTATCCATTAAGTATCTCAACGGCACAATTAAGCTCTTATTTATTTGCTAAAATAGCCTATAATTTAGAATGGAGATCGGTTTATATTATAATGGTAATCATTATATTAACTTTGGCTTTATTGGCAGTTATTTTTATGCATAATCTTCGTTTTTCGAGAAAACTACCATTGTATTATATTGATGGATTAAGTATTTTACTTTATGTTATATCATTTTCACTCCTTAGTTATGTGTTAGTTTTTGCCGAACAACAAGCTTGGTACACATCACCTAATATACAATGGGCTACAATAGGATTTATAGTGATATCTACCTTATTTATTATCAGACAAAGGGAACTGAAACGCCCTTTTGTACCTTTAAGTATTTTTAAAAGCAGAAAATTTATACGAGGATTTACACTTTTAATGGGTTTAGGAATGTTTTTGGCTTCAACCTCAATCCAAAGCACATTTACCATTGGTATTTTAGGGTATGACTCACCTACAAATAATTTATTAAATTATGCAATGGTACCGGGTATTATTTTAGGAGGGATCTATGCTTTTTTTTGGTATAGAAAAAATTTACCTACCAAGTTTTTGATTCTTTCAGGTATCTTATTTTATACGTTACATTTTGTTATAATGTATTTTTTAATAAGTCCTCAAATTGAAATAAACTATTTAATTTTACCTTCAATTTTAAAAGGATTAGGGATGACCATATTATTTATAAGTATATGGTATTATGCACTAGATGGTTTCGATATGAATGAAACATTAGCAGCTGTAGCATTGACCCTTCTTGTTCGGTCTGTGGTAAGTGTAGCATTTGCCGGAGCACTTTATTCTTGGATATATTATAAGTTACAATTACAAGGATTAGAAAATATAGCCATTCATATGGATGCTGTAACATTATCTCCAAAGGGTGGAGGACTTGCTGTTTATGGAAGGTCAAGACTACAAGCTATTTTAACAGCTACTAAAACAGTGTATGGTTATTCAATAATTGCAAGTATTATGATTATGATTTATACACTGTCATTACGTTTTGACAATACCTATTACAGAAGGCTAATATTTATTAGAAAAATAATTAAAGGAGAATCTATAAGAGGCTATAACTTCAAAAGACAAAAAGGTACTGTTGAATCTATTGCTGCAGGTACAGGTGCAGTAGGAGTATAAATTAACTGTTAACTAAAACAGCTTATACACCGCAAGGGAGTTTATTATTTTTATCATTTGTAAAGGCAGGAATCTTTTAAAATGTGAAGGAGTAGATTCCTGCTTTCGTAGGAATGACAGATTCTTAATCAACCAAAAACATATCTAATTTTCAGATACTTTTAAATAAAACTCTCGTTAAAATAAACTTAATCAACTATTTATCAATTTGTTCTGCTTAGGTTGAATCCTATACCAATAAAAAATCGAACTTTATTCGTGCTATTAACCCACGATACATCAAAATTAACCGGTCCCAACATAGAATCATATGAAAACGTTGCGCCGGAAGATAAAAGCAAACTGGCTTCAACAGCATCTTCCCACTTTCCATCTGCTGAAAAAGCATCTTCTATATAATCGTCAAAATCACCAAAACCAACCGAAGCTATATGAAAATGTGGCGTAACATATATTTTATTTATAGGATTTAATTGTACACCCAAATTCAGTTTCATAAATTGGCTTGTAAACAATTCACCTTCATTCAATCCTGGGAATATATAGTTATCATTCCTTGGATCAATAGAAACGCCTCCTAAAAAATATTTTGCACCAATTCCATAATCTTCAAAAGAAATATCATTGCTTTTGATATTATCCTGAAATATAAAACCGCTTGTAGCACCAATAATAGCTGTAATTTTATTTTTTAATTGAAACCTTTTTTCATAATCCAAACTTAATTTACTGTAATCATTAGTAGAGCCGCTTATATTAGGAATGGTTGAATTATAAAATTCCACATCAACATCACTTTTAATTGATCTACTTAAATATCCCTTTAAAAAAGTTCCATTGGTAGCAAAAAACACTTTATTAAAACTGTTATGAATGTATTGTGCATTTATTTCAATCGTATTTAAATCGTATTTATTAAGTTCAAATACATTGTTATTATATTTAGGATTTACTTTTGGTTTTAAATGAGTATTTTGATATTGTAATCCAATACCTACATAGCTTTTTAAAGAATTTAAATTTCTGTTTATTTGATTGTTGAAGTCAAAGTATCTATACTTCATGTTATCAACATTTTCTCCTTGGATAAAAATATCTTGTTCTAATTGATGTCCATATATTTCTGACCGCCACCACCAATTTCTGTCTGAACCAAAATTTTTCTGATATTGAATTCTCAATCTAGGTTCTTCTGCAATATCTAAAGTTACAAGAGATCGGGAAGCTCTTCCTATAACATTTCTACCTACATAATTTACAATCAACCCTACACCATGGTAGCTATCATAATGCAACGATCCATTAACATGATGTTTTGATTTTTCAAATCCATTCAATTGTAATCCTTTTTTATCGCCATCAGTATAAGGGTTAAAAGTAATATGGCTAAAAATGGTGGTTCCCATTGCTCTGTTAATACCTTCAAATAAATCTTCTCTAGTATACTTTTTACGAGGCTGAATATTAGTTCTTGCCTTTACCATTGCCAAATTACTTTTACTGATATTATTATATACAATGGTGTCTAAAATAATTTCATCATTTACATCAGGAAGTTTATGCGTATGTTGCTTAAATTCTTTGAGTTTCTCCGATAAATCTATTAATGCACTCATGTTTTCAGCAGTTGCTATTTTTCCTTCTTCGTAAATAGCTACACCATTATCAAAATCGCCGGTAGAGTAGGTTAGATGCGGTGTATGATCAATCAATATATTGCATAAAGCTTTATTTTCAGGGTTTTTAAGATTGCTATGCAACATTCCTGTTTGAAAAAGTAGAGTACCAATATTGTCCAATTTTTCTTTGGGTTCCATACCACCACCAACATCACTGCCAATAATAATATCTGCTCCTAAATTTTTGGCTACATCAACGGGGAAATTATTAAGAACACCACCATCTATTAAAAGCGTTTTTTCATAAGAAACAGGTGAAAAAGCACCGGGTATAGACATACTGGCTCTCATGGCAAAAGCCAAGTTCCCATGATCTAAAATAACCTCTGTACCATTTACAATATCAGTTGCTATGGCACGAAAAGGAATAGAAAGGTTGTCAAAATCAGATATATTATAGGCAGCATAAGTTAAGTTAGAGAGAAAAGCTCTAAGATTTTGATCATTCAAAATGAAGGAAGTAGGTTTAATTTTACCTTCAACTATATCCATCCCAACTAGATACCTATTGAATTCGCTTTTTTCTTCAACACTTACATTTCTTAACGAAACACCTCCACCTATCAGTTTGTCCCAATTGGCATTTTTGGCAATATTTGCAATGCTATCACCGGAATATCCCATGGAATATAATCCGCCTACAATACTACCCATACTGTTACCAACTAACAAATCGGGAACAATACCTAAGGAATCGAGTTTTTGGAGTAAAGGGATATGTGCCAAACCTTTTGCACCACCACCGCTTAAAACTAAAGCAACTTTAGGTTTTTTATTCTCTTTTGAAATTTGCGCTGTATTTTGTGCAGATGTAAATTGAGTATATGTACTTAAAAAAATAAGTAGAAATAAAAGTTTTTTCATTCTTGAAAAATAATTCAAATTATTTCATTTTTCAAATTATTTTCAAGATTTTAATTATGAATTAAACATGCTAATTAGAAGGGGATTATTTCCCCTTTTATTTTTTATTTTCCTCTTCTGACTTTTTAAATTCAGATTGATATTTTTCCAAAAACTTCTTCTGTCTTTCAACCATTCGTTCTCTTATTTTATCTATATCCATAAAGTCTTTACCAAAATTGCTATTAAAAAAATCATCATTAAAAAAGTTTTTACTAAAAAGTGAATCTTGAGCAAAAACATCATCAAACCCTTGATTTTTAAGATATGAAAAATCACTAAAAAATTTTGATTTGAATGATTGCAATAAGCTATCCTTATCTAACAATGTTAAATCATCATATTTTCCATCAGAAGACCAAGAATAAATACTATCATATTTAATTAAATTGCCATTTTCATCAAATTCTTTATTAACTCTCCAAGTTCCTTTAGGTTGTTCAACTGTTTTTTCTTTAGGTTTTTCTTTATTGGCTTCATTGTTTTGACCGTTACAACTAATACTCAATAAAGCTATCATTAAAAGTGAAATATATTTTTTCATTGCTTTTATTTTTAGTTATACAATTCACATTAATTAATAGAATTTAAAATTAATTATAAAGGAGGAGGCCGGCTTAGCAGCCTCCAACTATAATAATCAGGAACAATTAAGAAATTTTGATAGTTCTAGCAGGTTTTTGTTTAGCCTCTTCTTTTTTTGGCAAAAGAATACTTAAAATACCTTCTTTGTAACTTGCATCTATCTTATCATTATTTACGCTTTCAGGTAATGTAAAAATTCTTTTGAACGAAGAATAACCGAACTCTCTACGTATATAGTTTTCTTCTTTTTGTTCATTTTCATCCTTTATCTCTGCAGAGATTGATAGCACTTGATTGTCAAGGTCAATATGGAAATCCGATTTCTTTAATCCGGGAACAGCCATCTCTACTACAAAAGCATCTGCCGTTTCCTTGATGTTTACTTTTGGTAGTGTAATACCTGTATTAAAATTTGAAGTAAGTACTGATGGTAGATCTCTGTTAAAGATATCATCTAACCAATTAGACCAAGTTGGGAAGTTTCTGTTTGAATTAGTGTTTGCTAAACCTCCGTTTTTAGGAACATTAACTAAATTGCTCATAATAACAAAATTTTAAATTAAACATTAAATCAAATTTGAAATCTTAATCGACTTCGATACTAACTAAACAAATGAAATGCCAAAATGCAAAGAGGTATTTTTTTACCTTATTTTCTAATAAATTGACCTATTTATGCTAAAATAAATGTCAATCTGACAGAAAATTGTTTTAGAAGTATTAGTTAGTATATTTTATTGTGTCTTTTTAATATTTTAAATGTTCTAAAATGTCTATCTTGCTATATTATTCTAAAAAAATAAGGGAAATAACTTATTAAAATTATAATAACGTTTTATTCTAATAATCATTAATATATAACCAAAAAATAATACATTATCATGGTTGAAGGAGAAATTGGAACTTCAGAAAAAATATTAAACGCAGCATATACTTGCATTTTAACTAGAGGGTATGCAAATGTTTCTATGCGAGATATTGCCAAAGAAGCAAATGTAGCTCTTAGTCAAATTAATTATTACTATAAAAATAAAGAAGGTTTGTTTGATGCAGTACTTAATTCTTTAAAAGAAAAAGTTGTACAAAATATTGAAATCAAATTACAACAAATAGATACTACTCAAGACAGAATGGCTTTTTTAATTGCATATTGTAATGAATTAGTTACTAAAAATACCGAAATATACCGATTAATAGTAGACTTCTTTAGTATGGCAATGTGGTCTGAATCTTTTAGTAAATCTCTAAAAGAATTTTTAAAAGAAGTATATGGGAAGATTGAGCAATATATTGAAAATGATTATATTGAAAATAAAAACATACAAGCATCTTCTCCTAATTTATTAATTAGAGTTATGATTGGATCTATTTTTGGGATTGCTATGCATTATATTTTGGATAATGACGATAATGAAATTTTAGAAGGGATACATATTATTGAATCTGTAATTCAATAATATGTAATTCTTTAAATAATACTCAGAACAAATTAACGAGGTATTAAAATAATTTCAATTGATTATTCTTCAAGCATATATAATCTTTCCCAATATCTAAAGTTATTATATAGGTTTCAACCTTATCAAAGCAACAAGAGTTCAGCTAATTGCTCAAAAGAGAAAACAAACAGGGAGACGAGTGGGAGAGTAAATTCCATTTACAACTTGTCACCATTTTTTAGGTTGTTTACGTATTCGGCTGTAGATGATTATTGCTACAGCACCACCAATCATACCGCCACCAGCATCACCTAAGAGCGCAAAGAACGAGTTGCTTTCACCAACAACCAAGCCAACCAATTGTCCCAATAAAATTCCTCCAACACATCCGGCGATGATTTTTATCTTAGTCTGTTTTACATTTTTCAACTTGCGCTTTTTTTCTGCAATATATGCACCGGATATGCCCATCACAGTTTGCATAATGAGAACCATAAAGAAGTAGATGATGTTTATGTTCTCGTTTATTTCATTAATAATATTCATGTGGGTTTCCTCTTGCTTATGTTGCCTGATGTACAGGATATATTTTTTTCATAATGTTACTTAGTGCTTTTTCAAAGTGAACACCTTTAACCTGAAATTGTACTTTTGCTTGTGTGTTTGGCTGTGCTTCAACCGAATCTGCAATTGCATGCATCTTTGCCTGCTGGCACATCGCTGCTAAATGTGCCCCATTAAGCCCTTCGCTGGCATCCGCCAAAGTAGGAAGATCTACATCAGTCCCAAGTGGAACCTGCTGGCAATGTACCTGCAAAATTGATAGACGAGACTCACGATCAGGTGCCGGTAAATCAAGAACCAAGTCGAAACGACCTGGTCTTAGAAGTGCAGGATCTATTAAATCAGGACGGTTTGTTGCGGCTAAAACCACCACACCCGCTTCGCCATTACTAATTGCATCGAACTCTAGCAAAAATTGACCGACCATTCGGTCACTGATTTGCCCGTCTCCAGTGCTTTGACCACGTGTAGGCACGATAGTATCAATTTCGTCGAAAAAGATAATAGACGGGGCAGACTGACGAGCACGTCTAAACACTTCACGAATACCTCGTTCAGATTCACCCACCCATTTGGAAAGCAGTTCTGGACCTCTTGCTACAATAAAATTCACTTCTGTTGTTGTACCTACGGCTTGTCCCAGCAAAGTCTTTCCAGTTCCGGAGTCTCCGGTCAATAAGATGCCACTAGGTATGTGTGCACCAGCTTGGTGAAAACGATCGCCATAGATTAATGGCCATTCGATTGATTGTTTTAGAAGACGTTTCTGCTCAGTAAGACCACCAATATCTTCCCAATGTGTTTCAGGAACATCTGTAGCCATTTCGCGCATAGAAGACAGATGGAAATTAGCTAAAGCCTCTTGGAAATGTTCCATACGTACGAATAATGATGCATCTGCTTCCGTTATCGATCGATCACGGACACATATCATACCGGCTTCACGACACAGTGCAGCAAGATCTGCTCCAAAGAAACCATGGGTTATCGCTGCTATGCGTTCAAGGTCAGCATTGGCTGCCAAGGGCATAAAGCGAGAATGTATTTTGAGTATTTCTAAACGCCCAGCCTTGTTAGGTGGTGTAATAGCTATCTCACGGTCGAAACGACCCGGACGGCGCAAAGCCGGATCAACATTGTTTGGAAGATTAGTTGCTGCCATTACCACTATTTTACCGCGTGAAGACACTCCATCCATTAGAGCGAGCAATTGCCCTACCACTCGCTTTTCAACTTCACCGAGCACAGTTTCTCGGTTTGGAGCAATAGTGTCAATTTCATCGATAAATAAGATAGCTGTTTCATGTTCCTGTGCCTCTTCAAATACATTACGTAGCATTTCCTCGGATTCTCCATAATGTTTTTGGATAATCTCAGGAGCGTTAACCAAGAGGAAAAAAGCATCCGTTTGTTGTGCAACCGTACGAGCTATCAACGTTTTACCACACCCGGGAGGTCCATAAAGCAACAAACCGCGCGGTGCATCAACACCGAGTTGCTCAAATAGCTCCGGATTTTTGAGTGGAAGTTCGACCATCTCACGGATACGTGCCAATTCATTTGAAAGACCTCCTACATCTTGGTATGAAGCCCTGCGCTCCATTCTATCTATTATATCAACCTTCGTGTCTTGAGTTATCAAAACAACACCTTCAGAATCCGTTTCAATCACACGAAGGCGAGTACCTTCGTAATCAAGTAAGCTACCAACAACAAAAACTCGGTTAATAGCCAAAGATTTTATTAAATGAGAAAATTCTGTCTTGTCACCATTATTAATACCAAGTTGATTCGCAATTTCGCTGATGCGCGATAATGGCTTAAGGATTGAGTGATTGCCATTTCTCCGATTATTTCCAGTTGGCTGAACACGTCCAGCAATAGTGAAAACAATGCGTTTAGCCGAAGTAACCTCAGCGAGTTTGAGTTCCACGACCTCTCCCTCTTGTACACCGCAGCTTGCCTGTAATAGAGGACCGAAGCTGATACTACCGGATGGCACAGAATCATCTGCTACCAAACTCCCGGTAGCATGCGCTACTGCTGTTAAGATAACCGCATCGCCAACCTTCCAGCTTTTGGCTGTTAGGTCGGCGGGGTTTAAAGCTACATCATCATTTTTTCTTTTAGTCTTATCAGGAGAGTGTCCTGAGAGCGACTTAAATATTAATAAGTTACTAGGGTTCATCATCTCTGACCTCCTTGCTTACGACTAATCGCTTGTGCAACTCCCGGAGTAGCAGCTACACGTACCCGCTTGATATCCTTAACCATATAAGGTCCAAAAAGAAATGTGAACAGACCATAGCTGATAAAGGCAACATGGAATGACCAATAGCCATTTAATGCCAATGGGCCTGTCTTGAAATATGGCAAAAAGGTAAGTGGAAGGAATGATAATCCTGAGAACAATGCGATTGCCGCCACCCACTTAGGTACAAATCCAGGTTTTGTTTTATCTTTCATAACCAAAATAAAGATTGCCAAAACCTCTATTGTAGTAATCCAATAAGTCATATCAAAGAAATACCAACCAATGAAGTGAACCATTTTGATGGTTTCAGCAGGTGCAATAGCTGCATTTTCAGCACACCACGCCCACATAGCAGGTACAAACATCAGCACCCAACCGGTTAGCAAACCTCCGCAAAGCTGGATGAGTGAAAGGATTGGTACGGGTTCACGACGCCACATTTGAACAGTTACCTGAACCGCCCATACCAGATACAGAATTCCAAATGCAGTAGAAAGCGATTGCCCAAGCAAGATACTATCTTGGTATTTTAGATAGTAATTATCGACAAGTTCTTGAGCAGTAAAACTAGGATTGGGTGGCGGATAGTTATGTCCTAAAACTACCCAAGCTAAGCCATACAACACTACGAATGCAGGACCACACCACGCAGCCCAGATTTGAATTTTTGATGATAGTGATTTGTCCATTTTTTTCTTCTTTAAATTATACTTATATTTATAATTCGTACGTACGAACTAATTTGTATAAATGTAATAATTATTTTAAAACAAGAAACTTATTTTAAAAAATATATAACTTACAATCAAAAAAAAACAATTAAATGAAATTAAATTATTCTATAAGAGATGTGCTTAATTTTCGAAAATTAGAGTGGGGAAAATCTAATGATTTTTTTTATTTAACAGATATACCAAGTACATTTGAACCCGATTTTTTTAAACCAAATTATTTTTCATTTGGTCTTTTAGATAAAGGATTTATAAAAATAGAAATAGACGACAACACCCATATTATTAATAATCGTTCGTTTATGATTTATCGTCCTGAACAAATAATTCAAATATCACAAATTCATCCTAAAACTAAAGGTGCTTTTATACTATTTACGAAGCAATTTTTAGATTATTTAAATGAAAATATATTTTCTGTTACAAATCATTCTTTTTTAAGCTATCAGTTTGATTCTCATATAGAATTAGATACATCCGATTATAAAAAACTAAAAAAAGTATCAAAAAAAATATTTGATTTACTTAGCGAAACTCCAAGTGGAAGCTGGGAATATATTGCTAGAAATCTAACTTCAGCATTAGTGTATGAAACTAATGAAATACTTAAAAAATATTTACCCAAAGATTTTAAAAAAAAGGATTGCAGATCATTTTTACTAACAAATGATTTTAAAAATTTAGTTGAAAAACACTATTATTCTAATAGAAACATAAGATTTTATGCTTCTGAATTAAACATTAGCGTTAATTATCTGCATAAGATCATAAAAAAACATACAGGAAAAACTCCTTTATCAATTATAAATGCCAAATTATTATCAGAAGTAAAGCAAGTTCTTTCTTGTTCAAATATTAATATTAGTGAAATTGCGCTAAAGTATGGATTTAGTGGAGTTTCTTCTTTTAGTAAATATTTTAAAAATCAAACAAGTGTATCGCCTTCAACATATCATAAAAAATCAATTCAAAATTAAACATACTATAATAGTAAAGAAATAGATAACAATTTTCAACTTTTAGATAAGTTTATAGTTACATAATTATTGTAATTTGTTTTTTAAATAAATTATATAAAATTATGAATAGATTAAAAAATAAAGTTGCAATCATTACAGGTGCAGCTCAAGGTATGGGTGAAGCCCATGCACGTATGTTTGTTGCAGAAGGTGCAAAAGTTATAATGACTGATATAAAGGAAGATTTAGGTTCTAAAATTGCAGATGAATTAGGTGAAAACGCACTATTTATTAAACTTGATGTTACCCTAATTGAAGATTGGAAAAAAGTAGTTTCAGAAGGTGAAAAAGCATTTGGCCCCATTAATGTATTGGTTAATAATGTAGGTATTTTAGGACCTCAAAAAGATCTTGCAGAATTAAATGAAGATATCTATTTAAAAATATGTGAAATTAATCAACATGCTGTTTTTTATGGTATGAAATACACTTTGCCATCTATGCTTAAAGCAGGTGTTGGATCTATAATAAATGTATCTTCAATAGCAGGTATAGTAGCCGTTTATGGATACCCGAATTTAGCTTATATGAGCAGTAAATTTGCTGTACGAGGAATGACAAAAGCTGTTGCTGTAGAATATGCTGCAAAAAATATTCGTGTAAATTCTGTTCATCCAGGTTTTATTAAAACACCAATGATGGCTGAAGCAACAGACGAAGAAGGTGGTGAAGCAACCAGTTTTATACCACTAAAAAGATTAGCAGATCCTAAAGAAGTTAGTAATTTAGTTGTGTTTATGGCTTCTGACGAATCATCATATATGACAGGAACAGAACAAATTATTGATGGTGGAATAAGTATACAATAATATTATTCAACAATTAATCCTTTTTAAAAAACCATCTCAATACTAAACTTTGGGTTGGTTTTTTTATTTTTTGAATTGCAGAATTTAAAATTCCATATAAAAAAATGTAAAACATTTATGAGCATCATTTTAAAAACAAATATTGACTTAGTATATAATTGAATATTATAATTTCATGAAATGGCTAGGACTCACACCTGTTTTCTTTTTAAAAAATCTGCTAAAATCTGCCATACTTGAGAAATTTAAAGCATAAGCCACTTCGGTTATGTTGTATTTTCTCATAGTCAAAAGTACCTTAGCTTCAGAAACTACTAATTCATCAATTAATTCTTTTGGTGTGCTACCACTAGTATCTTTAATAATTCTACCTAAATACCTTACGGAAATATTTAGAGTGGTAGCATAAAATGAAACCTGTCTGTTTTGTCGATAATCTTTTTTAATCAATCTTAAAAATTCAGACTTTATAAGCTCTTTATTTGATTTAGAATACTCTTTTCCATAAGAAGAACTATCATAGATTTTTTTACTGAGGTATATGTTCTCAATTTCATACAATAAATTTATAATCGTATTTTTTATAATTTCATGTCTAAATTTATGAGACTCTTGTTCCATTCTTTTTCTTAATAAAATAAAATATCTATTTAAAATTGCTCCGTTTTTTTTGTTGAATTTAATACCTGAACCATGGAGAATATGGCTTTAGAGAACTTAGTCACTATAAACCCATTTGGCATAATAAAAATCTAAAAAAAGCAATAGTAGCTCCAGTTATTTATCATAAGTTATCTTTCTTTTTCATTCCGAATAATATTCTTGGTATTTTAAACGGATAAATCAATAATCTATAAATAATTATAATTAGTGGAAAGGATATAAAAACTAATAATACTATTTTTAACAGAATACTCACATTTAATTGAATGATATAATAACCCAATATAATAATGACTGTTTGATGTAATATATAAAAAGGATATATTGCTTCATTACATTTTTTAAGTAGCGTACTTTTTTTATTAAACCAAATCTGCGAATACCCGAGTATTGTTGTTACAAGCGTCCAACTAACTAGTGCACAAACTGCATACCAAACATTCCATCTGCTACTTATAGAAAGATATGGTGAAATAAATTCACTTGGTAAAAGATAATAAACATAAAATAGTATAGCACTTATTAAGAAAGCTATAAAATTAAATTTTCGATGCGATTTTAGATGATCCCAAATATACTTTGACGAAGTAAATAGCATACCAGAAACAAAAAAATAACCGTAATAAAAAGTAGAAGAGAGGTTTGTTATATCTTTTGAATCACTTTGGTATATTTTTTTTAAGAAAATTATTATTACAATTAAAGGAATTACCCATAATAAGATTCCATATTTTTTAGAAGTAATAGTTTCAAGTAGGGTAATTATTGTATCAGATTTAGGAGATCTTAATACTAAAATTAACGGA
The DNA here is from genome assembly GCF_012524075.1 of Lutibacter sp. B1. Taxonomy (GTDB): domain Bacteria; phylum Bacteroidota; class Bacteroidia; order Flavobacteriales; family Flavobacteriaceae; genus Lutibacter. The sequence continues at coordinate 60,701 of NZ_JAAZUI010000013.1, forward strand.
ATTACTAAAATAGACATAATAAATAAATTTTCAATAAACCATAAGTGGTTTACTTCAAAAGAACCATTTCTATAAACATCTATATAAGAATTATAATTATTTATATGCTCATAATATGTTTGTGGAGGAACAATAAAAAGAACACCAAAAAAAAGCGGTATTATTAAACGTGAACTTCGTTCTTTCAAAAACTGAAACCAAGTTCTTTTTGAAAAAGCAAACATAGTTCCTGCCCCAGAAATTAAAAATAATAGAGGTAATCTAAATTGCTCAAAAAACACCATTATATCATCGAGTACTTTACTAGATTCAGAATTCATTATATGAAATTTATCTCCATTAAATGGCATTAAAATATGATGTATATATACAGCCAGTATAGAAATTACTCGTAACCAATCTAAATCATACCTTCGTCCTTTTTCTGTCATGCATATTTGTTTTTTTGTTTAGTGTGTAAACTTAAAAACAAATTAATATGCGATTATTATTTTGTGATAAATGGCAAATAGAAGTGACGAAATGCAAAGAGCATGTTATTAAATTTTAGAATATTTAGCTTTAAAATCCTCAATATTTGAGCGTGAGACAGGAATTATAGTTGAACAGTTTTTTAATAATAGTTGGTAGCCTTGAGCATTTCCTGAAATTGACTTAATTGCATTTAAATTTACCAAATAGGAACGATGTGTTTTGTAGATACACGAAAAACACCTTAATTGTTCTTCCAATTCTTTAAGTGTCATACGAATTAATATTTTATTATTTCTGTCAGATGAGAAAGTGAATACTTCTATATAGTTGCTTTCAACCTTTGCAAAAAGAAAATCTTTAATTTTCAACTCAAAACTCTCATTTGATACTAAATTTTTTATGCAAACTATAGCGTTGTTAAACTCTTGCTTGTTATTAGTAGATAGTTTTTTTATACTAGAAACGTGTTTATGTATAAGTCTTTCTAAATTTAGCGGTAATACAATTATTAATAAAAGAAATCCTACTAAAAAAGTATTACGAATTTCTTCCCAAAAATACCGAAAGGACCAGTTATCTGGATTTGTGTAAATTAAATCACGAATTAAAAAATCAGTAATACCTATAATTAAAAGAATAATTGATAGATTAAAAATTTCCTTTCCAAGTGTCCAAGTTATATCATCTTTTATATTCCTGTTCATTAAACTAAAATATATATAAGCGATAGGGAAAGGAATAAGTGCATGAATTAGTAAAATCCAAATTAAGCTAATTTTATGTTCTACTACATTAACAACAAACGGTTGAAAAAAATAAGAGAAACAGAAACTTAAAAATGAAATAAATAGTAACAATAAAATAAGCCTTTGTTGGCTATCATAGTAATAAGGATAAGGTTCTTTTAAATACCTTTTAATTTGTGCTAGTTTTAATTTCATCTTGGGGTTAAAAATTAGGTTTTTTACTCGACCTCATAAAATTTTGATTAAAACAATAAACGAAATGTATATTTTATCAAATATGCGATTTTTAAATGAAACTAAAAAGTTAGCTTTTTTTGGTGTTGACAAGAGGTTGGTTACTTTATATATAATTTGTATTATAATGTACTTTGCTTTGGTAAAAGCAGGGCAGAGCGCAAAGAAAAGGTCTGGTAGACCTTTTTAGTGAATGAGTCGGATGGCGCCTTGACAATTGCTGATTTTTCTTTTAAAAGTTTTCTTCTCCAAAGCTTCTTCTATTAAAGTTAATGGAACACTTTTTATGCGACGACGTAGGAGAGAAGCATAATGTGTGTGAAATGATATTTTTTTTCAAAGTGGACTATTATTAATTCTAAATATTTAAATTAGCAAATTGCTTAAATATATTTTTTAGTTTAAAATTAATGATTGAAAAAATACAAATAAAAGGATATAAGTCAATAAGAGATACAACAATTGAATTAAAACCTTTAAACATACTTATTGGTTCAAATGGTGTTGGAAAATCTAATTTTATATCATTTTTTAAGTTAATACATAATATATACGAGCAAAGACTACAAAACTTTTCTTTACAACAAGGAGTGGATAATCTTTTCCACTTTGGACGTAAAAATACTTATTCAATTTATGGAAAACTTTTTTTTAAAGATTCTCCAACTGATAATAATAGAAATAGTTATTACTTTAATTGTTTACCAACAGGAAATGACTCTTTATTTATAGAAAAAGAAGGAAGTGGATATCAAGCAAATTGGGTTGATGATAATCATAATTATTTCTATAAAACAAATATTAAAGAAAGTTTAATTAAAACTTCCAATACACATAGAAATAGATATTTACGTTATTATTTTGAATCATTTAAAATTTATCATTTTCACGATACCAGTTCTTCCGCTCCTTTAAGAAGTGCTTGCCAAATTGATGATAATGATAGTTTAAGTGAAAATGGTTCTAATTTACCAGCGTTTCTATATTTTTTAAAGGAAATGCATCCAAACAGTTTTAAACGGATTGAAAAAACAATAAATTCTGTAGCTCCATTTTTTGAAAGATTTAATTTGCAACCAGATAGATTAAATCCAGAAAGAATTAAATTAGAGTGGAATGAAGTAAATCAACCTGAAAGTTATTTTAATGCTACTCATTTTTCTGATGGAACAATGAGATTTATTGCTTTATGTACTTTACTAATGCAACCTAATCTACCAAAAACTATTATAATTGATGAGCCAGAATTAGGACTTCATCCTGTTGCAATAAAAAAATTAGCTGGTCTTATCAGAAAGGCTTCTGCTAAAACTCAAGTAATTATATCTACACAATCTGTTACTCTTGTTGATAATTTTGAACCAGAAGATATAATTACTGTAGATAGAGAAGAAAATCAATCTGTTTTTTCTAGACTTAATGAAGGTAATCTAACCAATTGGCTAGAAGACTATACTTTAGGAGATTTATGGAGTAAAAACGTAATAAAAGGCCAGCCTTGAAAAGATTATATTTTGTAGTTGAAGGATTCACTGAAAGAGAATTTGTTAATAAATCACTCTTACCATATTTTGTGTCAAAAGGAATTTATGATGTACGAGCTGTCGAAATCACTACAAGTAAAGGTCATAAGGGTGGTTTTGTTAATTTCCAACATTTAAAAAATGATGTAGATAATTTTTTAAAAAGTGAGAAAGATATTATTGTTACAACCTTTGTTGATTTTTTCAGAATACCAAGTTCTGTGCCTAAATATAATCAACTAATTACAAAACCAAATATTGACGATAAGTTAGAACTATTAGAATCTGGAATGTTTGAAAGTATTAATGATTATAGATTTTTGCCATATATACAGAAACACGAATTTGAAGCCTTATTATTTTCAGCAAAAGAAGGGTTTGAGTTAATGTATGATGACAACCGGATTGTAGAAGAATTAAGTGCTGTAATTAATCAATATGATAATCCCGAAGATATAAATACAAGACCTGAATTCGCACCTTCTAAACGCTTAATTAATATTCTAGATAAGAGAGGTGAGAAATATGATAAAGTTGCTGAAGGTAATCTAATTGCTGAAGAAATCGGAATTGAATTAATTATGTCTAAATGTCCAAGATTTAAAAATTGGATTGAAAAATTAGAAATTCTAGTCAAAGCTTAATCAACTTTTCTTTTTTATCGACCTCATAAAACTTTGGCCAAAACAATAGATGAGTGGAGCGCCCATATTTTAGGGGTTTAGTAACTGTTTTTCTTGGTATTTCTGCGTTTTATGGTGTTTTCTTTAGAAATCTTGGTTTGTTATAATGTTTCCTAAAATATAGCGTAACGAACCGTTAATTGTTTCCAAAGTTTTATGCAGTCTTGATTTTTTTGTTTCTTTTTTTATCAAGAAAAAAAGATAAATGAAACCTTAAGAAGTTCTAAAGTTTCAATTTCTATTTTACATAACTGTGCATTTGTGTTACAAAACAATAAAGAGTTTGACAGCGGCAATTTTACATAATGGTAAATTATAGCTACAAATTGAATCTAGAACTTAAGCCGTAATTGCTTTTAACATAATTGCTAACGATATAGACCTAAAGGCACTATATCTGCAATTATGCGTAAATAGCCTGAAATACGGCTATACAGCAATTACTGTATATTTGTATTATAATGTACCGCATTATGTTACTTTGCTTTGGTAAAAGCGAAGTAATATTTATAATGTTTCTTCAAAAAATTTCTTATCAAAAGCTTTTTTCTGCGATGTTAATGGAACACTTATTATACGAAACGACGATAGGAGAGTAGTGTAATGTGTGTGGAATGGGATTTTAATTGTAAAGTTTTCATTGTTACGGTTTTCCGTAATATAATACTTGTTAAAATTCTGTATATTTAAACTCTCCATATTTAATTAGTATTTTATATGCCTAGCCAATTGCTATGGCTTCATTTTACTGAAAAGAAAAAGTTATGATACATGATCCTATAAAACACTTGAATTTTTTAAGACAAACTTTGTCTCAAGATAAAAGGCCTTTAGGCTTTTTTATATCAGCAGGCTGTCCATTAGCTGTAAAGCTCCCAGATGATCAATGGCCATTAATACCTGATGTTGCTGGTTTAACAAAATTTGTAGCTGAAGAGTTAGGCTCAAAAGATGGAGAGGACAAAAATAGTTTTGACAAACTTATTGAGGAACTTGTACTATCTGAAAAGAATCCAGAAAATATTGAAGATGTATTAAGTTTTATAAGAAGTATGAAAGTAGTTGCAACTGGTAATGAAGTTAGAGGATTTAATTTGGAATCTTTGGAAAAAATAGAGAAAGACATATGTGAAAAAATAGTTTCAAAACTTAATGTTGACCTACCTACAGAAGATACTCCATATCATAAACTTGCTCAATGGATTTCATTAGATAGAAGTGTACCTATTGAAGTCTTTACAACAAACTATGATTTATTAGCGGAACAAGCATTTGAAGAATTAGCAATTCCTTATTTTGATGGTTTTGTAGGCTCTAGACAATCTTTCTTTGATTTAAGAGCTGTAGAAGATGATTTGATTCCAAATCATTGGACTAGATTATGGAAAATACATGGTTCAATAAATTGGTTTCAAAAGAAAAATAAGGATGTATACAGAACAACTCGAACTGACGAAATTAATGGTTCACACCTCATATATCCATCTCATTTGAAATATGATCAAAGTAGAAAAATGCCTTATCTAGCATTAATCGATAAGCTTTCTAAATTTCTAAAGCAATCAAATTCAATAATGATTATGACTGGATATTCATTTAATGACGACCATTTAAATGATACCATTTTAAATGCACTTAAAGCAAATCCAAATACAATGGTTATTGCAATGTTATTCGGAAATTTAACAACTCAAGAACCAGATGGTAATAAAAAAGAGAATTATCCAAATGCCATAAAACTAGCGAAGAGCAGAAGTAATTTATCCATTTGGGGTAAAGATGAGGCGATTATTGGAACTGTTAGAGCTAAATGGGATGTTTTAAATGAATTTATTGAAGAGTATAATTTAGCTAACAGTATTACCATTGAAACTGAAGCAGTCGATGGAGCTAATGATATAAAAACTTATAAAATGAATTTAGGCGATTATTCAAAATTAGGTGATTTTCTCCAAGCATTAATCGGTTATAACCAAACAAATTTTGATGAAAACTAACTCAACACTTTTAGGCTCAGTTCAAGATGTATCTGGAACTACTGTTAGAGTAGTATTGTCTAATGATTCTCCTATTGGCTTGACTTATGTAAATGGAGAAGGATATAAAATCGGTCAAATAGGAAGTTTTGTTAAGATTCCTATTGGATATAATTATCTATATGGCTTGATAACGCAAGTTGGAGCTAGTGCTGTTCCAGAAAATCAAAGTAACAATCAACCTTATGGGAATAGATGGATGACAATACAGCTTGTTGGAGAAGGACAAAAAAACGGAAACTTTCAGAGAGGTCTTACTCAATATCCAACAATTAATGATGAAACTCATTTAGTATCTGAAGAAGATTTAAAAAGAATCTATGGTCAACCTGATAAACCATATTTTGTGAATATTGGGAATATCTCAGGAGCAGAATCTATTCCTGCGTTAATAGACGTTAATAAACTAGTAACAAGACATTCTGCAATATTGGGCACTACTGGTTCTGGTAAATCAACTACAGTTGCTAGTATTTTAAACAAACTAAGTGATCCGGAAAAATATCCGTCTTCAAGAATATTAGTTTTTGATATTCATGGTGAATATGGAGCAGCTCTAAAAGATCGAGCTAATATTTTTAAGGTTAATGCGGATGAAAATAATGACGAAAAAGAGCTATATATACCTTTTTGGGCTTTAAACTTTGACGAATTATCTAACATAAGTTTTGGTAATTTCAGTAATGATAGAGATAGAAATACAGTTTTAGAGAGAATTTTATCGGACAAGATTCAAAGTATAACTAATAATCCTAAAGTTGGTACTACAGCTAATAATCTTAGTGTGGATACTCCAATACCTTTTAGCCTTAATCATCTTTGGTATAATTTGTATAAAGAATCAGTTGGAAGATATTATAGAGATAATGATGGAAACCCTATAAATAATTTAGCTTATGAAGAGGATGAAGCTGGACAACAAATTATTGGAAACCCAATAAATGCTACACCACCAATTTTCAAGAAACTCAATCAAAACACAGCTAATGGTGTTAGAATCAATATGCTTCCAACACCTACATTAAATCAATCACAGCAGTTACATAATTTAGGTGCAAAATTAAGAATACCAAGATTTGATTTTCTTTTTAAACCAGGACCATACTTACCAGATGAAAATGGAAATACTGAAAAGGACCTTGATGAATTAATAAAGAGCTGGATTGGTAGTGATAAACCAATAACTATTTTAGATTTATCAGGTGTTCCAAGTACAATTCTTAATACTATTATAGGTGTTTTACTTAGGATTATATATGATGGATTATTTTGGGCACGAAATCTATCTCAAGGAGGTAGAGAAAGACCTCTTTTATTATTAATGGAAGAAGCTCACAATTATTTGAATCAAGAAGGAAGTGCATTGTCTATTGTAAAAAAAATAGTAAAAGAAGGAAGGAAATATGGAATAGGCTCAATGATAGTAAGTCAAAGACCTTCCGAGATAGATTCTACAATACTTTCCCAATGTGGCACTTTTTTTGCACTTAGATTAACGAATTCTTCTGACAGATCTCATGTAACGAGTGCCGTATCAGATAACTTAGAAGGACTAACAAGTATGCTACCAATATTAAAAACTGGTGAAGCAATTATTTTAGGTGAGTCTGTGAAACTACCTATGCGAACCAATATTAAGCCTCCTGCAAAGAATAGAAGACCAGATAGTCAAGATCCAATTATATTTGATGAAATTGATACAAATGAATCAATGGTTCCTGGAGGTTGGGGAAATATTATGGAAGAGAATCCAAACTATGAAGAATTTTTAGAAACTTGGAGGTCACAAAATCCAAAAATTAAAAGAATTAAATAATAAAAAATATGGAACGAGAACAAGTACAATCATCGAATATTGCAGCAATAGGGTATGACACAGAATCGCAAACTTTAGAAGTTGAATTTTTAAATGGAGGAGTATATCAATATTTTGATGTACCAGAGTACCATCACACAGGAATTATGGATGCGGATTCTAAAGGTCAATATTTAGCTCAAAATATAAAAGGAGTTTATCGTTATTCTAAATTGTAATATGATAAATTTAAATCAAAAACTAAATAGAGTAGAGGTAAAAAATTTCGAAATTGATAATCAAATTGTTTTTAACTATTTCAATAATTTACCAGTATCAGAAAGAGGAGATAAACTTTTTAGAGCTCTATATATAGGTGTATTAGCTTTAATGGAAGATAGAATATCTGCTTTCCTTTCTAAAACAAGTAATGAGTTGGGTACAGAATTAGAAAGTTTAAAAATGATTTTTGATATGAAGAAAGAATTGTTTTATAAAACTTCTATTAAAGGTTCTTTTGCAGAAGATGATATTGCAGAATATTTGAACGAATATTTTAAGAATAAAAATTTAAAAGATGTTGCACTTTTAACTGGAAATGAAGCGGGAAATTTACCTCGAAATAAAACAGGTGATATTATTTGTAAAATTAATGGAGAACCTGATTTAAAAATTACTATTGAATGTAAATTTGATAAAAGTATAAAACTTGGCAATATAGAAAGTAAAGAAATATTTACTAGAAAATATGATTCAGCTTGGAGTCAACTTATTGAGTCAGATGCTAATAGAAATTCTAAAGTAAGTATTATTGTATTTGATATATCATTAGTTGACAATAGTATTTTGAAGGTTTTTGAAAATGTTGGTTTTATACAATCAATAGGTTTTATTGCTATTATCGACTCTCAAAAAGGTGATTATTCAAATTTAGCAATTGCTTATATGCTTGCAAGAGATATTGCTATCAATGCAAAAAATGTTGATTTAGATAAAAATTTATTATCTATGATTGTGAATAGAATTATTAAAGATATAAATGAAATAACTGCTATTAAAAGACTTGTTGAAGGCAATATTGAGAATAACAAATCTATACTTAAACAATTAGAAAAGAGTATTTTATTAATGAATTTTAATCAAGAATACTTAAATAAATTTTTAAATGATGGTGTTTTAGATAAAAAGGATTTGTTAGATTTTTATATGGGAGAAGATATAAAAGATAAATATAAGTTAATTGAAAAGGAAATAGATAATCTTTAGTATTATGTAAAATAGAAACTCAATTTTAACTTGGCCTCATAGAATTTTGGTAAAACAATAGGAGAAATGAGCGTCCATATTTTAGGTTATTAGTACTAAATACTATTAAAATCAAGTGTTTTGAAGCTTTTTGTGAATGGTTTTAATAGTTATAATGTTTCCTAAAATATAGCGAATGAGCCGTTAATTGTTTCCAAAATTATGTGTAGCCTTGAATTTTTGTTTCTTTTGTTTCAAGACAAAAGATAATGCAAACACAAAAGAAAGTTAAATTAAAACTCTAAATAGAACAAGTGTATAGAAATTATCTCGCAGAGTAATTTTATACTCTTGTGGCAAACTCACGAGAATCGTCTGAAATTTTTTTTTAACGTACATTTTCTCAAATACGCGATTTTTAAATGAATCTAAAAGGTTAGCTTTTTTTTGGCGTTGGCAAGCGATGGATAATTGTGTGTAGAAAAAAATGCCAGAGCATTTTATTTATACAAAACAATCGAGCGTTTGGTAGCGGCAATTTTACATAATGACAAATTATAGTTACAAATGATTGCAGGATTATGAATCTACGAGAATCGCATATTTAAAATTTTAATGACCCAAGTACTGAATATTGTATAGAAATTGAATGCTTCTGGGATATTTAACATAATATAAATTATAGCTTACAAATAGATAAACCTCTTATAAACTAAATAATAAAATTTGTACTATAATTTATATTATGTTAAATAGATTATTTTAAAATCCACTCTACTTATATAAACGAAAAAAATATTTAACTACTCCAATTTTAATTAGTAATTTTAAAATCCAAATTAAATCACTTATGAGATATTTAGTATCAACCCTTTTAGTATTAAGTTTAGTTATAACAAGCTGCAGTTCAAATCAAAATACAACAAAAGTAAATTCAAAAGATAAAAATACAATAACCGACTTACAGCCAGAAATTTCTTTAGCAAATTATTTAAGAAGATTTTCAGGAATAATGGTTAAAGGAACCGGCGATGATGCTCTAGTACTAGTTCGTTCAGGAGGAAATTCGTTAACAGGAACTTCTGAACCTTTATTTTTAATAAACGGCAACCAATTTAACGGAAGCTTTAACGAACTTTCTAAATCTATTGCTGTAGATCAAATAAAATCGGTAACTGTTTATAAAGATGCTTCTGATACAGCTTTTTATGGAATTAGAGGCGCAAATGGTGTTATTGATATCAAATTAAAATAATACTCTAAACCAACCTTTTTCTTTAAAAGAAATAATATATGTAATTGATTATCAGTATATTACGTGTTTTTATTTTAAAAGAATCAGCAACGATCCTATTGCAGTTACTGCCAATATAAATTTACGAAATAGTTGATTATTTATTAGTTTCACAAGTTTAACACCTATATAAAATCCTAATATAACTGCAGGAATTAAAAATAAATCTACTGTAAAACTTTTTAACGTTACTGTTTTCCATACAAAAATATGAAACGGTAATTTAAATACATTAATGATAAAAAACAGCCACGCTGCTGTGCCAATAAATTCATTTTTTGGTAATCGCATTGCTAAAAAGTAAATATTGGCAAACGAACCTGCTAAATTACCAATCATAGATGTAAATCCGGATAAAAAACCTAAACTACCTGATAATACCCAATGTTTTGGTATGCCTAAATTCTTTTTCCTATCCATCCAAACCATCACAATTACTGTTAAAAGTATAAAAACAGCCATTATTTGCTTAAATAAGTGTTCAGAAATATCATTGCCAAACCACACTCCTACCAAAACTCCTAAAATCATGCTTGGTAATAATTTTAATAATATTTTCCATTGAGTATGTCTATGATAATAAATTACAGCAAACGAATCAGCTAAAACCATTAATGGAAGTAATATTCCTGTTGAAGCTTTACCTCCAAAAACCAACGCCATAATTGTAACAATAACAACACCTATCCCCTTTATTCCTGCTTTCCCCATTCCTAAAAACAGTGCACCTAAAAAAGCTAAAGACCAATTTAAATTGGATAAGTGGTATTGGCTTGATAGTTCAATAATGTTTTGCAGCACTTTTAAAATTTTAAACGGGAAAGGTACTTATAAAACTGAAATATAAAGTTATTGTTCAATACTATTTATAATTATATTCTTTAATGTATGTTGACTGTTAAATTCAACACTAATTTGAATTGGATTACAACAAACCTCACAATCTTCTATATAATTTTGATTTTTGATGGAAGCATCAAATAACATTGAGATTTCTTCCCAACAATACGGACATTGAAAAAATATTTCCTCCATAATTTTAGTTTTTAGTAATATTAAATTGAAATATATTCAGTAAAACGTATTAAATAAAAAATCCCGAACTAAAAGTTTCGGGATTTTTTATTATATATAGATTATAGATATATTCTTAATTTTCACCTGCTTCTTTTTTCGCAGCTTCAATCATATCTTCATTTGGTACAATAACAATATTTACACGTCTGTTTTGAGCTCGTCCTTCAACTGTGTTATTATCAGCAATTGGTTGTTCTTCACCAAACCATTCAGTTGTAAGTCTTGAACTACTTAAACCTTTAGTTTTTACAAAATAATCAGTTACTGCGTTTGCTCTGTTTTTAGATAGTGTCATATTATATTCATCAGAACCTGTGCTGTCTGTATGTCCAACAACAAGGATATTAGTATCAGGATATTGATTTAAAACACCTGTTAATTTGTTAAGTGTTTCTTGTGATGCACTATTAATATTGTATTTGTTAGTATCAAAATAAACGCCACTGTTTTCATCAAAGGTTACAACAATTCCTTGATCTACACGTTCAACTTTTGCTCCCGGAATTTCTTGCTCAATTTCTTGTGCTTGTTTGTCCATTTTATTGCCAATAAGTACACCTGCTGTACCGCCAACAACACCGCCAATTACTGCTCCCAGCTCTCCTCCATCACCTTTTTTTCCAACATTATTTCCAATAATAGCTCCTAAAATAGCTCCACTGGCCGCACCAATTACAGCACCTTTATCTTTATTACTGGCGTTTTTTGTAGCTTCACAACTTGTTAAATTAGTAATTAAAGCAAATGCAATAGTTACCAACGATATTTTTTTAATTAGTGTTTTCATTATTCATTAATTTTAGTAAAATTCATATTAATTTTAAAAGGTTTTCCGTCTAGGTTTACAACTTGTTGCCATTGCATTGTTGCATCAGACAAATGTATAAGCTGAAGCCTAAAGCCTTCATTAGTTTCAGATTTTTTCTTCTCATCAGTAGGTTTAATTAAAAAGTCGTACAATCCGGTGTTTGGATCTATTTCTTGAATTGTAAAAATAAAATACCTGTCGCCTGTTGCGCAATTTGAATTGTTGATTGTATATGTTCCTGTATCATTATTTGGAATAAAGCGCCATGTCGATCCTTCAAAACATTCTTTAGAAACATCATTTAAAAGGGTTACATTAAATTCACCCATTTCACTATAAGTTATGTTATCTAAAGTCCAATAACCTTTGATAACTTTTTTTGACTGAATTACAGTTTTAGGCACTCCACAAGAAATGATAGATAAAGCCAAAACAGTAAGTATTGCAAGTTTTTTCATACTAAATGTATTTTATAAATTACTAAATTCTAATTGTTAGCTGTTGAATAAGTATAGCTTTTCTTTTTTTTCAAATATAGTAAAAAGATTGATTTATAAATACTGTTAAAAAGTTAAATTAAAATTAGGTAATTAACATCTGTTTTACTTTTTAACTTTATTAAATATGAGTTTACTAATGACTGTTTACAATGAAGTATTGTATATAACTTTTGATTGGAATTTGAATAAAAAAAACCGACCTCAAGCTCAACCTTTAAATTTTGATAATAATTTTATATTTAAAAAATCTATATAAATAACAATTGATAAATTAAGAGTAATTTTTCACCCCATTAAATAACTCTTTTATTACACTTTATTTTACTTATTAATTTTTAATTATCATGAAAACTAATAAACAAACAAGTAAACTAATATTTATAAAACTTATTATACACTATTTAAAGAACTAAAATTGAAATCGGCTTCAATTTAAAACAACTATTTTATGAATAATTTTGCTTTTTTTTCCTTTTTCATTATATCTAAAATAATTTCAAATATTTGTTCTTTCAAATATTTGAAATTTTGAATGTAATTTTTTACTTCAGTTTTTAAAAGTTCATGATCTCTTCTAATTTCATCTTCTCTTTTCAAATACATGTTTTCAATTAGCAATCCTAAATTAATTTGGTGATTTTTTACAGATTCAGTTAATTCGCTTCCAGTAATATCCTCTTGCTCTATACCATTTAAATACAATTTAGTTTTACTAAAATTAGCTGCAGAGCATAACTCTAATAAATGTTGAGAAATTAATTCTTTCAAAAACGCTTGTTCTTTTTTAATAAATTCAATTTCTGAAATCCAGAATTGTGTTTTTTCCAGTAAATTTTCTACGCTTCTGTTAATTAAGGCTGATTGCTTTGGAATTAAACGTTTCATTATTATTTATATTTAATTTAAAGAATCCGAAGAATCTTATTAAATCCCTCGGATTCAATAAAAGAAGATTAATCAATCTCTATCGTTTTTTTGTGTTCTTCAGTTTTTGAAACTTCAATTTTTTCTAAATGTACTAACAGAACTCCATTTTCATACTTCGCCCTAATCTTCTTACTATAATCTACGGTAGTTGGCAAAGTAAATGATCTTTTGAATGAATTATAATAAAATTCACGTCGAGAGTAATTTTCTTCTTCTTTTTCACTTTCTCTTTTGCTTTCAGCTGATATTGTTAAAATATCATCAGTAATAGTTACTTCAAAATCCTTTTTTGAAAAACCTGGCGCAGCAACTTCTATTTCAAAGTCGGTTTCATGTTCCTTTACATTAATGGCCGGAATCCAATTGTCTCTTAAAAATAAATCTTGATTAAAAAATCTATCAGTATCTAAAATTTCAGGAAACATGCGGTCTAATACAGGAAATGCTTTGTTAAATTTAATAAGAGACATAACAAACCTATTTAAAATCACACATTTATTTCGATAACTAAATTATTATATAAAATGAATAATTACAATGATTGCAATCACCGAAAGTTATGATTATAGTCAATTTATTTTAAAGATTATTTAATTTGGATGAGCTTATTTTTATTGATAATTTTTATGCCTTTTGGATTAATTTCAATTAACCTTTCTTGTTTAAAATCATGTAAAGTTCTTATTAAAGTTTCTTTTGCAATACCAATAGAATTTGCAAAATCAGCTCTACATATTTTTATTTCAGAATCAGATTTTAATGGATAATTTTCTGAGATATATATAAGTGTTAACGCAGTTTTTTTTCTTACAGATGCATAAGCCATTAATAATAACTTTTCTTTTAGGGTGATGAGATTTGTTGCTAATAAATCGATGAAATGATATAATATATGATGGTTGTTGTTTATAATTGAAGAAATTTCATCTTTATTAATTTTATATAGTTGCGTATTTGTAACTGCTTTGGAGTTTTCAAAATGAGGTGAATGTTTTACAAATGATGAGTATCCAAAATATTGTTGTGATGTAAAATATCCTGTTATCAGTTCTTTACCTAATTCGTTGGTTTTGTATGTTTTAACCAATCCTTTTTTAATTAAAAAAATATGATTACTTTGATTTCCCTGACAATAAATTGTTTCACCCGATTTATAATTAAACAACTGTTTTTGATCTAAGAATTGATCAAAATTCTTGATGTTTTTAATAGTTTTTTCGTGTAATTTTATATCGTTTTGTATGCTTTTTTTTTGTTCAAAAGCCTCTACCCTTTTAAGTCTAATATCAATAGCTCTTAACAATTCTGATTCTTCAAAAGGTTTATTTATATAATCATCTGCTCCAAGTTCCATTCCTTTTCTAAGGTCTTCATGATTGGTTTTGGCAGTTAAAAAAATTAAAGGAATATGCTCAAGTTTTGGAGAATTAGAAACTATTTGAAGCACACCATAACCATCTAATTCAGGCATTAAAATATCACAAATAATAATATCGGGCATAAAATCATTTGCCAAAGAAACTCCAATTTTTCCATTTTTGGCAGTTTTTACGGTATAGCTTGCAAGTTCTAATATTTCAGTAATATTTTCTCTTACAATTTTGTCATCTTCAATTACTAATACTTTTTTGTTCATTACAATTAATTTTTGGTAATTGTACTTTAAAAACGGTTCCTTTATTTTCAGTGCTTTTAAAAGAAATACTTCCTTTTAAACTAGTTATATAACCTTTTACAATGTTTAAACCTATACCGGTTCCAGGATAATATACAGCATTTTTAGCTCTAAAAAATCTATTAAAAATTAAGTTTTGTTCATTTTCAGGTATTCCAATACCATTGTCTTTTATATTTAAATAAATATTGTTTTTATCCGTACTTATTTTTACATTGATTTTACCATCTTCATCAGAATATTTAATGGCATTGTATAAAAGGTTTGTTAATAGTATTTTTAAAATTTTGGGATCTTGATAAATAGTTTCATCAATATTATTTTCAAAATTCAAAGTTTGCTTTACCTTTAAAAAAGGTTTTATTTGCTTAATAATATCTTTAACAACTTTATTAAACTTAAATTGAGAAAAATTAGGCTTTATATTTCCTGCTTCAATATTTTCTAATGTTAAAAAATCATCTAACATCCCATTTAAGTAATTGATCATTGTTTTTACTTTGGTAAGATGCTCTTCTCTCTTTATTTTATTGTCTAAATCAGCATATTTAACTATTAATTCTGTCGATGTTAAAATAGCACTTAAAGGAGTTTTAAATTCATGTGAAGCCAGCGATATAAATCTGGTTTTTAACTGATTTAATTCTTTTTCTTTATCAATTGTCTTTTTTAATTGTTCAATTACTTTTTCCAGTTCTTTATTTCTTAAAGCTACCTCTTGTTCTAATTCAAAATTTAAATTGTTTATTCTAAGCTCTTTTTCTTTTCTAATACTAATGTCAGAAATTAATGCTTTGTAATATATAATGTTGTCATATTCAATTTTACCAAAACTCATTTCAACCGGAACTTCATTTCCATTTTTTGAAATTCCTACACACTCTAAATTGTTTTTAAAGTTTATATTATGCGAATTTTGAATGTAGTTTTCTAACAAATACTTATCTTTTAATAATATTTCGGCATTTTTATTGTGAAGTTCATCACTATTATATCCAAAAATTTCAGCTAAAACTTTATTAAATAAAATTATTTTTTGAGTTTTATCAAATACAAGAATTCCTATAGGCATTGAGTTGAAGCAAACCTCATAAAACTCTTTTTTATGTTGATCATCTAACATCATAAACAAGCTTATAATGTTAAAGTTATAATTTAAGTGTTTTTTATTGTATGATAAAAATCAGCCTGTTGCTTAGTATTCTAATAAATTTACGATTTCGGCATACAATTTACCTTTTGGCAAATACATTTCTTCTAAATTTTTATAAAAAGGTATTGGAGTTTCTATGCTGCCCACTCTTTTTACAGGAGCATCTAAATAATTAAAGCAATTTTCTGAAATTAAAGCAGAAATATCTGAAGCTATACCACCAAACAAAGTATCTTCATGTAAAACTAAAGCCTTTCCTGTTTTTTTAACAGAATTATATATTGTTTCAGTATCTAAAGGTTGTAAAGTTCTTAAATCAATTATATCTGCTGAAATTTGATTCTTTTTTATTACGTCTAAAGCCCAATGAACTCCGGCTCCGTAAGTTATTATTGAAATATCATTTCCTGTATGCACAATTGCTGCTTTGCCAAAAGGTATTGTATAATATTCATCAGGAACGTTTTGATAAACAGTTCTATACAAGGCTTTATGTTCAAAAAATAAAACTGGGTTTTCATCTTCAATGGATGTTGTTAATAATCCTTTAGCGTCGTAAGGAAATGCAGGATATACAACTTTTAATCCGGGAGTTTTAGTAAACCAGGCTTCATTGGTTTGGCTGTGAAATGGTCCGGCATTAACACCTGCGCCACAAGGCATTCTTAAAACTATATCGGATTTTTGATTCCAACGATAGTATGATTTTGCCAATAAATTGACTACCGGATTAAATCCGGAAGTAATAAAGTCAGAAAATTGTAATTCAACAACAGATTTATAACCGTTAATTGAAAGTCCAAAAGCAGCTTCAATTATACTGGATTCGCAAATTGGAGTATTTCTAATTCTAGAACTTCCAAATTCGTCTAAAAAACCTTCAGTAATTTTAAAAACACCTCCATATTCAGCAATATCTTGTCCCATTATTACTAAATTATCAAAGCGTTTCATACTTTGTTTTAATCCTTTAGAAATTGCATCAACAAAGCGAATGTTTGAAGTTGATTCACCGGCCTTAGTTTCATTATAATTAAATGGTTTATAAACATCAGCCAATTCGTTTTCAACGGTAGATGTTATTACTTCTTCTTCAAAGGCAATTTTTAAATTTTCATGTATTTCATTATTAATTTCTGTTTTTATAAAATTGTCATCTTCTTCTGTTAAAATTTTACTTTCTAACAAATAAGATCTGTAATTGGTAACCGGATCTTTTAAAGACCATTGTTTTATAAGCTCTGTAGGAACATATTTAGTACCACTCGCCTCTTCGTGTCCACGCATTCTAAAAGTTTTAAATTCTAATAAAACCGGACGAGGGTTTTCTCTAACACTTTTAGCTATTTTACTAACTTTAGTGTATACTTCTAAGATATTATTACCATCAAGAATATAACTCTCCATACCATAACCAATACCTTTATCTGCAATATTTTTACATTTAAATTGCTGGTTAGAAGGAGTTGAAAGTCCGTATCCATTATTTTCAATACAAAAAAGGACAGGTAAATTCCATACAGCCGCTACATTAAGCGCTTCATGAAAATCGCCTTCGCTTGTACCGCCTTCACCTGAAAATACTGCTGTAACTTTAGATTGATTTTTAAGCAAGTCGGCTAATGCTATTCCGTTAGCAACACCAAGTTGCGGACCTAAATGAGAAATCATACCCACAATTTTATACTCTTGTGTTCCAAAATGGAATGAACGATCTCTTCCTTTGGTAAATCCATTTTTTTTACCTTGCCATTGAGAAAAAAGTCTGTATAAAGGAATATTTCTCGAAGTGAATACTCCTAAGTTTCTGTGCATTGGCAAAATATATTCATCTTTATTTAAAGCAGCAGTAACTCCTACAGCAATAGCTTCTTGCCCTATACCGGAAAACCATTTAGAAATTTTACCTTGACGCAGTAAAATAAGCATTTTTTCCTCTATTAAACGAGGCTTTAAAATTGATTTATACAAATCAATCAGTTGTTTGTTATCGCACTTTTTACGATTATAAACTATTGTACTAAGGGATGTTATATTAGTTCTCATTTACTTGATAAAGTTTCAAATGTAACAAATAAGAACAAAAAAACCTCACCATTTATTCGGATAAGGTTTTTTTTATATTATGGTTATTTAGAAATTAAATTTCTCTAAAAATAGAATGCATCAAACGAGTTTTATCGTTTATGCTTTCTTCTAACGAGATCATAGTTTCTGTTCTAGAAACTCCATCAATATCATCAATTTCGAAAATTATCTCTTTAGCATGTGTTGTATCTCTTGCTCTAATTTTACAAAATATATTGTATTTACCGGCAGTAATATAAGCTATAGTTATATTAGGAATTTTCTTTAAATCGTTAATAACTTGCTTGGTTTTTGAAGTTTTATTTAAATAGATACCCACGTGTGATATAAATGAGTAGCCCATTTTTTCATAATCAAGTGTTAGGGTTGAACCCTTAATAATACCTTCATCCTCCATCTTTTTTACTCTTACATGAATGGTTCCTGCAGAAACAACTAATTTCTTAGCAATATCAGTAAATGGTGTTCTGGCATTTTCAATAAGAATGTCTAATATTTGATGATCAATTTCATCTAGCACAAATTTTTTCATGATATAGTTTTAGTTGATATAAAAAACATTACGCAAATTTATTAAAAATATCTGATAAACGGATAAAAAAAATTACGAATTTGATAATTCTAATTGATTAAATTCTAAATTTTCTGCATTTATGCAATTATCTGCATAATAATTTGATAAGTTTCCAATTTTTTCGATATGTTTATACATTACCAGCTTATTACCTAACACTTTGAATTTGAACTGAATACCTACATCTACAATACCAATTATGTTATTTTCTGTGATTTTCATATTTTTATAAATTATATCTAAAAACTTTTTATCATTATTAGGAATTTCAAAATAAGGTTCGTAATTATTATAATTTTTAGCAATTGAAATAAAATGCAAACCTTGTAAAATAGCATAAAAATTAAATTTTCTTGTTACTTCCCTGTCATAATCACCTTTAAAATGCCCTGCTTCAATTAATATAGTATTGTGACCTAATTTTTGAAAATTGTCTCCTGTCGCTGTCGGATAAAATTCATCTGTATAACGTCCAATTTGATTCGGTATTATTTTTTGCAACAAACTATTCATTGCTACAATAACACTCATAGTTTCTTTTCTCCCCTTAGTTAATGTTCTTTCTATATCTTCAGAAGGAGCTAGAAATGATAATGTGGCAGGATTGCCGGTTCCTTCAACATTAAAAATTGAACGCTGGTCGTGTAAATTAAAACAGAATTCAGGGTTAAAATCATCTAGCGTTTTACGCAATATCTTACTTTCAACTGCATTTATATCAACCGCATCACGATTAAGATCAATATTATGAGCATTTTCTCTGGTAAAATTAATTGCACCATCGGGATTTAACATTACAATAAACCAAAGTGTACAATTTGTAAGAATATCATCAACTATTTTGTTTAAGCTATTATCGTAATCTCTAAATAAATTAAACAAATCAAATAATGCTTTAGTTCCTGTACTTTCATTACCGTGCATTTGCGACCATAATAAAATTTTCATTTTACCGGTACCTATTGAAATTTTATAAATAGGAATCTTATTTTCTGAATAGCCAATTATTTTTTTTTCAAACCTTGAAGGTAAATTTTCAATTAAAGGATGTATATCATCAAACAAAATTCTTCTACCTTTTAATTTATTCTCAAAATTAAGGTTATACCACTGCTCTAAGTTTTTTGTGCTAATTGATTCCATTTTACAAATGTAATCATTAGCTTGTTTACAATTGTATACAATTAAAATTTAAGAATAGTACACATTTGTAAATAGATTTTTTGTTGATTAGTATCATTCCTTACTTCAAGATTTTATAGGTATAAAAAAAATTTATACAAGAATTTTATTTACTTGTTTTTTAGTATATTGTATATTTTAATGTGAAGTTATTATTCAATACTAATTTGTGATATTGAACAGTATTTTAAATTATTTTTGCTTATTGTAATTATAAAGTTTACATTTGTAATACTAAATATAATTTACAATGGTAAACGTTGAGGAATTTGCTAAAAGGCTTAATTTATTAATGGATTATTATGAATTAACGGCTGCATTATTAGCTGAAAAAATAGATGTACAGCGATCCAGTATCTCACATATTTTATCTGGAAGAAATAAGCCGAGCTTAGAATTTGTTTTAAAAATATTGAAGACTTTTCCTGAAGTAGAATTATATTGGCTTTTAAATGGTACCGGAAATTTTCCTAAACAATCTGAAAAATCTAACTCCACACCTACACCGCCAACATTATTCAATCAACAACCAGAAAAAGTTATAGAAAAAATAGATACTCCTAAAAACATCGATAAGAATATTGAAGAAATTGACAGAATTGTAATTTTTTTTAAAGATGGTAGCTTTAAAAATTATACTCCATAAAAAAAGCTGTTTAATAATTTAAACAGCTTTTTTAAAATTCATTTATAGTTTTATTCAATAAGCTTAGCCATTCCGGTTTTTAAAATAACTATGAGCTCATTTTTATTGCTATTGCCGGATTGTTGTTGAGCATACACCATTTGATTTAGCATGTTAACTGCCATTTTATCAAAGTTGTATTTTTTATACTGTAATCCTAATTTTACAAAATCTTCGGTTAAATTAGTAATAGCCTCTTTATTATCACTTTCAGCAATCCATTTAAAGGCTTCGTTATACATGCTCTGTGTTCTTTTATCTTGGGTTAAAAACATACCTTTTAGTACGTGTTTTGCTATAAAAGGAAGTTTTGTTTTATCTTTTTCATTAATGTAAATTTTTGTTATTGGATCTGCTAATCTATCTTTAACTTCTTCACTTAAAGAATTTACTTTTGTAACAGCCCTTTCTTTATCTATTTGATATAATGAAATTAATGAAGTTCCAATCATAGCAAACGATTCACTTTCCATTCCTCGCTCAAAAAGCGGTTTGTAAATAGGGTCTACCAATTTACCTAAAACATTTATAGCTTCAGCTTTAACCAAAGTTTTATCATCAGATTGAGCTATTTTTTCAATTTTAAAGATAGCATCCTTTTTATTATACTTTTGAAACAAATCAATTTGTTCTAGAGCCAACACTCGTATTTCGTAATAAGGATCATTAAAAGCTTTAATTATAGTGTTGAATGCCTCTCTATTATCTTGATGCTTCGCTATTTCTTCTAAAGCAAATTTTCTGTCTAAAAAATGAGGAGCATTATTGTACTGGTATATATAATTCTCTAATGTTTTTTTATCGGTAATTTCTGCTAAAAGAATATGTTCAGGGTCAATATTGATTAGTTTAGGCATTTCATTAAATGAAAAAGTGAAAGAATTTTGAGTGTTATCTACCCAAACATTGTGTCGTAACTTGCTTGAACCTTCATAAATATCAATTGCTAAAGGAAATTTAAATACTTCTCCTATCTGGTTAATATTTACGGTAACTGTATTTTTTAACAAATTGAAATCGTACGTAACATTCATTTTTATATGTCCGTTACCATAATACCATTGATTAAAAAACCAATTAAGATCTTTCCCACTAACTTCTTCAAAAGCTAAACGTAACTCTTGAGCTTCAGCTTTGCCATATTTATGTTCTTCTAAAAATGTATGCATTCCGGCAAAAAAAGCATCATCACCCAAATAATTTCTTAGCATGTGTAAAATAGCACTTCCTTTGTGATAACTAACCGGATCAAACATTTCTTCCTTGTCTTCATAATAAAAACGAACCAAGTCTTTATCTTCACTTTGACTTTGTAAATATGTTTGAATATCTTCGTACATGTGCGAGTTTGCCTTGTCTTTTCCATATTTATATTCGTACCACAAATAAACACTATACGTTGCAAACGACTCGTTTACAGTTAAATTAGACCAACTTTCGGTAGTTACCAAGTCACCAAACCAATGATGAAATAATTCGTGTGCTATGGTACTTTCCCATTCATTATTGTCAATTAACTGACCCTTTTTTTGTTGTGCATCTTCACCATGAACTACTGCTGTAGTATTTTCCATTGCTCCGCTAACGTAATCTCTTACAACTATCTGGCTGTATTTATCCCACACATAAGGTATCCCTGTTATTTTTGAGAAAAATGATATCATTTCAGGTGTTTTTCCAAAAATATCTTTTGCAACTGATTCGTATTCTTTTTCAACATAATAATCTACATCTATTCCGTTCCACGAATCTTTAACAATGCTAAACTCCCCTACGCCTATAAAAACCAAATACGGAGCATGTTTTTTATCCATTTTCCAATAATCTGTTCTTGTACCGTTTGGATTTGTAGTTTTATTTATAAGTTTTCCGTTAGAGAGAGTTACATACTTATTAGGTACAGTAATATAAATTTCTTGTGTAGTTTTTTGATTTGGAGAATCTATTGTTGGAAACCAACAACTGTTAGATTCTGTTTCGCCTTGAGTCCAAATTTGAGTAGGTTTTTCAGGATCTTCATCTTTCGGATCAATAAAGTATAATCCTTTTGCATCTTTAATTGCATTACTTCCTTTTTGTACAACTTCTTCCGGGTTAGCAATATATTTTACATAAATTGTGTATTCTTCATCTTTTTTATAGGTTTTCCCCAACTCTACTGTAAGCTCGTTGTCAGAATAATTGTAAGCTGCTTTTATATTATTAACTTTTACTTCTTTTATGCTGAAATATTTAGCATCTAAAACAACTTTTTCGGTTGAATAAAAATGAGGTTTTAATGTAATCCAGGCTTCACCGTTTAACTGACTTTCTTCAAAATTAAAATCAACTTTTAACTTGGTGTGTACCAAATCGTTAATTTTTTCTCTTTCTGCTCTATATTCTTTGGTTTGGGCTTGTAAAACTGCCGTTATAAACAAAACAGCAATAAACAGTACTTTTTTCATAAATATTATTCGTATTAAAACTTCAAAAGTACTATTTTAATTTTTTTAAGTAGTTAATAGATAGTTAAAAAGCCATACTTAATGGTATGGCTTTCTTATTTAATTTTGAAGTTTGTTGTATTTTTATTTAATACTGCTTAGTATTCCTTCGAGTTGTTTTAGTTCATTCGAATTTTTATCGAGCTGAATTTCCTGAGTAAGTTTTAAAATATCAGACGGATTCATATTTTCACCAATAACTCTAACCAAAGCAAATCCTTTACTGTCATCAGATCCAAAAACTATAACTTCATCAATAGCTTCTTCGTTACCTAAATAATTTACAGTAATACTTCCTTTTCCTGAATTCATTCTCATTAACTGTTTGTACTTATCGTTTTTTAAAATTTTACGTACTTTTTCTTTTTCAGAAGTATAAAGTTCTTTATTAGTCTCCGTTAATTGTAAGGCTAAAAAATTAAGTTTTTTTATGCTTTGCAAAGTACTTTTCAATTCTTCAGACATATTTTCCTCTTGTAATTGTAAAATACTTGAAGGTAAATCAACTGAAATAAATTCATTGTTTTCTTTACTGTCTACATAATATTTTTGCAAAGAAGGATTTGTTTCGCATGATGTTAAAGCAAACATTACTACTAGTACAAATCCTAAATTTTTAAAAGCTTTCATAATTTATTCTTTTTTTAATCCACTATTTGGAATATGAGCTTCAGTAATTTCAGATATCTTGTTCAAGTCAATATCACCTGTTAATGATAAAATTACTGCTTCTTGGTTCGAATTATTCTTTAATCCATTTACAAACATCAACAATTCACTTACATGGTTTTCATCTTTACCTTGACGCACATATATTTTTACATTAGCTTCTTTATCTTTAACTCTCATTAATTGGGTAAGTTTTGTAGATTTTAAGTATTTTGATACTACATCATTCATCTGATTTGCAATTTCAGGAATTTCGGTAGTAAAAACTTTTAATGATTCTAAATTTTGAACCATTTCTACATATTCTTTAGCTTCAGGGCTTCCACCTTTGAATTTACTCAACATTTTAAAAGCATCTTTAGTTACTACAACTGTTGTAACGTCATCCATTTCTTCAAATTTGTCAAAAATTGAATTTTGAGCATAACCTGCAAATGGTAAAATTGCTATTGCTAATATTAAAATTATTTTTTTCATTTTTTTTACTTTTTAGGTTGTTTAAAAATTTTGTTTGTTGTGGTTTCAAATTCTTGCAATTGTGCAATTGCATCATTCCCTTTGTTTAAGTTTTCAGATAGCATACCTAATGCTGTTAAAGTTTCGGCATACACTTTCTCTGCTTTTACTTGTTGGTTTTTTTGATAACCTGTATAAACACTTGCCATTAAAATTAAAGAAGCTGCAATTGATAACCATTTCCATTTCGACTTTTGACTTTTTAAATGAATGGTTTTTGTATACTTCTCTTCTTTTTCGGCTGAAAAATAGTTAAATAGCATTTGGTACTCTTGTAAATGTGGTGCCACATTTTTTTCTGAAAAATAGTTTCGCAACTCTTTCTCTTCTGCAACAGTAGTTTCTGCATTCAAATATTTATCCAACAACTTTTCTATGTTAGCTAATTCCATAATTATGTTGTTTTATTAATTGTTCTTTTATAGTTTTTCTTGCTCTGGATAATGTAACCCTTATTGCTGTTGGTTTTAAATTCAACATTTCGGCAATTTCATCATATTCATACTGTTCAATATCTCTAAGCTGTATTATTAATTTTTGTTGCTCAGGTAAGTTTTCAATTAATTGATGAACTATACTTACACTGTCATTAAGTTCCACACGATTTTGTAATGATGTATCATTCTCTTTATAATTACTATGTACCAACGTTAAATTACTAGCCTGTTTAGATTTCAATCGGTCAAAACAGTAATTTTTTGTCATAGTCATTGCAAAAGCTTCTACATTATTATAGTCTTTTAATTTAGACTTGTTTTTCCATAACTTAAAATAAAGTTCTTGTGTTGCATCTTCAGCCTCTTCAGTAGATACTAACAATCTCTTCGCTAATCTAAATACCTTATCTTTAAAAGGTATTACAATATTTAAAAACTCTGACTGATTCATTTTAAGTTTGGTATAACTTTTGTCGTTTTCATTAGTATGACGATTAAGATACATGTTTGTAACACAAATATTAAAATTTTGCAATAAAAATTAATATATTGCGTGCCAAATAAAATGAAATATAAAAACCTAACATGAAAAAAATAAATTATTTAATAGTTTTTTACTTATTGGTTAGTATAACTTTTTTAAGTTGTAGTGATAACAATAATAATGACCCTGAGCCAACACCTAATCCAAATGAAGTTACACTTGAAAATGAGATTAATGATTTTGTATGGAAAGGTATGAATTCATGGTACAACTGGTTAGATAATGTTTCAAATTTATCAGATTTAAAAGATGATGATAAAGATGATTATTATACTTATTTAAACGGTTATTCTAGTCCTGAGAATTTATTTTATAATTTATGTTATAACCATATCTCAATTGTTGGTGAAGCAAATGCTGTTGACAGAGATTCTTGGTTTATTGAAGATTATGTAGAACAAAATAAACAATTTCAAGGTATCTCACTATCTTTTGGTTTTCGCTTACAAGCTGTGCGAATTAATGATGCCGGTGATGTAATTTTATATGTAAGATATGTTGCTCCCGACTCTCCTGCTGATTTAGCAGGAATTAAAAGAGGTGACATTATTAGCGGAATAGATGGTATAACTTTAAATGCAAATAATTACAGTAGTGCATCAGCCAATTTATTGAATGAAACAGTAACATTATCGTTTATTGATGAAGTTGACGGTGAACTTGTTTACCTTGAAGACAAAACTATCACTGCTACAGAAATATCTGAAGATCCGGTTTATTTGAAAAAAGTATTTAATGATATTAATGGTGAAAAAGTGGGTTATTTAGTGTATAACGGATTTCGATCTTCATACAACGATGAATTAAATGCTGCTTTTGAATATTTTAAAAATGAAGGAATAACCGAATTGGTATTGGATTTACGCTTAAACGGAGGTGGTTCTGTTCTAACTTCAGCTTATTTGGCAAGTATGATTTATGCAAACGCAGGAACCGACAATTTTGCTGTTTTAAAATTTAACAGCAAACATTCCAATGAAAATGGAGCCTATACTTTTGAAGATAAATTAAATGTGTATAATGTAGATGGAGAAAAAACCGGGGAAGAATCTATAAACAGATTGACAACTGTTAACAGGTTGTATGTATTAACTTCAGGAGATACTGCTTCTGCTAGCGAAATGATTATCAATGGGTTAAGACCATTTATTCCTGTTACACTTGTAGGAACTGAAACGTATGGGAAAAATGTTGGATCTATTACATTATATGACTCTCCAAATTCGGATTACACAAAACAATCTACAGCAAATACAAATCACTTAGTTGCAATGCAGCCTATTGCTTTTCAAATTTATAACAAAATTGGAGAAAGCGACTATTCAAGAGGTTTTAAACCGGATATTGAAGTTGTTGAATATTATTACTGGAATGAAATTTTACCTTTTGGCGATGAAAATGAAGTAGTTTTAAAAGC
This sequence comes from Lutibacter sp. B1, assembly GCF_012524075.1. Classification (GTDB taxonomy): domain Bacteria; phylum Bacteroidota; class Bacteroidia; order Flavobacteriales; family Flavobacteriaceae; genus Lutibacter. Next base: position 87,469 of record NZ_JAAZUI010000013.1, read on the forward strand.
TGCTTTAGATGATATAAGAGGTCTTTCAGGAAGAATGAGTTTGCCTAAAAATGCTCATGATATTGCATTAAAAGATTTATCTAAACTTGATCAAAAATTTGATAAGGACATGTATATTAATAGCGATTATTTCAATAAATAACACTTATTAAAAAATATTGAAAAGCAGGTTTATACCTGCTTTTTTTATGCCTAATAATTAAGTACATTTGCTGTAAATACTACAATTTATAATGAAAAAACTAATTTATTCCTTATTTATTATATTTCTATCATTTACAGTAAGTTGTAATAAAAAATATGTACCAAGACAAACAATTACTATTTCACTCGAAAAATTTAAATTGGATAGCACCGGTATAAGAGCTATTGAGGTTTTAAATGATACTTCAATAATGTACGCAGGTTCTATTGGCGATATTGGAATACTAACAAATTTAGGGGAAGAAATTTTAAAAAGAACTATTAAAACCGACTCTGTAATTCCTCATTTTAGAGCACTGGCTTCAACAAATAAAGCACATTTTATATTAAACGTAGGTAATCCTGCATTACTTTATAAGCTTGAAAATGATAGCATTACAATTGTTTATAAAGAAATGAATGAAAAAGTTTTTTACGATTCTATGCAATTTTTTGATGAATTGAACGGTATAGCTATGGGTGATCCTACGGAAGACTGTTTATCAATTATACTCACACATGATGGTGGAAATACATGGCAAAAAATACCTTGTAATAATTTACCTAAAATACAAGAAGGTGAGGCTGCCTTTGCAGCCAGCAATACAAATATAGCCATAGTAGGTTCAAATGCTTGGATTGCTACAGGAGGAATCAAATCAAGAGTTTTTCATACTCCTGATATGGGCAAAACATGGGAAGTTTTCAATACACCAATTATCCAAGGAAAAAATACTACAGGGATTTATTCTGTTGCCTTTTTTTATGAAAATCAAGGAATTATATGCGGAGGAGATTACACCGATAAATTTGGGAATTATGCCAACAAAGCACTTACTTTTGATGGAGGCAAAACTTGGAAAGTTGTTTCAGAAAATTTGCCACCTAAATATGTGAGTTGTGTACAATACATACCAAATACTCAAGGAAATGAAGTTGTTGCAGTTTCAACCAATGGCATCTTTTTTTCAAATAATAAAGGTAAAAATTGGCAAAAAGTAAGTAATGAAAGTTTTTATGCTATTAGATTTATAAATGAAAATGAAGCTTGGTTATCAGGAAATGAAGTAATTGCAAAAATGTATGTTGAATGAAAAAAAGTGTAATTTTTATAGTTATTTTGTTCGCTTTTATTAGTTGCAAAAATCAATCGGAGTTAAGCAATTTATTCGATTGTAGAACAAGTAATTTGGAAAATTCAAAATCAATTTCAGATTTTAATAAAAACTTCAAATTAAATATCCCAATAAATTGGAAATCAGAATTATATTATAATGAATTTCAATCTGAAATATTTACTGCAGATACTACAAAACAACTTTCGGAATCATTTATTTTAGATACTTCTTTTAACAATGGAAATTTAACTTTTGATACTATTTTTTATCAAAAAACTGACTCAATTCTTAAAAGTAATAATTTAGAAATGGTCAATTCGGGTTCAATTCAATTTAAGAATAAACCTGCATTTTGGTATTTGGTCAAAGGAGAAAAAAAAGGTTTTGAGTTTCATCAGTTTAATATTTTAGTAAAAAATTCAAATAACAACTATTTTACCGCAAATTCTGATATTTATGGCAATAAGAATATAAATAGTAGAATATGCGAAACTATTTCTTTATTAAATACTGTAGAATTTTTACAATAATTTATGAAAATTAGATTGTAAAACCATATTCGAATACTTACTTTTGAAAAAAACTTAAAAAAATGCAACATATTATAGATCGCTTCGTAAAGTATATAACTATAGATACACAATCAGATCCTGAAAATCCTGAATTTCCAAGTACAGAAAAACAATGGAATTTAGCTCATGTTTTGGTAGATGAGCTTAAAGAAATTGGCATGGATGATGTAACCATTGATGAAAATTGTTACGTTATGGCTACACTTCCTTCAAATGTAGATTTTGAAGTACCAACCATTGGTTTTATTGCTCATATTGATACTAGTCCTGATTACTCAGGAACTGACGTAAAACCTCAGTTTCATCCAAATTATAATGGAGAAGATATTGTTTTAAATAAAGATGAAAACATAATTTTATCACCTGGTTATTTTGAAGATTTACTGTTATATAAAGGTCAAACCCTTATTACAACTGATGGTACTACCCTACTTGGCGCCGATGATAAGGCTGGTATTACCGAAATTGTTTCGGCAATGGAATATTTGATTAATCACCCTGAAATAAAACATGGAAAAATTAGAGTTTGTTTTACACCTGATGAAGAAGTTGGTAAAGGAGCTCACAAATTTGATGTAGATAAATTTGGTGCCGAATGGGCTTATACAATGGATGGTAGCCAAGTTGGTGAATTAGAATACGAAAATTTTAATGCTGCAGGAGCAAAAATTATAGTAAATGGTAAAATAGTGCATCCTGGTTATGCAAAAGGGAAAATGATAAATTCTATGCTAATTGCCAATGAGTTTATTGCCGGTTTACCTAAAAATGAAATTCCGCAAGAAACTGAAGGTTATGAAGGCTTTTTTCATTTACACACAATGAAAGGTGAAGTTGAAAAAACGGAACTTCAATATATTATAAGAGATCATGACATGAAACTTTTTGAAGATCGTAAAGCTTTATTTCAAAAAATAGCTGACGATTTAAATGAAAAGCTGGGTAGTAAATTAATTGAAGTTGAAATTAAAGATCAATATTACAATATGCGTAAAAAAATTGAACCTGTTATGCATATTGTTGACATTGCAGAAGAAGCTATGAAACAACTAAACATAAAACCTATAATTAAAGCAATTAGAGGTGGTACTGATGGTTCTCAGCTTTCTTATAAAGGATTGCCTTGCCCAAATATTTTTGCAGGCGGTCATAATTTTCATGGTCGTTATGAGTATGTAGCTGCCGAATCTATGCAATTGGCAACCGATGTTATTATTAATATTGTTAAAATAACTGCCGAAAGAGTTAAATAAAATACTTTTTTACATATTTTTTTTAAAGCGAAATGATATTCATTTCGTTTTTTTTTAATGAATATGTAAGTTTATAAATTTAACAACATGTTAAATATTGTTATTTTATGAAACTATATTTTATAAAAATAAAGGAATGTTTACTTTTGAAATTCAAATAAAAAAATGAATGGATAATCAATTACTACTGTCTTTAACTGAAAAATATGGCAGTCCGCTATATGTATACAATGCTGATAAAATAATTTCACAGTATAATAGAATTACAGAAGCCTTTTCTTCAGTAAAAAATTTAAAATTAAACTATGCTGTAAAAGCAAATTCTAATATAAGTGTTCTAAAGTTATTCAATAAACTGAGTTCAGGTATCGATACTGTGTCAATTCAAGAAGTTCAACTAGGTTTAGAAGCAGGTTTTTACCCTGAAAATATTATATACACACCCAACGGAGTTTCGTTACAAGAAATTGAGCAAGTTGCAAATTTAGGTGTACAAATTAATATTGATAATATTTCTATTTTAGAACAATTTGGCCACCACTACCCTAACATTCCGGTTTGTGTACGTATCAATCCGCATATTATGGCAGGTGGAAATCATAAAATTTCTGTAGGACATATAGATTCAAAATTCGGAATTTCAATTCATCAAGTACCTCATATTAAACGTGTTGTAGAAAATACCAAAATGCATATCAATGGTATACACATGCATACAGGTTCTGATATTTTAGATATTGATGTGTTTTTAGCTGCAACCGAAATTTTATTCAACACAGCCAAAGAATTTCCTCAAATAGATTTTATAGATTTTGGAAGCGGATTTAAAGTGCCATACAAAGAAGGTGATATTTCAACAAATATTGAAGAGTTAGGAGAAAAATTATCTAAACGATTTAATACATTTTGTAAAGAATTTGGTAAAGACTTAACTTTAATGTTCGAGCCCGGAAAATTTTTGGTAAGCGAAGCCGGTTACTTTTTAACCCATGTAAATGTGGTAAAGCAAACAACATCTACAGTTTTTGCAAGTGTAGACAGTGGTTTTAACCATTTGATCAGACCAATGTTATACGATTCATACCATCATATCCATAATATTTCAAACCCTAACGGCAGAGAGCGTTATTACTCGGTTGTTGGATATATTTGTGAAACTGATACTTTTGGCTCTAACAGAAGAATTAGTGAAATTAGAGAAGGCGATGTGCTATGTTTTAACAATGCCGGAGCTTATTGTTACACAATGGCTTCAAATTACAATTCACGTTACAGACCGGCAGAAGTTTTATTGTATAATGGAAATGATTATTTGATAAGAAAACAAGAAACTTTTAACGATTTAATTAAAAATCAGGTGATTATAGATTTAGATTAAGCAAAACTCCGAATGTACATTCGGAGTTTTTCATTATCTATAAAAAGTACTTTGAAATTATGATTAGAATACATAAATAATATTCAAACATTAAGTTTTAATTAAAATTTAGTAAAAAAGGTTGTTATTTTAAAAAAATAGTTAAATTTGTGAAATGCAAATAACAAAAACATATCAGTTAACTAAAAACGTAAATTCTATGCGTTCTACTGTTATTGCTATTACTACAACTATCACTACTACCCTTTAGGGGTTGTGTTCTATTTATATCATCCGTTTATATATTCGTTTTTCATAAAAATGAAAAAGAAATTAATTCTAAAAAAATATTAATTATATAGAAATACTATGAAAGTATTAAAATTTGGAGGCACTTCGGTAGCAACTTCAGAAAATATAAAAAAAGTAATCTCAATTGTTAAAGAAAGTTCCTATAAAGACAATATCGCTGTTGTAGTTTCAGCTTTAGGAGGAATTACTGATGTGTTATTAGATGCCGGTAATTTGGCTTGCAGTGGTAATGAAGAGTACCAACTGAAATTTAAAAACATTGAAGATCGCCATTTACAAGCAATAAGAGAACTTGTTCCTATAAACAGTCAAAGTAGTGTTATTGGTCATGTAAAAGATATGCTTAATAAATTGGAAAATACACTTGAAGGCATCTATCTAATCAACGAATTTTCTCCTAAAACTTCCGACAAAATAGTAAGTTTTGGAGAATTACTATCGTCTTACATCATTTCAGAAGCAATGAGGTATTCAGAATTAGATGTAGTATTAAAAAATTCTCAAGAGCTTATTGTTACCAATCAAAATTTTTCAAATGCTTCGGTAAAATTCAGTAAAACAAATGAAACTATCTCTCATTTTTTTAAAGAAAATAAGCATCAAATTGTTGTACTTCCCGGTTTTGTTGCATCATCGGAAAATGGGGAAGTAACAACTTTAGGACGTGGAGGTTCAGACTATACTGCGGCAATTATAGCAGCTGCTGTAAATGCTTCTATTTTGGAAATATGGACTGATGTGAGTGGCATGTATACTGCTAACCCAAAATTTGTAAAACAAGCATTCCCTATTAGAAATATTTCATATCAAGAAGCTATGGAATTATCACATTTTGGAGCAAAAGTGCTATATCCACCAACAATTCACCCTGTTTTAGATAAAGAAATACCGATTTGCATAAAAAATACTTTTGATGCTAAAGCTGAAGGTACTTTAATTACTAAAATTTCTTCAAATACCGATGCTATAAAAGGTATCAGTCATATCGAAAATATGGCGTTAATTACTCTTGAAGGATCTGGTATGATTGGTATACCCGGAATTTCTAAACGGTTATTTGAAGCGTTGTCTCTACAAAAAATTAATGTTTCGTTAATTACTCAAGCTTCATCAGAACATTCTATTTGTATCGCCATAAACAATGCCGATGCCAAAAAGGCAAAAGAAGCTGTTGATACTGAGTTTAGTTACGAAATTGAGCAACAGAAAATTGATCCGTTAATTATTGAAAAAAACAATGCAATTATTGCCGTTGTTGGTGATAACATGAAAAGCCACCAAGGTATTAGCGGTAAAATGTTTAGCACTTTAGGTAATAATAATGTGAATATCAGAGCAATAGCGCAAGGTGCTTCAGAAAAAAATATTTCGGCAGTAATTGCACATAAAGACATCAAAAAAGCTTTAAACACGCTACATTCAAAGTTTTTTGAAAATCAAATAATGCAATTAAACTTATTTGTTGTAGGTGTTGGAAATGTAGGTGGTAAACTGTTGCAACAAATTAAAAATCAGCAACAATATTTGATAGATAATTTAAAATTACAAGTTAGAGTTATTGCACTTACCAACTCTAAAAAGATGTATTTTAATGAAGATGGTATCAATTTAGAAAATTGGAAAGCAAAACTTGAAAATGCTGAAAAATTAGATGTGGATGTGTTTTTTAAAAAAGTAACCGATTTAAATTACAGAAATAGCATTTTTGTTGATAATACGGCAAACGAAAGTATCTCTAAATTGTATTCAAAGTATTTAAAAGAAAGTGTGGCTGTGGTAACTTGCAACAAAATTGCTTGTTCATCTAATTATTCAGACTATGTAAACCTTAAAAAATTAGCAAGAGAATACAATGCCCCTTTCCTATTTGAAACTAATGTTGGAGCAGGTTTACCAATAATTGACACTTTAAAAAATTTAATTGCTTCAGGAGATAAAGTGACTAAAATACAAGCAGTTCTATCCGGTAGCTTAAACTTTATATTTAATAATTTTAATGATGAAACTTCTTTTTATGATGTGGTTCAACAAGCTGGGGTTGAAGGTTACACAGAACCTGACCCAAGAATCGATTTAAGCGGTGTTGATGTTATGAGAAAGATTTTAATTTTAGCACGAGAAAGCGGTACTAAATTAGAATTAAGTGATATTGAAAACGAATCATTTTTACCAAAGTCTTCTTTAGAAGCAAAATCTGTAGTCGATTTTATGGAAACTTTAAAAACAGAAATAACACATTTTAATAAGTTGCAAAAGAACGCTTCAGTAAAAAATTGCAGATTAAAATATGTAGCTGAATTTGATAATGGAAAAGCTAAAGTTGGTTTAAAAGAAATTCCTGCAAATCATCCTTTTTATAATTTAGACGGTAAAGATAATATTGTACTTTTCTATACAACAAGATACAGTGAACAACCTTTAATTATTAAGGGAGCAGGTGCTGGAGCAGATGTAACAGCTTCAGGGTTATTTGCCGATATTATTAGAATTGGTAATATTTAAAAAAATGAATGAATTAAAAATATTTGCTCCGGCTACCATTGCTAACGTTTCATGTGGATACGATGTTTTAGGATTGGCTCTTGATACTGTTGGTGATGAAATGATTATTAGAAAAGTATCACAAAAAGGTGTAAAAATAACTAAAATAATTGGGCAAGATTTACCCTTAGAAACTCATAAAAATGTCGCAGGTATCGCAGCATTAGCACTTTTATCTGAAATTGAAATAAATTTTGGTTTTGAAATTGAAATTGATAAAAGAATTAAACCAGGTAGTGGCATAGGAAGCAGTGCTGCGAGCTCAGCAGGAGTTGTTTGGGCTATAAACGAATTACTTGGAAAACCTTTTAGCAAAACTGATTTGGTACGTTTTGCTATGGAAGGAGAACGATTGGCAACTGGTGTTGCCCATGCCGACAATGTAGCTCCTGCCCTTTTTGGCGGTTTCACTTTGGTTAGAAGTTATCAGCCGTTAGATATAATAAGTTTACCAACTCCAAATGAACTTTATGCAACGGTTATTCATCCTCAAATAGAAGTTAAAACATCTGATGCACGTAAAATTTTAAAATCTAATATTGCTTTAAAAGATGCTATTAAGCAATGGGGAAATGTTGGCGGACTCATAAGTGGATTATATACAGAAGATTATGATTTAATAGGTCGTTCACTAGAAGATTATATTGTAGAACCAATACGTTCTATTTTAATTCCGGCATTTGATGCTGTTAAACAAGAATCATTAAAAGCTGGAGCTTTAGGATGTGGCATTTCGGGCTCCGGACCTTCAATTTTTGCTTTAAGTAAAGGTGAAATTTCTGCCAAAAATGTGGCCAATACCATGAAATTTGTATATGATAAAATTGGAATTGATTACGATATTCATATTTCACAAATCAATAAAGAAGGAATAAAAATTTTAGAAAAAAAATAAGATGAACTTTTACAGTTTAAATAAAAAAGCTCCTAATGTATCTTTTAAAGATGCAGTAATAAAAGGATTAGCCCCAGATAAAGGATTGTATTTTCCTGAACAAATTATTCCACTTCAAAAAGATTTTTTTGATCATATAGAATATTTTACAAATAATGAAATTGCTTTTGAAGTAATAAAACAATTTGTTGCAGATGAAATTCCGGAAAAGGAATTAAAACAAATTATTAATGAAACCTTGAGTTTTGATTTTCCAATTGTACCTATTGAAGAAAATATTTCAACTTTAGAATTATTTCACGGTCCAACAATGGCTTTTAAAGATGTTGGTGCTCGTTTTATGGCACGTTGCTTAGGGTATTTTAATAAAGAGGAAAATACTGAGAAAGTTACTGTTTTGGTTGCTACATCAGGTGATACAGGTGGCGCGGTAGCAAGTGGTTTTTTAGGGGTTGAAGGTGTAAATGTTGTTATTTTATACCCAAGCAGAAAAGTAAGTGATGTACAAGAAAAGCAATTAACTACACTTGGTAAAAATATTACTGCTTTAGAAGTTGACGGTACTTTTGACGATTGCCAAGCAATGGTAAAAACTGCTTTTTTAGACCAAGATTTAATTTCAAAACTTAATTTAACATCTGCTAATTCAATAAATATTGCCCGTTGGTTACCACAAATGTTTTATTTCTTTTTTGCATATAAACAACTAAAAAATAAACATAAAGAGTTAGTTTTTTCAGTTCCCAGTGGAAACTTCGGAAATATTTGCGCAGGCATTATGGCTCAACAATTAGGTTTACCTATTAAACATTTTATTGCTTCAACAAATGTGAATGATATAGTTCCAACTTATTTAAAAACAGGAATTTATTCTCCAAAACCATCTAAGCAAACTATTTCAAATGCTATGGATGTAGGTAATCCAAGTAATTTTGTAAGAATTTTGGAAATTTATAAAAATGATGATTCTAAACTTAAAGAAAATTTATCATCGTACTCTTTTACTGATATAGAAACTCGTAAAGCCATGGCAAAACTACACGAGGAATTTAATTATACTGCCGATCCGCATGGAGCGATTGGGTATTTAGGTTTAAAAAAATATTTTTCCGAAAATAATAATGCTCAAGGAATATTTTTAGAAACCGCACATCCGGTTAAATTTTTAGATGTTGTAGAACCTATAATTAATAAAACAATTGGTTTTCCTAGACAAATTTTAGAGGTTATCAAAAAAGAAAAGACTTCAATAAAAATAGCTGTTTATAGTCAATTAAAAGAGTTTTTACTCAATTAAAAAAAGCAGCTGCAATAATCATTTGAGATAATTGTCGTCCCCACAACGGTAGTAGTATCAAAATGATTCTTTATTACAGCTGCCAAAATTAATTTCTTTTTTCATTGTCTACTAATCACTTCAGGATTTTTAATTACAAATTCCGTGCGTCTATTCATTTGATGTTCTTCTTCTGTACATTTAACACCATTAGCACATTTATTAGTTAACATTTTTTCTCCATAACCTTTACCGGTAAGTCTATCTCTTGAAATTCCTCTTTCAAACATGTAATTCACAGTTGAGCTTGCTCTTTTTGCAGATAATTTATCATTATATGCATCGGGCCCTCTACTATCACAATGCGCTCCAAACTCAACAATTAAATCTGGGTATTTTTCCATAATTTGAATAGCTTTCATTAACTCATTTCCAGCATCTTCTCTAATTTCAGATCTGTCAAAATCAAAATATATTGTATTAATTTTTAATAAAACCCTATCACCAACCACTAAAAATTCATCATCTTGATTTAGTGATAATACAACATTATGTACTTTTTCATTTTCATCTGTTGTATTTAATAATATTAATCCTTCAAGATAATTTTCTTTAGTACCAACTATTTTATAGGAAGATTCACACTCTAAAGGAAATTCAAATTTTGCATCAGTTCCAGTAGTGATAAGGCTATCTATTTTTACATTGTCTTTATATAAGCTAATTGAAGTGCCTGGAAGAAATAATTTAGTGTCTTTATCTTTCACTACACCTTTTACAGATTGATTACAAATAATAACAACAGGTTTATCTTCTTTAAAATAATAAATATCATCATCTCCTTTTCCATCATAACGATTTGAAGAAAAATAGCCTTCCCTAGTTTCATTATTGATTATAAATCCAAAATCATCTTTTTCACTATTCAAAGGTTCATCTAAATGAATGGTAAATTCTACACCGTTTTCATTTAGTTTACTCATAAAAATATCTAACATTCCTAAGCCTCCTCTTCCTTCCGAAGAGAAATACAATTCATCGTTGCCTGCTATATATGGAAACATTTCTTTTTCCGGAGTATTAATTTCCGGACCTAAGTTAATTGGTTTACCGTAAGTACCATCGTCAAAAACTTCAACTTTAAAAATATCGGTTTTACCTAACGTTCCCGGCATATCGGAAATAAAATATAATGTTTTCCCATCTTCGCTTAATGTTGGATGACCAACAGAATAATTATCGTTATTAAAAGGCATATCATAAATTTCTGACCATTGTCCGCTTGCGTCTTGTGTAGCCTTAAACATTTGAACTCTATTAATTCCAAGTGAATCTTTTCTATATTTACCACCAAAATAATTACTTCGTGTAAAGTAAACTGTTTTTTTATCTTTTGAAAAAGTTACATCAGCTTCATGAAAAGTTGTATTAATAACTTTAGAAAATTTTTCAACATCTTTTAATCCTCCATCATTTGTAATTGTTCCAATATACAAATCTAAATAAGGTTGATTATTACCTTTCCAAACATTACTAATAATATAATTTCTTTTAGTCGGAGAAGCAAAAACAAGTTTATCTTCACCATAAAAAGTAGTTCCAAAATTAGATAATATAGTATTTGCCGCTATACTTTTTACACTATATTGCGGACCTTCTATTTGAGCCTTGGCTGTATATGCGCAAAGCATTAATAATATTATAGTAATTTTTTTCATCTTTTTAAATTTTATATTATCCGTTTTAGAAAAATCTAGGTGACAAACCGGCTCTAGAATTACTAATGGTAATTAATAAAATGACTTCATGCGATCCTGAATTATAATCTCCGAGATTAGTAGTTGTATAGTCATATGCATAACCAACTCTAACTAATGGTGCTACTTCCATATTTACCAATGCGCTTACAGAATCATCAACTCTCCATGCCAAGCCAAATTCAAGTTTTTCATTAATCAAAACATTCCCGGAAACATCAATTGATAATGGAGATCCTGTAACACCTTTCAGCATTACAGAAGGCTTTAATTTTAAATTATCATTTAAATCAAATACATAGCCACTAGTTAAGAAATAATGCATTTTTTCGGCAGCAGAACTTATTACTCCATTTTTTTTCTTTAAATGATACTGATTAAGCATGTTTGGCATTGATAAACCAACATAAAATTTATCGGTATAATAAAAAGCACCGGCACCAAAATTTGCATATGTTTCTTTTATGTCTTCCTTAAATACATCATCTTCTTCATTATCACCTAAATCTAATTTACTTATAAGAGCATCTAAAAATGAAAAACCACCTTTAACTCCAAAAGCTAAATTTCCAAAATCAGAAGTTTGAATTGTATATGAAAAATCTACAAAAGCATTTTGTTCTTTCACTGGTCCTATTTCATCTGCAAAAACTGAAAACCCTAACCCTACATTTTTTTTAATAGGTGCATTAATAGTAGCAACTGTTGTTTTAGGAGCTCCGTCTAACCCTACCCATTGTGTACGATGTAATAATCCTATGTTTAATGTACCATGAGAACCAGCATAGGCAGGATTTATTATATGCATATTATACATATATTGGGTGTATTGCGGATCCTGTTGACTATGCATAGAATTAATAGTCAAAATTGTAAGTATACCTAATATTATTTTAACTCTCTTCATAACTTGTTATTTAAATATTATCATAACTTTCCAAATGGGTTATCTGTTTAAGTATAAAAATCCTGATCGTGATTTAAAACCTTCTTTGTTAAAGTTTATAGTGTAAAAATAGGTTCCTACAGGAACTTGTTTCCCTTTATCTAATGTCATCCTACCTGTTGAATATCCATCCCACCAAATAGGTTCTGATAAAGGATCTCCGTTATGATGATAATCATATACAACCACACCCCATCTGTTGTATATAACTATTTCGAAATCTGGATATAAGTTAGATAATCCTTCTACTTCAAATACATCATGTACTTGATCATTATTTGGAGAAAAACCTTCTGGAATAACTAATTCTGCTGCTAAAACTCCAGCAACAATCACAGTAACTTGTGCTGAATTACATAAACCATCATTATCACAAACCTGATATATAAATGTATCATCTCCAACAAAATCAAAATCAGGGCTATAGGTTATACTTCCATCTAAATTAACTGTAACTTCTCCATTTAATGGCTCATCAATTATGGTTAATGATTCAGGATTAATAGTACCGTCTGGATCACTATCATTTTCAATAACATTAATTTCTATAGGAATATTAGCTTCAGTTTCTGCTAAATCATCAACAATACTTGGAGATAAAATAGCATCAATTGTTACTGTGGCAGTAACAGAATTTAAACTTCCATCACTATTTTTAACAGTAAGTGTATACGTAAATGTATCTAATCCATAGAAACCTTCATTAGAAGTGTAAGTGACGGTATAATTTGTTGTTGTACTATCCAAAGAAACTTGAACATAACCATCGTTTGAATTTGTAATAGTTAAACTTTCAATTCCATCATCTGGTCCATAAATGTCATTTATTAATACATCTATCGGAGTTGGTCCACCGTCAATCACAATTGCATAATCATCAGCAACTTGCATGTCGGGATCTGTAATATATCCAACACCTTGTCCATCAATAATATTTATCAATGTTGAACTTAAATTACTTAGGTTTACATAAAACTCTTCTGCTCCTTCCGCTATATCATCATTTTCAATAGTCACTGCAATTTCATGAGTTTCGCCTGTAGTTCCTTCAAAAGTTAAAATACCATTGGTAGCTATATAATCATCAGGTGAAATTGCTGTACCATCTTCAGTTGCAAAATCTACAGTAAAACTACCTTGAACATTGCCCGTTAAAGTAACTATAAAAGTAGCCGTACCCTCATTCTCATTAATATTTGCATCACTAATTGATATACCATTACTTTCTCCTCCGTCATTGTCCTCAATAGTTATCTCTCCTTGTGAATCATTAATACCTATCAGCGTAGTGCTTAAATTACTCAAATTCACATACAAACGCTCGGTCGGTTCTATCAAAGTATCATCTGCTATTGAAACTTCTATCTCTTTGGTCTCTCCTGTATCTCCTGTAAAAGTTAGTGTTGCTGATTGTACTGTATAATCATCCGGTGCTATCGCTGTACCATCTGCAGTTTGGTAATCTACACTGAAACCGCCCTGTACATTGCCTGTTAAGGTTACTTGAACTGTCGCTGTACCATCACCTTCGTTAACCGTAATGTCACTGATGGTGAGTCCATTGCCTGCACCGCCGTCAT
>NZ_JAAZUI010000138.1 GCF_012524075.1 Lutibacter sp. B1
AACGGTGTAAGCTATGATTTCGGCGTGGAAAATGTCGGAGACTTTTCCGCTGTAGAAATCAAGCTGGTTAAAAATACAACAAACTTTTTATTAAGCGAAAAGCCACGCTGAATTATAGGTATTGTTGGTAAACGTTTTATTTTAATCATTTTAATCAATCTTCTATTGTTTTAATGAATCTAAATCTATCTCTATTTCCTCAATCGGGTTTACCTCTCCTAAATCAATAGTTTCACTAATCTTAATATTATTTGATTTGAAATATGAATTGGCTCTTTTTTTGAAATCAGAAATGGTTTTCTCTTTCCAGTTTTTAAAATCAGTAGAATCAATCTCTTTGATGTTATTTTCAATCCGATTAAACTCAATTAATTGGTTTAAAAATTCTCTCCTCAAAATAATTTTATCATTTGAGTAACAAATTATCTTGAAACTATCAATTTTCGGTTCAAAATTTTCATTTTCAAAAAATATATAATCATTTTCTAATCGACTATTTTCAATTCTTAAATCAATCTCATCTGATGATAGAATCATAACTTTCTTTTCATCAATTTTAACCTCTGAATAATTTTCTTTATTGCCAATTATCTTCCAAGTTCCAATCAACAGTTTAGACTTGTCATTTTTCGTACAATTTGTTATGAAAATTAGAAGAATTAATATGATAGCAATTTTTTTCATCGTAATGTTTACCAACGG
>NZ_JAAZUI010000139.1 GCF_012524075.1 Lutibacter sp. B1
TTAAAGGTCTTTTTAAATGTGTTGTAACAAAACAGACTACTTTCTACTACAGAATAAAATTTGAAAGAGAAGAAATTGAGATTATTACTGTTTTTGACACAAGACAAGATCCAAATAAATTAGAAAACGATATAAAATAAAGTACGAAAGCCCAACAATGGCTATATTGCATTGTGGCGGATTTTCTTTTTCAGAAAATCCTCGTATATTTACTAAAGTTATTGCTATGGCGGAAAAATCTTGCCGATTTTTCCACAACGACAACATAGCCTAAACCGTTGGCTGTAATAACACGAAAAAGATAAAATGACACCGAAACAAGTAGAAAGAATAAAAAATAAAATCACGAAAATTAAACGTGCGCTTTCTGCTGACAAAAAACGTTGGGGAGGATATTATGATGACAGCCGAGGGCTGCGATATTTACCACCAGAATTATATTTAAAAATAAATGATTATTCAGGAGCTTTAAGATATTATAATTGGTTTGATAAAAATTTCCCTGAGGACTCAGGATATCCAATATTTCTTCTTGAATGGACTATTACCCTTTTTAAAACTAAACGGATTCGTTACTTTACCGACAGTAAGAATTATAGATAAAAACAAATGTATTTTTACCATTAAACAACAGTTCCACTTACTGCATTAGCTTTAGAAACGGAATAGAGGAAATCTACTATTTATATTAAGTAC
>NZ_JAAZUI010000140.1 GCF_012524075.1 Lutibacter sp. B1
AACGGTTTAGAATAAGGCAAGAAAGGGAGAAAAATCGGAGATTTTTCCGCCGAGAAACTTACCACAGTTAAAATTACAAATTTTTGAGTTAGGAGCAAAGCCCTTATTTGTTTTATGCATTGTTGGGTAAAGTAGTTTTGAGTTCAAATTAATCAATTTTGTTATATTTTTAACCGTTTCAACATTCAATTCTGCAAATATTCTTAAAACTTGGAAATTATCATTTAAGTTTAAAATATTCCTAAAATGATTTTCTGTTTTGGTTGCTTAAACTTTTCATTTCAACTTATAATTCTGTGATTATTCTTAAAATCTGTAATTTTTCAAATTAGTTTAAAGTGTTAATAACGACTTTTTCCATTTCCATTTTAAAATCTTACGTTTCAATGAGTTTTACCGTTTTTATTGCTCATTTATACAGTTGTGTTCAATTTTTTCCGTTTCAACTTATAATTCCGCCATTGTGCTAAAATCTCACGTTTCGATGCGTTTTTAGCGTTTCAACTTTTCATTTTCAGATTCATTGTTCAACTCTTACCTATTTAATTTTTACTCAGCTAGAATAAAAGTGGTTTTTCAAACTTTTTCCTCTCAATAATTTATTCAGCTCGTGTCTCAGACAGTTTAATATTTTAAACTCATAAAACTCAAATTAGGAATTTCGGAGTAAATTCTGCTATTTTACCCAACG
>NZ_JAAZUI010000141.1 GCF_012524075.1 Lutibacter sp. B1
AAACCGTTAGCTAAAATAACGTGCGAAGAACTCGGCTGAGAAATTTTTATTTAAAAATAATGATTTACTAAAGCTGAAAATTAGTCCGATTCTGAGCACTATTTCGGAATGAGTTTTTGATCTATTTTTCTTCCAAAACTAAAATTCTGCTTCAACTGAAAATTGCGCTGAGAATTCTTCTCTCCTATTTTATCATTCTGCTAAATTGAGAAAATTTATGAGTTGAATCCGTTAAGTTGAGTTGATTTTCGCTTCGTAAGAGTTTTTCTCTTATTTTTAGTTTTCTAAGCTAATTTTCTATTAAACTGAAAAATTCTCAACGATTTATTTTTTAGATAATTCGTTTTCTTTTTGTAATTAGTACAAATCTTGATAAATAAAATTTAAAAGATTGATTTTCTGATTGTTTTAGTTCTTATTCTTAATTCTTACTAATTGAAAAATTGAATTTTAAAAACACACAAAAGAATGAGAATTGTATCGGTCAGATTTGAGCAATGAATCGGTTAAATTTGAACTAAAATTGATAAATTCTGCTATGTTTGATTAAGTTACTTTAGCTAACAATGGCTATATTGCATTGTGGCGGATTTTCTTTTTCAGAAAATCCTCGTATATTTACTAACATAATTGCTATGGCGGAAAAATCTTACCGATTTTTCCACAACGACAACATAGCCTAAACCGTTG
>NZ_JAAZUI010000142.1 GCF_012524075.1 Lutibacter sp. B1
AACGGTTTAGGCTATGTTGTCGTTGTGGAAAAATCGGCAAGATTTTTCCGCCATAGCAGTAACTTTAGTAAATATACGAGGATTTTCTGAAAAAGAAAATCCGCCACAATGCAATATAGCCATTGTTAGCTAAAGTAACTTAATCAAACATAGCAGGATTTATCAATTTTAGTTCAAATTTAACCGATTCATTGCTCAAATCTGACGATACAATTCTCATTCTTTTGTGTGTTTTTAAAATTCAATTTTTCAATTAGTAAGAATTAAGAATAGTAACTAAAACAATCAGAAAATCAATCTTTTGAGTTTTATTTATCAAGTTTAGGATTAATTATAAAAGAAAACGAATTATCTAAAAAAGCAATCGTTGAGAATTTTTCAGTTTAGCAGAAATATTCAATTGAAACAAACATCAAATTAAAAATCAGTCTTTGAAAGATTTATTATTCTTTTTTAAATCAAAAGTCAGGAAATTATCAATTTAGCAAAATGATACAATAGGAGAGAAGTCAATAAAAAACTCAGCCGAAGCATAATTTTAGTTTAGAAATAAAAAGCATAAAAAAATCAATCCGGAAAAATGCTCAAAATCAGATTATTTTGAGTTAAAAAAAACATAAATTTTGAAGGAGAAATTCTCTGCCGAATTCTTCACAAGTTATTTTAGCTAACGG
>NZ_JAAZUI010000143.1 GCF_012524075.1 Lutibacter sp. B1
TACACCTCCCTAAAAATAAAAAAACAGCCTTTTACAAAAAAATCCGTAGTACACAAACTGGAAATTAAAAATTACCAATATGCTCTAAACAAAGGGAGTTCGGCATGACAGCTGCAACTTGGGTTAAGATAGAGAAAAACAAAAAAACACTGAAAATATTAGTTTTTCAGTGTTTTGAGATTAATTTTGATGTTGTCGGGGTGGCAGGATTATACCCTTTCCCCATAATATTATATATATCAACCAGTTACAGATTCCGAAACTTTACTGTTAGCCGATTTGTTGACGATATTATAAATGAACTTAAAGTAAAATGCTTTACTTTCTGATGGTGCAAATATATAATTTGTATTATTTCAAACCAACATAAAAAGTCATTTATTTTATGACTCTTAATACTGCTTCAAATTTGGTTCATTATGCCTAATCATTTCTACTAAATATCTTTAAGTTAATCATTCTGGAAACACTGGACTTGCAACAAAAAGTCGGACAATTTTTTTAAGACCTAAGCTACATATTTAAATTGATAAAATTCTTGTTCTACTTCATAAGGGGTTTTATATCCCAAAGAAGAGTGTAGACGTTTTTTGTTATACCATATTTCTATATACTCAAAAATGCTAGTTTTAGCTTGTTCAATTGATTTATATTG
>NZ_JAAZUI010000144.1 GCF_012524075.1 Lutibacter sp. B1
TAGAATCGACAACATATAAAACATTTTCATTTGAGTTCTGACCAAAGCCAATTAAAGATGATATAGTCAGTAATAAAATCAGTATTTTGTTTTTCATTCGTAATTTTTTTAAGCTTGTTGCCAACGGTTTAGGCTATGTTGTCGTTGTGGAAAAATCGGCAAGATTTTTCCGCCACAGCAATTATGTTAGTAAATATACGAGGATTTTCTGAAAAAGAAAATCCGCCACAATGCAATATAGCCATTGTTGGTTAAAGTAACTTAGTCAAACATAGTTGGATTTATAAATTTTAGTTCAAATTTAATCGATTCATTTCTCAAATCTGACGGTTACAATTCTCTTTTTTGATTCCGTGATATTTCTCAAATTCAGTTGAAAGAAGTTGCAATTTTTCAGTTTACGAAAATGATGAAAAGCAACTAAAACAATCAGAAAATCAATCTTTTGAGTGTTATTTATCAAGATTTGTACTAATTATAAAAGAAAACGAATTATCTAAAGAATCAATCGTTGAGAATTTTTCAGTTTAGTAGAAAATTAGCTTAAAAAACTAAAAATAAGAGAAAAACTCGTACGTTTTAAAATTTATTCAACTTAACGGATTCAACTCATTAAATTTCTCAATTTAGCAGAATGATAAAATAGGAGAGA
>NZ_JAAZUI010000145.1 GCF_012524075.1 Lutibacter sp. B1
AACGGGCTTGGCTATGGTTTCGTTGCGTGAAAATCCGCGAGGATTTTCCACCGTAAACCGAAGATAGCAAATTTGCGAGGACTTTCCGAAAGGAAAGTCAGAAGCAATGAATTATAGCCGTTGTTGTACATAGTGCTTTATTTATTCTATTTTAATGTCAATCAATGAAACATCTCCATTTGATTTTCTTTTCAGTTTTACGATGTAGTTACTCCTAATAATGGCACCAAATCCATTTTGAGAATCCACATAAGAGGTTATTGTGTATATGTCATTTTCTCTTTTTACTTTAGCTTGAAACATTGGCTGAAAATCAGCAGTCTTTGGTGATTTTAATCTGCTTTCTACAAATTTTTGTGATGCATAAACAGCCTCGTTGTCACTTAAATAATTGGATGTGTTTTTAGGAACGTTAAACTCTTTTCCATAATCGTCTCCTAAAACAATTCTATTGTAAATATCTCCACCAATAAAGACTAATGCAATCAGAATAATTATTATAACTATTGGTTTTTTTAAAAGTTCTTTCATTCTGTTATTTTTTATGAGTTCTTAAAGTTCTATTTTTAATTTTGATATTTTAAATTGGAAATTAAGTGTGTTTTTATTCCGTTTTGGATTCGTTTTCGTTTTTTCGCATTATGTACAACG
>NZ_JAAZUI010000014.1 GCF_012524075.1 Lutibacter sp. B1
TAATGCCAATTATTGTTGAATTTGAATATGAAGATGGCACAAAAGAACGAAAACAATATCCTGCTCAAATTTGGAGACTTAATGATGATGAAGTAACTAAAGTTTTTCATAGCAGTAAAGCAATTACTAAAATTACCGTTGACCCTGATGAACAAACAGCTGATGTTGATTTAACAAACAATAGCTGGCCAAAAAATACCGAAACTAAATTTGAGCAATTTAAAAAAAATCAAATTAAAAGCTAATCAAAAATTAGATGTTAAAAAAAAGCCACTCAGTTTGAGTGGCTTTTTTATTTATTTCTTCCTAAACATAAAGTAAAATCCGACAAGAATTAGAGGAATACTTAACCATTGTCCTGTATTAAGTGCCCATGTAGCTCGTTCGTCAACTTGTGCCTCTTTAAAAAATTCTACTATAAATCTTGCTGTCCAAAGCAACACAAAAAACAGTCCAAATATGTAACCCAATTTTTCTTTTTTGTTAGTTTTCCAATACACATACCATAAAACAACAAAAATTATTACATAACAAAAAGCTTCATACAATTGTGCTGGATGACGAGGAAAATCTTCTCCCAATTTCTGAAAAACAAAACCGTAATTAGAATTTGTAGGTTTACCTATAATTTCAGAATTCATTAAATTCCCAATTCTTACAAAAGCACCTCCAATAGCAACAGGAATTGTAAGCCTGTCTAAAATAAATAATAAAGGTTTTTTAAGTATTTTTTTGCTAAAATAATACATAGCCAAAATAATACCTATAACAGCACCATGACTGGCTAAACCGGCATAACCTGTAATTTCAAACTTTGGAGAAAACCTAAAAGGCAACAATACTTCTAAAGGTTTTTCAATTAAAAATTGAGGATCGTAAAATAAAAAATGTCCTAGTCTGGCTCCTACCAATGTAGATATAACAACATAAATAAATAATGAATCCAACTTTTCTAAAGGAATTTTATCATTTATAAATATCTTTTTCATTAAATGTAAGCCTAACATAAATGCTATAACAAACATTAAACTGTAATAACGAATTGAAATAATTCCAATTTTAAATATTTCCGGTGATGGATTCCAATTTATTTGAAGTAATGTCATTTAATTTATTTTTATGTAAATATAAAAGTATTTATGAAACCTTTTTTATTGTTTTCCTTTTTTATGTTTCGGCTCAGGAACAGGATCATAACCACTGCCTCCCCAAGGATTACAACTTACAATGCGTTTAATTGACAGCCAACCTCCCCAAAAAATACCATGTTTTTTTAAAGCCTCTAAAGTATAACTTGAACAAGTTGGCGTATACCTGCAACTAGAAGGTGTATACGGCGAAATGGCTATTTGATAAAATTTAACCAACCATATAAAAGGGAATGCTAATATTTTAGTTATACTTTTCAAATTAATTGATTGAAAAAGTAGTTCCTTCCTTTCCGTCTTTTAACTGAATTCCTAAAGTTGCCAACTCATCACGAATTTTATCTGATAACGCCCAATCTTTATTGTCTCTTGCTTCTTTACGCATGTTTATAAGCATTTCTACAACTCCTGATAATTTATTAGAACTATCTTGTTGTATATCGTTCTGCAAACCTAAAACATCAAAAACAAAAGCATTAATTGTGTTTTTAAAATCGGTCAAATCGCTTTCTGAAATAGATTCTTTTTTATCAATTAGAAGATTAATGTATTTAACAGCCTCAAATAAATTTGCAATTAAAATCGGACTGTTAAAATCGTCATTCATAGCATCATAACATTTTTGTTTCCATGCTTGTATATCTATTGAAGATTCTTTAGTTGTAACAATTTTATCTATACTATGTATAGCTTCCATTAATTTAATATATCCTTTTTCGGAAGCTTCTAAACCGGTACTTGTAAAATCTAAAATACTTCTGTAATGAGCTTGCATCATAAAAAAGCGTGTTGCACTTGGCGTAAACGGCTTGCTTAAAATTTTATTTTCACCGGTAAAAATCTCATTAGGTAAAATATAATTTCCGGTAGATTTCGCCATTTTTTGTCCGTTCAAAATTAGCATATTGGCATGCATCCAATAATTTACAGGTTTTACATTATTTTTAGCTTGTGATTGTGCTATTTCACATTCATGATGTGGAAATTTTAAGTCCATCCCACCACCATGAATATCAAAAGTTTCACCTAAATATTTAGTACTCATTGCTGTACATTCCAAATGCCAACCCGGAAAACCATCACTCCAAGGTGAAGGCCAACGCATAATGTGCTTATCATCCGCTTTTTTCCAAAGTGCAAAATCTTGTGGATTTTTCTTTTCAGATTGACCATCTAACTCTCGCGTATTATGAATAGATTCTTCAATATTTCTTCCTGAAAGAATTCCATAATGCTGAGATTCATTATATTTTAAAACATCAAAATAAACAGAACCATTAATTTCGTACGCCAACCCTTTGTCTAAAATATCTTTAATAATTTCAATCTGTTCAATAATATGACCCGTTGCTGTTGGCTCTATACTTGGTGGTAAATTATTTATTTTTTGTAAGGTATCATGAAAATCAACGGTGTAACGTTGCACTACTTCCATTGGTTCAATTTGCTCTAAACGAGCTTTTTTTGCAATTCTGTCCTCACCTTCATCAGCATCATTTTCTAAATGTCCGGCATCGGTAATATTACGCACATAACGCACCTTAAAGCCTAAATGTTTTAAATAACGAAAAACCAAATCAAATGACGTAAAGGTTCTAACATTTCCTAAATGCACATTACTATATACTGTAGGTCCACACACATACATTCCTACTTTTCCTTCTACTAAGGGTTTAAAAATTTCTTTAGATTTACTTAAAGAGTTATAAATTTTTATTTGATTTGTTTTGTATAATTCCATTAAAATTTGCTTGAAATTGAAGTTGTAAAGATAATAACAAATCCCTAATGGAAAAATTTATACTTCCAGGTATTTTGAAAGTTTAAATATGAAGGTAAAATTGATGTTTAATGTAGCCAAACGGTACTGTAAACTCCTGTAATATTTAGTTTGTTTGGTGATGTTTTGTTTTTAAAAAACCCTTTAATGGCATCAACACCATTTTTTTCGTAATTAGTTGAATGGTTTACAACATCTTTTACTTTGAAAGTTGATTTTTTCCCATTCAAATCATAAATAAAATCGGTATTCGATAAAATCAAATTCCCTTTTGCATAATCTAAAATTATATTTAAGTTATTAAAATCGGGCACAATTTTTAAAACTTCAAGGTTTCCGAATTTTTGACTCAAAGCAACGTTTTTTCCTACTGTTTTTATAATTACATCTGATGAATTTGAAAATAAATTTCCATTTGAAAATGTTCCAAATGTAGCATTTGGAACATTTTTTAGTGTAATATTTCCTGAACTCACCGTATTAATAATTACAGGAGAATTCGAGATGTTTAAATTGTTAGTACCCTCAATTATTCCTCCAATAAAATCTCCGTATGATAATGTTGCAGACATTTTAGTATTAGATTTTGGAATATTTAATTTACCGTGTTTAACATTTAGATCGAATGTGGCATCTTTAGGAACTTTAATTTTAATTTCTTTTTTTATTTTCACTTTTGAATTGCTATCATCTCTAAATTCAAAATAGTAGCTTTTTTTATAATTATGTATAGAATCTAATTTACCTTTTTCTTTTAGCTTTTTATATTCAGCCATTGCTTTTTTAGATTCTTCTTTTGCTCTTTTAACTTCTTCAAGAATTTTATCTCTATTTTGAAGCATTTCTTGTCTGGCTTTGTCAGCTTCTTTTTTATATTCTTCTATACTTTTTCTGAAATCATTAGAATTTCTAAGAGAATCTATTTTCTTTTTCCAATCGCTTTTTTCATATTTTTCAACTTCTTTAGAAATTCTGCTTTTATACTTTTTTAAATAGGTTGAATCGTTTTTATATTTATCGTAATCAAACTCAAAAAATTCAATATTCATTTCAGGAAAATCAACATTAGGCATTATAAACATTTCCGGCATCTCAGGCATTTCCGGCATTTCCGGCATTTCAAAATGAGGTATATCTACATCAATTTCTTTAAAATCAAAATCATAATCCCCTTTAAATTCAAAATGTATAAATTGAGATGGAGACGTTATTTTAACTTTGCTTTTATTTCCTAATGCTTCAAACTTCCATTTTTTAAAAATAGCCTCAGCTTCTTTTTTACTTACACCTTCAACCTCAATAGTAGCTTCAACCAGTACCTGATCCTTGTTCCAAGTTTCAACATCAATATCAGTATGTGAAGCATTAATTGCAATAGTTACATCAGAATTTACTTTAAACTCTTCTGTTATTTTTTTATCAAACTTTTGGGCGTTTACACTAAAAGTAAATAACACTATTAAACTTACTATTTTATACTTGTATATTTTCATTTTGTTTTACGTTATTTTTTTTTAATTCGTTCAATTGTTCTTTAAGTTGGTATAGCAATTTTAAACGTAATTGTAAATTATCAATTAAAGCATTGATGGTTTTTTCATTTAATCCTTCAGAATTTAATTCGTTTGTAAGCATTTTATAATCTTTCGACAATTCATCAATTTTCTCTAAATAACCATCTAATAACTCTTTATTTTCAGGCGTTTCATTTAGATTTAAAATTTCAGCATTTATACTCACTAAATAATAATTTTCAATTTTTTTCAGTTCAGGTGATATGCTTCCCAAACTTTCAATTTTTGAAATTTGAACCGGTGTATTATTAGTTTTTGGTGCATAATAATATACTGTTGTTCCTAAACCTACAAGTATTAAAAATGAAGCTGCAATCTTTAAAAATCGGTTGCTTCTCTTTTTATAATGATGAAGTTCTGTTTGAAGTTTTGCTTCAAATTTCTTTCTATGATCTTTTGAAAGTTCAACCTTTTCAACTTGCTTATTTTGTAGTATTTTTTTTATATCACTAGACATAATTATACTTTTTTAATTGACTTTTTAACTTGTTTTTACCTCTCATTAATTGCGACCTTGAAGCTACTTCTGTTATATTTAAAATTTGTGCAATTTCTTGATGATCGTATCCTTCTAATAAATACAAATTCAATACAACCTTGTATTTATCAGGTAAATTATTAATTGCATTATTCACAATTTCAAAAGTAACATCTTCAGTTACAGTCCAATTATTTTCTTCAACAATTTCAATTTTACTGTTTTCAAGAGAAACCAACTCAATTTTTTTCTTTTTCAAATAATCAATACACTGATTGATCACAATTTTTTTAATCCAGGCGCCTATGGTAACTTCACCTTTAAAGTTTTGAATGTTTTTAAACACTTTAATAAAGGCATCTTGCATCACATCTTCGGCAATAAAATTATCTTTTACATAGCGTTGTGCAATTATATACATTGCATTGCAATACTTATCATACAATTGCATTTGTGATTTTGCCTTGTTTTGCTTACAACCTTCAATTATTTTATTGTGTAAATAAACAGTCTTGCTCATTAAGTTGGTTACTTCTATTGTTAAAGACGAAACAATGTTTTACATGTTGCATTTATCTAAATAAATATTTTAAATTTACAAACTTTAAAAGCTTCTAAAAAATTCTAAAAAAATAATTGATAACTAATGAATTACGAATTTACAATTGTTGTTCCTGTTTATAATGAAGAAGATAATTTAAAACGTGTAGAACAAGAACTTTCTAAATATATTAAAATTGCTGCAAAAAAAACCAAAGTCCTTTTTGTAAATGACGGAAGTAAAGATAAAAGTCAACTATTAATCGAAGAAATTTGTGCTAATAATGCCGATTTTACTTTTATTCAGTTTGAAAAAAATTGTGGTTTAAGTGCTGCAATTGCAGCCGGTTTTAATAATGTTGATACCGAATTGGTTGGCTATATTGATTCTGATCTTCAAACTGCACCGGAAGACTTTAATCTTTTATTAGAACATATAACTGAATATGATTTAGTTACAGGCGTTAGAGCAAACAGAAAAGATTCTTTTGTAAAAAATATGTCTTCAACCATAGCAAATGGAATTAGACGTACTTTTACGCATGACGGAATGGACGATACCGGTTGCCCTTTAAAAATAATAAAAACCGAATACGCTAAAAAAATTCCGATGTTTAATGGTTTACACCGTTTTTTACCTGCCATGATTTTATTGCAAAATGGTAGTATAAAACAAATTCCTGTTCAACATTTTCCTAGAATTGCCGGTGAGGCAAAATATGGTTTATGGAATAGGCTGTTAGGTCCGTTAATGGATTGTTTTGCTTATTTATGGATGAAAAAAAAATATATCAATTATAACATAGCAAAAAAAGGGTAATGAGTAGCTGGATTGTATATACTATCGGTTTTTTTGCACAGCTTTTATTTTCAGGAAGACTTATTTTACAATGGATTTTATCTGAAAAAAATAAAAAAGTATTAACTCCAACATTATTTTGGTGGTTAAGTTTATTAGCTTCTTTTCTATTATTTATATATGGTTATTTAAGAGAAGATTTTGCCATAATGCTAGGCCAATCACTCACTTATTTTATTTATATCAGAAATTTACAATTACAGGGAGAATGGCAAAAAGTATCCAAAATTTCACGTTGGTTTTTATGGATATTCCCAATATTGTTGGTTATTTATTCTTATAACAACAACTCTTATGATATTGATAAACTTTTTAGAAATGAAGCCATACCTGCCTGGTTACTTGTTTGGGGAAGTATTGCGCAAATAATTTTTACACTTCGTTTTGTTTATCAATGGATTTATTCAGAAAAAAATAAAGAATCGTCATTACCATTTGGCTTTTGGTTATTAAGTTTAATCGGTTCTTTAATGATTTTATTTTATGCTGTTTTAAGAAAAGATCCCGTACTTTTAATTGGGCATTTTATGGGTTCCATTATTTATATCAGAAATATTATAATCCTAAAAAAACAGGATTAAACTTGTATAATTACATGTACACAACTATTTATAAATGATTAAAATTATTGAAAAACACCCTGTTATAACATTAAGTGTGGTGGTTTTATTAATGTTACTTATACAATTGGATGTTCCAAATGTAACTATTATGGAAGCTCGTAATTTTATTACAGCTCGTGAAATGGTTAACAATAATAATTGGCTATTAACAACAATGAACGGAGAAGCCCGATATCAAAAACCTCCATTACCTACGTGGTTTACAGCTATATCCGGTTTACTATTTGGAATAAATAGTCTTTTTGCTTTGCGTTTACCAGGTGCTTTAATGGTGTTATTTACCGGTTTATTTGGGTATTTTTTATCTTTAAAATTAAACCTTTCTAAAACTCAAAGTTTACAAAACAGTTTAATTTTAGTAACGTCTTTCTATATTTTTGCCATTATAAATGAAGCACCTTGGGATATTTTTACTCATGGGTTTATGCTTGCAGGTTTATATTTTTTATTTAGATTTTTTGAAGAAAAGGAATCTCTTTGGAAAAATGCTGTAATTTCAGCTTTTTTTATTGGTTTGTCTTTTATGAGTAAAGGTCCTGTATCGCTCTACGCTGTATTTTTACCTTTTATAATTTCGTATGGTTTTATTTTTAGATTTAAAAAATTTAAACCCAAAATAATTCCTTTTATAAGTTTCATAATTTTATTTCTTTTAATAGGTTTATGGTGGTTTGTATATGTTCGAATGGCAGATCCACAAGCATTTTTAGAAATTACAACTAAAGAAACCGGTAACTGGAGTAGTTATAATATTAAACCTTTTTATTATTATTGGAGTTTCTTTACACAATCTGGTTTATGGACAATACCTGCCTTAATAGGTTTATTTTACCCTTATTTGATAAAAAAGGTTCAAAATAAAAAAGCGTATAAATTTACTTTTTGGTGGACAATCATTGCTCTTATTTTACTCTCTTTAATACCTGAAAAAAAAGCACGCTATTTAGTACCGGTATTAATTCCTTTAGCATTAAATACCGGATTTTACATTGAATACTTAATTCAGAGTTTTTCAAAACTAAAATCGAAGAAAGAAACAATTCCTGTGTATTTTAATTTTGGGTTAATAGCAACTTTGAGTATTGCTTTACCTGTTGTATTGTATTTTTTATTGAAGGATAATTTGCAAAATTTTATAATAAATTATGTAGCTACGTCGGTGGTAACTTTAATAATTGGACTATTAATTTTCAAATACCTATTCCAAAAGAAAATGAAACACGTTTTTTATTTTTCAATATTTTTTATGATGTCAATTTTAACTTTTGGATTACCTCTTTCAAAAAGTATCAATAAAAATAAAGAGTATAAATCAATAAATACGCTTCACCAATTTGAAGTAAAAAATAATATTTCAACTTATTCTATAGGTGAAATTGCACCGGAATTTCTTTGGCAATACAATGGATACTTAAAAAATATCTACAAAAATGAAGAGTTGACAGTACCATCGGATTCAAATTTTGGTATTTTAGTTATGGCTGAAGATATAGAAACTGTAAAATCTAAATTAAGTAATAATTATACCCTAACTTTAATTGAAACTTTTAATATAAATTTTGGAGCAAAAAGTAAAGAAAGACTTATAAGACATCTTTATTTAGTTTCAAAAAAATAGTACTTTTGATATATGAAAATAAAAACTCTTACACAAACCGATAAATTGGCTTATCTATTTTTAATTCTTGTATTTGGATTAGGAATATATTATGCAAACACTAACCTTCAATATTTTGATGAAGTTTACACAAAAGAAGATGGTATGGTTGAATATGGAACTGCAATATTGCTTTTTTGTTCGAGTATATTATTGCTTTTTCGTTTCTTTAAACTATATAAACATAAAAAAACATTATGGAAAATTGGTATTTTAGGAATGGCTTTAGTGTTTTTCTTTGGTGCAGGTGAAGAAATTTCTTGGGGTCAACGTATTTTTAATGTTCAATCTTCAGAATATTTTATTGAGCATAATGCTCAAGGCGAAACCAATTTACACAATTTGGTTGTTGACGGAAAAAAAGTAAATAAAATTGTTTTCAGTCAGCTTTTAACTATTGTTTTGGTAATTTATTTATTGATTTTTCCTTTTATATACAGGAAATTCAAAGGTTTTAAAAATTTGGTTGATTCTTTTGCTGTGCCTATTGTTAAATGGCATCAAACCATTGCGTTTTTAGTAGCAACCGGAATATTGGTTTTTATTTCTTCAAATAGAAAATGGGAATTATACGAATTGGCATTTGCAGTTATCTTCTTTTTAATATTTTTAAATCCTTTCAATAAAAAAATATACGAAGTTTAAATCACCCACTTTTTAATAAAAAGCTGATACAACTTGTAAAATATGATTGCATAAAAAATACCAAAAATAATACCTGTAATTACATCTAAAGGAAAATGTACTCCTATATAAATTCTGCTGTAAGAGACAAATAATGCCCAAACAATTAATATAAAAGGGAAGTATTTGTATGTTTTTTTGAATAGTAAACTGAAAAATACTGCAATAGCCATTGTATTTGCTGCATGTGCCGAAAAATAAGAAAATTTACCTCCGCAACGCTCTTTTACTAACCGGACTAAATGTGCAATATTTTCATCGTGACATGGTCTTAGCCTTTTGAAACCATATTTGAATAAATTACTTGTTTGGTCTGAAATTGCAATTAATAGTATAATAAACAGTACTACAATTGCAGTTTTTTTTAAACCAAAATGTTTATAGGTAAAATAAAGCAATAACAGATATAATGGGATGGCACTTAACTTATTTGTTAAAAAAAGCCAAAAGCCATCCCACTGTGCTGTTCCTAAATTATTTAGAAACAAAAACAATTCAATATCTTTATCAATTAGTGAATCTAACATTGATTACTAATGTTTTAATTTACAACCTCAACCAATTCTAATTCAAAAATCAAATCGGTATCAGGCGGAATCACATCTCCGCCTCCTTGTGCTCCGTAACCTAAATGAGAAGGTATAAAAAGTAAAGCCTTGTCTCCTACTCTCATTTTTTGTAAGCCTTCTTTAAAACCGGCAATTAATCTGGCATCAGGACCGTAAATTGTAGTAAAAGGACCATATTTATTGTGTTTATCTCTTGCTACATCATATTTATGATATGTTTTGGCAATTTCTTTATAGCTGGTATCAAACAACATTCCATCAGTAAAATAACCGGCGTAATTCACTTTTACTTTTTGTCCGTTTAAAGGAAACTCACCATTTTTTGTTTCAGTAATAGCTATTTTTAAACCTGAAGGCAATTCAATTGCTTCTTTAGAAAATTCGTTAAACCTTTTTAAAGTAGCATTGGCAATCTTCTCAATTTCCTTCTGCTCTTTTAGTTGTTTTTTTACATACTTATCGAATACTTTAACAGCATTAAATCCTTTAGCAGCTTTACCAACTTTAATTATTTCAACTTTTTTTATGGTGTCATTCTGAATAATAGAATCAACAACAGCTTGTCCTTTAACAACGTTTCCAAAAACAGTATGCTTACCATCTAACCATGGAGCTTCATTTTGTGTGATAAAAAACTGGCTTCCATTTGTTGCCGGACCACCATTGGCCATTGATAAAATTCCTGCCTTATCATGTTTTAACAATAACTTACCATCCTTATCTTTTGGGAATTCATCTATAAATTTATAACCGGGATCTCCTTCACCTGTAGCTGTTCGATCACCCCCTTGAATCATAAAACCTTTTATAACCCTATGGAAAACTACACCATTATAATAAGGTATTCCGTTTAAAGAATCGGTAACATGTTTATTTGTTCCTTTAGCTAAGGAAACAAAGTTTGCAACAGTTACAGGTGTTTTTTCAAACTCAAGTTTCAATAATATTGTTCCTTTATTGGTTTCCATATCTGCATACAAGCCATCATCTAAATCGGTATATTTAGTAGACTTACATGAAATAATTGTTATTGAAAAAATTAAGATTATAAATTTATATATTCTCATTTAAATATTTTTTAATTACTTAAAAGAATTATTTTTTTACAATCTCTAATAATTCAACTTCAAAAACTAAAGGTGAAAATGGTTTTATTTTACCTCCTTGTCTTGGAAATGCACCGTAAGCTAATTCTTGAGGAATAAAAAATTTATATTTTGAACCTACACTCATAAGCTGTAAACCTTCTGTCCATCCTTTTATAACTCTGTTTACAAAAAATTCCGATGGTTTATTTCTTTCAACTGAACTATCAAAAACAGTTCCGTCAATTAAAGTACCGTGATAGTGTACTTTTACTTTAGACGCTGCTGTAGGCTTGTCTCCGGTACCTTCTTTAATTACAACATATTGTAAACCACTTTCAGTAACCTGAACGCCTTCTTTAGATTTGTTTTCTTCTAAAAATTTAATTCCTTCAGCCTTAACATCAGCAAATTCTTTTTCAGCTTTTTCTAATTTTATTTTTTGAGCTTTCTCTCTTTGTTCTTCTTGTTTTTTTCTAAAGTATGTATTTATAACTTTAGTAACATCTTTACTTTCTAACAAAAGATTTGTAGAGTCTATTCCATTTAAAACTCCTTGGATATATAAATCCTCATCAATTTCACCAAAATTATCTTTTATTTTTTCTCCAATATCAAGCCCTAAAGCGTAACTTACTGAATCTAATTCGGTTTCTAACGATTTTTTTGTAACTCTTTGATTATTACAAGAAACCATTACTAAGGCAATTGTAACTACTGATATAAACTTAATTACTTTCATTTTTTTTATTTATTTGATTTAATTGAACTTTATAAATTAACGGTTGATTTATATTTATTTTATTGTTATCTCCCAAATAACCATATACTTTATGCGAAGGAAATAAAAAAGTAACCACTTCTCCTTCATTCATAAGTTTTAATCCATTGCGTAATCCTTCTATAATTTCTTGTTGGTCTATTACATACGATTTTTCGCCTATTTCATTAAAATCGTAAATAATATTTCCGTTGATATCGTATACTTCGTAAGTATATAAAACCTTATCTCCAAATTTAGGATAGTATACTTTATTTCCTTTCAAATTATACTTATACCAAAAGCCATTGGGTGAAGTTATATAATTACTAACAGAATCATTCTTTATCAACAATAAAAAGTCTTTTTCTTCGGCGGCATTTAACGATTTATTAAACGAAACCGATTCTTTCATAAATGAAGACGTTTTTCTTGCTACCGGTTTTCGTGGTACCGGATTTATACACGAAACCAATATTAAAAATAAACTGAAAAGTATAAAACTATTCTTCATAAGAGTTTAAAAGTTCTTTTTTGTAACTTGACAGTAAATGTAAAAATTTTGAAACAGTTGCATCTAATGAAATTTTTGATTTTCCACCGGCAGCATTATCATGCCCTCCTCCATCAAAATGTTCTCTTGCAAATTTATTTACTGAAAAACTTCCTTTAGATCTAAATGAAACTTTAACTATCTGCTGCTCAACATCTTCAATAAAAATTACTGCAAAAATTATTCCTTCAAGAGATAAGGCATAATTTACAATACCTTCAGTATCTCCTTTTTGATAATTAAACTCATCTAAATCACTCTGAGTTAACGTAATATATGCTGTTTTTAGTTTATCAACAACAATTAAATTACTTAATGCTCTACCAAGCAATTGCAAACTTCCGTACGAATTTGTGTCGTACACATTGTTGTGAATTTTAGCATTATTAGCACCTTTATCAATTAAATCGGCAATAATTTTATGCGTTGTACTTGTTGTTGAAGGAAATCTAAATGAGCCTGTATCTGTCATAATTCCCGTATACAAACAAGTTGCAATTTCGGGTGTAATTGCTTTAACATCCTCTAACTTTTCTAAAAAATGATAAATCATTTGACATGTTGAACAAATACTAATATCCGAATATAAATATTTTGCAACATTATCAGGTTGTTGATGATGGTCTATCATAATAAAAGTACCTATAAAATCTTCTAAAGTACTCATCATATCATCTCCAACTCTTTGCAAAGAGTTGAAATCCAATAAAAATACAATAGAAGACTTGTCCAAAGCACTTTTAGCCTGTCTGTTTTGCATATCAAACTTATACACATCTTTAGAACCCGGCAACCATTTTAAAAAATCCGGATAATCATTTGGAGCAACTACAATAGCATTATGCCCCTTATCATTTAAATAATGGTACATTGCCAAACATGCACCTATTGCATCACCATCTGGATTTTTATGAGGTACTATTACAATATTTTTAGGAGTTGAAAATAGCTCTTTTATTTCCTTAATATCATTTCTATTCATAAGTGTGCGAATATACAATTTAATGATGTATTTTTAATGGATTAACCAGCGTATATTTGTTAAAACAACATTAAAAATACAAAAATGAATTATTTAAAGATACTACTATTCATTTTCTTAATAATTACTTCGTGTAAAATCAAAGAAAAAAAAGAGAAAGAAATAGGTACTGTTAATAGTCCCAAAAAAGAATTTGTAATTGCTTTTGGTTCATGTAACAATCAAAATTTACCCAACAATTTATGGAAAGAAATTAAAAAAAACAATCCTGATGTTTGGATTTGGGGTGGAGATATAATTTATACTGATACTGAAGATATGGATTATATGAAACAGAATTACCAAAAACAAAAAAACAATGCTGATTATAGTGATTTCATTAAGAATATTGATGTTCTTGCCACTTGGGATGATCATGATTATGGCGTAAATGATGGTGGTGCTGAATACAGTAAAAAAGCTGAGGCCCAACAATTATTTTTAGATTTTTTTGATATTCCTGCAACAGATAAAAGGAGAAAACAAGAAGGTGTATACTATGCTAAAGATTACACTATAGGTAATGAAAATATAAAAGCTATTATTTTAGATACTCGCTATTTTAGAACATCATTAACTCCTGATACTAAAACAGGTAAACGTTTTAAACCTAATAAGTATGGTGAAGGAACCATGCTTGGAGAAACCCAATGGAACTGGCTAAAAGATCAATTAAAAAACTCTAAAGCTTCATACAACATCATTGTAAGCAGTATTCAATTCTTATCATGTGAACATGGTTTTGAAACTTGGGGAAATATGCCTCACGAAGTAGATAAACTCGAAACTATTTTAAAAGAAACCAACGCAAAAAATACAATTATTATATCGGGAGACAGACATATATCAGAAATTTCAAAAAAAGAAGTTGAAGGCTTGTCATACCCATTAATTGATTTTACTTCCAGCGGATTAACACATGCTTATACAAGTTATAAAGGAGAACCAAATAAATATAGAGTTAGCAATGTAGTTCCCAAAAAAAGTTTCGGTTTATTACAATTCGATTTTGAAAACAATAATGTTATTATGAAAATTATAGGTGAAAATAATATAACCTACCAAACCTATACCCAAAGATACCATAAGTAACATAATTTTATTTTTAAAATAGTATCTTTGCGGCAATTTTAAAAATTTAAAAAACTTAGAATGACAACAAACAGAACATTTACAATGCTTAAACCTGATTCAGTAGAAAAAGGATACATTGGAGCGATTTTAGAAAAAATAAATGCTGCAGGTTTTAGAATTGTTGCTATGAAAATGACTCAAATGACTGTTGCAGATGCGAAAGAGTTTTACGATATTCATAAAGAACGTCCGTTTTTTGGAGAATTAGTTGAATTTATGACACGCGGACCAATAGTAGCCGCTATTTTAGAAAAAGAAAATGCAGTTGAAGACTTTAGAGCGTTAATTGGCTCTACAAATCCTGCTGATGCAGCAGAAGGAACCATTCGTAAACTTTACGCTACATCAATGGGAGAAAATGCTATTCATGGTTCTGACAGTAACGAAAATGCAGCAATTGAAAGCGCATTTCACTTCTCGGGCAGAGAAATGTTTTAGTAAATTCAATATAAAATCATCTAAAAAATCCGTTGTAATGCAGCGGATTTTTTTAAGTAAGCATAATTTTAGAAATAAGGCTCTCACCCAATTCTTCATTCATCATTTTAATTATTTTATCTTTACCATAGCTTAATTCTTCTCTTAAAACAGAAGATTTTAATCGAACAATTAAAGTTTTTCCATTCAATTCAACTTTATCTGTATAAGAAACTACACCGCTACCCATCAATTTAATCCATGCTTCCTCAACAGATATTTTTTGCATCCCTTTACTTAAATTGTTTTCTTTAATAACATCCTTCATCAAATCTTGAATAGAATGAAATTCATTCTGTCGTTTTGCCATTACAATTGAAATATTTTATATGATTGTTCTGTTTTTTTTACAACTTCTTCAGTACGTTCTTTATGTGTATCACTTATAAATAATTGACCAAATTCATCTCTATTTACCAAATTAATAAGTTGTTCTACTCTTAAATCATCTAACTTATCAAAAATGTCATCTAACAATAATATAGGTTTTACTTTTGATTGTTCTTTAATAAAATCGAATTGGGCCAGTTTTAAAGCTATTAAATACGATTTTTGCTGCCCTTGAGAACCAAATTTTTTAACCGGATAACCGTCAATCTCAAAAATCAAATCATCTTTATGCACACCGGCACTGGTAAACTGTAATATTTTATCCCTTGCTAAACTTAACTCAAACAAAGTTTCAAAATCACTTTCATTCAATTGAGATTTATACACCAAATTTACATCTTCTTTACTATTTGAAATTGATTTATATCTTTTTTTAAAGATTGGAATAAAAGATTCCAAAAATTCTTTTCGTTTTTCAAAAATTATGCTTCCGTACAAACTCAATTGCTCATTATAAACCTTTAAATTAACGGCATCAAATGTTCTGTTAGCAGCAAAGTATTTTAATAATGAATTTCGCTGAGCTAAAACTTTATTGTATTTAATAACTGTTTGCAGATATTGTTTATTGGACTGTGAAATTACATTATCTACAAATTTTCTGCGTGTTTCGCTACCTTCAACAATTAAATCTCTATCAGCCGGAGAAATTATAACTAAAGGTAAATGCCCAATATGTTCAGAAAATTTTTCATAAATCTTACCATTTCTTTTTACAACCTTTTTATTTCCTCTTTTTAAACTGCAAACAATGGTATCAATTTTATCATTTATCTGATATTCTCCTTCAATCATAAAAAAATCCTCATCATGTTTAATATTTTGAGTAGCAACAGAATTAAAGTAACTTTTTGCAAACGACAAGTAATAAATAGCATCTAAAACATTGGTTTTTCCAACTCCGTTATTACCCACAAAACAATTTATTTTATCTTCAAAATTAAATGATTGAGATTCGAAATTTTTAAAATTTACGAGTGTTATTTTTTGTAAATACATGTATTTTTTTTGAAAGTCTAAAAATATTGAAAATAAATGAAATTTAGATTAATTTGGATTTTTACTTTCCAATTAAAAATTCTATTTTTGCGGCTACAAATTTTACAATAAATGGCAACATATAAAAAGACTGGAAGTAAAGTAAAAAAAGCTCAAAATAACATTGAAGATAAATCAACTACTGCTGAAGTTTTTAACACTTTAGATGAAACCGCTTCAAGATCAGAGCAATTTGTAATTAAATATCAAAAGGCAATTTTTGTATTATTAGCAACTGTTGTAGTTGTTATTTTAGGCTATTTAGCTTATCAAAAATATATTAAAACACCAAAAGAAAAAGAAGCTGCAAACGAGTTAGCTTTTCCTAAAACATATTTTGAAGATGCTTTAAGTAATACTGTTGCTGTAGATTCTTTATTAAATTTGGGTTTAGAAGGTGCTGATGGAAAATATGGTTTTATTGATATTGCTGATAAATACAGTAATACTAAAGCCGGTAATTTAGCAAACTATTACGCCGGTATTTCTTATTTAAAATTGAAAAACTATAAAGAAGCTATTGAATACCTAGAAAAATTCTCATCAAAAGATGCACTTTTAGGCCCTACTGCCAAAGGAGCAATTGGTGATGCCTTTGCAGATATTAACCAACCTGAAGATGCTCTAGAATACTATTTAAAAGCTGCTAATTTACAAGACAATAATTTTTCTACTCCACTTTTCCTTTTCAAAGCTGGAACTACCGCAATGGAATTAGAAAAATATTCAAAAGCATTAGAATTATTTAAAAGAATTGAGAAAGAATATCCGAATTCTGATGAAGCTAAAAACATTGAAGTTTATATAAACCGAGCAACATTTGCATCAAAAAATTAAGATGTAATGGCTACAACTAATTTATCACATTACGATAAAGCTACAATCCCAAATGCGAAAAATTTTCGATTTGGGATTGTTGTTTCTGAATGGAATCCTGAAATTACTGAAAGCTTATATAAAGGTGCAGAACAAGCACTTTTAGAAAACGGAGCTATAAAACAAAATATCATCCGTTGGAATGTTCCTGGAAGTTTTGAGCTTATTTACGGTTGTAAAAAAATGCTGGAAACTCAAAATATAAATGCAGTTATAGCTATTGGAAATGTAATACAAGGTGAAACAAAACATTTCGATTTTGTTTGTGAAGGTGTTACTCAAGGTATTAAAGACCTCAATATTAAATACGATGTGCCTACCATTTTTTGTGTTTTAACTGATAATACAAAAGAACAATCAATTGAACGATCTGGAGGAAAACACGGAAACAAAGGTATTGAATGCGCTATTGCTGCAATTAAAATGGCGGCTTTAAGAGAGTTTTAACACCCTTATTATTCACAAAACTTGACCACAACTTTATAATTCAGTATTTTTGTCATATACTGATTATACTATATTTATGTTTGATAGATTATTTAAGCCGAGAGCGCATTATGTTTTTGATTATAAACCTCGCTATTACGACGAGCGTAAAGAACGTATGCAAAGATTAGAAGAACAATATAATGCAAATAAAGATACTGATAGTGAAACTCTTAAAATCAGGCTTTCCAAAAATAATTTAAAGAATGAATGGGTAAGAAATAAAAGAAGTGCTACAGATAGAGCTTCAAATTTAAGATTAGCAATAATAATTGCAATATTAGTTGGAATTGTAGCCTATTTATTTGAATTACATAAATTATTCTAATGCCAGATATTATTCAGCTATTACCCGATCATGTTGCAAACCAAATTGCTGCAGGTGAGGTTGTTCAAAGACCATCATCTGTTGTTAAAGAATTATTGGAAAATGCTATTGATGCCGGAGCTGATAATATCAAACTAATTATTAAAGAGGCAGGTAAAACTCTAATTCAAGTAATTGATAACGGTATTGGCATGAGTCAAACCGATGCAAGACTTAGTTTTGAACGCCACGCAACTTCTAAAATAAAAAAAGCAGAAGATCTATTTAACTTACACACTAAAGGTTTTAGAGGTGAGGCATTGGCATCTATTGCTGCTATTGCACATGTAGATTTAAAAACAAAACAAGAAGGTAAAGAACTAGGTACGCTTATCAAAATTGAAGGAAGCACCGTTGTTGCTCAAGAAAATACTACAACACCAAAAGGAACATCGGTAGCAGTCAAAAATTTATTTTATAATATTCCTGCTCGAAGAAATTTCTTAAAATCGAATAGCATAGAAACACGTCATATTGTTAATGAATTTCAACGTGTTACGCTGGCACATCCAAATATCTCATTTTCATTTTATCACAATGATAGTGAAATTTACAATTTAATTTCGAGTAATTTGCGCCAACGTATAGTTGCTATTTTCGGAAAAAAAACGAATGAAAAATTAGTCCCTATCAACGAAAAAACAGAAATAGTTGAAATTACCGGTTTTGTAGCTAAACCTGAATTTTCCAAGAAAAAAAGAGGAGAACAATTCTTTTTTGTGAATGACAGATTTATTAAAAATGCTTATTTAAACCATGCCGTTTCCAGTGCTTTTGACGGATTGATTTCAAATAATTTTTATCCAACATACTTTTTATATTTAAAAGTACCTGCTAAAAGTATTGATATCAATATTCATCCTACAAAAACTGAAATTAAATTTGATGACGAAAAAACATTGTATGCTATTTTACGTTCAACAATTAAACATAGTTTAGGGCAATATAATGTAACTCCGGTATTAGATTTTAATCGGAATTCATCTTTTGATACTCCGTATCAATATAAAAGTAAAAAAGTTGATACTCCTAAAGTAACTGTAAATCCAGACTTTAATCCATTTAAAACAGGTGAACAAAAATCGGTTAAATCTCCTTTTAAAAAAGAAACAAAGGAAAAATGGGAAAGTTTATACACAGGACTAACTATTGAAAATATTGAAGTTGAATCAGAAACTGTCAATTCGTCATTATTTTCTGAAACTAAATCAAATAGCAAAACGTATCAAATTCATAATAAATATTTAGTAAGCAGTATAAAATCAGGTATTGTATATATCAATCAGAATTTAGCACATCAACGTATTTTATATGAAGAGTTTTTAGAGAATATAACTGTAAAGGAAGCTATGAGCCAGCAACTTTTGTTTCCTTTAGAAATTTCATTTAATAAGTCTGATATTCATTTAATTAAAGAAATAAAAGAAGATTTGGAGAGTATTGGTTTTTTATTTGATAAAATTTTAGACGATACCATTGTTGTTAAAGGTATTCCTGTTAATATAACTGAAAGTCAAATAACCATTATTATTGAACAACTGCTGGAAGATATTAAAAATGATGTGCCTGAAACAAGTTTTAGCCAACTTGATATTATGGCAAAAAGTTTAGCGAAAAGTTTAGCTATTAAAACTGGCACAAAACTTGACCTAAAAGAACAAGAAGAATTGGTAAATAAATTATTTTTATGCAAACAACCGG
Organism: Lutibacter sp. B1; assembly: GCF_012524075.1. Lineage (GTDB taxonomy): Bacteria > Bacteroidota > Bacteroidia > Flavobacteriales > Flavobacteriaceae > Lutibacter. Next base: position 19,801 of record NZ_JAAZUI010000014.1, read on the forward strand.
ATTTATCTCCTTTTGGTAAAACCACGTTTGTTACAATTAATTTAGACGAAATTGATAAAAAGTTTAACAACTAAAAACCTTTGTTAACTTAGTAAATTATGGGAAGAATTACTGAAGCTGTAAAGCATTTAATTATATTAAACGTACTATTTTTTATTGCGCCTCAACTTATTCAGGGGTTTGATTTGCAAAGTTTATTTGCACTTTATTTCCCTAAAAATCCAAATTTTGGGTTTTGGCAATTTTTAACCCACATGTTTATGCATGGTGGTTTTGCTCATATATTATTCAATATGTATGGTTTATGGGCTTTTGGTACACCTTTAGAACAAATGTGGGGTAGAAATAAATTTTTATTTTTCTACTTATCCGCAGGTCTGGGAGCAGGTATTATATATACATTGGTAAATTATTATCAGTTTAATTCGGTGTACGATCAGTTGATTAGCATAGGTTTATCAGCTAGTGATATTCAAAATATTTTAGAATCGGGTAATTATAATACTCAAATTTTAGAGCATATATCAGAAAGCGATTTATCACAATTATACGCAACCTATCATACACCTGCTGTTGGTGCTTCAGGAGCTATTTATGGTATTTTAGTAGCCTTTGGAATGGCATTTCCAAATGCAAAACTGGCATTGATATTTTTCCCTGTTCCAATCTCGGCAAAATATTTTATACCATTAATTATTTTAAGTGATTTATTCTTTGGAATAACAAAATACTCTGTTGGAAATGTAGCGCATTTTGCGCATGTAGGTGGAGCAATTATAGGATTTATTATTGCTTGGTATTGGAAAAAAAATCAATTTAACCGTTGGAATTAAGTTGAATATATTAGACGACATAAAACATGCTTTTAATAAAGCAACCATAGTTGAAAAGATAATTTACATCAATGTAGCATTATTTTTAATTACAGCTATTTTCAATCAATTTACCATTGAATGGTTTGCTTTACCTGCCAACTTAAATGCTTTTTTAGAAAAGCCTTGGACGCTAATTAGTTATGCTTTTATACATGAAAGATTAATTCATGTGCTTTCAAATCTTCTTATTCTGTACTATATCGGTAATTTATTTTTAGATTTTTACACCAAAAAACAGTTCGTAAATTTTTATTTTTTAGGAGTAATTGTGGGTGCCTTGGTATTTTTAACATACTATTATGTAACCGGAAAAACAGGATCTCCTTTAGGAGGAGCTTCAGCTGCTGTAACAACAATTTTTGTAGCTATTGCAACAAAAATACCACGTTATGCGCTTCGGCTACGTTTTATTGGCAGTGTTGAATTATGGGTGTTGGCAGCTATTTGGGTTGGTTTAAGTATTTTACAATTAAGCAATCCAAATAATGGTGGTGCAATTGCACATTTGGGTGGCGCAGTATTTGGTTTTATGTATTCAAAACAGTTAGAAAAAGGAAACGATATTGGAAAATGGTTTGAAAATTTAATCAACTATTTTACAAATCTTTTTAAGCCAAAAAATAAACAACCATTAAAAACAGTTTATAAATCAACTAAAAAAACTTCTGGTAAAGAAATTTCAAAATCCAAACAAAAAAAAATAGATGATATTCTTGATAAAATAAGTAAATCCGGTTATGAAAGTTTATCTCAAGATGAAAAGGATTTTTTATTTAGTGCCGGAAAAAAATAATTTAAAAAATAAAAGAATTGAAAAACCTATCATTAATAGATAAATTATTATTTTTTATCAATTCAATTGTAGCAACACTTTTATTACTTTCTTTTTCCGGATTATACATTTCGCCTAACACAATTTCCTTTCTATCTTTAATAAGCCTTTTAGTACCTTTTTTAATTATTATCAATGTTATTTTTGGAATTTATTGGTTGTTAAAATTAAAGCGTCAATTTTTTCTTTCAGCAATAGTGCTTCTGCTAAGTTTTTATCATATCACAAAATTTTACAGATTTAGCGAAAAAAAAGTGATGTATACCAATGATGTTAAAATTATGAGTTACAATGTTAGAATGTTTAACATCTACAAATGGATTGATAAAGAAAATGTAGATGAAAAAATATTTGATTTTATTGAAAGTAAAAGCCCAGATATTTTATGCATTCAAGAATTTCATTCAGATAAAAATATAAAATTCAATTATCCATATAAGTATATTAATGTTGGAAAACGTAACAGAAAATTTGGCGATGCAATTTTTTCTAAATACAAAATAATAAATTCAGGCTCCTTAAACTTTGAAAATACAACCAACAATGCCATTTTTGCTGATATTGTAAAAAATAATGATACCATTCGCGTTTATAATGTTCATTTGGAATCGTTAAAAATCAACCCAAAAGAGGAAACATTTAACAAAGAAAATTCTGAAAAATTACGTTTTCGTTTAGAAAATGCTTTTAAAAAACAAGCTAACCAAGTAACATTAATTAAACTGCATCAAGAAAAAATAAATTACAAAACTATAATTTGTGGTGATTTTAACAATACAGCTTTCTCGTGGGCATACCATCAATTGAAAGAAAATAAAAATGATGCTTTTGAAGAAGCCGGAAATAATTTTGGAAAAACATACGATCTTAAATTTCCGTTTAGAATCGATTTTATTTTAACCGATAAACAAATGGAAATTCATAATTTTAAAACATACAACATCCCATACTCTGACCATAATCCAATAATGGCAAGAGTGTCATTTAATTAAAAATCTAAAAAATTAATACATGAAAAAAATAGTATTATATCTGTTATTTTTTGTTTCGCTGATAGGATATTCACAACAAAAAGAATTAACTATTGACGATGCTGTAATGGGCTATTACAAAGGCCTATACCCTGCTTCTTTACAAAATTTACAATGGGTTAAAAACTCAACTAATTACGCATATTTAAAAGATAGTAATTTAATTTTTACTGATGCAAAAACCAATAAAGAAGTACATAAAATTGCTTTAACCCAACTACAAACGGTATATCCTGAATTAAAAAGATTTCCGAGAATTATGGAAATTTCAACTACAGATATCACTTTTAGAAATTCTAATAGTATTGAAATTTTCAACTATACTGCAAACACTAAAAACAATGCAATTCCCTTTGAAAAAGAAGCCGAAAATGTAGATTACAACTCAAAATCTAAAGCTGTAGCTTATACAATTGATACTAATTTATATGTAGCAACAACTTCAAATCCAAAAATTGAAGTAACCAATAATGAAGATAAAAATATAGTTTCCGGACAAGCAATTCATAGAAGCGAATTTGGTATTACCAAAGGAACCTTTTGGAGTCCTGAAGGCAATTATTTAGCGTTTTACCAAAAAGACGAAAGCAATGTAACCAATTATCCTTTAGTTGATATAACCACCTATCCTGCATCGCTTAAAAACATTAAATATCCAATGGCAGGACAAGGAAGCGAAAAGGCTAAAATTGGTATTTTCAATCTAAAAAATCAAACAACTACCTATTTAAATATAGATACTTCTGATGAGCATTATTTAACAAATTTATCGTGGACTCCAGATGAAAAATATGTTTTGGTAGCCGAAATTAATCGAGGTCAAAATCATGTTTGGTATAACCGTTACAGTGTTGAAACTGGAGAAAAAGTAAATACTTTATTTGAAGAAACCAATGATAAATGGACTGAACCTGAACACGATGCCGTTTTTTTACCAAACAGTACAACGGATTTTTTATGGTTTAGTGAACGTAATGGTTTTATGAACCTTTACCACTATACTACAGATGGTAAATTGGTAAAACAACTAACCAAATTTAATTGGGTTGTAAACAGTATTTTAGGTTTTGATGAAAAAGGAAAAAATGTATTTATTAGCGGTACCGGAAATGACCCAAGAGAATCACATACTTTTAAAATAAATTTAAAATCAGGTAAATACAAAAAAATTACAAACATAAATGGTACGCATACGTCTCAACTAAGTTCAAATGGTAAGTTTTTAATCGATTCATACAATAGCGTAACTATTCCTGAAATAACCGAAATTATTGATACTGAAAAAGGGAAATCATCTTTTGTTTTTTCTGCTGAAGATCCTTTAAAAGAATATAAAATGGGAGTAACTGAATTTGTAACTTTAAAAGGGAATGATGGCACTGATTTGTATGGTAAAATAACCAAACCTGCCGATTTTGATTCAACAAAAAAATACCCTGTTTTGGTGTATGTTTATGGTGGCCCACACGCACAATTAGTTACCAATTCTTGGTTAGCAGGTTCAAGTTTATGGATGCCTGCTTTTGCAACGCTTGAAAATTATATCATTTTTACATTAGATAACAGAGGTTCAGCCAACAGAGGTTTTGCTTTTGAAAGTATTGTTCATCGAAAATTAGGAGATGCCGAAATTGAGGATCAATTAACCGGAATTGAGTATTTAAAATCGTTACCTTATGTAGATAGTACCAGAATTGCCGTAAACGGATGGAGCTTTGGTGGTTTTATGACAACAAGTTTAATGCTTCGCAATCCCGGAGTATTTACCACTGCTGTTGCCGGAGGTCCTGTAACCGATTGGAAATATTATGAAGTAATGTATGGCGAACGTTATATGGATACACCACAAGAAAATCCGGAAGGTTATAAAAAAGCCAGAGTTCACAATTATATTAAAAATTTAGATGGAAAATTATTATTAATTCATGGTAGTGTTGATCCTGTTGTTGTACCTCAACACAGTATGACGCTCTTAAAAGAAGCTGTTGATAATAAAGTTCAAATAGATTTTTTTACGTATCCAATGCATGAGCATAATGTAAGAGGAATTGATAGAATTCATTTAGTTAAAAAAATGCTTGATTACATTGTTGAAAACAATAAATAAAACTATGAAAGAGCATATCATTTTAATTAGTCCGGATACCAAGTCAACCGTAAAAATAATTAATGGAGAGTTAGTTAGTTATTTAAAAGATGATGAAGAATTAATTCATCAAAAAGGAAATCCGGGATGGAGAAATTCCGATACAGAGATGTTTCCTATAATTGGACCAACCGAAACCAATAACTTTAGAGTTTCAACACCTAAAGGAACTTGTATTCAAGATCAACATGGACTTTTACGAGAACTTAAATATACAATTACTGAAAAAGATGAAAATTTTTGTGTTTATTTAAAAGAATATACTGCCAATACTAAAGTAAAAAACTCAAAATATCCCGGGAAATCTACTGAAGCTGACGTTTTTTGGCCATATTCTTTTTCATTCAAAAAAAGCTACGAGTTAACCAATGATTTTTTAACCATAAACTTTGAAATAGAAGCTGAAAAAGGGATGCCTTTTATGCTAGGATATCATCCGGCATTTATGCTTTCGGGTGATAAAACAGAATTATGTAAAACTATAAATGAAGAGATTGATATTCCTAAAATTATAAAAGGAGGCTCTACAGCTTATCCTATTTTAAATGCCAACGAAATTATGTTAGCAAAAGAAAGTGGAACTAATATTAAACTAATTACTGAAGGATTTAACAATTTTATGTTATGGACTGAAGTTCCAAATATGTTGTGTATTGAACCCATTACAAAATATCCGTACACGGGAAATAAAGAGCTTACGGAAGATATGTTTACTATATCAAGTGGAATAGAAGAGTTTAAGACTGTTATAAAACCATTTTAAAATCCCTTTCGTAAACCTAACTATAAATATAAAAAAAGACGCTATTAAGCGTCTTTTTTTATTTAATTTAGAAATTAATTACAAGTACCTATTAAAGTCCATACTTGCCATTGACCAGAATTTTCTTCTGGATTTTGATTTTGAGAATACCAATTATTTTCATAAATATTTCCATTGTAACTTACTTGTGTTCCAGCTTCTGAATAAACAGTAGAAGCTGTCCAAGTTTGAATATCTGAACAATTTCCCGATGATGTATCATCAGGTGGTGTGGTTGTATCATCCGGATTTGTAGTTGTTGATCCATTAAATTCAATATAACCACCACAATGTAACCATTCACTATAAGATCCACCACAATCACCATCTTGCCAAACTCCTGTATTTACTTCTTGATCTTCTGCCTGATAGATTGTCCCATCAATAATTACATAATCAACTTGTACATCTCTATCTCCTTCATCGTTTGTAAAAACAACTTGAACTGTACCATTTCCTTCAACAGAGTATTCATTATAGCTTGTTAAAAGTGTATATGACGCTACTGCATTACCATTTATTCTTATTTCCATTATCTCATCACCTACAACACCTTTTGCTTTTACAGTAATATTACCACTTCCAACAGGTGTTGTATTATCTGGTGGAGTTGTTGAAGTACCTCCTCCTAATTTATCAATTATTGTATTCATATAAGAACCTGCACTAAACGATGTTGCTGTAGCATTCGTTGCCCAACTTGGTGTTACCATATTCATTTCTCCTCCATCTCCATTCCAACACCATCCAAGAATTGTCCACCCTTTAGATTTTGCATGATCAACCAAGCCTGACCAATCTGCATCACCAGAATTTCCACTTCCAAATTCACCAACTATACAATCTCTTCCGGAATTCCCTAAATAATCCAAATCTGAAGTATTTAAATAATGACCGCCACCTTGGTTATAAGCACTTGGATAAATATGCACTGAAAATGCAATATTATTATCATTAATACTACTTGAAGCATCCGCAGCAGTATGAGTTTCTTGCCCCCATCCTGGAATATCTACTATAATAGTTCCACTATACACTTGTCTTACTGTAGAAATTGCAGTATTGTATGCTGATGCATAAGCGCTTGAACTAATATCATGGCTTCCCCATTCATTTGCTAAATTAATAGTGATAGAACCGCTTGAAGATAATGAAGCATAATTTTGCACCCACCAACTGGCTGCAGAATTTAAAACACTTGTATCGTCTACTCCTAGGTTATTAGCATCATGATAGGTTGCAATTACTTGATAACCATTCTTATGGGCTTCATTTATCCATGTCTGAGCCTAACTAACTTTATCTGGCTCAATTTCAATTCGCACAGTTTCTATTCCGGGATACGTTTTCATTAAGTCCCACCCTATTGTAACATTTCCACTATTATAATAAGAGGGTTGAAGATTTACGCCATTTCCAAGACCAACAGTTTTGGATGCTAACTCTTGATGGACGTCCTTTGAAGAGGCTGTGTTTTCAAAAATTTTATCATCCTCTGATGAACAACTTAAAATGGTTAAAAAAACAGTCAGACTAAAAATAAAACTCATTTTTAAAGTCTGTAGGGGTTTTGTTTTAAATATCATAATTATTTATTTTAGGTTAAGTAATAAATTTAGAATATTTAAATGCCCTTTTATAATACTATCCTATCATTTATATAAAAAATATTTAACTTTTTTCACAAAAAATGTTATTAAAAAGTTATTGTTTCATTCCTTTCGAACTCTTTTTAAACTCAATAAATTGATTGGATTAATCCCTAAACCGGTTATATTTTTTTGAGTAAAACGTATTGCTTCATCATAATACAAAGGAATTACCGGTGCTTCTGCCATTACCAAACTATCCATTTTTTGATATAACATATATCGTTTTTCATCAACTGTAGTTGTTATAGATTCTTCATACCAAGCATCAAACTGAGGATTGCTAAAATGCATATAATTTGGCCCGTTTGGTGCAAAATTTCTACTATAAAAGAGCGATAAATAATTTTCAGCATCAGGATAATCGGCAATCCAGCTTGCTCTAAAAATACTCAACTTACCACTCGCTTTACTTTGTTTTAAGGTTGAAGGCGGAATCACATCAATAATAACTTCTAAACCGATATTTTGCAATTCGCGCTGCATATATTCGCATAAATCTACATATTGACTATTGGTTGAAATAGTTATTGCTGGTTGTGTATTTCCTGTTTCTAATTTATAAGTTTTAATTAAATTTTTAGCTTTTTCAGGTTGATATGTGTATCCTTTTAAATTATTAAATGAAGGTAATCCTTTAGGAATAAAACCATTGATTGCCGGAGTTCCAATGCCATTTCTTAAATACTGAATCATTTTTACTCTGTCAAAACCATAATTAACTGCCTGTCTAATTAATTTAGAATGTACAAGTGTTGCATCTCCATCCATCAAAATACCTAAATATTCTGTATTTAGATACGCTCCCGATTGCATTTTCACTTTATCGGCATATCTTGGCTGCAACGTTCCTTTTGTGGTTAAAATATCATCTTTATAAGAAGGATCAATACTATTTAGCAAATCTAAATTTCCTTGCACAAACTGTAAAAATTCGCTTTGTTTATCAGGCAAAAAAGTAATAGCAACTGCTTCTAAAAAAGGTAACTGTATTCCGTTTTGTTTTTCGTAATAATTTTCATTTTTACGTAATACCAACTTGGTATTTTCAACCCAAAGTTTAAATTTAAATGGTCCGGTTCCTATCGGATTTGATCGAAATTCACTTCCATAATATTCTACTATTTCTTTTGGAACAACAGAGCAATACTTCATACTTAACAAACCTAAAAAAGGCGGAAAAGGTTGCTTTAAATTGATTACAAAAACAGAATCGTTTTTGGCTTTAAAATCGGCTACATTTTGCAGAACCCAACCACCTGGAGCAGCTAAGTTAGCATCTAACAATCTGTTAAAACTATACTCAAAATCGGAAGCTTTTACGGCTCTTGTACTATCGGTTCCAAAAAGTTGATGTTTATGGAATTTAACATCATTCCGCAATAAAAAAGTATAGGTCTTACCATCTTTAGAAATGGTCCAGCCTTTAGCTATATCCGGTTTTACAAGTAAACTATCATTTAATTGAACCAATCCTGTAAATAACTGATTTACAACCCAAATATTAGCTTGATTTTTTGCAAAAGCAGGATCTAACGACGAAATATTGGAATGCTCATTATACCTAAAAACCAAATTATTTTTTTCTTTTTCTTTATCTATTGAACAGGAAACCAGCAACCAACAACCAATAACCAACAACCAATAACTATTTCTCAAAACCATACTCGTACTCTACTTTACAAATTCTTACTTTAAATTGTTGATACCACTCATCTCTGCCCTTTTCACGTGCTTCAGTATGTTCAATATTGTATTTCCATTTTTTAATTGCTTCCAAACTATCCCAATAACTAACCGTTATTCCCAGTTCATTTCTAGCAGATTCCACTCCTAAAAAGCCTTCTTGTTTAAAAGCCAATTGAACCATTTTGTCTGACATTTCATTGTAGCCTTTATCAACTTCTGTTCTAATTGAAGTAAAAATTACAGCATAATACGGTGGTTTGGGAGTGTTTGAAATCATAATTCTAACATATATTTTCGTTCAGGTAATTTTAAATCGTCACTAACCAAGTCTTCAACAAACTCAAAACCATACTTTTCAATAATTTTTGTTGAAGCCGTATTTTTATGTACTACAAAAGCTGTTAGTTGTTTAAAACCTTTCTTTTTGCTATACTCAATTAACCCTTTAACTATTTCAGTTCCATAACCATTACCCCAATACTTTTCTAAAAACCGAAACCCAATTTCATATTCACCTAAATCATTTTCAATCAAAGCAACAGTACCCAAAAATACGTTATCTTTTTTTCGTTCAACAGCATAAACCCAAAAACCATTATTAGGTTTTTTATAAAAATCAATTAACTTTTTTAATTCAGTTTCATTTTCTTCAAAAGTCATTGCAACACCTTTTGTATACTTCATCACATTAATATTGCTTTGCATTTTATGAAATTCCTCTAAATCAGCATATATCAAATTTCTAGCTGTTAAGCGCTCAGTTTCAAAAATAATTTTCATCTGGGTTAAAATTGCAATATTATTGTAAATTTGCACCCGATAAATGTACAAGAATGAGCGCACAAAAAAAAGTAGCATTTTATACGCTGGGATGTAAATTGAATTTTTCTGAAACTTCTACCATTGCACGAAGCTTTCAAAATGAAGGTTTTGAGCGTGTTGAATTTGAGGAAAAAGCTGATATATACGTAATTAATACCTGTTCTGTTACCGATAATGCTGATAAACGATTTAAAACGATTGTTAAATCGGCTTTAAAACAAAACGAACAAGCATTTTTAATTGCCATAGGTTGTTACGCCCAATTAAAACCCGAAGAATTGGCTGCTGTTGATGGAGTTGACTTAGTTTTAGGTGCTACAGAAAAATTTAAAGTGACTGATTACATCAATAATCTTTCCAAAAATGATATGGGCGAAGTGCACTCGTGTGAAATTGAAGAAGCTGATTTTTATGTAGGGTCTTATTCTATTGGAGACAGAACGCGTGCATTTTTAAAGGTACAAGATGGTTGTGATTATAAATGTACGTATTGCACAATTCCTTTAGCCAGAGGAATTTCACGAAGTGATACGTTAGAAAATGTATTGCAAAACGCAAAAGAAATTTCAGAAAAAGGTATTAAAGAAATTGTACTTACCGGTGTAAATATTGGTGATTATGGTAAAGGTGAATTTGGTAACAAAAAACACGAACATACCTTTTTAGAATTGGTGCAAGAATTAGATAAAGTGGAAGGAATTCATCGTTTACGAATTTCATCCATAGAGCCAAATTTACTAAAAAATGAAACTATTGATTTTGTTTCTCAATCTAATAGTTTTGTTCCTCATTTTCATATTCCTTTACAAAGTGGAAGTGATACCTTACTTAAATTAATGAAGCGAAGGTATTTGCGCGAAACCTATACAAACCGTGTGGAAGCCATTAAAAAAGTAATGCCAAATGCTTGTATTGGTGTTGATGTTATTGTTGGGTTTCCCGGTGAAACGGACGAATTATTTTTAGAAACCTACAATTATTTAAACGAATTAGACATTTCATACTTACACGTTTTTACCTATTCTGAACGTCCAAATACAGAAGCTGTTGAAATGGATGGAATTGTTCCTCAAAAGGTTAGAAACAAACGTAGTAAAATGCTTAGAGGTTTATCGGTTAAAAAACGAAGATCTTTTTATGAAAGTCAGCTTGGTAATAAATTAACTGTTTTGTTTGAAAGTGAAAACAAAGGAGGGTTTATTCACGGATTTACCGAAAATTATGTAAAAGTTAAAACTCCTTGGAATCCTGATTTGGTAAATACTTTACATAACATAAAACTAACTGAAATTGATGAAGATGGTATTGTGCGTTTTGATTGGATAAAAGTTCCTACTTTTGTATAATTGTATCTAACTAAATTTTTTATTTTGACTGAATTATACCCATTTGCATTATTGGTTTTTACTTCGTTTTTTACGTTAATCAATCCGCTTGGAACTATGCCAATATTTATGTCTATGACAAAATCATTGAGCAAAGAGAAAAGAAAAAAAACAGCTAAAAAAGCCACTTTAGTAGCCTTCTTCACAATTATTGCATTTGCTTTTTCAGGACAAATTTTATTTAATTTCTTCGGAATTTCAGTAAACAGTTTCCGAATAGTTGGTGGTTTTATCTTTTTTGCAATGGGTTGGGATATGCTACAAGCCAGATTAGGACATATAAAACATACTGATGACGAGTCTAAAATTAATGCTTATGTTGATGATATTTCTGTAACACCATTAGCAATTCCTATGATTTGTGGCCCCGGAGCTATAACAAACGCCATAATTTTAATGGAAAGTGCTCCTAATATTCAATCTAAAATTGTTTTAATCTCATTAATTGCTTTTGTACTTTTTCTTACCTATTTAATTTTAATTGGCGCCAGTAAAATTACTGACAAACTTGGTGAAACAGGTAACAAAGTAATGATGCGTTTAATGGGGTTAATTGTAATGGTAATTGCTGTTGAATTTTTCTTTAGTGGATTAAAACCTATCATTTTAGGAATGATGAATAATTAATGAAAAATAATAAAACACATATTTATTTTGTTCCCGGATTAGCTGCCGGGTGCAATATATTTGAGTATATAAAACTTCCTGAAGAAACATTTCAACTTCATTTTTTAGAATGGTTACTCCCAATATCTGATGATGAGCCTATTGAAGAATATGCCAAAAGAATGGCAGATTTAGTTACCGAAGAAAATCCTGTTTTAATTGGCGTTTCATTTGGTGGTATCATGGTACAAGAAATGAGTAAACACCTTAACTGCAAAAAAACAGTTATCATTTCAAGTGTTAAAAGCAAAAATGAACTCCCAAAACGTTTAAAATTAATTCAAAAAACTAAAGTCTACAAACTACTTCCTGCAAAAGTCATTACAAATATTGAAGATTTTTCTGTTTATGCATTTGGAGATTTTGCAAAAAAGCGTGTTGATTTGTACAAACAATACCTTTATGTAAGAAATGAACAATATTTACAATGGGCAGTATACAATGTGTTGCATTGGAATCAAGTTACACCTCCAAAAAACATTATCCATATTCATGGTAAAGATGATCAAGTTTTTCCTATTAAACATATTAAAAATTGCATTACAATTGAAAAAGGCAGTCATGTAATGATAATTAATAAAGCTAAAACCATTAGCAAACTTTTAGCCGAATTACTTTAATTGTTAAAATCAATTCATAAGTAAACCAATATTCAAATTTATTTGTAATTTCACCTCAATAAAACTACTATCTGTTATGAAAACTTCAATTAAAATTTTAGGACTTCTTGCGCTGATAACCTTATCGTCATTATTTATCTTTTCAACTAAAAATGAAAAAGTACAACATTTTAAAGATGCTAAAGACTCTCTTAAAAACACCAGTAAAACATACGAAATAAAAGCTTTAAAAATTCCTGATTATTTAGAATTTGCAGGAGAACGCGTACCTTTAGAAAAATCGGATATAAAAGAACGCATAGATCGTGAATTGCTAGTTAATACCTATTGGCAGTCTAACGGTTTGTTGATGTTTAAACGTTCTCATAAATACTTTCCTATTATTGAACCAATTTTAGCAAAAAACGGTATTCCTAATGATTTTAAATATTTGGCACTTATTGAAAGTGGTTTACAAAATATAACTTCTCCTGCCGGTGCTAAAGGTTTTTGGCAAATTATGAGTACTACAGCAAGAGAACATGGTTTAGAGGTAAATACCAATGTAGATGAACGCTACAATTTAGAAAAAGCAACGCAAGCTGCTTGTGACTATTTAAAAGAAGCTAAAAATCAATTTGGAAATTGGACATTAGCCGCTGCTGCATACAACGCAGGTAAGGCTGGTATTGCAAGTAAAATTAATATACAATTGGTAAATGATTATTACGATTTACTTTTAGGAGATGAGACCGAACGCTACGTTCCAAGAATTGTTGCTGTAAAAGAAATATTAACAAATCCGGTCAAATATGGTTTTATTTTTGATGAAGAAGATTTGTACACTTTAGAACCAACTAGAATTATTGAAGTTGATACTGCAATTACTGATATTGCTCGTTTTGCTAAAGGATATGGTATTAACTACAAAATAATGAAATTACACAACCCTTGGTTACGTGAAAATAAATTAAATAATAAATCACGAAAATTGTATCAAATTAAAATCCCTAAATAACTTTAAATGAAAATGACAGTTACAACAATTATTACTTTGATTATTATTGGATTATTAGCAGGTATTTTAAGTGGTTTAATTGGAGTTGGCGGTGGTATTATTATGGTCCCTTTATTTGTGTTTTTTTTAGGTTTAACACAACACAATGCTCAAGGATTAAGTTTAGCTGTTATGTTACCTCCTGTTACTTTTTTAGCAGTTTACAATTATCATACATCGGGTGATGGTGGAAATATTGATTGGAGAGTTGCACTTATTATTTCATCATTATTTGTAATTGGAGGGTTTTTAGGTTCTAAAATTGCACTTCAAATAGACCAACGAATCCTAAAAAAAATATTTGGTGTAGTTATGTTAGTAGTTGCTTTTAAATTAATTTTTACAAAATAACTTTCTCTTTTTAAAAGTTTTATAGTATTAAAGTGTAAATCTCTCCGGTTTCCTTAAAATATCCGTATATTACATTTTTTAAATAATTAAAACCAATAAATGGATTTCACCAACCCATTAGTCTATGGGGTTCCTTGCTTCTTAGCTCTAATTCTACTTGAACTTACGTATAGTAAAAGTCACGATAAAAAAAATCTTTATGAATGGAAAGATTTGGGAGCCAGCCTATTTATGGGAATTGGTTCTGCTATCATTGCTCCGTTAATTAAAACTATTTCAGCAATTGTAATTTTCAATTTCATTTTCGAAATATTTAATCCTGAAATCAATGGAGTTCGAACAAATATTATGGGATGGGAATCTTTTGGCTATGCATGGTATATTTGGTTGGCTTGTCAATTATTAGATGATTTTACTTATTATTGGTTTCATAGACAAAATCATATGGTAAGAGTACTTTGGGCTGCACACATAGTACATCATTCTTCTGATAATTTTAATTTAGGCACGGCAGTACGTAATGGGTGGTTTACAATTTTATACAAACCATTATTTTATATGTGGATTCCTGCCTTAGGTTTTAGATCTGAAATGGTTGTTGTTTGTTTAGGAATTGAAGCATTATGGCAATTTCAATTACATTCAGTCTATATTCCAAAAATGGGATTTATTGAGAAAATTTTTAATACACATACAATGCATCAGGTACATCATGCAAAAAATGTAGAGTATATGGATAAAAATCATGGTGGCTTTTTAAATATCTTCGATAAAATATTTGGAACTTGGAAAGCGTTAGATGAAAATATTAAAGTTGAATATGGAGTAACACATGCACCTAACTCATACAACCCATGGGTAATTCTTACGCATGAGTATAAAGATATTTGGAATGACACAAAAAAATCAAAAAATTGGTATCATAAATTTATGTATACTTTTGGGCCTCCGGGCTGGAGCCATGATAATAGTACACAAACTGTAAAACAAATGCAATTTGAACTTCAACAGGAAACTATTTAATTCTGATTTTATTTAGATTTATGATCTTTAAAAAATTATCTTTGCCTTATGGGATTAACAAATAATGATATTTTTAAAAAACTTAGAGTAGCTCATAAACTACGCGATGAAGATATTGTAAAAATATGTGGTTTAGTAGATTTTACCATCACAAAAAGTGAACTTGGTGCTTTTTTTAGAAATGAAAAGCATGAAAAGTATAAAGAGTGTGGTGATCAAATTTTGCGTAATTTTTTAAACGGATTAATTATTCATTTAAGAGGCCCAATGCCTAAAAAAGAGAATAAAACGCCAACTAATTATACAAAAAAATAAATACTATTTAATTTCAATTTTTTCACCTAAAAACTTAGGTTGTTTCATCAATATAAAATCGATAAAAACTTTTACCCTAGCTAATTTTTCTCTCAAATTGGTTTTTAAACCATATTGTGTTGAAACGTTTTTAGCATTAAAACCAATAGCATCTATTCCTTTTTGTTTAGCAATAAAAATAGCTCTTTGGTTATGAAATTTTTGCGAGATTACAATAAATTCTGTTAAACCAAATACTTCTTTTGCTCTAACCATAGAATCTAATGTTCTAAATCCGGCATAATCTAAATAAATTTTTTCTTCAGGCACACCTAATTTTATTAAATCCTTTTTAAAGGTATAGGGCTCGTTATAATATTCAGAACTGTTATCTCCACTCACTAAAATAAATTCTATTTTCCTTTTTGTAAAAAGCTCATAAACAGCATCTAATCTGTATTTATAATATAAATTAACCTCACTGGTTGCTCGGTATTTTGAAGTACCCAAAACAATACCTACTCTTTTTGAAGGTAAATTTTCTGTAGAATTGAATGTCAAATCTTTGGTCGATTTTTCTATAATATAATTTGATAGAAACACCATTCCAAAAATCAGTAAAACAATTACCAACAAAATTTTGGATATCTTTTTTAGCATAAAGATTTTTTTACTTTTACAAATTCACTAACAATTTCTTTTACAATTTCTGCGGCAGGTTTTATTTCGTGAATCAAACCTGCAATTTGACCAATTTCTAGCTCACCTTCATCCAAATCGCCTTCAAACATTCCTTTTTTAGCTCTGCCTCTACCTAATTTTTCTTTTAACTGTTCTGAAGAAGGATTTTTTTGATATAACTCATTTAACTCATTATAAAACTTATTTTTAATTAAACGGACAGGAGCTAATTCTTTTAGAGTTAGATGCGTATCACCATCTTGCGCTTTTACAACTTCATTTTTAAAATTGATATGTGCCGAAGACTCTTCACTTGCAACAAATCTGCTACCAATTTGAACACCATCGGCACCTAAAACCATTGCAGCCAACATTCCTCTTCCTGTTGCAATTCCACCGGCAGCAATTAAAGGAATTTTTATTTTCTCTCTAACCATTGGAATCAATGTAAAAGTAGTAGTTTCTTCCCTTCCATTATGTCCTCCTGCTTCAAAACCTTCAGCAACAACAGCATCAACACCTGCTTGTTCAGCTTTAATTGCAAATTTTACACTGCTTACAACATGTACCACTATAATTTCTTTCTCTTTTAAAAAAGATGTCCAAGTTTTAGGATTTCCTGCAGAAGTAAATACAACTTTAACCCCTTCATCAACAATTATTTGCATAATTTCTTCAATATTAGGATACAACATTGGCACATTAACTCCAAAAGGTTTGGTTGTCGCTTTTTTACATTTTTGAATGTGTTCGCGCAGTACATCAGGATACATTGAACCTGCACCTATCAAACCCAATCCTCCTGCATTACTTACAGCAGAAGCCAATTTCCAACCGCTATTCCATATCATTCCTGCTTGAATAATAGGATATTTTATATTGAAAAGACGTGTAATTGTAGTATTCATCTAATTTTTAAATATTTTAATTTTCTGCAATTTATCATTCAACTTTAAATGTACAAAATACAAACCTTGTGTTAAATTTGAAACTGGTATTGAAGGATTATTTTTAGTTACTTTATTTTGGAGAATTTCAACTCCTAAAATAGTATAAATTTCAACATCAAATTCTTCAACTTCAGCAGGAAATTTAAATTTTAATTCTTCATTTGCAGGATTTGGATAATATACAAATTCAAAATCTACATTATTAGCAATTTCTTCACTTTCAAGTAAACTATAAATAGTTTCAAAATTTGGGATTCCATATCCTTCCTGATTGATCGGACTTTCATACAAATGTGCTGATTCTTTTATCAATTGGATAATTTCAGTATTCGTTTTAGTTGGAAAAGCTTGCCATAAACAAGCAGTCATTCCTGCAATAATTGGTGATGAAAAAGATGTTCCGTTAGAAGTTGCAATATTTCCTGAAGAATCAATTATATAAACACCTTCACCTTGTGCGCAAACATCCGGTTTTATCCTGTTGTCAAAGGTTGGACCATACGAACTAAAATTAGCAATTATACTTTCTGAATTTACAGCACCAATTGTTAAAACTGATGAAGCATCGGCCGGAGCACTTATATAATTCCAGGTGCTATTGCCTTCATTTCCCGCAGAATTTACCACTATTATACCACGAGAAAAAGCAATTTCTGCACCTCTGGTTATAAACGTAGTTTTTCCATCTAAATCTTCATATAGATGATTATAATTTACATTATCAAAAGTAGTATACCCCAAAGAAGTATTGATAATATCTACTCCTAAACTATCGGCTTTTTCAGCAGCTTCAATCCATAAACTTTCTTCTAAAGGTACTTCTTGAGTACTGTCTTCAGAAATAAATAAATAAAATTGAGCATCGGGCGAAGTACCAGTAAACTCATTTTCCAAATACCCTGCTATAGTAGATAAAACCGCCATTCCATGATAATCTCTTACATACAAATCATCATTTCTTTCAACAAAATTATAACCTCCTAAAATCTGATTGTTGTTTCTAATTCTCTCAAATGCCTTAAAATTATCTACACCTATAAAACCACCATCTATTACAGCAATTTGCATTCCTTCTCCGGTAAAATTATTTTGATGTAATATAGTTCCTTTCAACATTTCAATCTGATTGGTTGCATTGCCATAATTAAAATCGGTTGTAAATTTTAATTTATCATTTTTAAAAGTGTTTTTTTGCTTATTTCTATTTTTGGATGAAGAATTTAGAGACCTGTCAGCATATTCAATTTTACTAACAAAATTCAAACTCTTCAAATTATTAATATCTTCTTGGTTCCCTTGTACATGCAACGCATTTAGCCATTTAGATGTTGCTTTTACAACAATACCATTGCTGTTTTTTACCTGATTTATATATGATACTTCTATAGGAACATCAATATAATCAATCGGTATATTAAAACGTGTTCTTCTATCAATAGCACGTTGAGAAAGCATAGTTAAAGGTGCTTGAATAAAAGTAGCCTCATTGGGTTTATTTTTAAAATACACCCATGCGTCTTCAACTTGCGCAACTATATTGCTTAATGAAAATAATAAAAGATATGTTAGCAGTTTTGCTTTCACAATTGGTTAGTAGTATAATTAGTATTCCGAAAATACTGAATTTTATTGAAAGTATGTAAAATACAATTTAGGATATCACTCCTGAACCTAACAGTTCTTCATTTACGTACCAAGCTACAAATTGCCCTTCGGTAATGGCAGATTGCATGTTTTCAAACTCAACATACAAACCACTTTCTACTTTATGTAATATTGCTTTTTCTAATTTTTGACGATAACGAATACGTGCTAAAACAGGTAAAGTTCCCCCTATTTTTAATGCCAAATCAGTTCTAATCCAATGTAATTCTTCATTAGAAACAAACAACACATTTCGATATAAACCTTTATGATTTTTACCTTCACCGGTATAAATTACATTTTCGTTTACATCAGTATCAATTACAAATAACGGTTCTTTGGTGCCTCCAACCGCCAACCCTTTACGTTGACCTTTGGTAAAATAATGTGCACCTTGATGTTTGCCAACAATTTTCCCGTCAGTTATGTTGTAAACATACTTTCTTGACCTGTATTTTAACTCATCCTCTTTAGAAATAAATCGAGGAAGTGGTTTATTATATTCTTGAAAATCTTCAGGAATTTGAACTATAACTCCTTCTTTTGGTTGCAATTTTTGCTGCAAAAATTCCGGTAAACGTACTTTACCAATAAAACACAAACCTTGAGAATCTTTCTTTTCGGCAGTAATTAAATCTTGCGCAGCTGCAATTTTTCGAACTTCAGGTTTGGTTAATTCACCTATTGGAAATAAGGATTTAGACAATTGTTTTTGTGATAATTGACATAAAAAATAAGACTGATCTTTATTGCCATCTTTACCTGCCAAAAGTTTATAGATTGTTTGTCCGTTTATCAATTCTTCGTCTTTACGACAATAATGTCCTGTAGCAACAAAATCTGCTCCTAAATCCAAAGCTATTTTTAAAAAAACATCAAATTTAATTTCTCTGTTGCATAAGACATCCGGATTTGGAGTACGTCCTTTTTCGTATTCATTGAACATATAATCAACAATACGTTCTTTGTACTGTTCACTTAAATCTACTACTTGAAATGGTATTCCCAATTTATCGGCAACAATCATAGCGTCATTACTATCTTCTAGCCAAGGGCATTCGTTTGAGATGGTTACAGAATCATCGTGCCAGTTTTTCATAAACAGGCCAATAACCTCATAACCTTGTTCTTTTAACAAGTATGCAGCTACACTACTATCTACACCTCCGGAAAGACCAACAACAACGCGTTTCATTCAATTTAAATTTTAAGCTGCAAAGATACTGATTCCTTTTTTGTAGGAAAAGTTAATTTTTTGAGTAGTTAACTGTTTAAAAACTCACAAACTTTATTGAAAGTATACTCAAAGCTTTCATCAACTAAATTTGTATTTGGAGTATCTACCGGAAAAGGATTTTCGTGAGTATATTTATAATCAAAATCAAAATCATCAACTTTTATATCAATATTTCTAAAGGCTCCTTGTAATGTATTTATCACTTCAAAAGAAGGTATAATAGTGTCATTTTTTAACGTAATAGCATAAATATGATCTTCAACTTTTTTAAATAAATCTTCTCTAAAAACTCTCATATTTTGATATTCGAGCATTGAATGAAATACTTTTCCTTCAAAATGATCTTCATTAATATAATGATTTAAAAGAGCATCTTTTTTTAGGAAACTTGCAAAATGCTCAGCTAGGTATGAGTACATTGCTATATTAGCCTCACTGTCTAAAATAAATTTGGAAACCGGTGAAAACCTGTTTATTACTGCTCCCGCACAAAATAAACACAATTTTGTATTGCTAAAGTAATTTTTATAGTTTGATAGTTTTAAAATCTCAGCCAGTAAACCTCCAATAGAATAAGCAAAAATATTGAATGTAAAATCTTTATCAATTAAAGAATGTTCATCATTTTTACATTCTTCTATAAATTGAATAACATCATAATACGTTTGTAAACCAGACCAAATAATACGCTGTGGCATAGAATGCAAACGCATACTTATAGCAACATTTGAAAGTGATGAATTTATAATATTCGGAAATTTCTTTTTACGCTGTTCACTAAGAATAAACATTTGACGCTTTTCACTCCAGCTTAATGGTGCACGTTGCATGTGAAACGCAATAGGGAAAAAAACTATGGCACTTTGCGTTTTTTCGCAAATATACTTTCCCCAAGGAAGATATTTGTCCCATGTTTTTTCATTTAACCCATGAAATAGAAACGTTACTTTTGAAATTTTTTCAGATTCTTTTGGTTTTAAAATATAATAATTAAAGTTTTGATTCTCTTGTACCTCAACATCTTTAATTTGAACGTTATTTATGATGGTTCCAATATCGTTATAATAAGAAATGGTATTATCAAATTCTTTCCGGTGCTTTTCACATTTGTAATGCTCATTTCCGGGCAGCATGTTATGAGATTCGGAATAAAAATCAAATTTATGGATACTAACTGTATCTATTTCGAAGAATGATTTTCCTGTTAAAAAAGCTTCTTTTAATTTTAAATAACTTTTGGTATATCTCATAATTAACTGTTTAATAATGCAAATTTATTAACCATATTTTATGGCATTTTCGTTAGTGGCACTCATTTTCAATTTCCATCTCCTATGACTCCATAACCATAATTCAGGCGATTTTATTATAGTTTCTTCTAACAGTTTAGCATATTTGTCAATTATTTCATAATTGTTTCTTTTTGCCGGTTCTTCTTCTATAACTTTAAAATCTAAAGTATAGTGTCCACGTTTACTTTTTTCAAAAGCAGGAAATAAAACAACCTGATTGCTTTTATTTGCAATCCTATCAGGTCCAATTAAAAATGCAGTGTTTTGATTAAGGAATTGTACCCAATGTTTAGTAGCTTTTTTTGTAGGACTTTGGTCTCCGATTAAACAAGTTAGCGTTAAAATATTTTGTTGTTTAAAACTGATAATAGTTTTATAACCTTTGGTTGATTCAACACAAATTACACCTATTCGCTCTCTTATTGTCTTCATCAACTCATTAAAATATTTATTGGAAAGTGGCTGATAGAAAGTTATTGTTTGATAAGGAATAAACAAGGCTAAAAATATTAACCACTCCCAATTTCCATGATGCCCGGTATATAATATAATACTTCTGCCTTCTGTATAATACTTTTCAATTAACTCAAGGTTTTTAATACTAAATCGTTTTTTTATTTCTTCTTTGCTAATTGTTAAACTTTTTACTGCCTCAAACACAATATCGCTAAAATGTTTATAAAACTTTTTTTCGATCAAAATTATTTCTTGTTCACTTTTATCTGTAAAAGAATTTTTTAAATTTTCACGAACTACTTTTCTTCTGTATTTAATTATATGATATGCTATTACATATACCAAATCTGATAACATGTTTAAAATAAACATTGGCAGAAGAGAAATAACATAGAAAGGAAAAAACTTTATTTTAGTACTAAATTTCATAATTATTTATATAAACAATTTTTACTATTTTATATTTAGAGAGTGCTTAATTTAGAAAATCAAATATAAAAAAGTAAGCGTATTTTTGTATTAAATATTGCCCAAAAATACGCAACTTTATTTTTTTAACTTAGTACTTACTTTAATTAACATGAAACTTAAAATTGTTTTTTCAATATTTTCTTTGGTTTGGCTATCAGCCAAAGCTCAATTACCTTATGGTTTTGTTTATGTAGATGATGAAATTCCTTCAATTAAAGTAGAATTACGTTATTTTTCTACTAACAACTTTACAGGAAAAGTTGTAGATGGTTATACTGATGATGTTGTAATATTAACTAAGCAAGCTACAAAAGCACTTAAAAAAATTCAAAAACAATTATTAGAACAAAATTTATCGCTTAAAATATTTGATGCGTACAGACCTCAGCGAGCTGTAAACGCTTTTTGGAAATGGGCTAAAAATGTAAATGATACTTTAATGAAACAAGAGTATTATCCAAATGTTGCTAAAAAAAATCTATTTAAAGAGGAATATATTGCAACACGATCCAGACATAGTAGTGGAAGCACAATTGATGTAACTATAGTCGATTTAATTACCAACAAAGAGCTTGATATGGGTACGCCTTACGATTATTTTGGACCGGAATCTTGGGTTTCTTATGAAGGTATCACAAAGCAACAAAACGAAAATAGAATGTTTTTACAAACCATAATGAATAAAAATGGTTTTAGAAGTTACCCAAAAGAGTGGTGGCATTTTACGCTAAGAGGAGAACCTTTTAGAAATATTTATTTCGACTTTATTATTGAATAACTATTTGATTTTGAAAGTATTTTATAAACAAAAGAGGCTGTCTAAAAAGTTTTGAAAGTTGTTAATCTGAATTAAGTTTTTATACTATTAACATGGTGCTATTTTTTAAGAGGATGATAAAAATCTCCTGATAATGTAAACAAATACAAACACCTTGTATTTAAGTTAAACCAGTAAGTATCATTCAATCCACTTAAAACTGAACCAAAGTTATCAACTCTAGCCTTACTGTGTGTCATAGCTGCTACTGTAAATCCTCCCAAAAAAGAGCTGTTTAAACCATTAGTTCCAATTGGTGTACCATCGAGTTCATATCCATCAACAATATTAGAAGGACCAACACCTTCTGCCCAACCTGAAATTTTCCCTGCCCAATCTTTAGCTTTTGTATTTCCATTCCAAAGATAATCTAAAGATAAACGCCAAGGAGCCCGACAAGCATCATATCCAAAATAACCAACTCTACCTCCCGGCCCCGGAGTTCCACTTGCAGTTTGCCAATCGGGTACTAAACCAGTTGTTGAATTTACACTTGTATTTAGTAATGAATAAGTATCATCAGCCAATTCACTCCAAACACTATCACCTGTAACTGTTGCAAAAATTCTAAAAAATGCCGGTGTATGGTACATTAAATCTGTCATTTCACAACCTCCCCAAGCTCCACTTGAATAACCGGGAGCTAAAATATAAATACTCTCTCCATTTACAGTACAAGACACTATTAATGAATTACGAATGATATTAATTATTTCTTTTGCTGATTCTAAATAGGTATTTCCCCAATGTTTACTTGCTACAATTAAGGCAAAAGCTACATCAATATCTCCATCAGTTGCACTTCCCGGATCATTTATACCATCACAGGTAACAGACCAAGCCATCATATTATTAGCTTCTGATGTTCTTTTACTTTTATAAAAATTAAAAATACCGTCAAACGTTGCTTTATCCTCAGCATAGGCAGATAAAAGCATTCCAAAACCAACTGCTTCAACCAACGTATTTGATGTTGGCTCAGCCACAACTCGAAGTCCTCCTCCACAAGTTACAACCTGTGTGTTTTTCCATCGGTTATATTCACTCATAGCTAATGCTGAAGTAATTGTTGATGGTAAATATCCGTATTGAGATCTTTCAGAAATTGTTATAGTACTTTCAATTGTTTTACCTTCTATAATTGTAACATTTACAGAACCTAACGAGTTATATTCGTTCAATTTTATTTCTTCCAATACCTTAAAATATACAGTACTACCTCCACTAACACCTGAAATTTCATCAATTTTAAACGATGCTTTTCCTTGACTGTCTGCCACTAAAATTTTAAGTGCATTTTTTGGGTCTATACTTGAAGAGCTGCTAAATAAATACACTTGTGTATTTGCTTCATAATTTCCTTCAGTATTTTTTACTAAAATATTTACAACTGTATTTTTAGTTGGCTTTGGATCATCACCATTACCTGAACAACTCCAAATACTAACTGCCATAAAATTGAATGCTAAAAAATATATAATTAGATTTTTCATTGTAAAAAGTTTAAAAATGATACATACTGCCTAAATATCCTAACTATCAAATTTACAACTTTTTAGAAAGTTAATTAAATAAAAAACCTTTATTTTTCATTATATCCTGAACAGAATTCTTCACACAAATTAAAATTTTTAGTTATTATATTTCATAAGTTCAAAAGTATCTTTTTAAATATTTTATAAATGCTTAATACTATTTTAATGGTCTCTTTTTTATAACTCCTCCTTTAACGTCTTTAACATTTTCCATAACAATAAACGCATTTCTGTCAATTTTATCTATTTCTGTATGAAGTTTAGCTAACTCTAACCTTGTTAAAACAGTATACACAATATCAACATTATTTAAAGTTTTTCCTCTTTTTCCAGTATAAACTGTACAACCTCTTTTTACATTATTAATAATTGAATTTCTTATTTCCTCGTTTTTATCAGAAATAATAGTAACACCAACATATTCTTCAATACCTGAAACCACAAAATCTACAGTTTTAGATGCTGCCAAATAAGTAAGCATTGCATATAATGAAATTTCTATTGTAAAAGTATAAACTGCTACTCCAAAAATGAGAATATTGAAGATTAAAATTACATCTCCTATGGTTACCGAAGTTTTTTTGCTAACAAAAACTGCTAAAACCTCAGTGCCATCAATTACAGAACCTCCTCTAATTGCCAATCCTATTCCCAAACCTAAAAAGAAACCTCCAAATACTGCTATTAATAATTTATCGTGTGTAATTGCAGGAAATGGTATAAAATGAACAAATAGCGCCAATAATAGTATTGCGATTATACTTTTAGCTGCAAATCTTCTCCCTATAGTATAAAAGGCTAAAATCATAAAAGGAATATTTACGGCAATTAATAAGAGGGATAATGAAACTCCTGTTATCTCAGCAATAATTAAAGAAATACCTGTTACACCTCCATCAATAAAAGAATTGGGAATTAAAAAACCTCTTAGTCCAAGAGTTGCCGATAGTACACCTAATAAAATTAAAAAACTATCATGTACCAAATGATTGAGTTCAACTCTTACATTTTTTACTTCCTTCTTAAATTTACTGGGAGTAATTTTATAATCCTCATTTTTACTTTTACGCTTTAAGGCTTGAACTATGATGTAATGAAAAATCGGATTCATACTTTACTGTTGTTTTTTATATTAAAATATTCCTGCTGAAAGTACAAAAAAAGAATATACAATTTAATAAGTAACCTTAAAATTCAATAAAAAATGAGCATAAAAAAAGCCTATCTTAAAAGATAGGCTTACATTTAAAAAGGTAATAAGTATATATTAAATTACTTTGACATTTACTGCGTTTAATCCTTTTTTGCCTTCCTGTAAATCGAATTCTACCTCATCACCTTCACGAATTTCGTCGATCAATCCAGAAATGTGTACAAAATGTTCTTTGTTTGAACCATCTTCTTTTATGAAACCAAATCCTTTAGTTTCATTGAAGAACTTTACTGTTCCTTTACTCATTATTTTATTATTAAAAATTTATATTAGGGTCAAAGGTACTATTTTATATTTATAATGAGCTTTTTTTTTAAAATTTATTTTTTTTATAAATATTTTATTTACAATAAGTTATTAAATTTTCGTCCCAAATTGGTTAATTAATCATTTTAGTTTAAAATTTAATTTGATATACTTATTCTTCATTATTAAAATATTCCCACTTACCTACTTTTTCATCATTTTCATAATTTCCTGAATAAATAAGTTTTCCTTCAACATTAAAATATTTTGCGGGCCCATGAAGTTTATCATCTTTGTAAATAACATCATCTAATAAAACTCCTTCTGATGAATATCTTTTTAAACTTCCATTCAATTTTCCATTTTTATAATGTAATTCTTCTGTTAATTTCCCCGATTTGTAATATGTTTTAACTTCTCCATTTAACAAACCATTCTCATAATTTTCTTCAGACATCATTGTTTTTCCGTCTTCATGGTAATAAATCCACTTTCCAATTCTGTCTTTTCTTTTCATTTTCCCTTCACTAAGTAGAACTCCTTTTACAGTATAAAATTTAACTTCAGAAACCTCGCTGTTATTCTTATAGTTTTTAATTATAATAGGATGTTCAGAGCTTGTTTCACTGTAAAATTTGAATATTCCAACTTCTTTACCGGCTTTAAAAGTTCCTTCGTATCGGATTCGTTTATTGTGATAGTATTTTTTCCAAACTCCGGTTCTTTTACCTGCTAAATCAAACTGATTAATGGTTTCTTGTGAAAAAACGTTAAATGTAATTCCAAAAAAAAGAAGCAAAAGGAAGTTTGAAAATAACTTATTCATTATTTTAATGTTTTAGCCCAGTCTAATAAAGTTTGAAACTGCTCGTTTGTTAAATCGGCCTCTTTATGCATAATAATATAACTTTTCAAAGGCATTTCATGGCTTTCTAAAACTTCTTCAATATCATGTATAATATGATCTTTTTGATTTTCATTGTAGGCGGTCCACTCTGAAAAATTCAAATGTTCTTTACCTTCATTAACATGATGTGCCAAAAACCAAGAAACCGGTGCAATTTCACTATACCAAGGATATTTTGTGTAATTTGAATGGCAATCGTTACAAGCATTTTGCAATATAACATTAACATTTTCAGGGATTTGAACTACTGTTGAAATATCATTTTCACTAACTTTTGAAACATTTTTTTCGGGTCTTATAAATTGTATTATAACAATAACAACTAAAATGCCTAATAGTACTTTTTTCATTTCTTATAATTTTAAAATTTCTTGTAATTGTTTATCTGAGATTATTAATAATTGTGGAGCTATCAACCTTGGTGTTAGTTCTTTCCAGTTGCTGTTTTTTTCAAAAATTTCTTTAAATATAGGTTTTGCTTCATCTAATTCACCACTATTAGCTAAAGTTACTGCATACCAAAATTTCATTTCTAAATTCTCCGGATTTAATTTTTGCGCATTTTTATAATGTTCTTTTGCTAACTCAAAATCTCCTTTTTCTACAGCTAAATCTCCTTTATTCATGGATTCATATGCTGTGTGAATTGTTAGCAATCTACGCATTTCTTTTAAAGGGTTTTCATTGTCCTCAACTCTTAAATCAACCACTTTATCTTCCCAACTATTTCCTGTACCTTTTGCTTTAACAACTAAAATTGCTACAGATTGTTTTCCTCTAATATCACCTCCTTCATTTTGAGCCGCCTCCATAGCAATTAACATACGCTCGGCTAGACTTCCTTTAGAGCTTTGAAAAGCCTTTGCCATTGCTGGCCAAACCGTATTTTTATCCATCAAATTTGCTTGAACTGAAAAATTATTACCCACAAAATGTCCGGCTTCCTTAATACATTTTTTACCTGTGTAAGCTTCAACATTTCCTTTTGAATCTAAAATTGCAAGCTGACGAACATCTCTGCCTTCATCCAATTTCAATAATGCTTCAACTGCCATTTTTGGTGTAAGTCCATTTTCTAATAAACTCAATCCTTTTAGTCCAAATGAAGGATTTACAAAAGATTGTGTTGCTACTACTCCAACTCCGGCTTTTCCCCAAGCAACCAAACTACCTACTGAAAACCAGTGAGATTGTACTGCAACACCCATTTCACCATTTACAGTATCTCTCGCAACAATTGAATATGTATGTGAAAAAGGTTCCTTTTTAGAATATACTTGTTGAGAATTCATTTGACTACTAAAAATAAATGTAAATATTATTACAAATTTTAACTTCATAAGTTACTAATTTTAAAAATTAAAGATATAATATTCTTTTAATACATTTATACAAATTTTTAGATTATGGGAATTTCAAATTTTTGGTTTTACACAATTATGATTGTAGTTATACTGCATGTAATTGTTGGGTTTGGTTTTTTACTTTATAAATTATCTCCAAAGAAAAAAGATAAAGAAAAAAATGAATGAATTATTCTCTCTTTAAAATCAATTATTTAACTAATGTATAAATTATTGCTATTTTTATTATTACCCATAAACTATTAATTTTACTGGCTTATTTGTAATTTAGCCTAAACTTTTTAAACTAAAAATATGCTTTCAAAAAGAGCTAAATACGCTATTAAAACACTTATTTTCTTATATGAAAATGAGGATAAAACTCCTATTTCTGCAAAAGTTATTTCTGAAAATGAAAAAATACCTTATAAATTTCTTGAAAATATTTTACGAGAATTAAGACAGAATAAAATTTTAAGAAGTGCCAGAGGTGCTGATGGTGGTTATCATTTTTTAAAAAACCCAAATGATATAACTGTAACGGATATTATAAGGATTGTTGACGGCCCTATAGCGCTAATTCCTTGTGTTTCAGAAAATTTTTACGAAAAATGTCCTGAATGTGTTGATGAAAATACCTGTAAAATAAGAAAACTTTTTGTTAACCTTCGTGTTAAAATGCTACCTGTTTTAAATAAATCTATTGCCGAATTAAGTAAATTATAATTTTTTTATTTTTAATTCATATTAATTTGGTATGAATAATATGAATTAATATATTTGTATGAAAATATACTAACCAATTGTGAAAAATGTTATAAAACTTATCTTCTTACTTTTAATTGGCAACACTCTGGTTGCTTATGGCCAAAAGAAAATTACTACTCAAAGTTTATTTTGGAATCGTTATTATTTAAAACTAACTATAAGTGAACAATGGGCAATACGACAGGAAATAGAAGAAAGAGCTTATTGGTTTCCTTGGCGCCAACATCAATTTTTATTGCGTACGCATTTAGAAAAAAAATTAGGTAAAGATTGGAATACAGCTTTAGGTTTCACGTATTTTATTCAAACACTTCCACACAATCCCAACATAAAAAACACCGAAAATAATACAGAACTGCGTCCGCAAATAGAGTTTGCTTACAAACAAAATATTTCAAATAAAATAAGTCTTCATCACAGATATTGGTCTGAGTACAGATTTATGGAGCAATCAAATCATCAAATTGAATATAAAAACAACCGTTCACGTTATAAAATTGAATTAAGATATAAGCCTACCAACAAATTGACTTTAAAGGCTTTTGATGAGATTTTTCTGAATTTCGGTCACAACATAGTTAATAATACCTTTGATCAAAACAGATACGGTTTAAGTTTTCAATACATGCCTTATAAAAATTTCGGATTCGAAATAGGATATTTAAACTGGTTTCAAGAGCGCTCTTCTGGTATTGATTATTACAACCGACATATTATTCGATGTACAATTCATCATAGTATCAATCTAAAAAAATAAAAAAATGGAAGCATTAGTTATTAAAATTGAAGAATTCATTAATAAAATTACGTTCAAGCAAATTAGTATCGCCATCTTATTTTTAAAAGCTATAATAATTTGCTATTTTGTGTACTTGTTAATTCTGGAATTCCAAATGGATAATCTGCATTTTAACAGCACCTTCATTATTTTTATTTTTGTTGGTTTTGTTGCCCAAATTATTGACGGAGCTTTGGGTATGGCTTACGGTGTTAGTTGCACAACTTTACTGCTTAATTTTGGAATTCCGGCAAAATTAGCATCTGCAAGTGTTCATACTTCAGAAATTTTTACAACAGGAGTTTCGGGTTTATCTCACATAAAGTTCAAAAATATTGATAAAAAATTGTTCTTCAAGCTTGTTGTAACCGGAACCCTTGGCGCTGTATTAGGAGCATACCTTTTAGCAGATTTTTTTGAAGGAAAAATTGTAAAACCTTTTGTATCTATTTATTTATTAATTATAGGTTTTTACATACTATATAAAGGAGTAAAAAATATAAAACAAAACGACCACATAAAACAAGCGCCTCTTTTAGCTTTAATTGGTGGTTTTTTAGATGCTATTGGAGGTGGTGGTTGGGGACCAATTGTTACTTCAAGCCTTTTAAGCCAAGGCAAAAATCCAAGAGAAGCAATAGGAACCGTTAATACCGCCGAATTTTTTGTTACTTACTTTGCAACCATTGTTTTTATTATAATTTTAGGCGTAAAACATTGGCAAATTATTTTAGGGCTTATTTTGGGAGGTGTTTTAGCGGCTCCGCTTGGTGCATATATTGCCTCAAAAATCAATAAAAGAATACTAATGCTGTTGGTTGGTTTGTTAATTATAATTACATCATCCTATACTTTGTATAAAACCTATTTTTTATAGTTTTTTCTATAAAATTGTGTATTTTTAAAGGAAAAGAATACCACATACATGAATGGTGCTTATTTAATTCAGGAATTAAATTCTATTGAAAATGCCAAACGAGTAAACAGATTAAGAGTGGCTAATTTGATTTTAGCTAAACCTGAACTTTTTAAATATTTGCTTGAAATTACATTTGATGTTAACAATAAAACTTCAATAAAAGCTGCGTGGGTTTTAGAATTTGTTTGTGATGAAAAGTTAGATTGGTTAGCTCCTTACCTTGATTATTTTACTGAAAATATAGCTAACGTAAAGTTTGATAGTGCTGTACGTCCTATTACAAAAATTTGTCAATTTATTGCCAAAGCATATACTTCAAAAAAAGAAAGTGCTATAAAACAACATCTTACAAAAAAACATATTGATATAATTATTGAAAACGGCTTTGATTGGTTAATTGGCAATCAAAAAGTTGCAGTTAAAGCCTACACTATGGAAATGCTGTATTTATTTGGAAAAAATTATAAGTGGGTTCACAAAGAGTTGCAATTGGTTATTCAACAAAGTATAATTAACGAAAGTTGTGGCTATCAAGCCAGAGGCAAAAAAATTCTAAGTTGGATTAACCAAAAATAATCCTGCTCTTTTTAGTTAATTTCATTAATTTTACATCTTTCAACACAAACTAAAAGAATGACCTTAACAAGTTTAAACGCAATATCTCCAATTGATGGCAGGTATAGAAGTAAAGTAGAAAGTTTAGCTCCTTTTTTTTCTGAAGAAGCCCTAATTAAATACCGAGTAAAAGTTGAAGTTGAGTATTTTATCGCTTTATGCGAAATTCCGCTTCCTCAATTAGCAGATTTTAATGCTTCTATTTACAATGAATTACGAAAAATTTATTCTGAATTTACTTCTGAAGATGCTCAAAAAATAAAAGATATTGAAAAAGTTACCAACCACGATGTTAAAGCGGTTGAGTATTTCATCAAAGAAAAATTCGATAACTTACAATTACAAAAATATAAAGAGTTTATTCACTTCGGATTAACTTCGCAAGACATAAATAACACTTCAATTCCTTTATCTATAAATGATGCTTTTGATACTGTTTATTACCCGGAGTTAGCTTCACTTCTAGAAAAATTAAGAGTTTTATCTGCCGAATGGGCTGAAATACCAATGTTAGCTCGCACACACGGGCAACCTGCCTCACCAACCAGATTAGGTAAAGAAATTTATGTTTTTATTGAACGTATTGAACAACAAGTGAAACAACTTCAAAATATACCTTATGCTGCAAAATTTGGCGGAGCAACAGGCAATTACAATGCGCATAAAGTTGCTTACCCAACTATCGACTGGAAAGCTTTTGGAACCAATTTTGTAGAAAAAGTATTGGGTTTATACCACTCTTTTCCAACTACACAAATTGAACATTACGATCATTTAGCAGGAATTTTTGATGCCTTAAAACGTATAAATACCATTTTAATTGATTTTGACAGAGATATTTGGACCTATGTTTCGATGGATTATTTCAAACAAAAAATTAAAGCGGGTGAAGTTGGCTCTTCGGCTATGCCGCATAAAGTAAATCCTATTGATTTTGAAAATTCCGAAGGAAATTTAGGTATTGCCAATGCTTTGTTTGAACATCTTTCAGCAAAACTTCCTATATCTCGTTTGCAAAGAGATTTAACCGATTCAACTGTATTAAGAAATGTTGGAGTACCTTATGCACACACAATTATTGCCTTTAGTTCTACGTTAAAAGGTTTAAACAAATTATTAATTAACAAAGATAAATTTGCTGAAGATTTAGAAAATAATTGGGCTGTGGTTGCCGAAGCAATTCAAACTATTTTAAGAAGAGAAGCTTATCCAAATCCGTATGAAGCTTTAAAAGGTTTAACCAGAACCAATGAAAAAATAACTGAAAAATCTATTGTAAATTTTATTGATAGTTTAGAAATTAGCAATACGCTAAAAAATGAGTTAAAATCTATAACACCACGTAATTATACCGGAATATAATGAAAAAACATATCCTAACGCTTGTACTGTTTGCACTTATAATTTCTTGTAAGAGTGACGAATTGAATCCTGACAGATTTAAAACCGGAACATTTGAAATTCCTGAAGGTAAAGGATATGAAAAAACAATAATTATTCGACAAGATTCTATTCAAATTGAAAAATATGTTGATAGAATTGACACACTATCAATTAGTTGGGAAAACAATTTTAATTATACCCTTAAAATGATCAATCCAAAAACAGCTATTGATGAAGATCCTATTCATGTGAAAATTACAAATCTTAAAAAAGATTCGTACGATTTTGAAGCTGTTATTGGGCATTCTAATTTTGTGCAAAAAGGAACAATTATAAAAAAATCTAAATAACCTATGGAAATATTATTACAACCTGATGCGTGGATTGCTCTTTTAACACTTACTTTTTTAGAAATAGTTTTAGGAATAGACAACATTGTATTTATTTCTATTGTTTCAAATAAACTTGATAAAAAAGATCAGCCTAAAGCAAGAAACATTGGTTTAATACTTGCTATGATTTTTAGAATTTTACTATTATTTGGTATAACTTGGGTATTAAAATTACAAGATGTTCTATTCCATTTTGAAACTTCGTGGATAAAAGCCGGTATAACAGGACAAAGTTTAATAATTATAGCCGGTGGTTTATTTTTGTTATACAAAAGTGTTACGGAAATTCACCATAAATTAGAAGGAGAAGAAGAAAGCACTTCAGGTAAAGCAAGTACAACTTTAACAAATGCTATAACACAGATTGCTATTTTAAACTTGGTTTTTTCATTCGACAGTATTTTAACAGCAATTGGATTGGTTAGTTTAGACAATCCACCTGCCGGTTTTGGATATACCGGAGGTATGATAATTATGATTATTTCAATAGTGCTTTCAATCATAATTATGATGGCATTTGCAGGACCGGTAAGCAAATTTGTGAACGAACATCCTACAATTCAAATATTAGGACTTTCATTCTTAATTTTAATTGGCGTAATGTTATTGGCAGAAGGTTCTCATTTAGCACACGTAGAATTACTTGGAAATGCAGTACATAGCATACCAAAAGGTTATTTATATTTTGCAATTTTCTTCTCACTATTTGTTGAGTTTTTAAATTTGAAAATGAAAAAAGCAAAAGACCCCGTCCATTTACACAATTCAACAATTGTTGACGATAAATTAAAAGACGATAAGTTCTTAGAAAAATAAATTAAAAATCCCGTGTTAAACGGGATTTTTATATTTTAAACATTATGTTATAAATGTTACATATCTCTGTAATATTTATTACTGTTAAACCATATCACCTCGCCTATTTTTGCCTCAAACTAAAAAAACAAAACTATGCAAAGTAAATATTTGTTATCAATTACTTTTTTGTTTTTCAACCTGTTAATTATTAATGCACAACAAGAAACTTTAATTTCTCTTGATGATGTTTTAAGTAAGGTTGAAGAAAACAATCATACCATTAAAATGTCTGAGCAGGACTATAATGCTGCAAAAGGTGATTTTAACCAAACAAATGCTGTTTTACTGCCTAATATATCTATTTCACACACAGGAATAGCCACTACAAATCCGCTAATGGCATTTGGTTCTAAATTAAATCAGGAAATATTAACGCAAGCCGATTTTAACCCTGCACTTTTAAATGATCCGGATGAAATTAAAAACTTTGCTACTAAAATAGAAGTACAACAACCTATTTTTAATGGCGATGGTTTGTATATGCGTAAAGCTGCAAAATCTAAAATGAATGCATTTGAACTTCAATCAATAAGAACAAAAGAGTATGTAAATCTTGAAGTAAAAAAAGCATATATGCAATTACAATTAGCTTATAAAGCTGTTGAAGTTCTTGAAAAAGCAAAAGAAGCCGCTTTGGAAAATAAAAAAATTGCAGAAAACAGCTACAAACAAGGTTACATGCAAAAATCTGACTTATTATTAGTTGAAGTACATGTTACTGAAGTAGAAAATCAACTGCAAAATGCCAAAAGCAATATCAATAACGCATCAGATTATTTACAATTTTTAATGGGTGAAACTACAAATACTACTTTTAAACCTTCATCTGAATTAAATGCTGAAGTAGATTTAGCAATCTATAATTCTGTACTTTCTAATAACAGAGCCGACATTGAAGCAATGGAAAAAAGTACTGAAGCATACAACAATATGTATAAAGCCTCCAAAATGAATTTTTTACCTCGTTTAAACGCTTTTGGAAGTTACGAGTTGTATGACGATAAATTATTTGGAACCGATGCTAAAGGTTATGTTTTTGGTGCAGAACTTTCTTGGAACATTTTTGAGGGTTATAAAAAGTTTGGTAAAGCCCAAAAAAGTAAAGCCGAGTTAGATAAAGCAGAAATTAGCTTAGATCAATATAAAAATCAAAGTCAGCTTGAATACAGTAAAGCTAAACGCCAATTAAAAGATGCTGAAAATACATTGAATTTAACAAGTTTAGCAGTTGAACAATCTGAAGAAGCATTAAGAATAAGAACAAACCGATTTAAACAAGGCTTAGAAAAATCGTCAGATTTATTAAATGCTGAAACACAATTTTTGCAAAAACAATTAGAATACCTGCAAACAGTTTTTAATTACAATTATACAAAAGCTTACGTAGCATTTTTAACCAAATAATTAACTAAGAAAATGAAAAATATTATACAATTATTAGCAATCGCAACTTTAGTTTTTGTTGTAAGTTGTGGAAAAGATAAAACTGAAACTGTAGATAACAGACCAACTGTTGCGGTTAAAGTTAGTACACCATCATCAGAAAACAGTAAATTTATTACAGCCAGCGGAAAAATTGAAGCTGTACAAAATGCAAATATAAGTACGCGTATGATGGGTTATGTAAATAATATCCCTGTAAAAGTTGGCGATAAAGTTTATAAAGGTCAATTATTAGTGAGCATAAACAGTGCTGATATTTCGGCTCAAAAAGCACAAGCAAATGCTTCAATTACTGAAGCTACAGCCGCTTTTAATAGTGCTGAAAAAGATTACAACCGCTATAAATCTTTATTTGAAGATAATAGTGCTTCACAAAAGGAAATGGATGATATAACTGCTAACTACCAGATGGCTAAAGCACGTTTAGAAGCTGCAAAACAAATGAAAAATCAGGTAAACGCACAATTATCCTATTCAAATATTACCGCACCTTTTAGCGGTATTGTTACAGGTAAATTTGTAAATAAAGGAGATATGGCCAATCCCGGAATGCCTTTGGTAAGTATTGAAAATCCAGATAAATTCCAAGTTATAGCTATGGTTCCGGAATCAGAAATTACAAACATTAAAAACGGAACTCCTGTTGATGTTTTAATAAAATCTACCAATGAAATTGTAAAAGGAAAAGTTACTGAAGTAAGTACTTCAACAAAAAATACGGGAGGACAATATTTAGTGAAAGTTATTTTAGATAAAACAGATGTAAAATTATTATCAGGTATGTATACTTCTGTACAATTTCCTATTGAAAAAACATCAGAAACTACATCAGTATTAATTCCTGCCTCCGCTTTGGTAAAAAGAGGTGAATTAGTGGGTGTTTATGTGGTAAGTCAAAATAACACCGCTTTATTACGTTGGTTGCGTTTAGGTAGAGAATTTGGTGATCAGGTAGAAGTTTTATCAGGTTTATCAGCAAACGAAGAATATATAATATCTGCTGAAAGCAAATTATTTAACGGAGCTAAACTACAAATTCAATAAAATTATGAAAGAAGGATTAGCCGGTAGTATTGCCAAAGTATTTATAAACTCTAAACTTACTGTTTTACTGATGATTATGTTTTTGGTTATTGGTGTGTACAGTTCGTTTTTAATTCCAAGAGAAGAAGAGCCTCAGATTGATGTGCCAATGGCCGATATTTTTGTAGGATATCCGGGTGCAAGCCCTCAAGAGGTAGAATCAAGAGTTGTTAAACCTTTAGAAAAAATTGTTTCTAATATTAAAGGTGTTGAATACGTGTACTCAACCTCTATGAATGAACAAGCTATGGTTATTGTTCAGTTTTATGTAGGTGAAGATATAGAGCGCTCATTTGTAAAGCTTTATAATGAAATTATGAAACATATGGATGAAATGCCGAAAGGTGTTTCAATGCCATTGGTAAAAACAAGAGCTATTGATGATGTTCCAATGCTAGCATTAACATTATGGAGCGAAAATTATGACGATTACCAATTAAAGCAAGTTGCAAGTGAATTAACCAGTGAAATTGAAAAGATTACTGATGTGGCAATCACTAAAAAAATTGGTGGAAGAAACAGACAAGTTCGTGTTGTTTTAGATAAAGATAAAATGGCTGAAAGCGGGTTAGATATGTTAAGTATCACTCAAAAAATACAAGCCAATAACCAACAATTAACTTCCGGCAGTTTTGATAATAACAATACTGAATACCTTGTAAATACAGGTAATTTTTTAACTTCTGTTGATGACGTTGAAAACTTGGTTGTAGGCGTACAACAAAATAAGCCAATATATCTTAAACAAATTGCAGCTATTACTGATGGTCCTGAAATACCAAAAGAATATGTTTCTTTTGGTTATGGAAAAGCAAATGAATTATCCTCAACATATAACTCAGAATATCCTGCAGTAACCATTTCAATAGGTAAAAGAAAAGGTGCTGATGCAATGAAAATATCAGAAAAAATATTAGATAAAGTTGAGCATTTGAAACAAAATCTAATTCCTGATGATGTTCATATTACTGTAACACGTAATTACGGTGAAACAGCTTCACACAAAGTTTCTGAACTTTTAATGCACTTAATAGGCTCAATACTGGCAGTAACCATAGTTGTTATGTTGGCTATGGGTTGGCGTGGTGGTTTGGTAGTTTTCTTATCTGTACCAATCACTTTTGCAATGACATTGTTCAGTTATTACATGCTGGATTATACCTTAAACCGAATCACACTTTTTGCTTTAGTTTTTGTTACCGGTATTGTAGTTGATGACTCTATTATTATTGCCGAAAATATGCACAGGCATTTTAAAATGAAGCGATTGCCATTTAAACAAGCAGCTTTATATGCCATAAATGAAGTTGGAAACCCAACCATTTTGGCAACATTTACTGTAATAGCATCAGTATTGCCAATGGCGTTTGTATCCGGTTTAATGGGACCTTATATGAGTCCGATGCCAATTGGAGCTTCAATAGCTATGATTATTTCATTATTTGTAGCGTTAACTATAACACCTTATTTAGGATATTATATTTTAAGAGAAAAAGACAAACAAGAAGATAAAGAAGAAAAAGGTTTAGAAACTTCATTAATTTATAGAATCTACAACAAACTTGAAAAGCCTTTAATTGAAAATAAAACAAAACGTTGGACTTTCTTAGGACTTACAACTTTATTATTGCTAGGTTCTATGCTTTTATTTTACACGAAAGGTGTTGCTGTAAAAATGTTGCCTTTTGATAATAAAAATGAATTTCAAGTAGTTATTGATATGCCTGAAGGCACAACACTTGAAAATACAGCTGCAGTTTCAAAAGAAATTGCAAATTATTTATCTCAAAGACCTGAAGTTGATAATTATCAAAGTTTTGTTGGTACTTCAGCACCAATAACATTTAACGGTTTGGTTCGCCATTACGACCTTAGAGGTGGCTCTAACATGGCGGATATTCAAGTGAATTTGATAGATAAAGAATATCGTTCAGAACAAAGTCACGACGTTGCAAAAAAACTAAGAGCTGATATTCAAGCAATAGGTAAAACATTTAATGCAAACGTTAAGTTAGTAGAAGTTCCTCCCGGACCTCCGGTTTCATCTACCATTGTTGCTGAAGTTTATGGACCCGATTACAACGGGCAAATGGATATTGCTAGACAATTAGAAAAAATTGTAACTACAACTGATGATATTGTTGATGTTGATAATTCGATAGAAGCGGAGCAAGTTGAATACAATTTTGTAGTTGATAAAGAAAAAGCGATGTTAAATGGCGTTGCTCCTCAACAAATAGTGGCTACATTAAAAATGGCAATGTCTGAACAGCCAATTTCTAAGCTTTATAATGAAACTGCAAACAATCAAATCAATGTAGTTTTAGCTATTGATGAAAAGGAAAAATCATCAATAAACGACATAAAACAACTAAAAGTGATTTCACAAATGGGAATGGCAATTCCTATTGGAGATTTGGTAAAAGTTGAAGAAAAAATTCGTAATAAATCAATCTCCAGAAAAAATCAAAAACGTGTTGTTTATGTAAATGCAGATATGGCAGGTAAATTGGAAAGTCCGGTTTACGGAATTTTAAATATGTCTGACAGATTAAACGAAATTAAAGTACCTGAAGGATATACTTTAAACGAAGAATATAACAAACAACCAACTCACGAAGATAATTATACTATTAAATGGGATGGAGAATGGCAAATAACTTATGAAGTATTTAGAGATTTAGGTGCTGCATTTGCTGTGGCTATATTTGTAATTTACTTATTAATTGTTGGTTGGTTCCAAAACTTTAAAGCCCCATTGGTAATGCTTGTGGCTATACCGCTTTCATTAGTAGGTATTATTATTGGTCATTGGGTAATGGGTGCATTTTTTACCGCAACATCTATGATTGGTATGATTGCTTTAGCGGGTATTATGGTACGTAACTCTGTACTTCTTATCGACTTTATTGAGTTGAGATTAGAAGATGGAATACCTTTAAAACAAGCTGTTATTGAAGCAGGTGCTGTTAGAACTACACCAATTTTATTAACTGCCGGTACTGTAGTAATTGGAGCCTTTGTAATTTTATTTGATCCAATATTTCAAGGATTGGCAATTTCATTAATGGGAGGTACAATTACAGCAACAGTATTAACACTATTGGTTGTACCGTTAGTTTACTATATGACTGAAAAACACAAACATAAAAATTAATTAGGTTACTTTAACAAACTAAATCAATATCAGAACATGAAATTATTAATGATAACAAGTATTACAGAGTTTGAAAAAGATATTTGTGCTCTTTTTAAAAACTCTCAAATTGAAGTTTACAGCACTTATGATATTAGAGGCCATAAACTTCAAAAAAGAGAAAATATACAAAATAATTGGTTCTCGGCACATAGAGATAATTTTGATTCTAAAATGTATTTTACTTTTACTTCTGAAGAATTAGTAGAAACAATGTTAAATGAAGTTAAAAAATACAATGCTCAAAATACATCAAATAATCCTGTAAAAGCTA
This sequence comes from Lutibacter sp. B1, assembly GCF_012524075.1. Lineage (GTDB taxonomy): Bacteria > Bacteroidota > Bacteroidia > Flavobacteriales > Flavobacteriaceae > Lutibacter. The sequence continues at coordinate 59,523 of NZ_JAAZUI010000014.1, forward strand.
TTGTCCTTGATATTGAAAAATCCGTTTAACTAAAAAAATGAAAAAATGAAACAACGAATAATTAGAGCTATCGCCGGTACATTTATATTAATTAGTTTATTACTTGCAGTAAAAGTAAATGTAAACTGGTTATGGTTTACTGCTTTTGTAGGTTTTAACCTATTACAATCATCAATTACAAAATGGTGTTTAATGGAAGTTATTTTAGAAAAATTAGGCGTAAAAGATTAATTTGTTTTTGTAGTTTTACATCATAAATACATTAACAAATCAAACACTTAATTAAAAATATAATTTCTTTTGTATTGGTTACAACTATACTGCTACCTTTTGCAGTACAGTTTATTCACTCATTCGAAAAACATGAGCACTCAATTTGTACGTCACAAAATGTTACTCATTTTGATAACCATGAAATTGACTGTTCTGTTTTTCATTTTAAAATAAACCACAATACTATTGATTTTACTTCACAAGTTTTATTTACACAAATTAAAACTGTTGAAGAAAAAATATACAATACCGAAGCAAAAAGCACTTCGGTTAAACTAAATTACAAATCATCAAGAGCACCACCCTATTTTATTGTTTAGATAAATCATAGAATTATTATAACAATAAAACACATTATTTTACATGAAAAAATATGTATCAATCCTATTTATAGGATTTAACTTATTTGTTTATTCTCAAAATAAAATATCGGGTACAATAACAAATACTAAACATGAACCATTAACTGATGTTGTGGTTTATATAGAAAAATTACAAAAAGGAACCTCTACTGATGAAAATGGCTATTATGAATTACGTAACTTACCTAATTCACCCATAAAAATTACTATATCTTATATAGGATATAAAACACACGTTAAAACTATTAACTTACAGCAAAACGACGAAGTAATTGATTTTATGTTAGATGAAGCTGTTTATAAAATGGACGAGGTTGTAATTTCTACACCATTTAACAAATTACAATCGGAAAATGCAATTAAAGTTGAATTGCTAAAAATAAATGATATTGCTAAAAGTGGCTCTCCTACGCTAATAGAAGCCATTACAAACATTCCAGGAGTTGATATGATTGCCAAAGGAACCGGTGTTACAAAACCCGTTATCAGAGGTTTGTCAATGACCAACATTTTACTTTTAAATAATGGTGTTAAAATGGAAAATTTCCAATTTTCAGAAAATCATCCATTTATTATTGATGAATTTGGTATTGATCACATTGAAGTAATTAAAGGTCCGGCTTCATTACTTTATGGGTCTGATGCTGTTGGCGGAGTTATTAATACGGTAAAAGAAAGACCTGCTCCGGAAGGAAAAATAATTGGAGATTACAATGCTCAATACCATTCAAATACTGAAGGTTTTGTAACAAACTTGGGCGTTAAAGGAAGTTCTAAAGACTTTTATTGGGGAATTAGAGGCGGCTTAAAAACACATGCCGATTATAAAGATGGTAACTATAAATTTGTGCCCAATACACGTTTTGAAGAATACAGCTTAAAAACAAATATAGGCTTAAAAAAAACATTTGGTGTTTTTAATCTTTACTATGATTATAACCGCCCAAAACTAGGAATGAGTGTTGGGGATGTTATTCCTCTGGTAACCAAAAAAGGCAGAGAACCTAAATATTGGTATCAAGATTTAACAAGTCATTTAATTTCATCAAAAAATACCCTGTTTTTAAATGATTACAAAGTTGATGTAAATATAGCTTATCAATTAAATAACCGAAAATTACAAACAGATGACTCTAAACCTTTTTTTGAAATGACAGATATGGATTTAAACACTTTTTCATACGAAGTAAAAACTCATTTACCTTCAACAGATAAATCAGAATATCTTGTAGGAATACAAGGAGCAAATAAAACTAATAGAAATAATGATGCTCCAAACCACGTTATTCCTGATGCTGATGTTGATGATTTTTCCGTTTTTGGATTGGCACAATACACTTTTTTTGATGATTTAAAAACACAAGCCGGTATTAGATATGATTATAGATCAATTACTACAGAAGCTGAAGCAGATAAAGAAGCAATTGATGAAGATTATAGTAATTTTAGTACTTCAATTGGTGCAACCTATCAAATGAATGAGAATTTTTTATTTAGAACCAATTTTGCATCGGCATACAGAACTCCAAATATTGCTGAACTTACACAAGACGGAATGCATGGTGCTCGTTACGAACAAGGAAACCCGGAATTGGATTCTCAACGCAGTTATGAAATTGACCTAAGTGTTCATTTTCATTCAAAAAACTTAATGCTTGACCTTTCAGGTTTCCATAATAATATAAACGATTATATTTTTATTGCTCCAACAAATGAAACAACCGAAAGTGGTGATAAAATATATAAATATGCTCAAACTGATGCTAAAATATATGGCGCTGAGTTTATTACTGATTGCCAACCTTACGAATGGTTAAACTTAAATTTGAGTTATGCTTATATTGTAGGTAAGCAAAATAACGACAGCCGTTTACCGTTTATTCCTCAAAACAAACTTCGTTTTAATATAAAATTTACTAAAGAAAAAATAGCGTCTTTAACTAATTTTTATTTTAAAATTGGAGGATTATATGCTTCAAAACAAGATAATCCTGCTATGTTTGAAACAGAAACTGACAGTTATTTTTTGCTAAATTCAGGTATTGGAACAGATGTAAAATGGGCTAAGCAATTAGTTTCTATTTCTATACAGGTAAATAATTTGTTAAATGAAATATATATCGATCATTTATCTACATTAAAAGGAATGAATTATAACAATATTGGAAGGAATATTACAGCTACATTAAAAATACCTTTTGATATTAAATAGGTTTTAATTTGAACAAGAAAAAAACACATATAAAACATTTAATTGCAACTTTATTGGTAATTACTGTATTGCTCCCTGTAACAATACAATTTGTTCATGCGCTTAAAAAACATGAATATGCAACAAGTGCAAAAAAGTTAACAATTACTACAAAAAAGAACATAACCAATTGTTCTGTATTTCACTATCAAATTGACCATAGTACCATTGATTTCTCTTCGAAATTCATCATTTTAAAAAATGAAAGAATTGAAGAAAAAATACATTCAATTGAAGTACAATCAACTTCAATAAAACTTCAATACAAATCGTCACGTGCACCACCTGTTTTTATTGTTTGAAAAGAGTTATAAATAAATCAGAAAACAATAAAAACATTATACTAAATGAAAAAATATTTATCAATTTTATTTTTAGGATTCACATTATTCGCTCAGGCACAAAATAAAATATCGGGAACAATTACAAACACACAAAATGAGCCTTTATTGGGTGTTGACGTTTACATTGAAGAATTACACAAAGGAACTTCAACCAACGAAAATGGTCATTACGAAATTGTAAATTTACCTAATTCCCCAATAAAAATAACTGTAGCTTTTATTGGTTACGAAACACAGTCAAAAGCGATAACGGCACAAAACGAAAGTATCGTATTGGATTTTACATTAATAGAATCTGTTTTCAAAATGGAAGAAGTAATAATTTCAACTCCATTTAACAAATTACAATCAGAAAATGTAATAAAAGTCGACAAAGCTACTGTTCAACAGTTAAAAAACAGAGGAGCTGCGACACTTATTGATGGCATCAATTCAATTGCAGGAGTTTCGCAAGTATCAACAGGGCTAGGAATAGGGAAACCTGTAATTAGAGGTTTAAGAGGAAATAGAGTTTTAGTATACACACAAGGAATTAGATTAGAAAACCAACAATTTGGAGATGAACATGGTTTAGGTATAGATGAATCGAGCATTGAAAGTGTTGAAGTAATAAAAGGTCCTGCTTCTCTCCTCTATGGCTCTGATGCGTTAGGTGGCGTTTTATATTTTAATCCTGTTAAATTTGCCGATGATAATTCCTTCAATTTTAATATCAATCAAAAATATTTTTCAAATACAGAAGGTACAAGTTCAAGCATAGGAGTTAAACAATCTTACAATTCATGGAGATTTTTAGCTAACGGAACACGTAATGAACATAGCGATTACAAAACCGGAAATGATGAAAGAGTTACCAATACCCGTTTTAAAGAAACTATTTTTAATTCAGCCATCGGTTTTCACAATAGTTTATTATCAAGTACTTTACGATTCAATTTTAACAATACAAAAGTTGGCATTCCTGAAGAAATTGGATTACAAAGCACTAATAAAACACCAATGCTTCCTTATCAAGATCTAAATACTAAAATGGTTAGTTTAAATACTATTTTATTTTTACCAAATTCAAAAATTGTTACCACATTTGGTTATACTCTTAATGAAAGAAAAGAATTTGAGGAGGAACATCACCACCATGAAGGAGAAGAAGATCATGAAGAAGAACACGATCATGAATTAGAGCACATAGAACCGGCTTTAAATTTAGAATTAAATACTTTCAGTTACGATGCAAAGTGGCATTTACCAAAGTTCAATAATGTTGAAACTATTATTGGAATTCAAGGTTTACATCAAAAAAATGAAAATTTTGGAGAGGAAATTTTAATTCCTGATGCTAAAATTGATGATTTTGGTGTGTTTTTAACAGGCTCTTATACTTGGAATGATAATACCATACAAGGAGGTTTACGCTTTGATACTCGAAAAATTAATACTGAAGAACATATTGTTGCTCATGAAGATGAAGAACATGTTTTTGAAGCTATAGATAAATCTTTTGAGAATTTTACTGCATCATTAGGCTATAAAACAGTTCTTTTTAACAAAATAACAACTCGTATAAATGTAGCATCGGGTTTTAAAGCTCCTAATTTGGCAGAACTAACATCAAACGGAGTACATCATGGTTCAAACAGGTTTGAATTAGGAAATAACCAATTAGACAGCGAACAAAATTTACAAACTGATATAACTTTAGAGTACAATACCAAACATTTTGAAATTTTTGCCAATGGTTTTTACAATTATATTAACAACTATATTTTTATTTCTCCTACCGGTGAAATTGAAGATGAAAATCCTGTTTACCAATATATACAAGATGATGCTAAACTGTATGGTGGAGAATTTGGAATACATATACATCCGCACCCATTAGATTGGTTACACCTACAAAGTGCTTTTGAACTTGTTATTGGAGAAAAAGATAATGGTGATTATTTACCGTTAATTCCGGCTCACAAACTTACAAATACCTTGAGAACCGAATTTGATATAAACAATTGGCTTAAAAACGGTTTTGTTTCTGTTAACTTAGAAAATTATTTTAAACAAAATAAAGTAAGTGAGTTTGAAACACCAACTACTAGTTATAACTTAGTAAATTTAGGTATTGGAGGTGAAGTAAAATTATCAAAAATGAATTTTGACATCAATTTAAATGTAAACAACTTATTTGATAAATCGTATATTTCACATTTATCGCGCTTAAAAGCTGATGGAATTGAAAATATAGGTAGAAATTTTATAGTTGGAGTAACTTTCAAAATTTAAATTAAGAATTATTCTAAATATCCATATTTTAAAACAATCTAAAGCTAAAACTTTAGGTTGTTTTATTTTATACCTTATTTTTATGCCTACAAAAAACTAACCCTAATTTATGACACCTCAACCAAACCAAAACTCAACCAATCAATTAGATTTAAAAAGACGCCTCATTGTAGGCATTCAATTTTTATTTGTTGCTTTTGGAGCAACCGTTTTAGTACCTCTTTTAATAGATATTGACCCTGCTGTAGCCTTATTTACCGCCGGTGTTGGTACACTCATCTTTCATTTAATAACCAAAGGCAAAGTTCCTGTTTTTTTAGGCAGTAGTTTTGCTTTTATAGCTCCTATTATAGCAGCAACCAAACTTTATGGTTACGCCGGTACATTATCAGGTATAATTGCAGTAGGTTTGGTTTACGGACTCGTTTCAGCAATAATTAAACTGTGGGGTTTAAAAATTATTGAAAAAATATTTCCTCCGGTGGTAGTTGGTCCTGTAATTATGATTATTGGATTATCATTGGCAACTGTTGGTGTAGATATGGCAAAAACAAATTGGATAATAGCTTTAGCAGCATTGATAACAGCTATTATTGTTGTAATTTATACCAAAGGACTTATAAAACTGATTCCAATTTTTATAGGAATTATTGTAGGGTATATCCTTTCAATTTTTACAGGATTAATTGATTTTACAAGTGTTTCTGAAGCTTCTTGGTTTGCTTTGCCACAATTTGTAAAACCTGAATTTAATTGGGGAGCTATTATTTATATGATTCCTGTTGCTGTTGCTCCAATTATTGAACACGTTGGAGATATGTATGCCATTGGTGGTGTAGCTAATAAAAAATTTGTTAAAGATCCCGGTTTGCACAGAACTTTACTTGGTGATGGTATTGCAACTGCTTTTGCAGGTTTTTTTGGTGGACCGCCAAACACAACCTATTCTGAAGTGACCGGAGCCATCGCTTTAACTAAAATAACAGACCCTAGAGTATTGCGAATTGCAGCAGTAACTGCCATTATTTTTTCGTTAATTGGTAAAATAAGTGCTCTTCTAAAAACCATTCCTCAAGCTGTTTTAGGTGGTATTATGCTACTTCTTTTTGGTATGATTGCCAGTATTGGTATTAAAACTTTGATTGATGCGAAAACCAATTTCACAAAAACCAGAAACCAGGTTATTGTATCTGTTATTTTAACTGTTGGTATTGGAGGTGCTCAAATAAGCCAAGGTAATTTTTCTTTAGCGGGTATTGGATTGGCTTCAATAGTTGGAGTAATTTTAAATTTAATTTTGCCTAATAAATCTAATCAATAATATTTTATTAAAATTTCAAAATAGTTATAAAAAGTGGAGGTCTAAAACAAAATTTTAGACCTCCTTCTTTATTAATTATTTACACGTAAAATTTAATGATAAATAAAATTGCAATGATATACATTACCGGAGTTACTTCTTTAAACTTTCCTGTAAGCATTTTTAAAATCACATACGATAACATTCCAAAAACGATTCCTTCAGCAATACTATACGTTAAAGGCATCATTATAATAGTAAAAAATGCTGGAATTGCTTCGGTATAATCCGTTAGATTTATTTTAACAATTGGTGTAATCATCATTAAACCAACAATTATTAATGCCGAAGCTGTAGCTTCAGCAGGTATAATCATAAAAACCGGAGCTAAAAACAATGATAAGGCAAACATACCCGCAACAGTTAAAGCTGTCATTCCGGTTTTTCCACCTTCAGCAACACCAGCTGCGCTTTCAACATACGTTGTAACGGTAGATGTTCCTAAAATTGCTCCTACAAAGGTACCAATAGAATCTGCAAAAAGTGCTTGTTTTACACGTGGCACATTTCCTTTTTCATCTAACATTCCTGATTTTGATGAAACACCTACCAATGTTCCAACAGTATCAAACATATCAACAAATAAAAATGTAAATAATACTATTAGCATATCTAAACTAAATACTTGAGAAAAGTCGAACTTAAAAAATATAGGTTCAATTGATGGTGGTAAACTAATCAATTTAAAACTTTCAGGAATATGGGTTACACCTACAAAAAGACCTAATACAGTAGATGCTAAAATTCCTATTAATAAAGCGCCTTTTACTTTTTTTGATAATAACAACCCTGTAATTATAACACCTGTCAAACCAACTAAAACACTAGGATTTTTCATACTTCCCAAACTCACTAAAGTTGCTTGGTTATCTACTACTAAACCTGTGCTTTTTAAGCCAATAAATGCTATAAACAAACCAATACCAACAGATACAGCGTGTTTTAAATTGAGAGGTATGGAATTTACAATTAATTCACGCACATTAAACGCTGTTAAAATAATAAATATAATTCCTTCTAAAAAAACAGCGGTTAAAGCAAATTGCCAAGAATAACCCATACCCAATACTACTGTAAATGCAAAAAAGGCATTTAAACCCATACCCGGAGCTAAAGCAAATGGTAATTTTGTCACCAAAGCCATTACCAACGTTGCTATTACAGCGGAAAGTGCTGTTGCTGTAAAAACAGCATCTTTATCCATACCGGTAACACTTAAAATACTTGGGTTTACTGCTAAAATGTAAACCATAGTCATAAAAGTTGTTATTCCGGCAATAATTTCCGTTTTTAAGGTTGATTTATTTTCTGAAATTTTAAAAAACGTATCTAACATAGTATCTATTTTTTAATTAAATATTCCATTTTACAGCCAATGTAGGCCTTACTTTAAACTCATAATCTCCAGCAAAATTATTTGAAAGCTCTACCTCACCTCCTACTGAAAAACTTTTATTTAGATGATACCAAAGTTGTGGCTCAGATAAAAAAACTGTTTTATCAGACAAACCATTTTCTGTCCATAAATCCGCAAATCCGGTAAATGTTAATTTATCTTTAAACAAGTTAACATACCATGTTCCTGTAATTTGAAAATTTCCTTCGCCGGCATCGTTTATTGCTTTATATCCTGCGTAGGATGAAAATCCCCAAACTGCAGTTCCTTTAGCATAATTAATCCCAAAAATCCAGGCATCATTAATGGTGTAACCTCCTTGTCCGGAATCTGTATCAAAAGTACCTAAGCCGCCATTGTATTCAACATGCAAACCAACAGGCATTTTTTCTGTTTTTAATACACGAGCTATTTCATAATAACCTTGATTAATTCCTGATTTTGCATCGTAATCAAAATCTATAAACGTAAATGTATTACCATATTTATCAACTTTAAAAAGTTCAAATGTGGTAGTAAAATGATCTCTTTCAAAATCTCTGTGCAATTGAAAGTTTTGTGCTCCTACTGTAAAAAAAGTAAAAATTGTGAATAAAGTAAATAGCTGCTTCATGTTTAGGGTTTAAAATTAAAGCCGCTAAAATACTTTAAATAATACTAATCAGTCTTATTTTATAAATTGTAATTATTAACAGTTTAAGCAAAATTTATTATTTTTTTCTTAAAAAATTAACACTAAAAGAGAAGTTACTCCCTAATATTCATATAATTTAAACATATTTAGAATAATTCTTTTTTATTTAAAACATCAGATTTAAAATTTAAATTGTTAATAAGTTTATTTTCATTTAAGAAATTACTTGTTTTAAAATTTTGTCCTACGAAATCCAAATTTTTAAAATAAAAGTGGGAAAAAGGATGGAAATTAATTAACGAATGTTTAATCATTTAGAGAGAAAAAATCATTTTATTAAATTTAAATTAATCTTTTATGATTTTTCTTAACTATAATTCAAATAACAAAAAATAAAATAGTTTAAATATAATTCTGAAAAGATGACTTATTTATATTGGTTATCAATAAGTTATATCGTAAATTTATGTAATAAATATTACTAAACTTTTTTTATAATGAAAAGGTCCAGATTATTACCTCATCTTTGGGAAATTCAAAATAATTATGGCTATATACCCGACCATTCTATAACCGAAATTTCTCAAAAATTAAATGTTTCAAAAATTGAGATTGAAAGTGTTGTTTCTTTTTACCACTTCTTCCACCTAAAACCTACCGGTAAGTATATTATTTACTTAAATAACAGTATTATATCCGAATATAAAGGTTTTAGAGAAGTTAAAGCTGCTTTTGAAAAAGAAACAGGTTGCACCTTTGGAGTTTACGATAAAAATCCGCTTTTTACTCTTTTTGAAACTTCGTGTATAGGGTTAAGTGATTTTGAACCGGCTGCACTTATTAATTTTCATCCTTTTACAGATTTAACACCCGAAAAAGTAAAAACGATTATCAATCAATTAAAAAGCGGTGTGTATCCTGAAGAAATAGCTAATAATCCTGTCAGTAAAATTCAATATACGCCTGAATACAGCAAAACTGTATTTTTTAGAAATTATACAATAGGTAATTCATTAAAAGTCCTTAAAAATAATTCTGCCGATGAAATTTTAGAAAAAATTAGTCTTTCTAAACTCGACGGTCATGGTGGTGCTTTTTTCCCTACGGCTACAAAATGGGAATATTGTAAAAATAGCAATTCAGAACAAAAAATAGTTATTTGTAATGCTGATGAAGGCGAACCCGGAACTTTTAAAGATAAGTCTTTACTCCGTAACTTACCGGGCTTGGTTATTGAAGGTATGATAATTGCCGCCTATGTTACCGGAGCTGAAAAAGGATATATTTATTTAAGAGCTGAGTATAAATATCTTCTTAAAAAATTAGAAGATACACTTAAAGAATTTGAAGAAAAAGGTTTTTTAGGCGAAAACATATTTGGTATAAACAATTTCAATTTTAGCATTAGGGTTGTACTAGGTGCAGGCGCTTATGTATGTGGAGCTGAAACTGCTTTAATAGAATCATTAGAAGGAAAACGTGGAGAACCTAGAGTTCGAAAATATTTCCCAACAGAATATGGTTATTTAGGATACTCAACAATAGTAAACAATGTTGAAACTTTTGCAAAAGCTGCAAGAATTATAGAATTAGGTACTGATTTCTTCACTAATCTTGGTACAGAAAAAAGCAAAGGAACTAAAATTTTAAGTATTTCAGGCGATGTGGCAAAACCCGGAATATATGAAGTTGAATGGGGAATAACAGTTCAAGAAATATTAGACTTATGCCAAGCAACATCTCCTTATTTTATCCAAATAAGCGGACCTTCAGGCGAATGCATCAACAATAAAGAATTTGAAAGGAAAATTTGTAAAGAAGACTTGCTTTGTGGAGGTTCAATTATGGTTTTCAATAAAAGTAGAGGTGTTTTTAAAATTCTTAGAAACTTTATTCAGTTTTTTAAAACTGAATCATGCGGAGCATGTACACCATGCCGTGCCGGGAACCAAATTTTGTATGAAAAAATTAGAAAATTTGAAAGAGGATTATGTTCTCAAGTAGATATTGATGAAGTAAAAAATTGGGGAAATATTATAAAATTAACCAGCAGATGCGGTCTTGGGCAATTTTCAACAAATACTTTTATTATGGCTCTTGATAAATTTCAAGATTATTTCAGCCTTAAAACTGTTGAAGTGAATAAAAATTTAAATGTTGAATTTGATATGGAAAGTGCCACTTATGATTATGACGAAGTGATTAAAAACACGCAACATTAAGTAATTACAAATTGTAGTTTTAAAAATAATTAAAATGAAAAATATATCATTTACTATAGACGGAAGAGAGTGTACTTCGGTAAAAGGTGAAAATTTAATTGAAGCTGCCAGACAAAACGGAATATTTATTCCCACACTATGTCATTTTAAACATTTAAATCCTATTGGAAGTTGCAGGGTTTGTACCGTAAAAGTTAACGGACGTACTTTAGCCGGTTGCACTATTGATGTTGAAGAAGGAATGGATATTGAAGTTAATACACCCGAATTATTAGATGCCCGAAAAGCAATTTTAGAAATGATGTTTGTTGAAGGAAATCATTTTTGTCCGTCTTGCGAAAAAAGTGGCGACTGTAAAATGCAAAAATTAGGGTACGAAATGGGTATGCGATTTACACGTTTTCCACATTTATTTGTAGATAGAATTGTTGACGCTAGGCCCGAACGTATAGTTGTAAATCAAAACCGTTGTATAAAATGCAAACGCTGTATTGAAGAAGTAATAACTACAGATGGTTATAAAGTATTCAACTTTACAAATAAGGGAAATGAAACAAAAGTTTCTATAGATTATGAACAAGAAGCTAAACTTTCTGATGCCCAAGCTGAACAAGCTATGCATATTTGCCCAACCGGTTCCATATTAGTTAAAGGAAAATCATTCAGCAAACCATTTGGAGACAGACAATTTGATTTAGGTCCAAAAGGAAAAATGATACGTTTAAATGAAGTAAAAAAATACAAAACAACCAATAAGAAAAAACGTATAGCAACTACATCTTTAGCAGGTTGTTTTGGTTGCCATATGTCTCTGTTAGATATTGATTTAGGCATATTAGATTTGATAGAACTTGTAGAATTTAATAAATCACCCATTACAGATATTAAAAAATTTACTCAACGCTGTGATATTGGACTTATTGAAGGGGGTTGTTGTAATACCGATAACATTGAAGTTCTACGTGAGTTCCGTAAAAATTGTGATGTTTTAGTATCGGTTGGAGAATGTGCAATTTGGGGAGGTGTACCGGCAATAAGAAATACAGTTCCGTTAGAAGAATGTTTAAAAGAAACTTACTTAAATTCAATTACAAGTGAAGAAAACGAAACTATTATACCAAATCACGAAGACATTCCTAAAATTCTAAACAAAGTATATCCTAATCGTGAAATAGTAGCAATTGACTATCACATTCCGGGATGTCCTCCTAATGCAAACCATATATGGAATGTTGTTAAAAGTATTTTATTTGAAGAAGAATACTCAATTGCTTATCCTGAATTCAAATATGACTAACTGATAAAAAATTTAAACATGGATAAAAGAAAAATAGTAATAGAACCTGTTACACGCGTTGAAGGACACGGTAAAGTAACTATAAAGTTAGATAATAACGGTAAAGTTACTGATGCCTTTATGCATATAGTTGAATTTAGAGGTTTCGAAAAATTTATACAAGGACATCCTTATTGGGAAGCGCCTGTTTTAGTGCAAAGATTGTGTGGCATTTGTCCTGTAAGCCATCATTTAGCAGCTGCTAAGGCTATTGATCAATTGGTTGGGATTGATCCTGAAAACTTAACACCTACTGCCACAAATCTTCGTAAATTATTACATTACGGACAAGTTTTTCAATCTCATGCGTTGCACTTTTTTTATTTAGCTTCTCCAGATTTGCTATTCGGAATTGATGCTCCTGCTGAAAAAAGAAATATTGTTGCAGTAGCAACTGAGAACCCTGAACTTGCCAAAAAAGGGATTTTAATGCGAAAATTCGGTCAAGAAATAATAAAAGCATTGGCCGGTAAAAAAATTCATGGAATATTAGCCGTTCCTGGAGGTGTTCACAAAACTTTTACTGTTGATGAACGTGAATATTTTATTGATGGTAAACAAATTCCAAATATTGATACCATGATTGAATGGTCGAAAGAAATAATCGACTTTATAAAAGCATATCACACTCAAAATGCTGAATGGATTGATAATTTTGCTGCATATCCATCCAATCATTTAAGTTTAATTCACAAAGGGTCCGGAGCAATGGAACTATATGATGGTCGCTTAAAATCAATAGATTCTGAAGGAAATGAATTATTAAATATTGATGATATTGAATATCGTTATCATTTTAAAGAAGCCGTTGAACCTTGGTCTTATTTAAAATTTCCATACATGACCAAATACGGTAGAGAAAAAGGTTGGAACCGAGTTGGGCCGTTAGCACGCTTAAATACTTGTACTTACATAAATACACCTTTGGCTGAAACTGAGCGACTTATTTTTAAAGCCTATACACAAAACAAACCAAATAATATGACCATGCACACACATTGGGCAAGATTAATTGAAATGTTGCATTGTGCCGAAACTATAAAAGAATTATTATTTGATAAGGACATTTTAGGTAGTGATTTGGTTAGAAAAGGCTCTCCTAGAAATAAAGGTATAGGTATTATTGAAGCACCAAGAGGAACTTTAATACATGAATATCATACAGATGATAAAGGTTTAATCACAAAATGTAACTTAATAGTCTCAACAACACATAATAATGAAGCTATGAACCGTGGTGTGCGTGAAATTGCAAACAGTGTGTTAAGTGAAAAACCTGAAATAACCGAACCAATGTTAAATCAAATTGAAATAGCAATTAGAGCTTATGATCCTTGCTTAAGTTGTGCAACACATGCCTTAGGAGAAATGCCTTTAATTGTTCAATTAGAAGATAGTAACGGAAAAATAATTGATGAAAAAATTAGATAATAAACTTATTATTGGTATTGGAAACAATACCCGTAAAGATGACGGACTTGGCTGGTATTTTTTAGATATATTGAAAGATGAAGGCTTTAATACAGAAAACTTACTTTACAAATATCAATTAATGGTTGAAGATGCTGAATTAGTTTCAAATTACAATACAGTAATTTTTGTTGATGCCTGTAAAACTGACTTGGAAGATGGTTATGAAATTGAACGAATTTATCCTTCAGAACAGGTTGCATTTTCAACTCATGAAGTACCTCCAAATCAAATTTTAAATCTTTGTGAAACCATTTATCATAAAAATCCAAAATCGTATATTGTTAAAATACAAGGTTATAAATGGGATTTTGAAATTGGATTATCGCAAGAAGCTAAATCTAACTTAACAAAAGCAGTACAAGAATTTACACGTAATTATTCATAAACAGTAAGTCTCAAAACCATTAAGGGAAATGATGGTTTTGAGACTTTTATCTTTTTAATTTATATTGAAGTTTAACTTCCAAAAGCAGTTAACACTAATTTTCTTTGACCTCCGTGGTCTCTGTGTTCACATAAATAAATTCCTTGCCAAATACCTAAATTTGGTTTTCCGTTTGTAATTGGAATTTGGACTGAACTTCCTAACAAAGAAGATTTTATATGTGCAGGCATATCATCAGGTCCTTCAAACGTGTGTTGGTAATAAGGCATATTTTCTGGAACCATTTTATTGAAATGAGTTTCAAAATCATTTAAAACCGTAGGATCAGCATTTTCATTTATGGTTAAACCTGCCGATGTATGTTTTATAAAAACGTGTAATTGCCCTATTGAAATATTTTTAATTTCAGGAAAACTGATAATTATTTCATTTGTAATTAAATGAAAACCTCTCCGAAAAGGGTTTAACTGAATCTCTTTTTGAAAAAATTTCATACTATTTAATTTAAAACAACATTAACAATTTCATCTGCAATAGCTAAACACGATGTAGCTGCAGGTGATGGTGCATTTAATACATGAATATTACCATTATTTTTAATTATTTTAAAATCATCAACCATATCTCCATCATAATCAATTGCTTGTGCCCTCACTCCTGCTCTCGATGGTTGTACATCATTCTCAGTTATTGAAGGCATCATTTTTTGTAATTCTTTAACAAATAAGCGTTTAGAAAATGCTCTTTTGTATTCATCAATTCCTTTACGCCAATGTTTTCTAAATAATTTCCAAGTTCCTTTAAACTTTAGTGCTTCAGAGGTATCTTTCATATTAAAACTTGTACGTTTATAGCCTTCTCTGTCAAAAGTAAAAACAGCATTTGGTCCACACTCTACTTCGCCACCAATCATTCTGGTAAAATGCACACCTAAAAATGGAAATTTTGGGTCAGGAACCGGATATATCAAGTTATTAATTTTATGTTTAACTTCTGGCTTTAATTCAAAATAATCGCCTCTAAAACCAACAATTTGCATGTCTAACTTTAAATCATCTTTCTCGGCATTTCTATCCGATTGTAAACCTGTACAAAATATAGTTTTAGAAGAGGTAAAATCTCCTTTACTTGTTTTAAGTATTGTGTACATATTTTTAGATTCAATATTTTGAACGGTACAAGAAGTTATTAATTTACTTTCAGCATTTATTGCAACAATATGGTTAACAAAAGCTTTAGATACTTCAACATAATCTATAATTCCTGCCGTTGGCACCCAAACTGCTTTTAAACCTTCTATATATGGTTCTTTTTGTTTTATTTCTTCTGAATTCAAATATGAAATTCCTTCGGTATCATTTTGAATTCCTCGATTGTAAATTTCTTCTAAAATTGGCAACTCAGCTTCTTTTGTAGCAACAATAATTTTTCCGCATACATCGTGCTTTATATTGTTTTCTTTGGCAAACTTCACTAATTGTTCTCTTCCATTTTTACAATTTTTAGCTTTGTATGAACCCGGTTTATAGTAAATTCCTGAATGAATTACGCCTGAATTACGCCCCGTTTGATGAGAACCAACTTTTTTCTCTTTTTCTAAAATTGCAATGGATTTATCAGGATATTTTAATTGTAATTTATAAGCTGTTGCCAAACCAACTATACCGGCTCCAACAACAATGAAATCAAATTTATTGGACATATTTTGTTTTTCTAACAAAGTTCAATAAAACAAAGGATAATAAAAAGAAAAATGCCAAAAACAACACACTCCATTGCATAGATCCGGTAACTGAAATTAAAAATCCAAAAACCAGCATTCCAAAAACAATAGCTATTTTTTCCGTTACATCATAAAAACTAAAATACGTAGCATGATCTTGTGTGTCAGGTAATAATTTAGAGTAAGTTGATCTTGAAAGTGACTGAATTGCTCCCATCACCAAACCTATTAAACCTCCTAAAATATAAAAATAAAACTTAACATACTCTTGAGATTTATCTAAGAAAAAAGCAAGTAAACATACACCCATCCATATTGCTATCGTAATTTTTAAAGTGGAAAGATTTCCTATTTTATCAGAAAGTCTCGAAAATAAAAATGCACCTAAAATAGCAACAATTTGCACAAGTAAAATCACAATAATCAGATCTATTGTTAACAAACCCAACTCTTGACTTCCAAAAATACCTGCCATTAAAATAATAGTTTGTACCCCAACACTAAACATAAAAAACGCGGCTAAAAAAAACTTTAAAATTGGTTGCGTTTTAATTTCAATTGCTACCTTTTTTAACTCGTGCAAACCTTTCCAAATGTAATCTTCAGCAGGTTTTTTGTTAAAAACGTTGTTAGGTAATCTACTGTAGGTTATTTGAGCAAAACCAATCCACCAAATACCCACAAGTAAAAATGTTAAACGAGAAGCAAATGCTGCGTTAGGCAATCCAAATAAATCTGGCTTATTAATCATTACCAAACTAAAAAGCAATAAAAAAATTGAGCCAGTGTAACCAAACATAAAGCCTTTAGCACTTACATCGTCTTGTTGTTCAGGGTAAGCTACTTCAGGTAAATAAGCATTGTAAAACACAATACTTCCCCAAAAACCAATACTTGCTAAAATAGTAAACAATAAACCTATCCATAGTGTTGATTCTCCTTTAAAAAAGAATAAACTCATTACTGATAAAGAACCTAAATAGCAAAAAGCCTTTAAAAATTTCAATTTATTACCTGTATAATCTGCAATACCGGAGAGTACAGGAGAAATAAAAGCTACAATTAAAAAAGATAAAGCTAAGGTGTAGTTATATAAAGTTGTTGGGGTCCAATCTGTTCCTAAAAAGTGTATTTTTCCTTCAATATTGGCAAACGATTCTGTTAAACTACTATAATAAATTGGAAAAACCGCTGTACTGATAACTAATGAATAAACAGAGTTTGCCCAATCGTAAAATGCCCAGGCATTGATTAATTTCTTATCTCCTTTTTTTAACATAATTTAAAATGAAAAAACCGTTCTAAATTAGAACGGTTCAATATACTATTTTTTATCAATTTAATTTTTAGTAGCTTAAAAAACTATTGCATACTGTATTTTTTAGCCAATGCTTTTGCAGTTGGTAAATAATCTTTCAAATCTTTAATACGTGTTTGGTTTGATGGGTGTGTACTTAAAAATTCCGGTGGAGCTTGCGAAGCATCTGCTCTTTGGCTCATTCTAATCCATACGTTTACAGCTTCTTCAGGTTTGTACCCTGCCATAATCATAAAAACCATTCCTAATTTATCAGCTTCAGTTTCATGTGTTCTACTGTACGACAACATTCCTAATTGAGAACCAATACCATAAGCCATATTCCACAATTCTTTACTTTGTGCAGTTTTATTTGCAGTTCCGGCAGCTACAACTGCACCTCCAATTTGTTGAAGATAGGAGCTTGACATACGTTCTTGCCCGTGTTTTGCAAAAGCATGCGCAACTTCATGTCCCATAACCGCTGCTATACCATCAGTATTTTGACAAATAGGTAAAATTCCTGTATAAAAAACAACTTTACCACCAGGCATACACCAAGCATTTACAGTTTCATCTTCAATCAAATTAAATTCCCATCTATAACTATTTGCTTCAGCAACCATATTGTTAGCTCTCATAAATTGATCTACTGCTTTAGAAATCCTTAAACCTACATCTTGCACTTCTTTTGTCATTTTAGCATCAGAAGACAACTTATTTTCTTTTAAAAACCCTTCGTACTGGGCAAAACTTGTAGGTAAAACTTCAGCATCACTTACCATGTTAAAGCGTTGTCTTCCTGTTATTGGCACTGTACTACAACTCACCAGAAATAGCAATACCACAACTAAAGAAATAATTTTTTTCATTTTCAGTTTTTTTTATTAATTACATTTTTATAAAAATACAAATTCTATATTTACTGACAAAATTAATAAATAGATGAATACACCTAAAGCAAACAATATAAAACCATCAAATAATATTCCTAAAATACCCAGCTATATTATTTTTATTGGAAAATTTCTTCAATTTATATCTCCTACACTAGCTACAAAATATGCAGCTTTACTATTTAAAACTCCTTTTAGATTTAAAACTCCTGAAAGAGAAAAAATGATGGCTAAAAGTGCAAAAACAGAAACAGTGCATATTCCTTCTATCAATAAAAATGTTGTGGTTTATATTTATGGATATTCTGCAAAAAAAGTTTTATTGATACATGGATGGTCCGGCAGAGGAACGCAACTCTATAAAATTGCCGATAAATTATTAGAAAATGGTTATATGACCATTAGCTTTGATGCCCCTGCACACGGAAAATCTCCGGGAAAAACAACTATGATGAATGAATTTGTTGAAGTTTCAAAAGTCCTTGAACAAAAATATGGTCCTTTTGAAGTTACCATTGGGCATTCGTTAGGTGGTATGACTGTTTTAAACAGTATAAAACAAGGTTTAAAAGTTAAAAAAGCTGTTGTTGTTGGTGCCGGTGATATTATAACCGATATTATTTCTGAATTTATTAAAAAGTTAAAGTTGAAACCAAAAATGGTTTTATTGATGAAAAAATATTACTTTAAAAAATTGAATGAAGATATTGATAATTACTCTGCAAGTGTTGCTGCTAAAGATGTAAAAACACCAACTTTAGTTATTCACGATACTGAAGATAGAGATGTACCTGTAAGCTGTGCGCATAATATCCGCCAATATTTAGAAAAAGGTGAAATTTTAATTACTAACGGTTTGGGGCACAGACGTATTTTAAAAGATAATGAAGTTATCAATCGAATAATTGAATTTATTAAAAGAAACGATTAAAATGAAAAAATTATTTTTAATATTCATCTTATCAATAACAGTAACATTTAGTGGCTGTTCTCAAGAAAAAACTAAAAAACCTATGGATAAAAAAATAACTAAAACTGAGGAAGAATGGAAAGAGGTTTTAACTCCTCAACAATATTATATTTTAAGACAAAAAGGAACTGATGCACCAGGTGAAGGTGGTTATACCAATCATTTTGAAAAAGGAACATATTTGTGTGCCGCTTGCGGTACACAATTATTCAAATCGGGAAGTAAATTTGAATCACATTGCGGTTGGCCTTCTTTTGATGATGCAATTCCGGGAACTGTTAAATATGTTTTGGACAAAAGCCACGGAATGGTTAGAACTGAAATTATTTGTGCTGCTTGTGACGGACATTTAGGTCATGTTTTTGATGATGGACCTGTTGAAACAACAGGCAAACGCTATTGTGTTAATACAACTTCTATAAAATTTGTAAAAGAATAAAATATACATGAAAGTTACTGAAAATGCTTCAGCTTTAATTGATTACTATATTGATAATTTACCTTCTTTTTCAAAAGAAATTTGTGAAAGAATAAGAACTTTAATTCATCAATCCAATACTAATGTAATTGAAGATTGGAAATGGAAAATTCCAATTTTTTGCAATTCGGATAAAGTTTGTGGATTTGCAGCATTCAAAAACCATGTATCTTTAACCTTTTTCAAAGGTGCTGAAATGAGTGATAAACACCAACTTTTTTCAGATGATTGCAGTGCACAATTTACCAGAGTAATTAAATTTAATAATATTTCAGAAATAAAGGAAAATCAATTAGTTGAATATTTTAATGAAGCCTTTTCTATAGAAAATAAACCTACTAAAACATCAATTAAAAAAGAAATTGAAATTCCTGAATTACTTCAAAATGCCTTAAAAAATAATAGAATTGCAAAAGCCAATTTTGAAAATATGGCATATACTTACCGAAAAGAGTATGCAAGACATATTAATGAAGCTAAAAGGGAAGAAACTAAATTAAAACGCTTAAAACAGGTTATTTTTAATTTGGAAAACAATATTAAAATGCACGAACAATATAAAAAATGCTAATAAAAAAAGCTGTTTAAAAATAATCTGTCATCCTGAACCTGTCTGCCAACAGGCAGACTTGTTTTCAGAATCTAAAAAACCCTTTAATTTAGTTTAACAAATTGTAACTTCTAAACAGCCTTTTTCAACCTAAACAAATACTGCTTCAGGTTCTACAACTTCACCTCCATACATTGTCCATAACTTGTAACCTCCGGCAACATTTACAACATTTTCAATTCCATTATGCCTCAAAATAAGTTCTGCAATATAACCTCGTAACCCTCTCTGACAAAAAATAACTACCGGTTTATTTTGATTTTTAATAAAATCGATATGGTTTCTAATTTCATTTAAAGGAAGATTTACCGCATTTCTCAACGTTCCATTTTCATATTCATTTACAGTTCGAGAATCAATTAAAAGGTAATCTTCGGCATTATTCTTTTCCATAAACGCATCTAATTCTTCTACCGAAATTTGAGTGGCTTTATTTTCTAAAATATTTTCAGCAACAAAACTACTAACAACTACAGGATCTTTTGCCGGTGAAAAAGGTGGCGCATAGGCTAAGTCTAACTGAGACAAATCGGTAATTTTAAGTTTCGCATAAATGGCTGTACTCAATACATCAACACGTTTATCTACACCAACTTCACCAAATAATTCTGCTCCATAAATTTCTCCGGTTTCAGGATTATAATAAATCTCCGTAATCAAATCTTTTTGTCCAGGATAATAACCCGGAGTTGAACCCGCAACACTTAAAACTGTTTTATATGGAATATTTGTTTCGTTTAAAGCTTTAGGATTTAAACCTGTACGAGCTAACGTATAATCAAAAACTTTAATAATGGCAGTTTTATATGCTCCTTTAAATTCAATATTTTTACCAACAGCATTTGCTCCTGCTGCTCTACCTGCTTTGTTAGAATGTGTTCCTAAAGGAAAATAATCGTACTCATTGGTTTGTAAATTTTTAATTGAAACATTATCACCTGCGGCATATACATCTTTAATTGATGTTTCCATTCTTTCATTCACAATTAAAGCGCCGTTAGAAATATGTTTTGCTCCTTTTCTAAGCAATAATTCGGTATTTGGTTTAATACCAACACTAAGTATTACAAAATCGGTTTTAATTGTTTTTTTACTTTCAAGTACAACTCCTTTAATTTTTCCGTTTCCATCAATTTCAAATTCACTAACTATACTTGATGTTAAAACTTTAATTCCTTCATTTTTTAAAACTGTTTCGGCAAAATTTCCAAATTTAGGCTGCCACATTGTTAAAATTTGATTGGCACCTTCAATTAAAGTTACTTCTTTACCTGCTTCGCGTAAATTTTCAGCAACTTCAATACCAATTAAACCGGCTCCAATTACAGTAATATGTTTTGATTCGCTAGCTAAACCTTCTTTCGTAATTTTATCAAAATCAACCATAGACCTACAAGTAGACCAGTTTGTAGCAAAATTGATGTTTTTAATTGGCGGAACAATCGACTTTGCTCCGGTAGCAAAAACCAATTTATCGTACCCATAATCTCCTTTGGTTGAATAAACTATTTTATTTTCGGTATCAATATTTATAATTTCTTCATTTAACTTAACATCAATATTAAATCTATTCTTCATTAATTCTGCATCAACAACAATTAAATTACTTCTATTTTCAATTACACCTGAAAAAGCATAAGGCATACCACAAGTTGCATAACTTATATTTTCACCTTTTTCAAATAGTATAATTTCCGCATTTTCATTCTCTCTTCTTGCTTTTGCTGCTGCTGATGGACCGGCAGATAAACCACCTACAATTATTATTTTCTCCATTACTTTATATTAAATTTTAGGCAAATGTTACTCATTTTTTTTTAGTATTTTGTAACCCCAATTACTATAACGTTTCCGTAATCTAAGCTACATAAGGTTATTTTTTTATTAAAAAATCATTCCAAATAACAAGAAAACAATTAGGTACTTTTTATTATCTTTGTGCCTCTAAAAACGAAGTGAGAACCTATGTTTAATAATTTAAGTGATAAATTAGATAAAGCCTTTCACGTACTGAAAGGACACGGAAAAATTACCGAAGTAAACGTTGCCGAAACGCTAAAAGAAGTTCGAAGAGCTCTTTTAAATGCCGATGTTAACTTTAAAATAGCCAAAACCTTTACAGATACTGTGAAGCAAAAAGCTTTAGGACAAGACGTATTAACTACGTTAAATCCCGGACAACTAATGGTAAAAATTGTAAAAGACGAACTTACCAATTTAATGGGAGGTGAAACTGTAGGGCTAAACCTTTCAGGAGCTCCAACTGTTATTTTAATGTCCGGTTTACAAGGTTCGGGTAAAACTACTTTTTCAGGAAAACTTGCAAATTATTTAAAAACTAAAAAAACAAAACAAGTTTTATTAGTTGGTTGTGATGTGTATCGTCCTGCTGCAATAAATCAGTTAAAAGTTGTTGGTGAGCAAATTGGTGTTGAAGTTTATGCCGAAGAAGGAAACAACAATCCTGTTGAAATATCTCTTAATGCCCTAAAATATGCAAAAGCGAACAGTAAAAATGTAGTAATTATAGATACTGCCGGTCGTTTAGCTGTTGATGAAGAAATGATGACGGAAATCTCTAACATTCATAAAGCAGTTAATCCGCACGAAACGTTATTTGTTGTAGATTCTATGACAGGGCAAGATGCTGTAAATACAGCAAAAGCTTTTAATGATATTTTAAATTTTGAAGGAGTTGTTCTTACAAAATTAGATGGTGATACAAGAGGTGGTGCTGCATTATCTATAAAATCAGTTGTAAATAAACCTATTAAATTTATTGGTACAGGAGAAAAAATGGAAGCTATTGATGTATTCCATCCTGATCGTATGGCTGATAGAATTTTGGGTATGGGAGACGTTGTATCTTTAGTAGAACGTGCTCAAGAACAATATGATGAAGAAGAAGCCCGTAAAATTCAAAAGAAGATAGCCAAAAATCAATTCGGTTTTGATGATTTCTTGAAGCAAATTCAACAAATCAAAAAAATGGGTAATATGAAAGATTTAATGGGTATGATTCCAGGTGCCGGTAAAATGATGAAAGATGTAGATATTGATGATGATGCCTTTAAAGGAATTGAAGCTATTATTCATTCAATGACACCTGCTGAAAGAAGCGAACCTAAAGTAATTGATGCAAGTCGAAAAAAAAGAATTGCAAAAGGCTCAGGAACAACCATACAAGAAGTAAATCAATTGCTGAAACAATTTACACAAATGAGTAAAATGATGAAAATGATGCAAGGCGGAGGCGGTAAAAAAATGATGCAAATGATGAAAGGAATGGGGAAATAAGCTATTAATTTAATAGTTTTCAGTAGCAGTGTTCATAAACTGATAAATTAAAAAATGAGTTTCAAAAAGTTACTTGCCTATCAAAAAGCATTTGAACTATCTATGGAGGTTTTTGAATTAACAAAGCTCTTTCCTAAAGAAGAAACTTATTCATTAACAAATCAGATTAGAAGATCATCTAGAGCTATTTGTGCAAACATTGCTGAAGCATATAGAAAAAGACAATATATAAAGCACTTTATTAGTAAATTAACTGATGCTGATAGTGAAAATTCTGAAACACAAGTTTGGATTGATTTTTCAAAATCATGCTCATATATAACTAATGAACAACAACAATATTTAACAACCAAAAGTATAAAAGTTGGGAAACTAATTAATTTTATGATTAGAAATCCTGAAAAGTTTGGCGTTACCTAACTGCCAACTGAGACTTATTTACTGTAAACTAATAGATTATGATTTTACTTGACGGAAAAAAAACTTCAGCTGATTTAAAACAAGAAATTGCAGAATCAGTTAAACAATTAAAAGCTCAAGGAAAAAAAACACCACATTTAGCTGCTATTTTAGTTGGTACAGATGGTGCAAGTATGACGTACGTTAGCAGCAAAGTTAAAGCGTGTGAATTAGTTGGTTTCAACTCTACACTAATTGAATTACCTGAAGAAACTTCCGAAGAAAAATTACTTCAAGAAATTGAAAAACTAAATAATAATAGTGATATCGATGGTTTTATAGTGCAATTGCCACTTCCAAAACACATTGATGAACAAAAAGTGCTAATGGCAGTAAATCCTGATAAAGATGTGGACGGATTTCATCCTGTAAATGTTGGAAAAATGGCTTTGGATTTACCTTGTTTTTTGCCGGCTACTCCTTTTGGAATTTTAGAATTATTAGAACGTTATAATGTAGAAACTTCCGGAAAACACGTAGTTGTAATAGGCAGAAGTCATATTGTAGGCAGACCAATGAGTATTTTAATGAGCCAAAAACGTAAAGCAGGTAATGCTACAGTAACTATTGCTCACAGCCGAACTAAAAACTTAAAAGAAATCACTTTACAAGCTGATATTATTGTGGCTGCACTTGGAATTCCTGAATTTTTAACCGGTGATATGGTAAAAGATGGCGTAACTATTATTGATGTTGGTATTACCCGAGTTGAAGATGCCACTAAAAAACGTGGTTATCGTTTAGCCGGCGACGTACATTTCGAAAGTGTAAGCCCAAAATCGTCTTATATTACGCCTGTTCCCGGTGGTGTTGGCCCTATGACAATCGCTATGTTGTTAAAAAACACATTGTTAGCCTGCGAAAGAAAAAATTAGCACTATAAATATCATAATTAGGGCGTTACCCTATCGGGTCGCGCTTTCCGTTCTATCTTTTTGGTTATTTCAACTCCTTGCAATCACCAAAAAGGATGTCACTGCAATCGCTAACGCAAATTCTTACTCCTCTTCTCTATTCACTAAATCAATAGAAAAAGCAGGATAACAAACTGAAATATATTCACATTCCTCTTCAAAAGGATTGGAATATTGAATTCGGCTTCCTTTTAAAATTTTAATAGATTGCCCGGCTTCTAAAACAACTTTTTCTCCTTCAATAATAAATTGTTTTTTACCTTTTATAATATAAGTATATTCATCAAATTCAGGTGTTTGAAAAGGTTCACTCCAATGTGGAGGCGCAATCATATGTGCTATACTTAATTCAGAATTAATACTTGCCAACCCAAAATGCTCTTCAATCAATTTTCCATCGGTAGTAGGAACAACAAAAGGTGATTTTTGTACACTATATTTTTTCATAATACATCTTATTTCATCAAAAATAAAAAAATGAAACAGCTTAAGTCTGATAATCCTTAAAATATGTGCCAAATATCGTGATTTTATCGCTCAAAAATCGTAACTTAGGGTATATATAACTTTCCTAAATTAAAATAAAATGAAACTTACATTTTATGGCGGAGCAGGAACTGTAACAGGATCTAAAATTTTATTAGAAGTTGGTTTTAAAAAAATTATGATTGATTGTGGTCTGTTTCAAGGTTTAAAAGAATTGAGATTAAAAAACCGAGAACCATTTCCTATTAATACAAACGAATTAGACCTTGTTTTTCTTACTCACGCTCATTACGATCATTCCGGAGGTTTACCAATTTTAATAAAAAACGGCTATAAAGGGAAAATTTATTGTACCAATGCCACTAAAGATTTAACAGAAATTATATTGCTTGATAGTGGAAAAATACAAGAAGAAGACGCCAGAAGAGCTAATAAATATGGGTATACTAAACATAAAAAAGCCGAACCTTTATACACTATTAATGATGCAAAAAATACAATTCCTCATTTTGAAACCTTTGAGCTAAATAAATGGTATACTGTTGATGAAGATTTAAAATTCAAATTTTTAAATAGTGGGCATATTTTAGGCAGCTCTTTTGTTTTATTAAATATTCAAGGAAAAACAATTGTTTTTTCAGGTGATATTGGTAGAAAAGAGCCTATCATTTTAAATCAATATGAATATGTTGAAAAAGCAGATTATTTGGTTATAGAATCTACTTACGGTAATAGATTGCACAATAACAAGCCAATAACTGATAAATTGCTTAAATACATTCATACAACTTATCAAAAAGGTGGTGTTTTAATCATCCCAACTTTTTCAGTAGAAAGAGCCCAGGAAATCATCTATCTTTTAAGTATTTTAAAGCGAAAAAATCAATTGCCAAACGTGCCAATTTATTTAGATAGTCCTATGGGAGTAAACGCTACCGAAATCTATTTTAAATATCAGAATGAACATAAACTTACAGATGATGATATTAGAAGTATGCTTTCAACCGTTGAATTGGTAAGCAATTTTCATGCTTCAAGAGCTCTTGTTAATGATGATAGTCCTAAAATAGTTTTAGCAGGAAGTGGTATGATTACAGGAGGTAGAGTTCTACATTATTTGGAAAAATACATTTCAGATAAAAAAAATGCAATTTTAATGGTTGGTTATCAGGCCGAAGGTACAAGAGGGCGTTCTTTAATTTCAGGTGACTCCGAATTAAAGTTTTTTGGTAAATACCATAAAATAAAAGCTAAAGTTTATAATATTGATGCTTTTTCCGGTCATGCAGATCAAAGCGAACTGTTAGATTGGCTTTCTCATTTCAAAAACAATCCTAGATTAACTTTTATAAATCACGGTGAACCACACCAAAGCCAAGCACTTAAATCTAAAATTACTTCAGAATTAAGTTGGAGGTGTACTGTGGCAAAAATGAATAATGAATATTATTTAAACTAATTAAATAATTAATTAAACCAAATTGTAAAATACTTAATTTTAGCTATATCAGGAATCTGATCAATAGAAACTTGTTCCCTACTAAAACTATTTAACCCTAATTCTTTTTTATCAATAGCAATTGTAGCATTTAATTCATCAATAAAAAGCGTAGCAGATGTTAACGTTGTTTCTACCTTATTAACCATATAATTTTCGTTAATATCTTTAAATGTAGATAGAAGAGATAATCCTTTATCAGTCTTATAATTTGAATCAAAAATTTGTATACTTTTTATTTTTGATAGTGAATCATTCATATTAGTTGGTTCTATTTCTAATATTTTTTTACCTCCTTTAGAATATAGTATATACTCATCATTTGCGATTGAAAATAATTTTTCATCTTTCACAGGATTATCTGAGGATAAATATGATACTAAAGAGTCTTTTTCAAAAATTTTTCTAAGTTCTATAACTTTAGTTTCTTTATTTAAATATCCAACCTTTCCTTTCTCAATTAAATATTGATCATCTTTAGCGCATTGAATAAATAACACTAAAACTAAAAAAATACCTGTCTTTTTTAATATTGACATAAACATTTTGATTTTTAATATAATTTATAACGAAATTCTTTAAATTATATTTACTATATGTATAATTATTTTATATTACTCTTTTCAAAATTCCTAAAACCCCTCTAATAAAAGTAGCACTTGTTACTACTTTAAGTACAGGGTTCATTCTAGT
This sequence comes from Lutibacter sp. B1, assembly GCF_012524075.1. Taxonomy (GTDB): domain Bacteria; phylum Bacteroidota; class Bacteroidia; order Flavobacteriales; family Flavobacteriaceae; genus Lutibacter. The sequence continues at coordinate 87,154 of NZ_JAAZUI010000014.1, forward strand.
ACTTCTGCTTCTTGTTGATTTTTGACTTTTTATAGCTTCTTTTTTCTTTTTTTCTACTTCCTCTTTTTCATTAATATTTTCAATTTTTTCACTTAAAATTTCGTAAGCACTTTCTCTATCAACTAACTCATTATACTTATAATACAGCCTCGAATTATCAATAACTTGTTTCAACTCATTTTCAGTTAAAACATCCATTCTACTCATAGGTGCACGCATTAATGTTGCAGCCAATGGTGTTGGCCTTCCCTTTTCATTTAAAACAGATACAAAAGCCTCTCCTGTACCTAACTCTGTTAAAGTTTTATCTACATCATAATATTCAGATTCAGGATAATTTTCTGCAGCTAATTTTATAGCTTTTCTGTCTTTCGCAGTAAAAGCACGTAATGCATGTTGTATTTTTAACCCTAATTGAGCCAGTACATCTTCAGGTACATCTTTTGGGTTTTGAGTAACAAAAAATATTCCAATCCCTTTTGAACGAATTAATTTTACTATACTTTCTATTTGAGAAAGTAATGCTTTTGAAGCTTCTTTAAAAATTAAATGAGCTTCGTCAATAAAAATAACTAATTCAGGTTTCCCGCTATCACCTTGTTCCGGAAAAGTTGCATAAACTTCTGCTAATAATTGCAACATAAATGTTGAAAAAAGCTTTGGTTTATCTTGAATATCAGTTAAACGCAATACCGATATAACTCCATTGCCATTTTCATCAGTTCTCACAAGGTCTTTAACCTCAAAAGAACGTTCACCAAAAAATAAATCGCCACCTTGCTGTTCTATTTCAACAATTTTTCTCAAAATAGCTCCTGTACTCATTGTAGAAATTCTACCATATTCAGCTTGAATTTCCTCTTTTCCTTCATCAGTAGAGTACTGAAGTACCTTTTTAAAATCTTTTAAATCAAGTAACGGAAGTTTATTATCATCACAATATTTGAAAATAATAGAGACTATACCACTTTGCGCTTCAGTTAAATCTAAAATTCTTGAAAGCAATACTGGACCAAATTCTGATACTGTTGCTCTTAAACGAGTTCCTTTTTGTTCAGATAAAGTTAATACTTCAATAGGAAACTTTTTAGGTTCAAAAGGTAAACCAATTGCTGCATGGCGTTCATCAATTTTAGCATGTCCTGCACTTGGCTGTGCCAAACCACTTAAATCACCTTTTATATCCATCAATAACACAGGAATCCCTTTTTCTGATAAATTCTCAGTCAGCACTTGTAATGTTTTAGTTTTACCTGTACCCGTAGCACCTGCAATTAATCCATGTCTATTCAATGTTTTTAAAGGCACCTTTACAAAAGCATCTTTTACTGCTTCCCCATCTAACATTGCTGATCCTAAAATAATTGCATCTCCTTTTGTAGTATAACCTTTGGTAATATGATCAAAAAAAACTTCTTTTCTATCCATTGTTTATATTTTCGATAAAAATAAGATATAAAAGTTAAATTAAAAATTTCAATAGAAATTAAGTTCAATATATTTATTATACATACTTATAGTTATATTTGCACCATGATTAATGAAAGCACACAACAACTTATAAATAAAGGAGAAATGCTTCCTTTAATGGAGGAATTTTATACTATTCAAGGCGAAGGATTTTATACCGGTAAAGCTGCTTATTTTATTAGAATTGGAGGATGCGATGTGGGTTGTCATTGGTGTGATGTGAAAGAAAGTTGGAATTCAAAAATACATCCACCAACAAAAACAAATGATATAGTTAATAATGCTGTTAAATATGCTAATACCGTTGTGGTAACAGGAGGAGAACCTTTAATGTGGAATTTAGATTATTTAACAAATTCTCTTCAAAATAAAAATATAAAAACACATATTGAAACATCCGGTTCATATATATTGACTGGGAAATGGGATTGGATCTGTCTTTCCCCTAAAAAAAATAAACTTCCATTAGAAGGAATTTATAATCAGGTAAATGAATTAAAAATTATTGTATACAATAAACATGATTTTATTTTTGCTGAAGAACAAGCTGCAAAAGTTTCAGATAAATGTGAACTATTTTTACAACCGGAATGGAGTAAACGAGAAAAAATGACTCCACAAATTATTGAATATGTGATGAAACATCCTAAGTGGAAAATTTCTTTACAAACACATAAATATTTAAATATTCCTTAGTTATTTATTTTCTCAATAACAATTGTATATATTTTTTCAAATTGTTCTTCTAAAGTTAAGTCAGAATTATCAATTACAATGGCATCATCTGCCTTAACTAATGGAGAGTCTTCACGTGTAGAATCAATATGATCTCTTTTTATTACATTCTCTAAAATTTCATCGTAAGTAACAATATCACCTTTACCAATCAACTCATCATATCTTCTTTTTGCTCTTTTTTCAGCTGAAGCTGTCATAAACAACTTTACTTCAGCATCAGGAAAAACAACTGTGCCAATATCTCTGCCATCCATTACAATTCCTTTATGAATTCCCATTTGTTGCTGTTGTTCAACCAATTTTTTTCTTACTTCAGAAATTTCAGAAACTTTACTTACTAAATTTGAAACTTCCAAACTCCTAATTTTAGTTTCTACATTTATACCATTTAAATGTACTTCAGCATAACCTAGTTTATCATTAAATTTAAATTCTAAATTGATGTGTTGTAAATTTAAAATGAAGTCATCTTTATAAAAAAATTCATTTGAAATAAAGCCCTTTTGCATTGCATACAAAGTAACTGCCCTATACATAGCACCCGTGTCTACATAGATATAATGAAGCTTATTTGCTAATTGTTTTGCTACAGTACTTTTACCTGTTGATGAAAATCCATCAATCGCAATTATAATTTTTCTCAATTTTTTTTATCTACTTAAATGAAGTGCAAAATAACGTTAAATGACAAATAAAAACTAAAATTTAAGGTATATTTTATAAACAAAAAACCCTTCAACGGGATGTTGAAGGGTTTTCAAAAGCAAGGCGGTGACATACTCTCCCACCAATGGCAGTACCATCTGCGCTGATAGGCTTAACTTCTCTGTTCGGTATGGGAAGAGGTGAGCCCTATCGCTATAACCACC
>NZ_JAAZUI010000146.1 GCF_012524075.1 Lutibacter sp. B1
AACGGTTTAGGCTATGTTGTCGTTGTGGAAAAATTGGCAAGATTTTTCCGCCATAGCAATTAGTTTAGTAAATATACGAGGATTTTCTGAAAAAGAAAATCCACCACAATGCAATATAGCCATTGTTGGTTAAAGTAACTTAATCAAACAAAGTTGGATTTATAAATTTTAGTTCAAATTTAATCGATTCATTTCTCAAATCTGATGGTTTCAATTCTCTATTTTCATTCCGTGATATTTCTCAAATTCAGTTGAAAGAAGTTGCAATTTTTCAGTTTATGAAAATGATGAAAAGCAACTAAAACAATAAGAAAATTAATCTTATGAGTGTTATTTATCAAGTTTTGTACTAATTATAAAAAGAAAACGAATTATCTAAAAAATCAATCGTTGAGAATTTTTTAGTTTAGTAGAAAATTAGCTTAAAAAACTAAAAATAAGAGAAAAAATCCCACGAAACGAAACTCAAATCAATTTAACGGATTCAACTCATTAAATTTCTAAATTTAGTAGAATGATGAAATAGAAGAGAAGAGTTCTCAGAGAAATTCTCAGTTGAAGTAGAAATTTAGTTTTAGAAGAAAAATAGATC
>NZ_JAAZUI010000147.1 GCF_012524075.1 Lutibacter sp. B1
TTAAGTTTTCTTATCATATTCAAAGTCAGTTTTCTTTTTTTATTTAGTATTTCACTTACTCTACTTTTAAAGCCAACAACTTCTGCTAAATCTTTTTGATTCATTCCCATTTGTTCCATTCGGAATTTAATTGCCTCGATAGGGTCGGGCATTCCAATTGGAAAATTCTCATTTTCATATCGGTCAATCAAGATTGAAAGGATTTCTAATGCGTCTCCTTCTTCCGTTCCTTTTTTTGCATCAAAAATATCTTCAAGTCTGTCGAGCGCTTTTTGATAGTCTTTTTCGTTTCTAATTGGTAATATTTTCATAATCAGATGTTATTTGCGTCAATTTTGTCATATTCTGCGTGAGTTCCAATAAACCTTATCCAGCATATTCCGTATTCAAAGTTGAATTTTACAATCAGGCGATAATTATTGCCTTTGATGTTGTAAACAATTCGATTGTCTTTTAAAATACTCGCACTTGGATATTCATTCTTTAAATCGTTAATGTTTTTCCATTCGGATTTTTCGGTTTCTCTATACCACGATTTTAATTGTTCCTCACAATCAGCGTGTTTTTCCCAATAATC
>NZ_JAAZUI010000148.1 GCF_012524075.1 Lutibacter sp. B1
ATTCCAAATTTGAGATTTCCTGAGTTTAGTGGGGAGTGGATGGAAGGTGAAATTGGAAACTATTTTGATTTTAAGAACGGTCTAAATAAAGAAAAAGAGTTTTTCGGAAAAGGAACACCAATAATTAATTTTAAAGATGTATACCATTTAACAAGCATTAAGCGAGAACATATAAAAGGCTTAGTTGAATTAAGTGAAAATGAAATTGAAAGGTATTCTGCTGTCAAAGGTGATGTTTTCTTTACAAGAACTTCTGAAACTATTTCAGATATAGGTATGTCAGCAACTTTAATTGAAAATATTGACAATTGTGTTTTTAGTGGTTTTGTTTTAAGGGCAAGACCTATTAAACCTATCTTTAATGAAACTTTTACCTCTTATTGTTTTCAAATTGAAAATATCCGTAAAGAAATTGTAACTAAAAGTTCTTTTACTACTCGGGCGTTAACAAGTGGAACTTTATTAAATAAAGTGATATTTAGATTCCCAAAAACAAAAGAGGAACAAACAAAAATAGGTAATCTCTTATCAATTATTGATGATAGAATCCAAACCCAAAACAAAATAATTGAA
>NZ_JAAZUI010000149.1 GCF_012524075.1 Lutibacter sp. B1
ACCGTTGGCAAAAATAGCTCGAATGAATTTCGGTCAGAAATAAAATGAGTTTAGAAAGAGTTTAATGAGTTGGTTTTTAACAAAAAAAATGAGAGGTGAAACGGATAGATTTTAAAAAATGAGTTGTTTAAAAGTCGTTTAAAGACAAATTAAACACTAATGACAAATCCTGAGTTCACTTCCACTCTATCGATTTTAGATTTGAAACGTAAAAAAATCAATGAGTCGCAAGATTTTAAAATCATAACGGATTGAGTTTTGAAATGGAATGATTTTTAGAGTTGGACTGAAAAATTGCAAAACGTAAAATCAAGTAAAATGAGAATTTTAAAACTAATAGAAAATGATTTAACTTAATTCAAAGAAAAAGAAAACAAGAATGACAATACTCGGAAAATACTAAAATTCAATTATCAGCAGTACGTTTCGCTAAAATTTGCCAACAATGTATATAATTTATGCTTAAATTTGAACTAGTACAAACCGACAAACATTCTAACTAACGATTTGCTTCGTCCGAAAAATCTCCGATTTTTCAAACGCACAAATCATATACTAAAACCGTTGT
>NZ_JAAZUI010000150.1 GCF_012524075.1 Lutibacter sp. B1
AAATTACTCAAGTTCACATACAAACTCTCAGTCGGTTCTATCAAAGTATCATCTGCTATTGAAACTGTAATTGGATGACTCTCTCCGGTATCTCCTGTAAAAGTTAGTGTTGCTGATTGTGCTGTATAATCATCCGGTGCTATCGCCGTACCGTCTGCTGTTTGGTAATCTACACTGAAACCTCCCTGTACATTGCCTGTTAAGGTTACTTGAACTGTCGCTGTACCATCACCTTCGTTAACCGTCATATCACTGATGGTCAGTCCCTTGTCTGCTCCTCCGTCATTGTCCTCAATAGTTATCTCTCCTTGTGAATCATTGATACCTATCAGCGTCGTGCTCAAATTACTCAAGTTCACATACAAACTCTCAGTCGGTTCTATCAAAGTATCATCTGCTATTGAAACTGTAATTGGATGACTCTCTTCGGTAGTGCCTGCAAAGGTTAGCGTACCTGATTGTGATTGATAATCATCCTCTGCTATCGCTGTACCGTCTGCTGTTTGGTAATCTACACTGAAACCGCCCTGTACATTGCCTGTTAAGGTTACTTGAACTGTCGCTGT
>NZ_JAAZUI010000151.1 GCF_012524075.1 Lutibacter sp. B1
GAGAAAATGAAATATCTAAAAAAATCAATCATTGATGAATTTTTCGGTTTAGTAGAAATGATAAAAAGCAATTAAAACAATCTAAAAATCATTCAAACGAGTTCGTTTTTATCGGTTTAGAAGAAAACTAGCTTAGAAAACTAAAAATAAGAGAAAACACGTACGTTTAGAAAATCTATTCAAATTTAACGTATTCAACTCATTAAATTTCTCAATTTAGTAGAATGATAAAATAGGAGAGAAGAGTTCTCAGAGAAATTCTCAGCCGTAGCAGAAATTTAGTTTTAGAAGAAAAATAGATCAAAAACTCATTCCGGAATAGTGCTCAAAATCAGAATATTTTCAGCTTTAGTAAATCATTATTTTTGAAGAAAAATTTCTCAGCCGAGTTCTTCGCACGTTATTTTAGCTAACGGTTTAGGCTATGTTGTCGTTGTGGAAAAATCGCAAGATTTTTCCGCCATAGCAATTAGTTTAGTAAATATACGAGGATTTTCCGAAAAAGAAAATCCGCCACAATGCAATATAGCCATTGTTA
>NZ_JAAZUI010000015.1 GCF_012524075.1 Lutibacter sp. B1
CTGTAGTTTCTGAAACTGTCCACGTAAATGTTGTACCTGTTGTTGCAGAAGTAATGTCATAATCTAAATCTGTACTATCACATATAGTTTTTGTAGCAGCACTACTTATCGTTGGTGTTGGGTTTACGGTTACTGTTGCTGTAATATCGTCGCCTATACAATATGTAGGTGATGGACCTATAGGCGTTATTGTATACGTTATTGTTATTGGAGCATTGGTTGTATTGGTAAATGTACTCCTTGGAATACTACCTCCAATTGCAACATCTGTACCACTTGTTGGTTGTGTGGTGGTAATACCAGAAGGACTAGTACGTGTCCAATCAAATGTAGTATTTGCAAGTGAACTTGTAAGAACGATATCTACATTAGAATCCGTAGAACAAATATATTGTGCTGTTGGTGTAGCAACTGCATCAGGTAATGCGTTTACAGTAATATCCTGTGAAATTGTTGCATCACATCCAGAAACAAGTCCATTTCCAACAGTTAAAGTAATTGTATATGTACCTGATGCTGTATATATATGTATTGGATTTTGAAGATTAGATGTATTACCATCACCAAAGTCCCAATTCCAAACAGAAATTGGATAGCGAGGATCAACTTTTTCTGATTCGTCAGTAAATTGAATACTAGAACTTTCACAACTCTCTCCACTAACTGAAGTAAAAGAAAAATTAGGAATAGGTTTTTCAGTTGTATTTGTTCTAAGATTATCTCCATACACATATGAATAACTTCCACAGGCAGGACTATTTAAAATAATAATTGGCAACCTACTACCATAAGTAGTATATGTATGTGTTATTGTAGAAGAAGTAACTCCCGATGCAATAGTCTCTGAAACGGTATTACCATCACCAAAATCCCACACTAAACCATCAACTCCAAAAAGATTATCTACTTTAAAAGTAACATCATGAGGTGCACAACCCGGAGTTGTATCAAACTGGAAATCTCCTCTCGGCCCATCAACAAATATTTCAACAGTACTACTTTTTATACATCCACCAGTTAAAGTTTCTGTTAATGTTGCTGTATAATCTCCAGGTAAAGCATAAAAATGACTTGGATTTTGCAATGTTGAAGTATACCCATCACCAAAATCCCAAAAATATGACGCTACAACACCTGTTGGGTCTGTTGTTGAAAATTGAGCTTGCGCAGGTGCACAACCTAGGTTGGTATCAGCAATAACAATATCAACATAATCATCAACAACTGAAATTGTTTTTGAAATAATATCTTCACAACCAATATCATTTGTAACTCTTAAGTTAACTGTTTTATCTCCAATTATATCAAAATTTAAAATTTGGCTAGTATCATTTCCTGATGTTTCATAAATACCATCACCGTCTAAATCCCATTCATAAAAATCAATAGTTCCAAAACTAACTGTTGAAGTACTTGTAAAAGTAATATCTGTATCAACACAATAAATATTTTTAGTTGTTGTAAGACCTGCAGTAAGAACAGGCACACGAACATTTGCAGATGAAATTTTAGTACTGGAACACCCTTGATCATCTGTAACTGTAAGTGTAACAGTATAATCTGCTCCAGAACTATAGCTATGAGTTGGGTTAACATCTGTTGATGTATTTCCATCTCCAAAATCCCACGCATAATGAAAAGTAGTAGCTGGATCAACTGGACTACCACTTCTTTGCGTAACACTAGATGTAAATGTTACAATACCACCTGCACAAACAGGTGAAGGTGCGGAAGAAAAATCTACAATAGGTCCATTTACCACAATATTTGTTGGATATGTATATATCTCCTCACAACCATGTTCTTCTATGACTGTTAAAGTTGCAGTATAAAGACCTGGTGTGTCGTAAGTATGGGTTGGGTTTTCATCTGTTGATGTATTTCCATCTCCAAAATCCCATGCATAGCTGGCTGCACTAAAGTTAGAAGATGCATTCTCTGGTAAAGCTAATTGATGTGTAAAGTCTAAAGAACTTCCTGCACAAATAGGCGAAGTGTCAGAAATAATAAAAACTGGTGTAAAAGTCGTAACATATATATTAGCTGTTATGGTATCTTCACATGCTGCAGTACCTGAATCAGTAACTGTAAGTGTAACAGCGTAATCTCCTTCTACATTATAGCTATGAGTTGGATTTTCATCTGTTGATGTAGTTCCATCTCCAAAATCCCATAAATATATAGGAGTTATATTATCAACTACACTATTATTAGTAAATGTAATTTCAGATGATGGCGCTATACATTCAGAATAAGAAGACGCTGTAAAAATTGCCTGTGGTTGTAAAATCAATACATTCAATTCGTAAACATCTGATTCACAACCGTTATAAATAGCAGTAGCCGAAATTGTATATGTCCCTGTAGCATCATAAGTATGGCTAGTTGTACTTTCTGTTACACTATCAACATCAGTCATTATTACATTTCCATCTCCAAAATCCCATTCTATCTGATCTGTTAAATTTGTAATAGCAGCAGTTAGTTGAATAGACTCATCGATGCAATATTCAATTTTATCGGATGTAAATGTGATAGATTGCTCTTCTCCTACTTCAATATAATCAGTTTTTGAATTGGTTAATGTACATCCATTTGTAGTAGTAACTGTTAATGACACATCATATTCTCCTGCTGCTGAATATGTATAAGTCGGATTTGCATTAGTTGATGTTCCTCCATCTCCAAAAGTCCAAGCATAAGTTAAAATAGGATCCGAACTATTTGTGTAAATAACTGAAAACTCTCTTGGAACTGAAACACAACCTTCTAAGCTAATTGATTCAAAATCTACAGCAGTTTCTGGTATATCCACATCTGTGGTTATAGTATTGGTACAACCATTTACTGTAGTTACGGTTAAAGTAACAGGGAATGAACCAGAACCGTTAAAATTAAATGCTGGATCTTTTAAACTTGATGTATTTCCACCTCCAAAATCCCATGCATAAGTATCTATTGTTGTTCCTGAAACTGTTGAAGTGTCTGTAAAATTAATCGTATAGTCTGGTGAACATGCACTAGTAGTAGCATACGTAAAAGTAGCTGTAGCACCACTAATTAAAACATCTTTTGTTGTAGATATTATACATCCGTCAGAAAAAGTTGTCGTTAATTTTGCAGTATAATTTCCAGGTGAATCATATGTAAAATTAGGTGATTGATTAGTAGAATCTATTGTACCATCATCTTGAAAATCCCACTCCCAACTTACTGCATCTGCACTTGAATCATCCGTAAATTCCACTGGTACTCCTGCACATTCTCCAACAAAAGAAAAGTCGGTAGCACTACCTACATTAAAAGAAATTTGTTTTGTTACAGGGTCTGAACTACATAAATCATTTGAGATAGCCGTAAATGTAACATCATAATCTCCTGCTGCAGTAAAATTATGTGTAAAATTTTGAGCTGTTGAAACTTCAACTCCATCAATCTCCCAAGAATAATCTACTACACTACCAGAACTAATTGTAGTATTTCCATAAAATGTAACTTCTCCTAAACCACAAATACTCTCTTTCACAAAAGTAAAGTCGGCTGTAGGTTTAGGGTATACTATAATTGCCCCTTGTTTAAATATTGTTTCTGAACACTCATTAACATCCTCAACAGTTAGTAATACGTCATAAGTTCCTTCTTCTAAATCTGTAAGATTCAATGTTGGAGAAGCTTGAGTAACCGTTGGTAAAACTCCTAAAAAATCAAAAGTATATGAAGATATATCACCTCCTGTTATTCCCCCAACAGGTGTGCCACTTATATCAAATGATTCGACAACAACAGGTGTAGCTTCAGCGGTTAAAGTGGTAGTAAAAGGTTCACAACCTGTCAATGTTAAAGGTAAAGATGGATATGGAGACGGATACACAGAAATAGTTTGTGTAGAAACCAATTCAGCACTTCCTCCTCCATTAATTGTTAGTGTAACAGTATACGTTCCTGGTTGTGAGTAGTTTGCTGAAGGATTTTTAACTGTAGAAGTATTTGAATTCCCTAAATTCCATTCCCAAGAAGTAGCTCCTACCGAAGTATCTGTAAAACTTGCTGTAACAGGTGAACAAGTTTGATTAGTTACAAAGTTGAATGATGCTGTTTGTGAAAAAGCACTGGATGATATTAAAAATAGTGTAATAAAAGTTATTAAAGAAAAATAATTACTTATTTTATTAAAGCCTCCTTTGGAAACTAAAAAGCTTTTAAGAGATTGGTTAATTAGGTAGTTTTTCTTCATAAGTAATGTAATAAGAGTAGGTCTGTGTCAATAATTAAAAAAATTAATCTTTTTTTCTTTTTTTTATTGTGTACTTGTTAACAACAAAAGTATAATATTAAATTATACTTCAATCTAAAAATAGATGAAGTGTTAAAAAATTACAATAAAATGCTAATTTAACAACACAAAAAGCTTAAATTACCTTAAATACAACTATTATCATAATCTATATGACTCAAAACCACGATCTATCAAAGTCATTTTTGAGGAAATTCCTTGTAAAAAAGTTTTTTGAAATTATGGTTTTATTTAAAGAAAATAAAAGTGTACTTTCTGAATCATAAATAATGAAATTTATTGTTCATAAAAAGTAAAATGAAATAACAGCTTGGCTAATCTATTTTATACAAGTAATTATAAACATTAGAAGAAATGAGAGTTTTTATTGTAAAAGGTAGTGGTAGAAGCACTCACTATAAATTAAATTTAGCATATATTGAATTACTAAAGATAACACCATCAGTTAATAGTGTAAATAATTTAATAAGTTAAGAAGATGAATTAGCATTTACCCATGCATTTAGGACACTAATGCGTCTTAAAAATACAATGGCAACTTTTGCCGATTTTGATTGGGGAGATATTGCAATGAGTGAAGAATTATTCAATGATTTTAGAAGTAAATATTTAGACTTATGGCAAAAAGTAAATTTTGATCATAATAAAGAAAAAGTATCCATAATAGAAGATGTTGATTTTGAATTAGAATTAATTCATAGAGACGAAATTAACGTAACCTATATACTAAAACTCTTAGCTATTTTAAAAGAAGCTAAGAAAGGAGATCAAGAAAAAAAGAAAAAAGAAGTACTTGATTTAATAGCTGGTGAAGCTCATTTGAGGAGTAAACGAGAATTAATTAGAAAATTTACCTGCAATAGAAGACATTGATACCATCCCTCAGGAGTTCGATAAATTCTGGAGTGATGAACAGCAAAAAGCATTTAATGAATTGGTGAAAGACGAAAAATTATCTTCCAACAAAACTCAAAAGTTAATTGAAGATTATTTATTTGCCGAACGTGAACCTCTTAGAGATGAAGTTTTAGACTTATAGAAGGAGGTAAACCATCGGTGCTAAAAAGAAAAAAGATTGGTGATGCTATTCTTAAAAAAGTAATGAATTTTGTTGAAATATTTATAAATGGTTTTGATAATTAGTTGAAGATTATCAATCTATTTTAGATTACAGAAAAGGAAAATTATAAATATTAAAAAAATTTGTCAGTAAATCTATCAGTATAAAAACTAAAAAACTCTTGAAAATCAAACGATTAACAAGAGTTTTAGTACAGAAGGCGGGACTTGAACCCGCACGGACATTACTGTCCACTGGATTTTAAGTCCAGCGTGTCTACCAATTCCACCACTTCTGCATTGGTATTATATATTGTAGAGCGAAAGACGGGATTTGAACCCGCGACCCTCACCTTGGCAAGGTGATGCTCTACCCCTGAGCTACTTTCGCAGTCATATTTTTAAGAACTAACATTTGTTATGCTCAAATGCGAGGGCAAATTTAAAACAATTCTATTAAATCCAAAGACTTTTTTCGAATTTATTTGAATATTTTTTTTAATCAGCTTATTTTAAGGTTGTAATTCTCTAATAATAAAATATATTTGCACTAATTTTAAGTAAATTTAATGCAAGTAAGTTCAAATTCGATTCCTAAAAAAGTGAATTTTTCAACAGTAATTAATGATTTTAAGCAACTAACAAAGGTTGGATTATCATTAAGTGTTGTATTTTCATCTTTGGCAGGATATTTATTAGCGGCAGAAGAAATTAAAATTTTAACACTGGTTTTATTGGCTATTGGAGGATATTTAATGGTTGGAGCATCTAATGCTTTTAATCAAATTATTGAAAAAGATACCGATGCGCTTATGAAACGAACCCAAAATAGGCCACTACCAACCGGTAGAATGCATGTTTCAACAGCTTTAGTTATAGCAATTGCATTTACAATTTTAGGTTTAGCTATTTTATATTCTATAAATCCTAAAAGTGCTTTATTTGGGGCAATTTCAATATTTTTATATACAAGTGTGTATACACCTTTAAAATCGGTAACTCCACTGGCGGTTTTTGTAGGTGCAATACCTGGAGCTATCCCGTTTATGTTAGGTTGGGTAGCAGCTACAAATCATTTTTCTGTAGAACCGGGAATGTTATTTTTAATTCAGTTCTTTTGGCAATTTCCACATTTTTGGGCAATTGCTTGGTTACAATATGATGAATATAAAAAAGCCGGCTTTAATTTAATGCCAATGGGGCAAAAAAATAAAAAAGCGGTAGTGCAAATCATTATTTATACCGTTTGTTTAATAATAGTATCTGTAATTCCTGCTTTTAAATTAACAGGAAGTTTTTATATTTACCCGGTTACAGCAGTTATTTTAGCATTATTAGGAGGAAAAATGTTATTTTATGCCATAAAATTGTATAAAAAACAAACTGACAAACAAGCAAGACAATTAATGTTATCAAGTGTGTTATACATAACATTAATACAAATAATCTACGTTGTAGATAAATTTTTACATTAAAAATGAAAGAATCGTTAGATAAAGAATTAAAAAAAGCAAAAAGGAAATCAGCAAAACCAATGTTATGGGTTTCTATGATTAGTATGACTATGATGTTTGCCGGTTTAACAAGTGCGTATGTAGTTAGTAGAAAAAGAAGTGATTGGGTGTCTTTTGATTTACCAAACGCATTTTATATAAGCACAACTTTAATAGTATTAAGTAGTATAACTTTTTTTTTAGCAAAAAATTTTATTAAAAAAAACAACAGGCAATTAACAACTGTTTTTTTAGTATCAACTCTTATTTTAGGTGTTGGATTTGTGTTTTTTCAGTTTGAAGGATTTAAAGAACTATTTAATGCTGGTTTGGTTTTTGCCGGTGAGAAAAGTACCGTAAAATCTTCATTTATTTATGGAATTACGTTAGCACATTTAGCGCATATTTTTGCAGGATTAATTGTGTTATTGGTAGTTTTATACAATCATTTCAATAAAAAGTACTCATCAGTAGATTTTTTAGGATTAGAACTGGGTGCTATTTTTTGGCATTTTGTAGATATACTATGGATTTACCTATTTTTATTTTTCTATTTTATTAGATAATAAAAATTATGTACTTTTGGCAAACTATAACTAAAAATCAAAAACATAACTTTTATGGAAGCAACTATTGCTACTGAAACTAATGGGCAAACTTGGAGTGGAGGAAACAACAAGCCGTTAGGTGCAAGTTATGGTAAAATGATGATGTGGTTCTTCATTTTATCAGATGCTCTTACATTTTCAGCTTTCTTAGCCGCCTATGGTTTAACACGTTTTAAATTTATTGAATCTTGGCCAATAGCCGATGAAGTTTTTACTCACTTTCCATTTTTACATGGTGTACATGCGCCAATGTATTATGTGGCATTTATGACCTTTATTCTGATATTTTCTTCGGTTACAATGGTATTGGCAGTTGATGCTGGTCGTCAAATGAAACAAAAGAAAGTAACATTTTATATGTTGCTAACCATTATTGGCGGGTTAATATTCTTAGGATCTCAAGCTTGGGAATGGAAAAACTTTATTGGAGGAAGTTATGGTGCAGTTCAATTAAATGATGGTAAAATCATTCAGTTTGTAGATGCTTCGGGTCATCAAATTGAATTAGAAAAGTTTGCAATAGCATCTCATTCTGAAAGAACTCAACATACAAAAGATAAAGGTTTATGGTTTGTTAAAGAAGCTGCTTTACCCCCATTTTCTGTAAATGAAGTAATTGAAGGTTTTAAAGCAAACCCTGATATTACAATTAGAACTGAAAAAATTAATGCTGAAACCAAAACCAAAACAATAATACCTCGCGAAGAGGCAATGGCTTATTTAAACGAAGCTAAAGTAGTAGTAAAAGGTGCTAACTTAAAAGTAAATGAATATGGAAAAACTTTGTTTGCCGATTTCTTTTTCTTTATAACAGGATTCCATGGATTTCACGTTTTTACTGGAGTTTTAATTAATATTATCATCTTTTTTAATGTAATTATTGGAACTTATCAAAAAAGAGGGCATTACGAAATGGTTGAAAAAGTTGGATTATATTGGCATTTTGTAGATTTAGTTTGGGTGTTTGTATTTACATTCTTCTACTTAGTTTAATTCAAAAAAGATATTAAAATGGCACACGCACAAGAACATACATCGCACACAAAATTAATTTGGAAAGTATTTGGTATACTTTCTGTTGTTACAATAGTTGAAGTAATTTTAGGAATTGAAAAACCGGATTCACTCCATTTAAGCAGAGTTTTTGGTACAAGTCCTTTAAATATAATTTTTCTTGTTTTAACTTTGGTAAAAGCTTATTATATTACTTGGTTTTTTATGCATATGGCTGATGAGAAAAAGAATTTAAGAAGAGCAGTAGTTTGGACAGGAGTTTTTTTAATTTCTTATTTAGCTACGTTGCTGTTGATTGAAGGAAATTATATTGGAGATGTATTAGGTCCATTAACAAAATGGAACTACTAATTGAATAAAAATAATATGGAGGAAGGTGGTTTTTAAACCACCTTTTTTAATTTTGTAAAATGAAATCGAATAAATTTTGGGTACTTTTTAGTTTGTTTATTTTGCCTTTGGTATTTTATATATTCTTATCAAAGGGTATCTATAAATATGCTAATTTGCCAATTCTAACAGAAAACGTTATTGATGTAAAGGAAATAGACTCTTTGCATAAAATTTCATTTGAAAATAACCTGACTATCTTGTGTTTTTTAGGTGATGAAATTAATACTGCTAAAGGCAGTATGTTTAACTTAAATCAAACAATTTACAAAAGATATTATCAGAAACCTTTATTTCAGGTTGTTGCTATTTTACCAGAAGGAACTCAGCAACAATATAAATCTGTTATAGAAGAGCTTTCAGCGTATACTGATATTAGTAAATGGCAGTTTGTATATGCTAACAAACCAACTATTCAGCTGATTTTTAATAGTTTAAACACCCCTTATGTTTTAGATAATAACTCGTATTCAGAAAATGCGTATATTGTTGATATGAATTTAAGATTGAGAGGTAGAAAAGATGATGAAGATACTTCTGATGGAAAATTATACGGTTATAGTATGAAATCAATTTCTACATTAAAAAATAAAATGAAAGATGATATTGATATTATTTATTATCAATTAAAAAAATCTGCCGAAAAAGAAGCGCGTAAAAAAAGAGAAAATTAGAGGTGATGAAAAAATATTCATACATAGGTGTAGCTTTTATAATACTTATTTTTGGTATTTATGCAGTACCTAAAATTGTAAATAAATTTAACAACCCAAAACTGACTAAAATTGGAGAAGTGCCTAATTTTGAGTTTACCAATCAAAACGGTGAAGTAATTACAAATTCATTTTATAAAAATAAGGTGTATGTTGTTGAATTCTTCTTTACAACATGCCCAACTATTTGTCCTAGAATGAATGAGAATATGGTGAAAATTCAAAATGAATTTTACGGAAATTTAAACTTTGGAATAGCATCATTCAGTATCAATCCAAAGCACGATACACCTGAGATTTTAAAAGAATATGCAAAATCGCATGGAGCAACATTAAAAACTTGGAATTTTTTAACCGGTAATCAAGATAAGATTTATGAGTTGGCAAATAATGGTTTTACATTATATGCAGGTAAAAACAGCGAAGCTGAAGGTGGTTTTGAACATTCAGGTATGTTTGCTTTAATTGATAAAGAAGGAAATATTCGTTCTCGAAAAGATGAATTTGGAAACCCAATTGCTTTTTATGACGGATTAGATCCAAAAGGTGTACAAATGATAAAAGAAGATATTAAAATTTTATTAAAAGAATAATTAATGAATACAGAAGCAAAAAAATACAATAAGTGGATAATTATTTTATCTATAGCCATTCCTGTAGCCGTAGCCATTTTATTTGGCATAAAAATAGACTTAGAGTTACCGGTATTTTTACCGCCAATTTATGCAGTAATTAATGCGATAACTGCTTTTGTATTAAGTTTGGCTGTTTGGGCAATTAAAAATAAAAAAGTAAAACTACATGAAAATTTGATGAAAACAGCTATTATGCTTTCAATATTGTTTTTAGTGATGTATGTTTTATACCATATGACATCTACATCAACAAAATTTGGAGGAGAAGGTGCTGAAAAAATAGCATATTACTTTATTTTAATAAGCCATATTATTTTATCTATAGCCGTTATTCCATTTGTACTAATAACGTATGTGAGAGCCATTACCAATGATATAGAACTTCATAAAAAAATAGCAAAAATTACATTTCCATTATGGTTATATGTTGCAGTTACGGGTGTGGTAGTTTATATTATGATTTCGCCATATTATTAAAATGAAAAAAACTTTAAGTATAGTATTTTTATTTACTTCGTATTTTTTAAATGCGCAATGTGCTATGTGTAAGGCTGTTGTAGAAAGTGGAAATGCTTCAGAAGCTGAAGGATTAAATTCCGGAATATTATATTTAATGATTTTTCCATATTTGTTAGTTGGCGCTTTGCTTTATTTTATCATTAAAAATAAAAGAAAAAATAAAATTTAACATTTCTATAAGAGGCTACAAGTGTAACAAATAATAATTTTAGTCGTCATATAACAAAATCAGCTTAACCATAAAAACTCTATTAAATATAATGAGAACAAAAATTGTTACTGTTTTGGCGTTTGTATTAGTAATTACTGCAAATGCGCAAGATAAAAAATGGACGCTTCAAGAATGTGTTGATTACGCTCTGGAAAATAATCTTTCAATCAAACAACAAGAATTAAGTAACGAATTAATAGAGGAAGACATAGTTTCAGCAAAAGGGAATCTTTATCCGTCTTTGAGTGCATCAGCATCTCAAAATTTTAATTTCGGTTCTTATATCGATAATTATGGAGGTCGTGTTTCTATTGATAGTAGATCTAATAGCTTTGGAATAAATACCGGTGTTACTTTGTATAATGGAAACAGAAACAAAAAAAATATTTTACAAGCTCAAAAAAACCTTGAAGCTGCAGGTTTTGACTTAGAAGAAAATAAAAATAACATTATGTTATATATTGTTAATTCTTATTTAAATGTGTTGTTATATAAAGAGAGTCTTATTATAGCTCAAGATCAAGTAGATATAAGCAAAAGCCAATTAGAAAAAGTTAAAAGCCTTGTTGATGCAGGTACCGAGCCAAAATCAACATTATTAGAAGCGCAAGCAACTTTAGCTAATAATGATCAACAAGTTACTACCGCTAAAAATAACTTAGATCTTTCATTATTAAGTTTGGCACAAATACTTCAAATTTCGCATAAAGGTTTTGATGTAGAGGATGTTGAAATAAACCTTAATTCAGCTTCTTTAATTTATAATGATACAGATGATATTTATAATAAAGCCTTAAGTATTTTACCTGAAATTAAAAGCGCAGAAATAACTGTTGAAAATTCTGATTTGGGGATAGAAATTGCTAAAGGTGCTTATTATCCATCACTTTCTTTAGGGGCGAGTGTTGGTTCATCTTATCAACACGCACAAGGGCAAAAAGACGAAAGAGCAGTTATTGATCCTGAGACCAATGAAATTGTTTATCAATCTAATGGATTTGGACAGCAGTTAGAGGATAATTTAGGGTACAATATTGGACTGTCATTAAACATTCCTATTTTTAACAGATTTCAAACAAAATCAAGTGTTGCAAAAGCTCAAATCAATAAAGAAAGAGCAGAGTTACAGTTATTAGACAAACAAGTTAAATTACGTGAAGATATTGAAAAAGCTTATGCGGATGCAAAAGCTGCATTAAATCAGTTTATTTCAGCTCAAACATCATTACAAGCCCAACAAGAGTCGTTTAAAAATGCTCAGGAAAGTTACAACTTAGGAGTTATGACCTCTTTCGATTTTGATCAGGTTAGAAACAGACTGGTAAATGCACAATCAACTTTGGCAAATGCAAAATATAACTTTGTATTTAGAACAAAATTATTAGAATACTATTATGGAATACCTATAGTTATAAACTAAAATTTATATTGAATTTTTCAAACAAAAAATCCAACTTTTTAGTTGGATTTTTTGTTTTACAGTAGTTATCAAATTAAGTATCTTTGTTTTTTTAAAAATTCAGAAATTGGCATTTATATTAAATATAGAAACAGCAACAAAAAATTGTTCCGTTAGTTTAGCAAAAGACGGTAAAACTATTGCTTTAAAAGAATTGAATGATGGTGCTTATTCGCATGCTGAAAAATTACATGAATTTATTAAAGAAGTTGTTTTAGAGGCTGGTGTGGAAATGAATGAGATTAATGCTATCGCAGTTAGTAAAGGACCAGGCTCGTACACAGGGTTAAGAATTGGAGTTTCTGCAGCAAAAGGATTGTGTTTTGCTTTAAATATTCCTTTAATTTCTGTTCATACTTTAGTGTCTTTAGCAAAATCGGAAGCTATTACTGAAGGTTATTTAATCCCTTTGATTGATGCAAGAAGAATGGAAGTATACTGCTGTGTTTTAAGTAATAAATATGAAGTTATTGAAGACGTAAAAGCTAAAATAATTGATAAGTTTTCTTTTAACGAATATTTAGATAAAAAAAAGGTTTATTTTTTAGGCTATGGTGTTGATAAATGTAAAGAAATTTTAAAACATGAAAATGCTGTTTTTGTTGAGGGTAAATTTCCTTCAGCAAATGAGATGTCAGCCATATCGTATGAAAAATATAAAAAAAACGAGATTGAAGATGTCGCTTATTTTGAACCGTTTTATTTAAAAGATTTTGTGGTAACTAAATCAAAAAAACAACTTTAATTTAATGAATTATAATACTCAAATAGTTGAATAATATCTTTATCCTTTTTTATATTTAGTTTATTTTTTGATATATAACTTTCAACAGCTTTTTGATTATTTTTAAATATAGAAGAGAACCCTTTTTTCTTAGTTGGTAATTCAATTGCCATATTATTATTATAACTGAAATAAAATTGGTCTTTTTCTCTTTTTAATTTTGGTGGTTGGTATTTATCATAACCTGTTCTTGGTTTAACTTCATCATAAAATTTAATTCTTTCTTTTAACAGTAAAGTAATTTTATCTCCACTATTTAAAACCACAAAATATCCTGACTTTTTTAAATTATTTTCAGTATAACTAAAAAGTTGATATACTTTGTTGAGTGTTTCAAAAGTTATAGCAGAATTAAATTGATTTTTTAAATAAAACAATTTGCCATTTTCTTCAACTTCCATAGCATCATCGTAAGCATTATACCTCATTGAGTAAACTTTATTAGTTTTAGAAACTTTAGCCGGAAGCAGTTCTTGATTTATAAAAGTACTTCCTTTTAAATTTTTATCTCTTAAATCAAAAGATTTAAAACTATTAGAGTAGTTAACAAGTTCTTCGTTATTAATTTGTCCATTTACAATCAATGGTAGAAATAACATCCAAAAAATTGAAGTTAAAAAAGTTTTCATATTTTATATATTTTAAAAGAAAAGGTACAAAAATAATACCACAAAGGTAAAGGTGCTTATCTTTTTATTTCTACTTGATGTGGATAAGGAATCTCAATACCTGCTTTATCCAATGCTTTTTTAGTTTCTTCAATAGTTGAAAAATAAACGCCCCAATAATCAGCTACATTTGCCCAAGGGCGTACAGCAAAATTAACAGAACTGTCTGCCAATTCAGATACATTTACGGTTGGTGCCGGATCTTTCAAAACATTTGGATTATCTAACAACACTTTCATTAAAACATCTTTTGTCTGTTTAATATCAGCATCATAACTAACACCAAAAGTTAAGTCAACACGTAATTTTCCTTCTTCAGTATAATTTACAATATTTCCGTTAGATAGCGCACCATTAGGTATAATAATTAACCTGTTTTGAGGTGATGTAAGTTTAGTTACAAATATTTGAATTTCTTTTACAACACCTATTTCTCCTTGCGCTTCAATTAGATCGCCTACTTTAAAAGGTTTAAAAATCATGATTAAAGCACCGCCTGCAAAATTGGCTAATGAACCTTGTAGAGCTAATCCTACGGCTAAACCAGCAGCACCTAAAATGGCAATAAATGAAGTTGTTTCAACACCAACTTGAGAAATAGCTGTAATAAAAACAAGGATTTTTAACGTCCATCCCAATAAATCACCTAAAAACTTTTGAAGTGTTATATCAACACCTCTATTGGCCATTATTTTTTTAGTCAGTTTTACAATTTTATTAGTTAACCATAACCCAATAATTAAAATAAGAATTGCTACAATTACATTTCCAATATTGGCTTTAATAAATTCAAGTGTTAAGTCTAAGTACTTTTGAAAATTCATAATATTTTTATTTTTGATGTAAATTTAAAAATTAATATTCAATTGATCGATTGCTTTGGAAGTACTTTTTTCAGGCAATTGGCAAGCTCCATCAACACATATATAAATAAGTGTTTCATTTTTGTTAAAACGACCTTCCATTAATGGGAGATTACTTTTATCTAAACTTCCTGCAATCAATTTATTAGGAATATACGTTTGATTTATTTGATGAAGTTTGTTTAAAGCATCTTTTCCAGAAATGGCTATTTCATAATAATCACCCACAAAATTGCACAACAATTGTAACCAGTTTGAGAATCCGGAACCGTATTGTAAAGTTCGGTCTTTAATATTATGCAGCATTTGTTTACTTACTTTTAAATAATAACTGTTAGAAAAATAATGACTTAATTTAAATAAGTTATTTGCCATTATGGAGTTTGAAGCAGGTATAACGTTGTCTTCAATTTCCATTTTTCGTGTTATTAAATCAGTATCTTCATTTGAGGTGAAGTAAAACATAGATTTTTCGATATCAAAAAAATGATCAAACGTATAGTCGGTTAATTGTTTCGCTGTGTTTAACCAATTTTCGTTTAAAGTGGCTTCGTATAGCGATATATAAGCATCAATTACAGTAGCATAGTCTTCTAAGTAACCATTAATAGTACTCTTACCATTTTTATAAGAATGATTTAAATTTTCGTTTTCGTAAAGTTGAGTTTTAGAAATAAACTTGGCATTTTTTAGTGCAATATCTAAAAAATGAGGTTCGTTAAATACCTTATACGCATCAATATATCCTTTTAGCATTAAGGCATTCCACGATGTTAACGATTTATCGTCTAATCTCGGTCTTTGTTTTTTTGTTCGTTCTTTTAAAAGTGTTTTTTGCCAAAAAGTTACTTTTTCTTCTAATTTTGAAACTGGAATTGAGTGTTTTTTTGAAAACTCATCATCTTCAATTTTTCTGATAAGAACATAATTGTTATGTTCCCAATAACCATAACTATTTATATTGTAATAATCTGAAAACAACTCAAAATCATTACTTAAAATTGATTTTAACTCTTCTTGTTTCCAAACATAAAAAGCGCCTTCTTCTAATTTTTCTTCAAAATTATAACTGTCGGCATCTAATGAAGAGTAAAAAGCACCTTCGTTATTCAATAATTCACGCTCTATAAAATCTAAAGTTTGATAAACTATATTTTTGTAAAGAGGTTTTTTTGTTGCTTGATAGGCTTCAGCATATAAACTTACTAATTGCCCGTTGTCATACAACATTTTTTCAAAGTGTGGCACGTGCCATTTTTTATCAACAGAATATCGAGAAAAACCACCACCAATTTGATCGTAAATACCACCGTAAGCCATTTTGGTTAAAGATGTATTTACATAGTTTAGTATTTCGTTATCATTTGCTTGAATAGCATACCTTAACAGAAATTGATAATTATTAGGCATTGGAAATTTTGGAGCTCTATTTTTTCCTCCTAATTCAAAATCCATATATTTTTTCCATTCTTCAATAGAAGATTTTAAATCAGAAAAAGTAAATTCGGTTTGGTTACTATTAAAAGGAACCAAATCGGAGTTTTTAATTCCTTGTGTTAGCTTTTCGGCATAATCGAGCACATCGTTATGCTTTTCAATATAAAGTTTTTGTAGTTGTTGAAGCGCATTGATCCAGTTTGCTTTTGGAAAATAAGTACCACCCCAAATAGGCCTTCCATCGGGTAAAGCAATACAGTTTAATGGCCATCCACCACTACCGGTCATTAATTGAACTGCATTCATATAAATTTGATCTACATCGGGCCTTTCTTCTCTGTCAACTTTAATATTGATAAAATGTTGATTCATAACCGCAGCCACTTCTTCATCTTCAAAACTTTCGTGCTCCATTACATGACACCAATGGCATGATGAATATCCTATTGAGATTATAATAAGCCTATTTTCTTTTTTAGCTAGTTCAAGGGTTTCTTCATTCCAAGCTTTCCAATCAACCGGATTATGGGCATGTTGTAATAAGTATGGACTCGTTTCATTTATTAAACTGTTGGTGTATTTGTGTTCAGACATTTTATTTCCGTTTTGATTTTTACAACGGTTTGGCTATGCATAGTGTGAGAATAAATGTACTAGCTATTCAATGCATCACTAATTTTATTTACTCGTATAAATTTCTGACTTTTTGCAATAACCCGCATTAGGTATAGATTTTGTTTTCGGCAGTATTTCTTTTACCTCATCAAATAGTGTTCTTTCAAATTTAGCCTCGTTTTCAAATAATTCATAGTTACTTATAAATAATTCTTTTCCGTTTTGATTGCTATTTTTATTTACATTTCTCATTCCATATGTCAAATTCCATTCATTTATATTTGCAAACGAAAAGAGATCTTTAATATATTTACTATCATCATATGTTATTAACCATTTGTGATTAGTATTTTTTAAAACATGAGCAAATCTTTCGTGGTCAAATGTTTTGTGCATATTTCCATTTTTTCCATATAACGCTGATTTTGTTGCAGAGTGATATGGTGGGTCAAGAAAAATAAATACATTCTCTCCTTCTTTCTCAATTACTTTTTGATAATCATAATTTGTAATACTTGTGTCATCTAAAATGGATGAGAGAAGTTTTACTCTATCTATACTTGAAATCGTAAACCTCTTTTCGAATGCGGCTTTTGAAAAACCACCACTTTCTGTTGTTCCAGAAAAAGTAATTCTATTAAACACAAAAAATGCAGATGCCTTTTTCAATTCATCAAATGTATCAATATTATCTAATAAATATCTATGTAGTTCTTTTCCGTTTTTAAAATCATTTCTCCAATTATAAACTTGTTCAATTAATTCATCAAGGTTTTCTTGCGTTTGTTTCCAAAAATGATACAAGTTAGAATATAAGTCATTTATCCAATAAGTTCTATTTGGATATTTTTGTTTTAGATAAACAAAAACAGAGCCACCACCAACAAAGGGTTCTCGAAATTCTTTAAATTCAGGAATAATGGGTGAAATAATTTTTAAAGCTCTACTTTTCCCACCAGGATATCTTAAAGGACTTTTTATCATTTACTCAGCTTTTTCAATGTTAATAAGTAGATTATTTTTTTTTGCTTCTAGAAACAGATTTTCAATTATTGATTTTTGTTTTTTTGAAAATGCTTGTTTTGAAATGAAACTACTTATTTTATCAGTATTTTCAGATGATAAAATACTACCTTGTAGTTTGTTTGAAGTAAGCTTGATGACAGGTATTGGATTATATTCAACATAATCAATTTTTACTTTTTTTAGGTTCGTGTATAATATCATTTTTAACAACCCGTCTTTAATATCTCCAATACTTGGCAATAGTGAATTTATAGAATGTTTACATTCGATAAGGAAAATGTTTCTACCTTCAATTTTTATTTCGTCAGTTGTGAAATAATATTTTCCGCCAAGATAATTCTCTATTGTAATTGTGGCTTTTGTATGCGTTGATAAGACTTCTTTCGGTTGAATTGTTTGCATTTCTCGATTTTGTGCATCTTTTGCTTTCTGTCGTGATGCTGACATAAAATCCTTAACGCCATTAATAAATTGATTAGCAAATCTATCAATTCCTTGTTCATTGTGAAATTCTACGTTCAAGCGAATACCAATTTGTTTATATGACGATTTTACTTTTTGAATTAATTTTGGAAAAGAATATTCAATTTCTTTTAAGTTCCAATGTAATGCTGAGCTGTGATAACTTTTAATTTCTGTTATTTTTGATATAACCAAATCATTGTCAAATAGTTGACTTGTTATCTTATTTTCTTTTGTTGTGTGTTTTTCTGCACTTTCATAGTATGCAAAAATTACAAAAACATCAAGTAAACTCATTAACGAGACGGTATCCCATTGTATAAAATCTCTGTCGCCACGTTTCCCTTCGTCTTTTATGATAGGAATTACAGTAATCTTTTTTGAATTACCAAGAGTGTTGTAGATTCTTTCATATGGGTATGAACGTGTTCTTTTAGGCGAAACCCATTTAGATATTCCAAAAGAAAAACTGCCGTCTTTTACGATAGAACTTGCTGGGAGATTATTTATATTAAAATCTTTTATATCAAACACTTTTAATTCACTTATCAGTTTACTTTGGTATTCAATACCAGTTATTTTAGCACTTATATTCATCTTTATATATTTCCTTAAAAATATTATATTTTTAAAAATATTCTTTTTAATTAATTATTACCATTTTTCTTTTTCTCAATATAATCTAAAGTAACAAACCTATATTTTCCCTTATCTCGTTCAATGACTTTAAAAATATTAGGATTAACTTCATTTTTAAATTCAGTTTTTTTTCGTATTACACTTTCTAAATCTTTAATAATTTCAAAACCAACAGAGTTTCTCTCTAATTTTTTTGCAACTTTCATAGTTGTTCCACTACCAAGGAATGGATCAAGTACTGTTTCGCCATAGTATGAAAACAATTTTATAAGTCTATATACAAGTTCATCAGGAAAAGCAGCAACTCCTTTTTCAAGCTTTGAACCAGGCAAAACATTTGTAATTTCCCAAATGGTTTTATACCAACCATTGCTTTGAAATTCTTTTGTATCAATTTTAGATTTTTGTCTAATTTCCTTTGAAATGGAATGATAATTAAATTTTCCTTTTTGAAAGATAATAACACTCTCTAATAAATTGTCAGGATAAAAATACATTGGATATGGGTTTTTTAATAAAACCCCACTTCTCCTACTTATTCTTAAATAACCATCTGGTTTTTTCCAAACTATTTTATCTCTATATCTAAAACCTACATTTTGAAATATTTTAATTGCATCTGCTGTTATTGGGTATTTTTTCCCATCTACGAGCATGTCATCAATATTTAACGCAAAAATTCTACCTTCTTGTAAAACTCTGTATGCTTCTTTTGCCATTTTCCTTATCACACCAAGATATTGTTCGTAATTTTCAAAAAGCCCTTTATAGTCAAATGGTGCGTTAAAATAAGGTGGTGAAGTAACTATAAAATGAATGCTTTGGTCTGACAATTCTGCCATACTCATGCAATTACCAAATATCACTTTATGTTTTGTATCCATATTGCGAAATTACCTTTATTTTTCTAAAGCTTGAAGTTTCTTTTGTCCTTTTTCTATATTGACGAGAACTAATTAATAAAAGTAATAGAAAGATATATAACACACGGTGCATTAATTTATATTTTAATATTTTAAAAAAGAAAAGCGCTTGAAATAAAGCGCCTTTTTTGTAGATTTAAATTGAGGTTATTTAACTTCAAAAGTAATTTTTACATTTACTCTAAACTCTTCAACTTCTCCATCGGTAACAACTACACTTTGTGATTGCACAAATGCTGATTTGATATACTTAACACTTTTTGCTGCGTGTGCAACAGCTTTTTTTGTAGCATCTTCCCAACTTTTTTCGGAGTTAGCCATTACTTCAATAACTTTCATTACAGCCATAACAAATATTTTTTAAATTAATAATAAGTTTAAATATACAAAATAAATAATTTATACCTGACAAATCTCAGTTAATACATTACATAATGTTTTACCTTTGCACGCTTGTTTAAGTAAATAGTTAAAATGAAAAAACTAATTTTAATTCTATTTTTAGTACTAGCTGCACAAGATGTAAAATCTCAAATAGAAGTTTTTAAAGAAAATGGCTCGTGGTTTACATTATCTAACAAATTTAAATTATCAAATAAATTTTATGTTGGGAATTTAATTCAGCAGAGACGTGTTGGGTTTTTAAAAAATACACAAGCTTTTTTAATTAGCCCAAGTGTAAACTATCAAATAAACAAAAATGTAAGTATTGGTGCCGGATATATGTTGTATAAGTATTATGCTCACGGCGCTTCACATGCATCAATAACTAGAGATGAAAATAGATGGTGGCAACATATAACGGTTAACTCAAAAGTTGGAAATACAACTTTTAATAATAGATTAATGTTTGAAGAACGTACGTTAGATTTGATAAATAAAGATGTTACTCCAAATAAAATTGAAGGATCAAAGTATTTTCAAAGGTTACGTTATAGGCTTCAGGTAACATTTAATTTATTTAAACTAAAAAATGAGCAGTACATTTTAGGAAAGCTTTCAAACGAAATTAGAATACGATTTACTACAGGTTTAAATGAACCTGATTTTGATCAAAATAATTTTGAAGCTTTGTTGGGATATAAATTATTGGATAATTCTAAAATATGGTTGGGTTATGGTAGATATTATTTTAAGTCGAATCCAGAAAAATTTGTTTCAAACAATATTTTACACGTTACATTAAGTTACGATTTTGATTTAACTAAAAAGAAATAATAAAAAAAGAGGCTGTAAAATAACCTCTTTTTTTATACTGTAAGTTTTATTCCGGATTAAAAATAAAAATCCATTCTTTATAATTAAAATCTTCACTTTTGGCAATTAATTCGAATCCATTTTTTTTATAAAAATATTTTAGAGACTCTTCTTCAATAGTTAACCAGTATTTTTGATTTTTAGTTTCTTCTTTAAGTTTAGTTAACCACTTTGAAGCTAATTGCTGATTTCTTTTTTCAGGAATTACCCATATAAAACCCAAATAAAAATAACCTTCATCATATAGTTTCTGGTGCTGTTTTTCAAAATCATTCATATTTGGATGACTTTTTTCAAAAACAATTCCGCCAGCAATAACCTTATTATTTTCTTTAAAAACATATATTGAAGATGTTTTTTTGAAATTATCCCATTGTGGTACAATAACATTTTGCCAGTCAAGAGGTAAAATAGTAAAGAATTGTTCCGGAGAATTTTTAATACAGCTAAACGTATTATTCATAGTTTTTATAAAAAATTATAATAAACCCCAAGACCAAAGTCTATCGGAGTCTTCCAACCATCTATCACCGATATCAGTTCTGTAATAACTATTGTTAACTATTACATTGCTAACTCTATTATACATCATTTTTTGAGCATCTCTCATGGTAATACCTGTTCCGGTAACTAGTAAAGCGATACCTGTATTACCTGTTATAAGCCATTCGTCATTTACCTTTTTTAAATGCATAGGGTGAATGCCTTCTTTTACTTCTTTTTTAAAAATTACAACTGAATCTTTAGAAAAAAGATTAAAACTTTTTTTGTCATCATAAGGGAATGGAGGTACTACCATAAAAACCCCAACTTGAAATCCCTTTTTTACATTTATTGTAAATTTTTCTCCCTTGGCAATTTTATAAAGCATATTGCCAATAGGCTCGTTTATGCCGGCTCTTTGAATAAATACTTGAGGAAAACCAAATCTGGAAGTAAACTCTAACGGATAAATACCATTTCCATTTACAATGCAGTTAATATCTATATGACCTAAAAAGTTATTTTTTTCTAAAGTAGCTTCTAATTTTTTTAGAGTGTGATCAAAAATAGGAGAATTTTTAGCCCAAAACATACTCGATCCCATTTCGCCGGTAGATACACCAAGTTCTTTAGGGAATAATTTTTTATGTTCAAATGTGATATTTATTGGAAGTATAAATTCTTTTCCGTTAAAAAATGCAGAAACAGATACTTCAACACCTTTTACTTTTCGTTGTAATTGAAAATTTCCGAATTTATTTCCCCAAGTTTTTTCATAGGCTTTTAAAACACGAATAACATCCAATCCTTCATCATCATTTCCTACAAATAGTAATTGTTTTAATTCTTGTATTTCACCGCAGGGTTTAATTACATAAGTATCCGGATTTTTTTTAACGTAATCAATAGCATCTTCAAAATTGAAAAATTCTTTTGAAGGAAGCACTTTTACTTTGTGTTTTTGGAGTTCAGAGTGTCCAAAATTTCTATCTAATTCGAGCCTGTCAGTATATTGGCTACCTCCAAATACTAATTTACCCGATGCTCTTAATTCTTCGCAAACTTTTCCATAGCCTGTATAATCAAAAATAATAATGTCAGCCCATTCCATATGTTTTTTCCAATCTTGCACTTTAGGTACAAACCCGTAACCTATTTCTTTTGAGCCTTTATCTTCAATATACATTTTAACATTATTGCCTTCTAATAAGATGGCGTAAGCAATATCTAAAAACTCTCCCCATCTAGAAATTATTAAAAAATTTCTTTTTGTATTTTTTTGGTCTTTAGATTGATTTGTGTTTGTTTTCACTTAAATTAATACTAATTTATTTTAAAGTTTTTTTAATATTAAACGTAATTTTTACTTTAACAATATAAGTTAAAATATTTAGGGAGGTTTAAACCTCCCTAAATCAAATTATTCTACTAATTGTAATTTTACAATAACAAATGAGTCGAATTCTTCATCAAATTCATCGGTTTTTGTAACTACTTTATAGGTTACATTAAAAGTTTTTCCAATAAATTCCTCATCTGTTAAGTCGTATTTTTTTAATGCTTCAGGTTCAATACTATCAAAGTAATAATTGTTTTCATCTTCATCAGTAAAATAATAAGTTCCTTCATCATAACCGTTGTAAGTTGCTTTAATTGTTGTAATTTCTTCTGTTTGATTAACAAAGGCAAACGATACCATTGTAAAAAATAAAATAATTGCTTTCATTTCTTTTTAATTTTTAATTAATAGTTATTTTTAGATTAGTTTTAAATTTAAATACCATTTATTTTATTTTGCATATACCAAGAATTGCAGATATAAAATCTGGATTATTCCTACCAACAAAAAAATAAACGTTTTATTATGTCATTAAATAGTAGAAATACTATTTTGACTTTTGTAGAAGTTAACCTATGATTCAATACCTTATTTGTATGGTTACTTTTGAATATGACTTCTTAATTTTCAAAAGCTTGAATCTTTAAATTAATTTATTGCATTGTATATATTGCTTACAATACATTGTAAAGCAGTACAAATATAGAATAAATTGAAATATCTTTTAAAAAAAAATTATAAAAATGAAGTATGTTTTAATGCTTTAAAAGAAGGTATTTATAAAAAAAAGGAGGTAATTTTCACCTCCTTTTTTTAACATTAAAATATAAGCTATTATGATAAAGCTTCTTTTATTTGTTTAATGGCTTTTCGAAGTTGCTCTTCTGAAGCAGCATAAGACATTCTTATACATTCTGGCGCTCCAAATGATTCTCCTGAAACGGTTGCTACATTTGCTTCTGCTAATAAGAATAGAGAAAAATCTGCTGCGTTTTCAATTTTATGTCCTTTAATTTCTTTTCCAAAGAAAGCCGAAATATTTGGGAATACATAAAACGCACCTCCAGGAATATTCAATTCAAACCCATCAATTTCTCCTAATAATTCTAAAACAATATCTCTACGTTTATGAAACTCGTCAACCATGTATTGTATTTTAGAAATAGGCGCTTCTAAAGCTGTTATAGTTGCGCGCTGTGCAATACAGTTAGCTCCTGAAGTAATTTGCCCTTGCATTTTTGTACAAGCTTTTGCAATCCATTCAGGTGCTCCTATATAACCAATTCTCCAACCGGTCATTGCAAAAGCTTTTGCAATACCATTTACTGTAATTGTTCTGTCGTACATATTTTCAATAGCTGCAAAACTAAAAACAGGTTCGCCATAGCTAACATGTTCATATATTTCATCAGATAAAATATAAATATTCGGGTGTTTTTCTAATACTTTTGCTAAAGCTCTATATTCATCTTCACTGTAAATTGTTCCACTTGGGTTGTTAGGTGAATTAAAAAATATCATTTTAGTTTTTGGCGTAATTGCAGCGTCTAATTGTTCCGGAGTAATTTTGAAATTAGTTTCAATAGTAGAAGGGATTTCTTTAAAAGTAGCTTCAGATAAAATTGTAATTGCAGAATAGCTTACCCAATAAGGAGCTGGTAATAAAACTTCATCTCCAGGATTTAACAAAACTTGTGCTACGTTAGCAATTGATTGTTTTGCTCCTGTTGAAACTACAATCTGACTTGGTTTATAATCTAAATTATTATCGCGCTTAAATTTATTACAAATAGCTTGTTTTAAATCCATATAACCATCAACCGGGCTGTATGAACTGTAATTGTCGTGAATAGCTTGTATAGCGGCTTCTTTAATAAATTCAGGAGTATTAAAGTCTGGTTCTCCTAAACTCAAACTAATAATGTCTTTTCCTTGTCCTTTTAATTCTCTTGCTTTGGCTGCCATAGCCAATGTTGCTGAAATTGGTAAACTGTTAATTCTGTTTGATAGTTGATTGCTCATAACATAAAGTTTAGGCGTAGGCTGGTTCTACACCTAGAGTTTTTAGTTGTTTAAAATGTTCGATAATAGCTTTTCGCATGGTTTTATATTCGTTATAAGGTAAATTAAATTCTAAAGCTGTTTCTTTAACAATTTTAGCTATTTTATTATAATGAATATGTGAAATATGCGGGAAAATATGATGTTCAACTTGATGATTCAAACCTCCGGTATACCAAGAAACAAATTTATTAGTAGGAGCAAAATTTGATGTTGTATATAATTGATGTACAGCCCAAGTGTGTTCTAAATTTCCTTCTTTGTTTGGTAAAGGCATTTCAGTTTTTGGTACTATATGTGCTAATTGAAAAACCACACTTAAAATCATTCCGGCAGTATAATGCATCACAAAAAATCCAATTAATACTTTCCACCAAGCTATGTCTAAAACAGTTATAGGAAGTACAATCCAAAGTAAGTAGTAAATTATTTTTGTAATTATTAAAACTGTCCATTCTTTAGCAGGATTAGGAAATTCTCCATAAGAAAGTTTGCGTTTTAAATAGCTGCGCATTTGTTTGAAATCGGTAGTAATAGCCCAATTAATAGTTAATAATCCATATAAAAAAAAGGAATAATACTTTTGAAATTTATGAACTTGTAGCCATTTAGCATGTTTTGAAAAACGGATTATCCTACCTGCATCAATATCTTCGTCATGTCCTTGTATATTAGTAAAAGTGTGGTGCAATACATTGTGTTGCACTTTCCAATTATATACATTACCGGCAAGTATATAAATACTGCTTCCCATTAATTTATTTACCCATTTTTTGCTTGAAAAAGAATCATGGTTGCTATCGTGCATTACATTCATTCCAACTCCGGCTAAACCTACTCCAATAACTACTGTTAATAAAAGTAATACCCATTGAGGCATTGAAACTGTTAATATCAAAATTAAAGGCACTAAAAACAAACTAAACATAATAATGGCTTTTGTATACAATTTCCAGTTTCCTGTTCGTTTAATTTTATTTTCTTTAAAATGAGAATTTACTCTTTTGTTAAGAGTCCTAAAAAATTTTGCTTTATCTATTCTTGAAAAGCTTATTGTGT
This sequence comes from Lutibacter sp. B1, assembly GCF_012524075.1. GTDB lineage: Bacteria > Bacteroidota > Bacteroidia > Flavobacteriales > Flavobacteriaceae > Lutibacter. Next base: position 26,012 of record NZ_JAAZUI010000015.1, read on the forward strand.
TGTTAATCATAATTTTATTTAAGTATCATAAAAGATAAATTATCGCCAAAAATAAGCCATTTATATTTCGTAAAAGAAATTTTGGGAAAAAAATAACATTTTTTTGAAAGATGTTAATTTTATTTAAGAAACTGTAAATTTGTTGCAATAAATATACATATATGGAAGTAATTTTAAAATACTTTTCAAATTTATCGGACAATCAAGTAGCACAATTTTCTAAATTAGAAGAATTATATACCTATTGGAATGAACAAATCAATGTAATATCGAGAAAAGATATAGATGAATTATATATAAGACACGTTTTACATTCATTAGGAATTGCTAAAGTACAACCATTTAAACCAAATGCTAAAATACTAGATATTGGTACCGGAGGAGGTTTTCCGGGAATTCCGTTAGCTATTTTATTTCCTGAAACTGAATTTCATTTAGTTGATTCAATTGGAAAAAAAATTAAAGTTGTAAATGAGGTTACTAAAGCTCTTGGTTTAAAAAATGTGAAGGCTGAGCATGTTAGAGCAGAATTGGTTAAAGATGAATTTGATTTTGTAGTGTCAAGAGCAGTTACTAAAATGGATGATTTTGTAAAATGGACACGCGATAAAATTTCTAAAAAACAAAAGCACACCTTAAAAAATGGTATTTTATATTTAAAAGGAGGAGATTTAACAGATGAACTAGTTAATTTTCCCAAAGCAACTTTGTATAATTTAACAGATTTTTTCCAAGAAGATTTTTTTGACACAAAAAAAGTGGTACATATTCCAATAAAAAAGAAATAATATGATTTTTGTTATCTTTTTTATAAAAAATAAAAGATAAATTTGTCTTTTATAAAATGATATTTATGGAACACAAAAAAGAGTGCCTAGTTTGCAAAAAAACTTTAGAAGAAATACCGGTAACTAAATTTTATTACCAGGATAGTTATTTTTATTTATGCCCACAACATATACCTGTTTTAATTCATAGCCCTCAAGAATTAGTGGGTTTGTTACCAGATGTAGATAAAATAAGAGGAGTGTAAGTAAAAAAAGTGATATTAGTTACATATTTTTAAAATAAAAAATTTATTATTGCACTTTGTAATTTTGTGGTTATGATAATGATTAAGTGATTTTTTGTAAAAAAACTTAATTAATTTACATATAAAGAAATTTTATTATCAAAAATGAACTAATTTGTTGCTTTATCTTTATTTTATCTAAAAACCCTTATTAAATTGGATGAAATGATGGAGTTTATAAATAAACATACGCGATAATAAAATGTTTAAACATTAGTAAAGAAAAACTCGCCGAAAGGCGAGTTTTTTATTGTTGTTAATTTTTGAACTTGCTCTTTAAATCTTTACCAAGTTCTTTCAATTTTTCTACGGCACTTTCAACTTCTTTTTCAACAGTTTCAATAGTGCTTTCCTTTAAAAATGGGTATCTGTAATCTGTTGGAGGTACAAAAGTTTCTTTAATTGTACGGTTGCTTACCCAACGTAATAAGTTCCAAACAGAACCTGCTTTGTCGTTAGTTCCGGAACCACGGGCACCACCAAACGGTTGTTGTCCTACAACAGCTCCTGTTGGTTTGTCATTAATATAAAAGTTACCTGCTGCATTTTCTAGTTTATTTGTTGCTATATCAATCACATATCTGTCTCCACTAAAAATTGCTCCTGTTAAAGCATATTCACTGGTTTTGTCAACTAGGTCTAAAGTTTCTTCCCATTTTTCATCTTCGTAAACATAAATTGTAAGGATAGGCCCAAACAATTCGGTACTCATTGTTTTGTATTGAGGATTTGTAGTTAAAATAACAGTTGGTTCAATAAAATAACCTACAGAATCATCATAGTTTCCTCCAATAATAATTTCAGCATCAGCATCTTCTTTTGCTTTATCTATATAACTTGATAGTTTATCAAAAGCTCTTCTGTCAATTACAGCATTGATAAAATTAGTGGTATCATCAGGAGCTCCCATTTTAAAGGAAGCAATATCTTTTTCGATTGATGTTTTAATAGATTCCCATAAACTTTTTGGTAAATAAGCACGAGATGCAGCAGAGCATTTTTGACCTTGGTATTCAAAAGCACCTCTTGAAATTGCTGTGGCTACTTCTTGAGCATTAGCTGTTGGATGTGCCCAAATAAAATCTTTACCTCCTGTTTCACCTACAATTCTAGGGTACGATTTATACTTGCCTACATTTTTACCAATAGTTTCCCAAAAACTGTTAAATACTGGTGTAGATCCTGTAAAATGAACACCTGCAAAATCCGGATTATTCAATAAAACATCTGTAATTGTGCCGGAATCTCCTGTTACCATATTAATAACACCATCCGGTAATCCTGCAGCTTTAAACAGTTCCATAATTACTTGAGCTGAATAAACTTGAGATCTTGCAGGTTTCCAAATAACAACATTACCCATTAAAGCCGGTGAAGCCGGTAAGTTTCCTGCAATTGATGTAAAATTAAAAGGAGTAATTGCATACACAAAACCTTCTAACGGACGGTATTCCATTCGGTTCCATATTCCGGGAGCAGATTGTGGCTGATTGCTGTATATTTCAGTCATAAATTCAACATTAAATCTGAAAAAATCAATCAATTCACAAGCTGAATCAATTTCTGCCTGAAATACGTTTTTAGATTGTGCAATCATTGTTGCAGCGTTTAATTTATTACGGAATGGTCCTGCTAATAATTCAGCAGCCTTCAAAAATATAGCAGCTCTGTGTTCCCAGCTTGTAGCAGCCCATTTTACACGAGCTTCAACAGCATTTTTAACGGCCAATTCAATATGCTCTTTATCGGCAGTATGATATTTTCCAACACAATGTTTATGATCGTGTGGAGGGTGAATATCTATAGTATTTCCTGTTTTATATTCTTTTCCTCCAATATAAAATGGAATATCAACTTGTTCGTTATACATTTTTTTGTATGTATCTAACAAAGCTCTTCGCTCTGGAGTTCCCGGAGCATACGATTTAACAGGTTCATTTACTGCTTTTGGTACTTTATAAAATCCTGAAGCCATTGTATTTATTTTTAAGTTTTTTAATTTAAATTTGCTAACAAAGTTACGAAATTGAAACGACTTTTATAGGAATAAACCAATACTCTGTATCTTAATTTTAACAGCATGTGTACCGTTACTTTTTTGCCTTTATCAAACAATGATTTTATATTAACTTCTAACAGAGATGAACAAAAAGAAAGAGAAACTTTTCATCCTAAAATTTATGAAGAAGATGGGGTCAAAATGCTTTTTCCAAAAGATAAATTGGCTGGAGGAACTTGGATTGGTATTAGTTCAAAAAAGAAATTGGTTTGTGTTTTAAACGGAGCTTTTAAAAAACATAAAAGAAAAGATAGCTACACTAAAAGTAGAGGTGTTATTGCGAAAGAACTTTTAAAAGAAGGAGATAACAATAAGTTTATTGAAAATATGGATTTGAGAGGGGTTGAGCCTTTTACTATGGTTATTATTGATTGGAGTAAAAATGAAATAAACTTATTTGAATGGATTTGGGATGAAAAGCAGAAGTATTTTAAAAAACTAAAAAATGAACCTAAAATTTGGGCTTCTTCAACTTTATATACTGATGAAGTTAAAAATTTAAGAAAAGAATGGTTTAGTAATTGGATTGATACCAATGAATTTACGCTAAATAGGATTTTGGAATTTCATCATTCTGAAATTGGAGATAAAAAACAAGCTGTTTTAATGAAGCGTTCTTATGTTGAAACTGTGAGTATTACTTCAGTAAGAAAAGATAGAAACACTGTTGAGATGTATTATGAAGATGTTGTTAAGAGAGAAATTTCTAATCTGGTTTTAAGGTAGCAGTTTTTATTTTTTAATTACTGATGTTTGGCACCATTAATTGAAACGTAGGAATATATACTTTAAATGTTCTGGTAGTAGTAAAATTAACCATATTATAAAAACCATTCATAGCTCCAATAGGAGAAGTTAAAAAACAATTGGATTTGTAAGTGTGTATTTGCGATGGTTTTAAAATAGGTTTTTTGCCAATAACACCAACACCATCAACAATTTCGGTATTATTTAAAGAATCAAAAATTTTCCAATGACGTTCTAAAAGTTGAACGGTATCGTTACTCTGATTTTCAATGGTAACTTGGTAAGAAAAGGCAAAATAAAGCTTGTAATTTCTATAGCTGGTGCCTTCAAATTTAGAAATTACTGAAATTTTAATTCCATTTGTTACTTGTTGTACCATAGTAGTTTACTACTTTGTTTTTCATTTCAAAGATAGTAAAATTATTAAATCAAAACTTAGTTGTTTATTTTTTCGGAATTTGCAAATCCAACACCAATCACTTTATCGTATCTACTTCCAAACTTTTTGTAGTAAACAATTACGGTGTAATCATTTTCGGTTTGGTAAAAAGAACCATCAATATCGTGATTACTTATAATACCATTTTTGTCTTTTGTTACATATTGATAATTATAAAATCCTTGTTTAAATAATAAAGTAGCTTCATACAAACCGGTTTTTGGGTTATATGTTAGTTTGTTTGATTCTCCTAAATGCCAGTTATTATAATTTCCATGAATAAACAGTTCTTTTCCTGTAAGATCCTCCAATGTTTCAAGAGAAAAATGAACCCAACTGTAATCGGCATCGGTATTGGTATAATCACTTTCAAGAGTTCGGAGAATAAAATTCCCGTTTATATCGGGAAAACGTGTGTAAGGTTGATCAATTCTCTCTTCATCTGTATATAAATAGGTGTTGTATAAATCATCACCAAGTTCAATATTAGCAATGTTTAATGTTGTATTTCGGATAGATTTAGTGTCAAAATACAAAAACTCGTTTCCTCCCCAAAAACTGGTTTCTTTGTTGTATTTATAAAGCAATTCGTTTCCTCTGTAAAATTGAGGTTTTAATCCTGTAATTGCAGTTTGCCAATTGTTATTTTGAAGTATAACGGGTTTAACTTCTTCGCTTGGGTTATTTATGGTGAAATTAGGGTGATTAATAACAAATTCTACAGATTGTTTTTCGTTTATATAACTAATATTTCTGCTTCTGTAAACTGAAACTCCAACAGTTACAACAGGTTCGTAAACAATAAACTTACGTTTAAAAACAATTTTAGAATCCTCATTTAATACAGAGATTGTATAATTCCCCGAAATTTTAATTTGTGTATTGTCATTGGGAATTGTTAAGGTATAATTTGTATAAGGTTGTAATGTGTTGAAAGAATTCTCATAGTCTCTTATTCTATCTTCAGCATAGCCATCAATAAATTCTGAATCAGTTAAGTTTGAAGGTTGCCAATCAAAAGTGCAATGTTCTATTTTGTAAGTATAATCATGTTCATCAGCATTTAAATCGTCAAAACTAAGTGTCAGTTTTTCTCCAAGTTCAATAATTGGCGCGTAATTATTTACTGAAGTTGGTTTTAAAATAATGGTTTTAATATTTTCTGATTCAAAATAATGGGTTTGAGAAAAACCAATTTGAAATAGGAAGAATGCACAAATAAACAATAAAAGATGTTTCAAGATAAATTGAATTAGTGTTGATGTTAATTTAGCAAATGTTATACCAAAAATATAATTGTAAAGGTAATAAAACTGAGATTGATAAAGCAAGTTGATATTTGTTACATAAAAAATTAAAAAAAATGTTATAAACTACATGATAAATTCTTATTTTTGCTCAGTTTTCTAAGACTATTAAATAAACTTAAAATATGTCACAAGACATTCGAATTAAAAAAGGATTAGATATTAAGCTGAAAGGTGAAGCCGAGAAAGTTACCGAGGATGCAATATCTAGTAATGTATACACATTAAAACCTGAAGATTTCCACTCTATCATTCCAAAATTATCATTAAAAGTTGGCGAAAAGTTAAAAGCTGGGCAATCAGTTTTTTACAGCAAAGCTAATCAAGATATTAAATTTCCTTCGCCTGTTAGTGGTGAATTGGTTGATGTTATTCGTGGAGAAAAGAGAAAAATATTAGCGTTCAAAATTCAAGCTGATAACGAACAGCAATTTGTTGATTTTGGAATTAAAGATCCAAAAGCAATGAAAGCTGAAGAAGTTAAAAGTCATTTGCTGGAGGCCGGTTGCTGGCCGTTTATTAAGCAAAGACCGTATGATGTAATTGCAAACCCAACTAAAACGCCAAAGGCAATATTTGTGTCTGCATACGCCAGTGCACCTTTAGCTGCTGATTATGATTATGTTTTGGAAGGTAAAGAAAAAGAATTACAAGCTGCAGTTACTGCATTAAGTAAACTTACTGAGGGAGAAGTTCATGTTTCGGTTGGTAAAAGTTCCAGTTCTCAATTTGCAGGGCTAAATAATATTACTTTACATAAAGTTTCAGGTCCACACCCTTCTGGAAATGTTAGTACACAAATTGCAAAAATAGATCCTATAAATAAAGGAGAAGTTGTTTGGACTGTTACTCCTCAGGATTTAGTAATTATTGGAGAATTATTGTTAACAGGCAAATTTAATGCTGAGCGTGTTATTGCTTTAGCAGGTTCATCAGTTAAAGCTCCAAAGTATTACAAAACAAAAATAGGAGCTTCTATAGATTCAATTGTTAAGGGTAAACTTAATGAAGTAAGTAAAAGAATTATTAGCGGAAATGTACTAACAGGTAAAGCGAAAGATTTAAAAGGGAATTTAGGTTATTACGATAATATAGTTACTGTTATACCTGAAGGTGACGATTATGAGATGTTTGGCTGGAATAAACCTGTTTTCAAAAAAATATCAACAACAAGAGCTTTAACTTTTTCTTGGTTATTTCCTAATAAAAAATACGATTTAAATACAAATACAAACGGTGAGCATAGAGCTTTTGTGGTTACAGGTTCTTATGAAGAAGTTTTTCCTTTAGATATTTATCCAATGCAAATTCTAAAATCTTGCATGTATCAAGATTTAGATGAAATGGAAAAATTAGGAATGTACGAAGTAGCACCTGAAGATTTTGCTTTAACAGAATTTATTTGTGTGTCTAAACAACCACATCAGGAAATTATAAGAAAAGGTTTAGACTTAATGTTAAAAGAAATAGGATAAAATTATGGGATTAAAAGAAAAATTACATAATATAAAAGAAAAAGGTAAAGGTAAAAAGTGGGCACCTGCTTTTGGAGCACTTCATACTTTTTTATACACACCTAATGACACTACACACTCTGGTGGTCATGTTAGAGCGGCAGATGATTTAAAAAGAACAATGACAATTGTTGTGTTAGCTTTAATACCTTGTTTAATATTTGGAATGTTCAATACAGGATATCAGCATTTTCAAGCTTTTGGAGAGCCGGTAGACTTTTTATCTTGGGATGCATTTTGGATTGGGTTTTTAAAGTTATTACCTCTTATAATTGTTTCTTATGTTGTTGGATTAGGTATTGAAGTTCTTTTCGCAATAATTAAAGGACACGAAGTTGAAGAAGGATATTTTGTAACAGGTATGTTAGTTCCTCTTATTGTTCCTGTAGATATACCTTTATGGATGCTTGCTGTAGCAGTTGTTTTTGGAGTAGTAATTGGAAAAGAAGTTTTTGGTGGTACCGGAATGAATATTTTAAATCCGGCTTTAGTTATTAGAGCATTCTTGTTCTTTGCTTATCCAACTTGGATGAGTGGTGATAAAGTTTGGGTTACAGGAGCTGCAGAAAGAGCTAACCAAATTATTGAAGGAGCCAATCTCGATGCCGTTTCAGGTGAAACTATTTTAGGAAGCCTAGCACAAGGAACAGATCTTGGATACTCAGTTTCAGATATGTTTTTCGGTTTTATACCGGGGTCAGTTGGTGAAACATCAACATTTTTAATATTATTGGCAGGATTGTTTTTAATATTTACTAAAGTTGGTAGTTGGAGAATCATGTTATCATCAGTTATTGGAGCAATAGTAATGGGATTAATTTTCAATAGTGTTGTAGATTTTGGTTGGATTCAAGAAGGAACTAAATTTTATACTTTAATGAACACGCCATATTGGCATCATTTATTATTGGGAGGTTTTGCTTTTGGAATTGTTTTTATGGCAACAGATCCGGTTACAGCTTCTCAAACTACTAAAGGAAAATGGATTTATGGATTTTTAATAGGATTCTTTTCAATAATGATTCGTGTTTTCAATCCTGCATATCCGGAAGGCGTTATGTTAGCAATACTATTAATGAATGTATTTGCTCCAACAATTGACCATTATGTGGTTCAAGGTAACGTTAAAAGAAGATTAAAACGTTTAAAAGTAAAAACAGCTTAACAAATGGCAAAAAATACTGAAAGTAACGTATATACAGTACTGTTTGCAACAGGAATGGTACTTGTTGTAGGAATATTATTAGCTTACGTAGCTTCATCATTAAGTGATAAAATTTCTGAAAATAAACGTATTGAAAAGCAACAGAATATTTTATACGCAATGGGAGTTAATGAAAATGATGAAAGTAGTGTTTCATTTGTTTCAAAAGATATTGTTGGTGATGAATTCTCTAAATACATAACTAAACAATTAGTAATAACCGGAACGGAGGCAGTAGAAGACAGTACGGCATATTTAATTGATATTAAAAAAGAAGCTGAATTAGCAAAAAAAGCTACCTATAAGCGTAGATTACCATTATTTATAGGAAATAAAGATGGAAGAGATTTTTATATAATTCCTGTTAGAGGTAAAGGTTTGTGGGATGCTATTTGGGGATATGTAGCACTAGATAATCAATTAGTGGTACAAGGAGTTTATTTTGATCATGCTGGTGAAACACCGGGATTAGGATCAAATATTAAAGAACGTTTTTTTATGGATGATTTTACCGGAGAGCATATTTTAGATGGAGATAGTTTTAAAGGAATTACTGTAGCTAAAGGGAATGCTGATCCAAAAAACATGGATAAAACGGATTTTGAAGTAGATGCAATAGCTGGAGCAACAATTACAGGGAATGGTTTAGCAGCTATGTTAAAAAAAGATTTAAAAATGTATCTACCATATTTAAAAACAATAAAGCAATAATTTATGGGACTTTTATCGAAAAAAGACGCAAAATTAATTAAAGATCCTTTAGCAGATAATAACCCAATTACCATTCAGGTATTAGGTATATGTTCTGCATTAGCAATTACAGCTGAGTTAAAAGCATCAATTGTAATGTCTATTGCAGTATTATTTGTATTAGGAGTTGGAAATGTTGTTATATCATTATTAAGAAACATCATTCCTCCAAAAATTAGAATTATAGTACAATTAATTGTAGTTGCAGCTCTTGTAATTATTGTTGATTTAGTGTTAAAAGCTTTTGCTTACGAATTAAGTAAAACACTTTCTGTATTCGTTGGTTTAATTATTACCAACTGTATCATTATGGGGCGTTTTGAAGCATTTGCTTTAGCTAACGGACCTTGGAGATCTTTCTTAGATGGTATAGGAAACTCTTTAGGATATGCAGTAATTTTAATAATAGTAGGGTTTTTTAGAGAACTTTTAGGATCTGGTACTTTATTAGGATTTAGAGTTTTAGGAGATCCTATAGAAAAAACAGGTGTTTATGCCTTTGGTTATGAAAATAATGGTTTTATGCTATTAGCACCAATGGCTTTAATTACTGTAGGAATTATTATATGGGTACAGCGTTATAAAAATACAGATTTAATAGAAGAGCATTAAAATTAGTTCTCAGTTACAGTAATTAATTTACTGAAAAACTGAAAACTGAAAACTAAAATATATGGAACATATAGAATTATTTTTTAAGTCAATATTTGTAGATAACATGGTGTTTGCTACATTCTTAGGAATGTGTTCATACCTTGCAGTATCTAAAAAAGTGTCAACCGCAGTAGGTTTAGGAGCTGCAGTAATTTTCGTAATGGCAATTACAGTTCCTTTAAACTGGCTGTTAGATACTTATATATTAAAAGATGGCGCTTTAGCTTGGTTGGGCCCTGAATATGCTCAATACGATTTAAGCTTTTTATCTTTTATAATGTTTATTGCTACCATTGCTACAATGGTACAATTAGTTGAAATTATAGTTGAGAAATTTTCTCCGGCATTATATAACTCATTAGGTATCTTTTTGCCTTTAATAGCTGTAAACTGTGCTATTTTAGGAGGTTCACTATTTATGCAATCTCGTGAAATACCATCTTTAGGTTTAGCTTTTAATTATGGTATTAGTTCAGGTATTGGTTGGTTTTTAGCAATTTTAGCTATTGCAGCAATTCGTGAAAAAATTAGATATTCAAATGTACCCGGGCCATTAAGAGGTTTAGGAATTACTTTTATAATTACAGGATTAATGGCGATAGGATTTATGAGTTTTGGAGGAATGTTAACAGGAGGTGATGAAGAAAAAGCTGAAACAAAAACTGTACAAGTAGAGACAACTAAAGAGGCTAATGATTTAGCTAATAATCAAAAAGAAATTAAAGAATAAACATGATATTAGCAGTAAATACTATAGGTACAATTGTTGCAACAGTAATAGCATTTTTAGTTTTAACACTGTTATTGGTTGCATTATTATTGGTTGTGAAAGAAAAGTTAGCACCATCAGGCCCTGTAAAAATTAAAATTAACGGAGAAAAAGAAATTGAAGTAGCTTCAGGAGGATCTTTATTATCTACTCTTGGAAATGCTAAAATATTTTTACCATCAGCTTGTGGTGGCGGTGGTACTTGTATCCAGTGTGAATGTCATGTGCATTCTGGAGGTGGCGAAGCATTACCTACAGAAACACCTCATTTTACTAGAAAAGAATTATTAGCAGGAGCTCGTTTAGCTTGTCAGGTAAAAGTTAAACAGGATATGGATATTTCTATTCCTGAAGAAGTGTTTGGTATAAAAAAATGGGAAGCAACTGTTGTTAGAAATTATAATGTAGCTTCTTTTATTAAAGAATTTGTTGTTGAAATTCCGGAGGATATGAATTATAAAGCAGGAGGATATATTCAAATTGAGATACCTCCATGCGAAATAAAATATTCTGATATTGATATTACAGCACACCCTGATGAGCATGAAACGCCAGATAAGTTTAAACAAGAATGGGATAAATTTGGTCTATGGCCATTGGTTATGAAAAACCCTGAAACTATTGAGCGTGCTTATTCAATGGCTTCTTATCCTGCAGAAGGAAGAGAAATAATGTTAAATGTACGTATTGCTACACCACCATGGGATAGAGCTAAAAATGCTTGGATGGATGTAAATCCGGGTATTGCATCATCATATATATTCTCACGTAAACCTGGTGATAAAGTTACTATATCAGGCCCTTATGGTGAGTTCTTTATAAATGAATCTGATGCTGAAATGTTATATGTTGGCGGTGGTGCCGGTATGGCTCCAATGCGTTCACATTTGTATCATTTATTTAAAACATTAAAAACAAATAGAAAGGTAACTTATTGGTATGGTGGTAGATCTAAAAGAGAATTATTCTACTTGGATCATTTCCATCAATTAGAAAAAGTTTTTCCTAACTTTAAGTTTTATGTAGTATTATCAGAGCCATTACCTGAAGATAATTGGGTAAACAAAAAAGATGTAAATGATGCTGAAGGAGATGGTTTTACAGGTTTTGTACATAATGCTGTAATTGACCAATATTTATCAAAACACGACTCTCCTGAAGATATTGAATTGTATTTTTGTGGTCCTCCATTAATGAATAAAGCGGTTGAAAAAATGGGACAAGATTTTGGTTTACCAGATGAAAATATTAGATTTGACGACTTTGGTGGTTAATCTAAATAAATTATAAAATAAAATCCGATACCTTTGTATCGGATTTTTTTATGAACCTATTTTAAATATTATGGGAAGATCACTTACAAATCAAGAATTACACAATTTAGCGATGAATATAGTTGGAAAGGATCTAGAAAGAAGAGGTTTTGAGTTTATTGCAATTAATAGTAAATTAAAAAAACACCCTCAGTTTGTTTGTATTGATAAAAATAACGAGAGATATTTTGTAATAGTGAAAACATCTGAAATAACTGAGAGACCTATAACATTTGATGTGGTTTGGATGGAAACTTTCAAAAATCATGCAAGAAAAAACAATGCAAAAGTTTTATTTGCAGGTGTAGGATTAGGAAGTGTGATAAACAAAAGAGAACCTCCAAAAAAAGATGAAGAATATTTATTACAATACGAAGGATTACAATTGTTGGATGTTGAATTAAACTAATAACAACACTTTGTATAAAACAAAAAAAGCTCGCTATTAGCGAGCTTTTTTTGTTTTAAAATATATGTTATTTAACTTCAACTTTGCTTTCAAGTAAATCGAAGAATTGATCTAATTTAGGCATTAAAACAATACGCGTTCTTCTGTTTCTTGCTCTACCTTCAACAGTATCATTGGTTTCTAATGGCAGATATTCACTTCTACCTGCAGCAATTAAACGTTTAGGGTCAATGTTAAAATCATCTTGTAATACTCTAACAACTGATGTAGCACGTTTAACACTTAAATCCCAGTTGTCTTTCATATCTGCAGTACTTATTGGTTTATTGTCGGTATAACCTTCTACCATAACTTCCATATCAGGTTGAGCACCTACAACTTCAGCTACTTTACCTAACACTCTTTTTGCTTCATTAGATATTGTAGCACTACCGCTTTTGAATAAAAGTTTATCAGCAATTGAAATATAAACTACTGTTTTTTCAACATCTACAACAATGTCTTCATCATTAAATCCTTCTTTTAGGACACTTTTCAATTTAAATCCTAAAGCTAAATTGATAGAATCTTTGCGATTCATGGCTTTTTGAATATGTTGAATGTACTCATCTTTTTTAGCCATTTGTGATAATGTTTCTTTAATATTATCTGATGCAGACTTAGATAATACAGTTAAATTATCAACATACTCTAATGTTTTGTCCTTGTCTTTTTTTAGACTTTCAACTTGTTGTTGAAGCGCAACAACTCTACCTTCATTTTCAACTTTACACTTCATTAAATCAGCCTTAACATCAACAAGTTCTTGGCTTTTTTTAGTAAGTGAATCTTCTAGTTCGGTATACTTTTTTTGTGATACACATGAACTTAGCATCACAGATGCTAAAATCATTAACGCAAATATTTTTCTCATAATTTTAATTATTTAATGTGAACAAATTTAGAAAAAAGATGTTAAAGTTTTACATTTACTAAATAATTTAAGATGAATTTAAGAAATTTTAAAATCTTATATTTACAGGCTTAAATTATAGTGTTTATTAATAAATAACAGAAAATGAAAAGATATATTTTGTATTTGATGGTTTTTATTTTTCTTTCTTGTAAAAATAAAGAGAATAGCTTAAAAACTATTGAAGGCAATGCAATTGGAACCACTTTTTCAATTCGATATTTAGATAACAAAGATGATGTAGAATTTGATACTATGATTGATAGTATTATAAAAAAAGTAAACAATTCTCTTTCCACATATATATCTACATCGGACATTTCAAAAATAAACAAAGGCGATACCACAATTATTGTTGATGAAATTTTTGAAGAAGTATTTTATAAATCTGAAAAAATTTATCAAGAAACCAATGGTATGTTCGATCCAACAGTAGGTGTTTTGGTAAACGCTTGGGGATTTGGACCTGGAGATAAAATAGAAAACTTAGACTCTGTAAAAATAAAAGAACTTTTAAAATATGTAGGTTTTAATAAAGTAAGCCTGATAGATAAAAAGGTGCAAAAATTGTATCCTGAAATTTATTTTGATTTTAATGCTATAGCTAAAGGTTCTTTAGTGGATGATATTGGAAAGCTTTTTGAACAATCAGAAATTGAAAATTATATGGTTGAGATTGGTGGTGAAATAAGAGCAAGAGGCATTAATGATAAAGGTGTGCCTTGGAGAATTGCTATTGAAAACCCTAATTTTGACGGAACACGTTCTTTTGCAACTACTATTCAATTACATAACGAATCTATTGCATCTTCGGGTAATTACAGAAAATACAGAATTGCTGAAGATGGAAAAAAATATGTGCATACCATTAATACCAAAACAGGTTATGCAAACGAGAGTAATTTGTTAAGTGCATCAGTAATTTCAAAATTAGATTGTGCAGATGTTGATGCTTATGCTACAGCTTTAATGGCAATGGGATTGGAAAAATCAAAAGAGTTTTTAGAAAATCACACCGAGTTAAAAGCATTTTTAATTTTTGCTGATGAAAATGGCAATTTAAAAACGTTCAAAACCGAGAATTTCGATAATTAATCTCACTTATTTAAAGCAAACAGGTAATATTTCTCCTTTAGTTAAACAGTATTTAGTAATTTGTTCTTCAGTTAGTTCTTTGGAATAATTAATTTCTTGAACTTTAAAACCAACATTTCTTAAGCGGTCAAAATAATCTTTACCATATATTCTAACATGATCATATTGTCCAAAATGTTTTGCTTTTTCTTCAGGTGAAGTTATTGAAAAATCTTCATAGGTTTTTTCTCTGTTTAAATCTTGTGGAATTTGAAAAATCCCCAAACCACCGGATTTTAAAACTCTATATAGTTCACTCATTGCTTTATGGTCATCTTCAATATGTTCTAAAACATGATTGCATAAAATAACATCAAAGCTATTATCATTAAATGGTAAATCACAAATATCGGCTTTAATATCTACTATTGGAGAATATAAATCGGCAGTAATATAATCTAAGTTTTTTTGTTTTTTAAAAATTTTTAAAAAACATTGCTCAGGAGCAATATGCAACACTTTTTTTTGAGTTGTAAAAAAGTCAGTTTCATTTTTTAAATACAGCCAAAGCAATCGGTGTCTTTCTAACGAAAGTGTGCTTGGAGATAAAACATTTAAGCGTTGTTTTTCATAGCCATAAGGTAAAAACTTTCTAAAACTTTTGCCATCAATAGGGTCAGTATAGTTATTGCCTTTTAAATAAATTGAAATTAATGGTCTAACCCAATAACTAACTTTAATTAAAATTGGGCGAGGTATATTGTTTAATATAAATTTAAAAAGATTCATTAAAGATTTTCTCTAAACTCATCTTCTTCATTACTATCAATACCTAAGGCTTCATAAATATATTTGAAGGTTGATAGTAATTCCGGTTTTCCATTCACTATAGCAACATCGTGTTCAAAGTGAGCACTAGGTTTTCCGTCTTTGGTTAAAATAGTCCACCCATCTTTAAGTTGAGTTATTCTATGTGTTCCTAAATTTATCATTGGTTCAATGGCTACAACCATACCTTCAATAAATTTTTTACCTCTACCTCTACGTCCGTAATTTGGCATTTCAGGATCTTCGTGCATTTCGCTACCTACTCCATGACCAACTAATTCTCTAACAACTCCATAGTTGTGTTTTTCACAATAATTTTGAATGGCACTACCAACATCACCAACTCTATTACCTGCCTTGAATTCACGAATTCCAATATATAAACTTTCTTTAGTAACTTGTAATAGCTTTTTCACATCTTCAGTAACATTTCCAACTTCAAAAGTATAAGCATGGTCACCATGAAATCCGTTTTTATAAGCACCACAATCAATTGATATAATGTCTCCGTCTTCTAACGGTTTATCATTTGGAATTCCGTGTACAACTTGCGCATTCGGACTCATGCATAAACTGTTAGGGAAGTCGTACAATCCTAAAAAACTAGGATAAGCTCCATGAGAACGAATAAATTCTTCTGCAAGTTTGTCTAAATATAATGTAGTTACTCCTGGTTTTACTTCTTTAGCAAGCATACCTAAAGTTTTTGATACTATAAGTGCACTTTCACGCATTAACTCAATTTCTTCGCGAGTTTTAATTTTTATCATGTATTCACAGAATTATTTCGCAAAGGTACTTTAAAAAAAATAATTTCAAAGTTTGATAAATGTTATTTACCACAACTATTGTTGTGCCATAAAGTGACTTTTGACAGGGTTTTTGGTTAAAATGATTTGTAAATTTGATATCTAATTTTAGAATTATAGTTATGTATAAAGCAGTAACGGCTGAAGAAGCTGTAAAAGTTATAAAATCAAACGACAGAGTGTATATTCAGGCTGCAGCGGCAGTTCCACAGGAATTAATCAACGCCATGTCTGCCCGGCACGAGGAACTTAGAAATGTAGAAGTATGCCATTTACATGTTGAAGGAAAAACTCCTTATGCAGATCCAAAGTATAGAGATAGCTTTCATGTAAATTCATTTTTTATTGGTAAAAATGTACGTCACACTTTAAAAGCAGGAAATGGTTCTTATACCCCGGTTTTTTTAAGTGAAGTGCCATTATTGTTTAAAAGAAATATTCTTCCAATTGATGTAGCCTTAATTCAGGTTTCAACTCCAGACAAACATGGATATTGTTCTTTGGGAGTTTCTGTAGAAGCAACGGTGGCAGCTATAAATAATGCAAAACATGTAATAGCTCAAATAAATGAGCAAATGCCAAGAGTTCATGGTGAAGGAATTATCCATATTTCTGAATTGAATACTTTTGTTGAAGTGAATACGCCAATTCCTGAGTTTATAATTCCTGCACCTACTGAGGTGGAAGATAAAATAGGTGATTATGTAGCTGAGTTAATTGATGATAGAAGTACTTTGCAAATGGGTATTGGAACCATACCAAACTCAGTTTTATATAAACTGGGAAACCATAAAGATTTAGGTATACATACTGAAATGCTTTCTGATGGTGTTATCGATTTAATTTTAAATGATGTAATAAACGGAAACTATAAAGGTGTTGGAGCTGGAAGAACTTTAGCTACTTTTTTGGCTGGCACAAAACGTTTGTATGATTATGTTGATGACAATCCTTTTATTGAAATGAGATCATGTGATTATGTAAATGATGTTTATGTTATTAAACAAAATCCTAAAATGGTTTCAATAAATTCAGCGATTCAGGTTGATTTATCCGGTCAAGTTTGCGCAGACTCAATTGGAACAAGATTATATTCCGGTGTTGGTGGTCAAATGGATTTTATAAGAGGTGCATCATTAAGTGAAGGAGGTAAAGCTATAATAGCGATATCTTCAACTACAAAAAAAGGAATTAGTAGAATTGTACCATTTTTATATAAAGGCGCCGGTGTTGTAACAACAAGAGCACATGTACAATATATTGTTACCGAATATGGTGTGGCTAATTTGTATGGTAAAACTATTGAGCAAAGAGCAAGCGAATTAATTAGAATTGCACATCCAGATCATAGGGAGGCAATAGAACGAGAATATTTTGAAGCTTTCAAGTATTAAAATAAAAAAAGCCATTATAAAATTTTATAATGGCTTTTTCACAAAAATATTTAAACAATTAATCTTCGTATGAATGTTTGTAAGGTTGTCCACTTACAATTTTTAGCATATCGGCTTCAATTGATTCTTGAGGATATTCTACAATTCTACCTATTTCTTTTTCATTTTTATAGAAAATAAAAGTAGGTACTCTTTCAATATTGAATCCTTCTTGTAAATTATCTGGAGTTTCTTTACTTCTGTTTACAGTAATAAGTTGGAGGTTCTTATAATTAAAGTCAGAAGCGTCTAAAATTTTATAAAAAACAGGAGTTTGTTCTTTACTGTCTCCACACCAAGTTCCCATAAAGGCTTTTATATGAATATCTTTTAAAAGAGGTTTTAAACTATTTAGCACATCTTCATCAATCTTATAAATATCATAATTTGGTGTAAACCATTTATTAAAAGGTTCTTGTAAAAAGCTTTCTTTATTGGCTACACCTACTAAATTTCCAGATGCGTCTTTAACAGCTGTAACATCCTTTTTTTGAGCAGTACAGCCAATTATAGTTGTAATTAATATAAATAGTAAAATTGTTTTTTTCATGTATTTTAATTTTTAAACTAAAGAATAACGAGTCATTTTTTTAGGTTGTTCAATTCCCATTAATTTTAAAATTGTTGGAGCAACATCTCCTAAAACACCATCTTTAATTTCTTTTAAATCTTTATCAACTAAAATTAAAGGAACAGGATTTGTTGTATGTGCTGTATTTGGTGTTCCATCAGGGTTTATCATGGTTTCACAATTACCGTGATCGGCAATAATAATGGTGGTATAATCATTCTCTAAAGCAGTTGTAACCACATCTTCTACACATTTATCAACTGCTTCACAAGCTTTAATGGCAGCTTCCATAACACCTGTATGCCCAACCATATCACCATTGGCAAAGTTTAAACAAACAAAGTCAACTTCTTTTTTATTTAATTCAGGAATAATAGCATCTCTAATTTCATAAGCACTCATTTCAGGCTTTAAATCGTATGTTGCAACTTTTGGTGATGGACATAAAAGGCGTTTTTCACCTTTAAATTCTTGCTCTCTTCCTCCTGAAAAGAAAAAAGTTACGTGTGGATATTTTTCGGTTTCGGCAATTCTTATTTGTTTTTTACCGGCTTTTTCCAATACTTCACCTAAAGTTTCTTCTAAATTATCGGTATTGTAAATTACTTTGATGTTTTTAAAAGTTTCATCATAATTGGTCATTGTAACATAGTAAAGCGGTAAAGTTTTCATACCAAAATCCGGTAAATCTTCTTGGCTAAGTACTTGCGTTAGTTCTCTACCTCTATCTGTTCTGTAATTAAAGAAAATAACAACATCATCAGCTTCTATTTTAGCTTTAGGTGTGTCATTTTCATCAGTCATTATAATAGGTTTTATAAACTCATCAGTTACATCGTTGCTATAACTTTCTTCAATACTTTTAATAGCATTGGTAGATTTTATTCCTGTAGCATTAACAACAGCATCATAAGCTATTTTTACACGATCCCATCTTTTATCTCTGTCCATAGCAAAATAGCGTCCAGTTATTGAAGCCAATTCACCGGTTGTATTATTCATGTATTCCTGAATATCATTTATAAAGAATTTACCCGATTTTGGATCGCAATCTCTTCCGTCAGTAAATGCATGTAAGTATATGTTTTTAACATTATTTTCGTTTGCAACATCTAATAAACCTTTTAAATGATCAATATGAGAATGAATTCCTCCATCAGAAACTAATCCTAATAAATGAATATTTTTATTATTTTCTTTGGCATAAGAAAGCGCATCTAGTAATACTTTTTCAGTTCCTAATGTTTTGTTTTCTACAGCCATATTTATTCTAACCAAGTTTTGGTAAACAATTCTACCGGCACCTAAATTCATATGTCCTACTTCGCTATTACCCATTTGACCTTTAGGTAAACCAACATGTTCGCCGTCTGTACGTAAACTTGCGTTAGGATATTTAGGATATAAACTATCAATAAAAGAAGTTTTAGCATTAAAAACTGCAGATACTTTAGGATCTTGTGTTATTCCCCAGCCATCTAAAATCATTAAAATTACTTTCTTATTCATTATAAATATGTATTAGTTTTTTTGTATGCCAAATATACAAAGTAATACGTTTAACATCATTTAATTGGCTGTTAATTATAGTTAAAGTTACTAAAACGATTTAGAAAGTTTTGTTTTAATTTATTTAGTTTGTGCTTCTTACATCAGTTTTTGTAAACTTCACATCAACCGAAAGTTAAAGAGTTGTTAATTAACAGTTTTAAGTATAACAAAATCTTCTTTTTAGAGTCTTTATAGTATAAAACCACATTAACCTAAAATAATATTATTATGAAAAAACTAGTTTTATTAATTGCTTTATTAACATTTACTTTTGGTTTTGCAAAATCAGAAAATTCAATAGTAAATGATGAAATAAATTCGGTTATTTATAATACGAATGTCAATCCATTTTGTAAGTTAATACAAATGGGAGATTATGATGCCGTAAAAGCACTAATTGAAGAAGGGCAAGATATTAATCAAAAATCTACAGGTTTAACTCCATTAATGTTTGCTGCACGCCATAATAAAGTTGATATAGTTACTTTATTAATTAAGAGTGGTGCAAAACTTAAAATAAAATCAGATAGAGGAGGTTATACTGCTTTAGATTACGCTAAAATGTCTAATGCTACAGAAGCTTATGATATTATTAAAAAAGCTATGGAAATGAAAAAAAATAAAAAATAGATTTGTTTAAATAAATAATTAAGGTTGAATTTTAATTCAGCCTTAATTTTATTTTTGATATTTTTCTATTGCTTCTTTAATTTTCTCAATTCTATTTTCAGGATCAGGGTGTGTGCTCATTCTTTCAGGAGTTCTGTTAGGTCCTGCAGCCTCTTTAAGTATTTCCATAACGCCAATCAACTCGATTGGATTATATCCGGCATCAATCATGAATCTAACACCCAATTCATCACTTTCCAATTCATCATCTCTTCCATAACTCATATTTATAACATTTGCAATTGCAGCAGCTCCGGCAGCAGTGCTGGGATCAAACCCAACAGCAACACCACTTAAAATACCTTGAGTCAATCCTTGTTTTGCCATTCTTTCTGCAGAATGCCGTCCAACAACGTGTCCTATTTCATGCCCTAAAACTCCGGCTAATTGATCTTCATTTTCTAATCTTGAAAATAAAGCGTAAGTTATAAATATTTGTCCGCCAGGTAATGCAAAAGCATTAATTGTTTCAGGATCTCTAAGCAAATGAAAGTCGTATTTATATGGAGTTTGATTGGCTACGCTGCTATTCACCAATTTTTGACCAACTTGGTCTACAAATTTCTGGTAGTTTTGATCAGGATATAATCCGCCATGTTGTTGTGCCATTTCTGGAGCGCTTTGTAATCCAATAGCAATTTCTTCATCTGAAGTCATGGATATATGCTGTTTTTTACCTGTATATTCATTAACTTCACTATTTGAATAGTATTTAAATAGCGTAAACAAAACAATAGCTACTCCTATTAAAAGGTTGATTTTTGTATTTCTTTTTCTCATTTTTAGTTGATTTTTTTGTAAATATACAAAGTTAATTATTTGTATATCAAATGAAAAATTTTAAAAAAAAGATAAAAGGTTGGTATTTTTCAATGTTGTTTAGGCATAAATAGTTCTTTTTCATTGGTTAAAAAAGAATAATTAGTAACCAGAGTTACTGATATTCGTATATTATCACTTATATTTGCGCCAAATTTAAAAATAATTTAAAATGAGTTTTTTCGGTTTATTTGGAGGAGGAAACAGTGGGGCATCTATTGAGGATTATTTAAAAGAGGGTGCAGTTGTAATAGATGTTAGAACAGTTGAGGAATTTAAAAGTGGTCATGTAAATGGTTCTAAAAACATTGTTTTAGATACAATTCCACAAAAAGTTAATCAGATTAAAGCAATGAATAAGAAAATAATTGCCGTATGTAGAAGTGGAGCCAGAAGTGGGCAAGCAACTTCATTTTTAAAGCAACACGGTATTGATGTTATTAATGGCGGACCTTGGCAAAACGTTGCTAAGTTTGTGAATTAATTATTGGTAAAAAATATAAAAAAAGGGGAGCATTTGCTCCCCTTTTTTATTAACATATATTTAATAAAATACTTATTAATAAATAAATAATTTAGTGTTTATGTAAAAATTATGACTATTTTACATGTAAAAAGGAATGTTTTTATATTTTTACTAAAAATATATATTATGAATAAAATGTTTTTATTTTTTCTTGTTTTTATTGGACTCAAAGCTTACTCTCAAGATATTGATCTTCTTATATCTGATGTAGAACCTCAAGTAATAGAATGGAGAAGGTATTTTCATGAAAATCCAGAATTGTCTAACAGAGAGTTTAAAACTTCTGAAAAAATAGCTGATTTTTTAAAGAAATCGGGCTTAGAGGTTCAAACAGGAATAGCATATACTGGAGTTGTAGGAATATTAAAAGGAGGAAAACCGGGACCGGTAATTGCTCTAAGGGCTGATATTGATGGTTTGCCAGTAACTGAAAGAGTTGATGTACCTTTCGCATCAAAAGTCAAAAGTAATTATAATGGTATTGAAACTGGTGTAATGCACGCTTGCGGTCACGACACACATATAGCTATATTAATGGGAACAGTAGAAGTTCTTTCTAAAATGAAAAAAGATATAAAAGGGACTGTCAAATTTATTTTTCAACCTGCAGAAGAAGGTCCACCACCGGGAGAAAATGGAGGAGCTAAAATGATGGTTGAAGAAGGAGTGCTAAAAAATCCTGAGGTTGAAGCCATTTTCGGATTGCATATAAGTTCTGGAACTGATGTTGGTATAATTGAGTACAAACCTGCAGGTACAATGGCTGCGGCTCAACGTTTTGTAATTAAAGTTAAAGGGAAACAAACGCATGGATCAAGACCTTGGGGAGGAGTAGATCCAATTGTGGTTTCAGCCCAAATAATTAATGGGTTACAAACTATAATAAGTAGAGACACCGAATTAACTAAAGAAGCCGCTGTTATTTCTGTTGGTTTAATTAGAGGAGGTGTGCGAAATAATATTATACCTGAAGAGGTTGAAATGATAGGAACTATTAGAACATTAGATGAAGCTATGAAAATAAAGTTGAATGAAGAAATGTTAAGAAGGGTGCCTGCTATTGCAGAAGCTTATGGTGCAAAGGCAGAGATTACTATAGAAGGAGGGTTGCCAATAACTTATAATGATGTGGATTTAGTGAATAAAATGTTGCCTTCATTACAAAAAGCTGCAGGTAAAAATAATGTTCACTTAATAAATGCGGTTACTGGTGCTGAAGATTTTTCTTATTTTCAAAAAGAAATTCCTGGATTTTATTTCTTTTTAGGAGGAAAGCCTTTAGATGTTAAGAAAGAAGACGCTGCTTCACATCACACACCAGATTTTTATATTGATGAAAGTGGTCTAAAATTAGGGGTTAAATCTTTTGTTAATTTGGTATTGGATTATACTGGTAGTTAAGAAAAACATCTGTAAAATACACCAAGCCCACATTATGTGGGCTTTTTTAACGTTAAGGGGTCATCAGATTTAATAAAAATTTAACATTTTTTTAGTTCGTTTTATTCCGAACTAAAAACTTTTTTTGTCAAAATTTTTGTAATGATTTCTGAAGAAGATTTAATAAAAGAAAAATTAGCATTGGTAGAAGAGCTTGGGGTACATTTTGAGAGCAGTGATAATTTACCACCTTTAGCTGCAAGAATTGCTGTTTATTTAATATTAAGTGGTATAGAGGGAGCAACTTTTGAAGAGCTCGTAGAAAAATTAGAAGCAAGTAAAAGTTCAATTTCTACAAATTTACATTTACTTCAGTCTATGGAGAGAATTACATATTATACAAGATGTGGAGATAGAAAGAGACATTTCACAATATCACCTAACCATGTTATTTCAAGGTTAGAAGAAAAAATTGATTTATGGGAAAAAGAAAAAAGTAATCATCAAAAAGTACAAGATTATAAGCAAAAGATTATAAAATTTAATAAAAAATATAATGAGAATAATTTAGGACTAGAATTTAACCAGCAGTACATAGAGTTTATTAATAAAATGATAAGCCATTTAGCCGAATTAAAAAAAATATACTAACGATTATAAATAATGACAAATAATGAAAACTAATAAAATTACATTTAAATATGCTATTGTAGCCTTGTCGGTTATTGTTTTTGCAAGTTGTAAAAATAATGAACCAGCTCAAAAAGCAGCAATGGGACCAATGCCTTTAGCTGTACAAACTGTTAAAAAACAAGATGCTGTTGTAAATCAGGAATATTCTGCAAATTTAGAAGGGCAGCAAAATGTTGAAATTAGACCAAAAGTAAGTGGATTTATTCAAAAAATATACGTTGATGAAGGGCAACCGGTAAAAAAAGGCCAATTACTTTTTAAGTTAGAAACGCAATCGCTAAGTCAAGATGCTGCTGCTGCAAAAGCCAGAATTAATGTAGCTCAAGTAGAGGTTGATCGTTTAATACCATTGGTAGAGAGAAATATAATAAGTAAAGTACAATTAGAAACAGCTAAAGCTAATTTAGCTCAAGCTAAAAGTAATTATAGTAGTATAGTAGCTAATATTAATTATGCAAATATTACGAGTCCTGTTAATGGTGTTATAGGAAGTCTTCCATATAGAGAAGGAAGCCTTGTGAGTAGTGCTATTGTAGAGCCTTTAACCACAGTATCTGACACAAAAATGGTTAGAGCGTATTTTTCAATGAATGAGAAAGAACTTTTAGATTTTAGCAGAACATTTGCAGGGCAAACCATGAAAGAAAAAATTAATAAAATACCGGAAGTTTCCCTTGTTTTAATTGATAATTCTATATATGAGTATAAAGGTAAAATAGAAACTATCAGCGGTTTAATAAACCAAAGGACAGGAAGTACCGAGTGTAGAGCTGTTTTTCCAAACCCGGAAGGTGTTTTAAGAAGTGGAGGTAGTGGTATCATTAGAATTCCTTTCGTTCAAAATGAGGTTATTTTAATTCCTCAGATTGCTGTATTTGATAGACAAGGTAAATATCATTTATTTGTTGTAGGTGAAGGTAATAAGGTAACTGAAAAAGTTGTTGAGGTAGTTGGAACAAAGGATTTAGACTATATAATTTCAAGTGGAATAGAAGAAGGAGAATCGGTTGTTGTTGAAGGTGTTTCAAAATTAGTTGATGGACAAGAAATATCTCCTAAATCACTTTAAAATAAAATAATAAATAATCCAATAATTTTTGATTATGATAAAAAAATTTATTGAAAGACCCGTACTATCAACGGTAATTTCTATTATAATAACAATTTTAGGTGTATTAGGATTAATGTCCTTACCTATAGAACAATATCCTGAAATTGCACCTCCAACCGTTCAGGTAAGCGCAGATTATACAGGAGCTAATGCAGAAACTGTACTAAATAGTGTTATTATTCCTCTTGAAGAAGAAATAAATGGTGTAGAAGGAATGACCTATATGACTTCAACAGCCAGTAACGACGGTAGAGCAAGTATTAATGTGTATTTTGAGCAAGGGATAAATCCAGATATTGCAGCTGTAAATGTTCAAAATCGTGTTTCGAGAGCTACAAGTAAGCTGCCTTCAGTTGTGGTACAAACAGGAGTTTCTACCATTAAAAGTCAAACAAGTGCTTTAATGTTTTTCTCATTGTATTCAAACAATAAAGATTACGATGAAACTTTTGTTGAAAATTATGCTAAAATAAACTTAGTACCTAAGTTACAAAGAGTAAAAGGAGTTGGTCAGGTAAATGTTTTTGGAGCAAAAGATTATTCCATGCGTATATGGATTAATCCTGAAAAAATGGCAATGTATAATATTATACCTTCAGATATTCAGGCTGCATTAAGAGAACAAAATATTGAAGTTGCTCCAGGTAAATTTGGCGAAAATGCTAATGGTATTTATGAATATACAATTAAATACAAAGGGCGTTTGTCAAAAGTTTCAGAGTATGAAAATATCATTATAAAATCAACGGGTAAAGGATCTTTTTTAAGATTAAAAGATGTTGCAACAGTAGAACTTGGTGCTTTTAATTATGGTGCAAAAAACATGGGGATGGGAAAACCAGGTGTTGCTGTGAGTATTTTTCAAACTTCAGGATCAAATGCACGAGATATAATTACTGAAATAGAAAAAATTATGGAACAGTCAAAAGTTGACTTTCCAAAAGGAATAGATTATATAATTCCATATAACGTAAAATCATTTTTAGATGCATCAATAGCTAAAGTAATTTCAACTATTATAGAAGCATTTATCTTAGTGTTTATTGTTGTATTTATTTTTCTTCAAGATTTACGATCAACATTAATTCCACTTATAGCAGTACCTGTAGCTATTATCGGTACATTTTTCTTTATGCAATTGTTTGGGTATTCCATTAATATGCTAACCCTTTTTGCTATAATTTTGGCGATTGGTATTGTGGTTGATGATGCAATTGTAGTAGTTGAAGCTGTGCATGCAAAACTAGATCAAGGTGCAAAATCATCAAAAGAAGCTACAGTTTCAGCAATGAGTGAGATTACTGGAGCTATTATTTCTATTACACTGGTAATGTCGGCAGTATTTATACCTGTAACATTTATTAAAGGTTCATCGGGTATTTTTTACCAACAGTTTGCAATAACATTAGCTATTGCTATTGTTATTTCAGCGGTAAATGCATTAACCTTAAGTCCTGCTTTATGTGCATTATTTTTAAAACCTCAACATGATTCTAAACATAAAAAAGAAGGACTTCAAAAACGGTTTTTCACAGCTTTCAATACTGGATTTGAAATTATGCATCAAAAATACACCAATATTTTAAAAACATTTTTGAATAGAAAATGGTTAGCAGTATTATTAATAGTATTAGTTTCAAGTATTGGATTATACTTTTTTAAGAATACTCCAACTGGATTTATACCAGCCGAAGATAGAGGAATTATATTTAGTGATATTTCTTTAACGCCAGGATCAACTATAGAGCAAACTCAAAAAGTGGTAAATAAATATGATTCTATTTTAGCTTCTATGGATATTATTGAAGCTAGAATGAATATTGTTGGATTTAGTTTGTTAAATGGAGTTAATGGTGGCTCATATGCTTTTTCGGTTATTAAACTAAAAGATTGGGATCAAAGAAAAGAAGATAATCAGTCTGTGCAAGCAGTAATTGGTCAGCTTTTTGGTAAAACGGCACAAATTAAGGATGCAAAATTGCTGTTTTTTAGCCCTCCAAGTGTGCAAGGGTTTGGTTCATCAGATGGTTTTGAGTTAAAATTGCAGGATAAAGGAGAAGATAGTTGGATTGATATGAGTGCTGTTTCGGGGAATTTCCTTAAGCACTTAAATTCAAGACCAGAAATACAGTATGCAATGACCAGTTTTAATCCTAATTTTCCACAATATCAATTAGATATTAATGTGGAAAAAATTAAAGATGCTGGTATTACAGTAGGCGAAATATTTAATACGCTTCAAGGTTATTATGGAGGTTTATACACTACAGATTTTAACCGATTTGGGAAACAATATCGTGTAATGATTCAGGCAAAACCAGAAGATAGAGAAACTCCGGAAACATTAAATAGTGTTTTTGTTAGAAATGCGAATAATGAATCGGTTGCTATTAGTCAGTTTGTAAGTTTAAAAAGAGTTTATGGACCGGAGTTTGTATCACGGTATAATTTATTAAAATCGATTAACATTACGGGTAAATCAAATCCGGGTTATAGTACAGGAGATGCAATTAAAGCTATTGAAGAAGTAGCAGCAGAGCATTTACCTACAAACTATAAATATGAATTCTCAGGGATGACACGTGAAGAAATAATTTCTGGAGGACAATCAACTTGGGTATTTGTATTAAGTTTAATATTTGTTTATTTCTTATTAGCAGCACAGTATGAAAGTTATGTATTGCCTCTTTCAGTATTATTCTCTTTACCTGTGGGAGTCGCTGGAGCCATTGCTTTTATAAATATGGCAGGATTAGAAAATAATATTTATTTCCAAATTACATTAATTATGTTAATAGGTTTATTAGCTAAAAACGCCATTTTGATTGTTGAATTTGCTTTACAGCGAAGGCGTCACGGATTATCTTTATACGAATCAGCTATACAAGGAGCGAAAGCTCGTTTACGTCCTATTATAATGACTTCATTTGCCTTTATTTTTGGGATGCTTCCTTTAGCGTTAGCAGGAGGTGTTGGTGCTGTAGGTAACAAATCTATTGGTACAGGTGCAGCAGGAGGTATGTTAATTGGGACATTGTTAGGAGTTTTAGTAATTCCGGTATTGTTTGTAATCTTCCAAAGTATACAGGAATATATAGGGAAAAAACCAAGTGAAGACGATCCTGAAATTTTATAAAAATATAGAAATGAGAAAACAAAATATATCAAAATTAGTTATTGTTTTAATTGCAAGTGTATTACTGCAATCGTGCTTTGTAGCGAAAGACTATAAAAGCCCGGAAGTTGAAACAGATAATTTATACAGAACAGAACAAGCATTAGATAGTACATCATTAGCCTCAATTTCTTGGGATAAATTATTTACCGATTCTTTGTTACAACAATATATTAAAGAAGGTTTAACCAATAATTATGATGTGAAAATTGCCCTTCAAAATTTAATTGCTGCCGAAGAAAATATGAAGCAAGGTAAGTTAGGCTACTTTCCTTCAATAAATGGAAACGCTTCGGTTACGCGTCAATATTATCAAAAAAATAGTTTGTATGGCGATTTTTTTAGTGGATCTATAGATCAATTTGATTTTACTTCAAAAATATCTTGGGAAGCCGATATTTGGGGAAAAATTAGAAGTTCTAAAAGAGCTTCAGTTGCAAAATATTTACAAACAGTTGCCGCTCAGCAAGCAATTCAAACTGAAATAGTTGCAAATATTGCTTCAACTTATTATCAATTATTGGCTTTGGATGCTCAAGTGAAAGTTGCAGAAAAAACATTGATTAACAGAGTTGAAAGTGTAGAAACTATTAAAGCTTTAAAAACAGCAGGAATTGTTACTGAAGTATCGGTAAAACAAACAGAAGCACAAAAATATGCAACCGAAATTATATTGAAAGATTTAAAATATAATGTAAAAGTTGTAGAGAATGTGTTAAGTATTTTACTAAGTAGAACACCCGGAATTATTGAAAGAAGTACTTTTGATGCTCAAGAAATTAATGCAGATGTAGAAGTGGGTGTACCTGCTTTATTATTAAGTAACAGACCAGATGTTGTAGCTGCAGAGCTTAATTTTAGAAGAAATTTTGAGTTAACCAATGTTGCCCGAAGTAACTTTTACCCTTCATTATATGTAAACGCTTCCGGAGGTTTTCAAAGTATTGAATTAGATGATTGGTTTGATGCAAACTCGCTTTTTTCATCAATTTTAACCGGTTTAACACAACCTATTTTTAATCAAAGAAGAGTTAAAACCAATTATGAAATTGCTCAGGCAAATCAACAAAAAGCATATTTAGAATTTAAGCAAACATTGTTGTTGGCAGGAAAAGAAGTTTCAGATGCATTGGCAGATTATAAAAATGAAACCGAAAAATTATCGATAAGAAAAAATCAGTTAGATGTTTTAACACAGGCTGCTGATTATTCTGATGAGTTATTACAATACGGAATGGTGAATTATTTGGAAGTTTTAACAGCTAAGGACAATGCACTAAATACTGAATTAGGATATATTACTAACAAATACAACCAAATGAATGCTATAATAACATTATATCGTTCATTGGGTGGCGGTTATTAAAGTATACTAAAAAATCATAGTTGATTGATGTTGAGAGGGGGAAATTACGTATGTAATTCCCTCTTCTTTTTTGTTTTACATTCTTAAAAATGAATACCGAATTGTTTTTCAAGTACAGTTATTTTTTGATGTAAATTTGCTAAAAATAGTTGATGTTGTTCAGAATTTGGATTGAAAGGTTTGTGCGCCAATCCTTTTTGAATAGTATCAACTTCTTTCATAATTGAAGTTGTATTTTCATTTAACCAAACGTGTTGAAATTGTTCCCAAATATAAGTTACAGCCGTTTCATTTGGGTGAACCATATCGTTATTATAAAAACGATAATCACGTAAATCATCCATCATAATTTCATACGAAGGAAAGTAGTAAACCTGATTTCTTTTATCTTTAACTTGATGAATTGCTGAAATTAAATGCGCTTTACTTTGTGTATTTTCAACAAAACCATCTTTTAGATGTCTAACAGGACTTACCGTAAAAATAATGTTAATAGTTGGGTTTATACTTTTAATAAGTTCGATTAAATTTTCTAAACTTTCAATAACTTTTTTAACTGAAAGCAACTCTTTTAAAAACTTTTTTTGAGGAACTTTATGGCAGTTACCAACAAAGGTGTCTGTTTCAATAAATCGGTGCACCCAAGCAGTTCCTAAAGTAATTATAAGGTG
The DNA here is from genome assembly GCF_012524075.1 of Lutibacter sp. B1. Lineage (GTDB taxonomy): Bacteria > Bacteroidota > Bacteroidia > Flavobacteriales > Flavobacteriaceae > Lutibacter. The sequence goes on from NZ_JAAZUI010000015.1 coordinate 55,877, forward strand.
AGTTGAATTTTTTAATTGTTTGTTTGTTAGGTTAATCGCAGTATTTAAATTGTTTAGTAATACAGTTTTGTTTGTATTACTTAAATCGGAATGTGCCTCAAAGCAATGCCAACGTTCATTTAGCTGAAAAATATCTTTCTCAGTATATATTTTTTGATTTATAGCATTGGTAATTACGTTTTCTATGGCTTTTGGATTGTATAAAATGCCAAACGGATTGCTAAATGTATTGAATTTAAAATATCGTAATTTATTGCTGATATTTTCAGAAAAACAAGAACCAATTAATACTATTTTTGAATTGTAATCTATTAAATTACGTTCTTTTTGAAGTTGTATATTGGTTCTGAAATTCATATATAGACAATTTTCGTCATGCTGAAACAAGTTCAGCATGACGGTTTTTATGCGTTTAACTGTTTTAATAATTAAACAATATATCTCTTACTTTCTTTTAAAGCTTGTTCAATTCCTTCCGGGTTTTTACCGCCTGCGGTAGCATAAAAAGATTGTCCGCCTCCACCACCGTGAATTAATTTTCCAAGCTCACGAACTACTTGTCCTGCATTTAATTGTTTTTCTTCAACTAAATTTTTAGAAATATAACACGTTAATAAGGCTTTACCTTCAGATTCAGTTCCTATTAATAAAAATAGGTTATCAATAGCATTGCCTAAATCAAAACATAAATCTTTAATGCTATTTTGGTCTAAATCCAGTTTTTTAGTTAAAAAGTTAACGCCGTTAATGCTTTCAACTTCGTTAATTAAGCTTCCTTTTAAGTTTTTAGCTTTTTCTTTTAAAAGTGCTTCAACTTGTTTTTTAAGTGTTACATTCTCTTCTTGTAAATCAATAATTGCTTTTTGCGGATTTTGAGCGTTTTTAAGTAAATCTTTTATTTCATAATAGGCTCTGTTGGTTTCAAAATAGAAATCTTTGGTTGCATCACCGGTAATGGCTTCAATACGTCTAATACCTGCAGCAATTGCACTTTCCGATACAATTTTAAAGTGCCAGATATCTCCTGTATTTTGCACATGAGTACCACCACAAAGTTCTATTGAATTTCCAAATTGAATAGCACGAACCGTATCGCCATATTTTTCGCCAAATAAAGCCATTGCGCCTTTATTTAAAGCTGTTTCCATTGGTATGTTTCTGTATTCTTGCAGTGGAATTTTACTTTCAATACGCGCATTTACAAAATCTTCAACCTCACGAAGCTCATCAACAGTTAATTTAGCATAATGAGAAAAATCAAAACGTAAATTTTTTGAATGTACTGCCGAACCTTTTTGCTCTACATGAGTTCCTAAAACCTCTCTCAAAGCTTGATGTAAAAGATGTGTTGCAGAATGATTGCAAGCGGTTCTAAAACGTTGTTTTTCATCTACAACAACTCTAAAAGTTTGAGTTGGGTCTTTAGGTAAATTCTCAGCAAAATGAATTATTAAATTGTTTTCCTTTTTTGTATTAACAATGTAAATAACATTTCCGTTAGGTGCTTCAATATAACCTTTATCACCAACTTGTCCGCCACCTTCAGCATAAAAAGGAGTCATGTTAAAAACTAATTGATATAAATCTCCTTCTTTTTTAGAAGATACTTTTCTGTATCGTATAATTTTTACATTTGCTTCAAGCGTATCATAGCCAATAAACTCTTCTTCGTCATCTTCATTTAAAATAACCCAATCATCAGTCTCAACTACAGCAGCGGCTCTTGAACGATTTTTTTGTTTTTCTAATTCAGCAGAAAATTCAACTTCATTTAGTGTCATACCTTTTTCTGACAGAATTAAAGCAGTTAAATCTATTGGAAAACCATAAGTGTCGTATAATTCAAATGCTTTTTTACCTGAAACTTCAGCTCCTTTCGTGTTTTTTATAATACCATCAAGTAAAATAAGTCCTTGTTCTAAGGTGCGTAAAAACGAAAGTTCTTCTTCTTTAATTACGTTAGTTACCAGTTGCTTTTGTACTTTCAATTCAGGGAAATAGTCTCCCATTTGTTTACTTAAAGTGCTAACCAATTTATAAATAAAAGGTTCTTTTTTATTAAGGAAAGTAAATCCGTATCGAATAGCTCTTCTTAAAATACGACGGATAACATAACCTGCACCGTTATTTGAAGGTAATTGACCATCGGCAATGGCAAAAGCAACGGCACGTACATGATCTGCAATTACACGAATGGCAATATCAGTCTCTTTATTTTTACCATATTCACTATTTGCGATAGCTTCAACTTCTCTTATTAATGGTGTAAAAACATCGGTATCGTAATTAGATTGTTTGTTTTGTAACACCATACACAAGCGTTCAAATCCCATACCTGTATCAACGTGTTGAGCTGGTAGTTTTTCTAAAGAACCATCGGCTTTACGGTTAAATTCCATAAAAACCAAATTCCAAATCTCTACCACTTGTGGATGATCTTTATTAACTAAGCTTTTACCTGGTATTTTTGCTTTCTCTTCAGCAGATCTAATATCAACATGAATTTCTGAACATGGTCCACAAGGTCCTTGAGCGCCCATTTCCCAAAAATTATCTTTTTTATTTCCGGTCAATATTCGGTCTTTACTAATGTGTTGTTTCCAAAATTCAAAAGCGTCTTTATCATAATCTAAACCATCATCTTCAGCACCTTCAAAAACAGTTACATATAAGCTTTCTTTATCAATTTTATAAACATCAACCAGCAATTCCCAAGCCCAAGAAATAGCTTCTTTTTTAAAATAATCACCAAAGCTCCAATTCCCCAACATTTCAAACATTGTATGATGGTAAGTGTCTTTACCAACTTCTTCTAAATCATTATGTTTCCCGGAAACGCGTAAACATTTTTGAGTATCGGCAACACGTTTATCGGCAGCATTTTTTTGACCTAAAAAATACTCTTTAAAAGGTACCATTCCTGCATTGGTAAACATTAAAGTAGGGTCATTTTTTAAGACCATTGGAGATGATGGTACGATTGCGTGTTTTTTTGATGTAAAAAAATCTAAAAATTGCTGACGAATTTGTTGTGATTTCATTTATTGTTTCTTAATATTTTTTATGTCAAATGTAATAAGCCTGATGTATTTTTTAGATTGCATTTTTATTTTTTTAAGGCTGTTTCATTTGTTAATTATATGCTAAATAATATACGTTTTATCTAAATTATAAAACATTTCGTAATTTTGTTGCTTGTACATCACAATATTAGCGAATAAAATGACGTTTTATGGTGCAAAAATAATATAAATTATACAGAATGGCGAAGGTAAAATATTATTATGATTCAGAGACATTGTCGTACCAAAAGATAAAACCTAAAAGAGGTGAAAAACTAAGAAATCTTTTGCTGACAATTGTTGCTGCTTGTATTTTTATGATTTTAGGATTTGTTGTTTTAATACCTTTTTTTGAATCTCCAAAAGAGAAAGAATTAAAAAGAGAGCTTGAATTTGTAAAATTAAATGAAGAACTACACAGTAAAAAAATTACTCAATTAGAAAGTATTTTAAAAGAAATTCAGGATAGAGATAATAACATCTATCGTTTGTATTTTGAGGTTAATCCTATTCCGGAAGAGCAAAGAAAAGCAGGTTTTGGTGGCGTAAACAGATATAAGGCTCTTGAAGGTTTTGATAATTCAGAAATGATTATTGATGTAACAAAAAATATGGATATACTATCCAAGCAATTGTACATTCAGTCAAAATCGTTAGATGAAATAGTAAAACTTGCTGCAGATAAAGAAAAATTATTGGCGGCAATTCCTGCAATACAGCCGGTAAAAAATGAAGACTTAACGCGTATGGCTTCAGGTTATGGTTGGAGAACTGATCCGTTTACAAAAGCAAGAAAAAAACATTGGGGAATGGATTTTACAGCGCCAAGAGGCACACCTGTGTATGCATCTGGAGACGGTGTTGTTGATAGGGCTGACCAAGCTGCTGCAGGTTATGGTAAACACATTAGAATTGATCATGGTTTTGGATATATTTCTTTGTATGCACATTTAAGTAACTACAATGTTAGACCGGGACAAAAAGTGAAAAGAGGAGATTTAATTGGGTTTGTTGGTAATACAGGACGATCTCAAGCACCACATTTACATTATGAAATTATTAAAAATGGTGTAAAAATAAATCCTATTAACTTTTACTACGGTAATTTATCACCTGAAGAATTTGAAGCTATGCAAAAAGCTGCTGAAATTGAAGGGCAATCTCTTGACTAATGTTTATAGACCTACCCGAAAAAAGATATTATAAAATTGGAGAAGTTGCTAAAGCTTTTGGTGTAAATACTTCTCATATTCGTTTTTGGGAAAAAGAGTTTGATGTTTTACAACCTAAGAAAAATAAAAAAGGCAATAGACTTTTTACACAAGAAGATATAAAAAATTTAAAATTAATTTATCATTTAGTTAAAGAGAAAGGATATACATTAGAAGGAGCCAAATCTAAAATGAAAGAAAGTCCTAAAAATGTTAAAAAAAATTACGATATAATAAGCAGGTTAGAAACTATTAAAGAAGAACTTCTTAAAATTAAAAGTCAAATTTCGTAAAATTTACTGTATTTTAGTAACAATCAATTAATCAAATTATAAACATAAAAACAAAAAAATGAAAAAGTGGTTAATACCTATAATAATTTTAGCAGTAATTGCAATTGCAGGATATAATTGGGCAGTAAATTTTAACAATACGGCAGTTAAATTAAATGAAAATGTTTCGGAAAGCTGGGGAAATGTTCAAACAGCTTACCAACGCAGAAACGATTTAATTGGTAATTTAGTAAAAACGGTACAAGGAGCTGCAGATTTTGAAAAAGAAACTCTTACTTCAGTAATTGAGGCTAGAGCTAAAGCAACATCAATGAATATTGATCCTACTAATATTACTCCGGAACAGTTAGCACAATTCAATCAGGTGCAAGGTGGTTTAAGTGGAGCTTTAAAAAGTTTATTAGTAACTGTAGAGCGTTATCCGGATTTAAAAGCCAATCAAAACTTTTTAAAATTACAAGATGAATTGGCAAGTACTGAAAATCAAATTTTAACTGCTCGTACACGTTTCAATGAAGCAATTAAACCATATAATAATCATATAAAAATATTCCCTAATTCAATTTTAGCAGGAATTTTTAATTTTGATGATAAACCTTATTTTGATGCTGAAGCCGGAGCTGAAAAAGCACCTGATGTAGAATTTGATTTTGGTAAAAAAGAATAATGTCTAAAGTTGAAGATTTTTTAACAGCTTCTGAAGAAAAAACTATAATTGAAGCGATACAAAAAGCTGAAAAAGATACTTCAGGAGAAGTTCGTGTTCATATAGAAAAAAGTACTAAAAAACCTCCAATGGAAAGAGCTTTGGAGGTTTTTTATTTTTTAAAAATGGATGAAACAGCCTTAAGAAACGGAGTGTTGTTATATATTGCTGTTGAAAGTAAAAAGTTCGCTATTTTAGGAGATAAAGGTATTAATGAAAAAGTACCTGAGAATTTTTGGGATACTGAAAAAGATATAGTTCTTACGCATTTTTCAAAAGGAGAAACAACAAAAGGATTGGAATTGGCAATAGCTGAAATAGGAAATAAATTAAAAGAATTTTTTCCATACCAATCTAATGATACGAATGAATTATCGGATGAAATTTCAAAAGGATAAATTTTATATGCATACATTATATAAAAAGTACATAGCCTTTTTTATAGCAATACTGTTGGTACAAGTAGCTTTTGCACAGTTTACCATACCGGAAAAACCTAAAGTACAAACCAGTGTTTATGATTATGCTAAAATATTATCATCAAGTGAAGAAGCCGCATTAAAACAAAAATTGTTAAAATATTCCGATTCTACTTCAACACAAATAGTAGTTGCTATAGTTGAAACTATTAATGGTGAATATATAGGTACATTAACACCAAAATGGGCACATGATTGGGGTATTGGACAAGCAAAGGAAGATAATGGTGTTTTTATTTTATTAGCTAATAAAGAAAGAGAAATATGGATTTCACCAGGTTATGGTGTTGAGCATAAATTAACTGCAGGAATTGTTGGAACTATTACAAGAAATGTGATTATTCCTGAATTTAGAAATGGTGATTATTATGCCGGATTAGATAAAGGAACTGATGCTATTTTTGAAGTTTTAAACGGAACCTATAAAAATAATCAACCTGCACAAAGTCAAAATGATAGTGAAGGAATCCCTGTTTTTGTCATTATTTTTATCATCTTTATTATTTTAATGATCGTTTTTTCAAAGAAAGATAAAGGCGGTGGAGGTAATAATAGAAGATATAGAGATGATTCAACAGCAGCTTCAATTTTAGAAGCAATAATTTTAAGTCGTGCCGGAAGAGGCGGTTTTGGTGGTGGAGGTTTTGGAGGTGGCTCAAGTGGAGGCTTCGGAAGTGGAGGCTTTGGAGGTGGTTTTGGCGGAGGCGGTTTTAGTGGAGGTGGAGCCGGTGGAAGTTGGTAACATATTAATATTTATTTGAATAAAAATACCACCTAAAAAGGTGGTATTTAATTTTATTATAAAATCTGTTAATGATGATCGTGTTTTTCGGTTAGTTTACCTTTATAAACTGTATGAACAAAGATAAAGTACACCAACACCAAAGCAAAAGCAATAACCCACCAAATTATACCAACTTCTAATCCGTAAGTTTCAGCTGATGTATTATAGATTGTTAAATGATCTACAATAGAATTTGTACTAGGTATTATTACAGGAAATAAACTTGCTACAGCACTACCAATACCACTTATTATAAATATGGTTGAACTTGTGAATCCTAACCAAGTTTTGTTGCTGTTTTTGGCAAAGAGCATGCCCAATAAACTTAAAAAAGCTATAAATGGTAACAAATACATAGAAGGATGTTGGGAAAAAATTTCATGGTTAAACGATTTTAACGCCACAAAAGCTATAAGTGAAATTGTTATACAAATAACAAGAACTATCCAAAGAGGCAGAATTTTAGATTTTAATTTTTCTACAAAATCTCCTTCGGTTTTTAAGATAATCCAATAAGCGCCATGAATAGTTAGTGTTAGAACTGCAACTAAACCAATTGTTATAGTAAACCAATCTATAACTCCAGGACGTTCGGCAAAAGGTGAAAAACTTTCATCCCATAATGGTGTAAAAAAGGAATAATGATTGTTAAATTGGGTTAAACCATCTTCAACGCCACCTAAATTTACACCTCTAATAATATTTCCAAAGGCAACTCCAAAAAATAATGATAATAGTAAACTTGAAATTCCAAAGCCTTTTTGCCAAGGTTTTATCCAAAGTTCATGGTTGATTAAGTATGTAAATTCAATTCCTAAAGCTCTAAAAATAAAAAACCAAAGTATCATAATAAGCGGTAAGTAAAAACCACTAAAAGCTGAAGCATATAATGTTGGAAAAGCCGCAAATAAAACGCCTCCTGCAGCAATTAACCACACTTCATTTCCATCCCAAAAAGGGCCAATAGCTCTCATTACTTGTTTTTTTTCTTCTTCGGTCTTTGCAAAAAATAAATGAATAATGCCGGCACCAAAGTCAAAACCATCAAGTACAATATACATTACTAGCATAAAGCACAAAATAATATACCATGTTAATTCCATATTAATGAGTTTTTAGTTTAGACTCTGGTCCATTATAAACCATTTTACCTACCAATATCAGCATTATAAATCCTAAAACTAGATATAAACCTATAAAACCTAATAGTGTAAACAATGTATTTCCGGCCGATACACTTTCTGAAATTCCGTCAACAGTTTTTAAAAGACCATAGACTAAATATGGTTGCCTTCCTAATTCGGAAGTATACCAACCTGCAGTATTCGCAATGTAAGGAAATGGAATTGCAAATAGCAATATCCATAAAAACCAGCGATATTTTTCAAGTTTCTTTTTCCATAAAAACCAAATGCCAAGTATCATAATTCCTATAAAAACAGTGCCAAGTCCAACCATTATGTGATATGAATAATATAAACCCGGAATATTTGTAGGCCAAATTTCTTCAGGAAATTCATTTAATCCTTTTATTTCAGCATTCCATCTTTGGTAGGTTAAAAAACTTAACGCTTTTGGCACTTCAATTTTATTATCCAAGCGTTTTTCGTTCATATTTGGTTGCCCAATTAATACCAAAGGTGCACCTTCTTCAGATTCGAATAAACCTTCCATAGCAGCTAAAGTTACAGGTTGTTTGGTTGCTACTTGTTTAGCTAATAAATCACCTGTTGGAAATGCAACTGAAAGCGTTGAAATTAAACCGGTTATGATAGCGGTTTTTAAAAATAAATGAGCGTATTCTTTATGTTTATGGTTTAATAAATAGTAGGCTCCGGTACCACCAATTACAAAAGAAGTAGTAACTAATGAAGCCATTTGGTTATGGAAGAAAGAAGGTAATAACCATGGGTTTCCGAATAAATCTGTAAAATTATTCAATACAAATTTTCCATTAGCTAAAATTTCGTATCCAACAGGATTTTGCATCCACGAATGTGTAGCAATAATTAAATATCCACTTGCCCATGAGCCTAAAAAAACTAAAAATGCAGCTAAAAAATGCAGTTTTTTACCAAGTAGTTTTTCTCCAAATAAAAATAAACCTAAAAAAGATGATTCTAAAAAGAATGAAAACATCCCTTCCATAGCTAAGGTTTGTCCAATAATGTTACCTGTTAGCTCAGAAAATTGAGCCCAGTTGGTTCCAAACTGGAATTCCATCGGAATACCAGTAACAACACCCATACCAAAATTCACAGCAAATATTTTTGCCCAGAATTTGGCAGCTTTATTATAAAGCTCTTTGTTAGTTTTTAGGTGTAATCCTTTAAAAATAACAATAATGAGTGATAACCCCATTGTAAGTTGGGGAAATAGGTAATGATAGGTAATTGTAAAAGCAAATTGTAGCCTATCATATAGTAAAGCATCCTCCATAAAGCAATAAGTTTGTTACTAAGAATAGTATTAGTTGATATCAAAATTACGACTTATTTAATTACTTTATGTGAGATATATAACATAAAAATTATTTAGAGATTAAAATATTTTTTGCTTTTGAAACCAATGTCCTAACAAACTTAAGTTTATAGATAATTTATGGTATTTATCTTCAACTAGTTGTTTTTTTATAGTTCCTTCTTTTCCATAAGAATAGTTTATGTTAACATTTGATACACCATCTTTAGAAATAGGTAAACCAACTCCTATTGAAAAGTTGTAATTATTGATTTCTTCGTCTGTAATTTTCAAATAGCCAGTATTGTAATTAAATCCTGCACGATATTTTGCTCTATTCCAATAATTATTTAAATCTGAAGATAATTTATATTCAACACCTATTCCATAAATTGTTTGATTATTAAAACTATTATTACTACTAGTTTGGTCTGTTTCACTCCAATAATTTTTTCTGTAATCCATATTTACTAAAAAATTAGCATTGATTTTAGATGAAATACCAATTCCCAGTTTTAAGGGTAAATCAAAATCATTTAAATCATCATCCGAATTATCATATATAGAAATTTGTGTACCTTCCATAGTTTTGTAACCCTCAAAATCATGATTCTTTCCATTTAAGGTAGTAGGCATGTTAATAGTAGCTCCAATAGTAGTCTCAGTACCTACTATGTTTTTAATAGTATATTGTATACCGGCATTTAACCCAAGACCAAAGAAATTATCAGATTTTTTTATATAGGATGTAGTGTTTCCAACATATATCCATTGTTTTTGAGTAATTGAGCCAAACAAGGCAGCTATTTCTACACCAAAAGAAAGATTTTCAACTACTTTAATACCACTACTAAAAAAAACTTGATTTATACCTCCGGCACCTATAATGTTTGTTAAATAGTAGTTAGTATTACCTTCAATAGGTTTTACAATATCAATTTCATAATTTACTTTAGTATATGGAAGAAGACCAAAGCTTAAACCCCAATTATTTTTAAGAGCAAAAGCCATTGCAAGGTGAGTAAAATTGAAATCGGACTCATGTTGGGTTGTACTCTTATCCTTTTTGTTTGAAAAGGTACTGTTTAACCCAAATTCATATAAAAAGGATTGTGTTGAAGTTGAAGATAACGAAGCTGGGTTAGATTTATTTATATTAGAGGATGATCTATATCCGATTCCTGTATTTCCTAATGCCGTAAATCCACCAAAGTAATTTGAATTTTCCATTCCCAATCCATATAGTGAGTATGGAGAACTTGAATCGCTTTGAGCATTTATAACCAAGGTGCTAAAAGAAAAAAGAGTTAAAATAAATAGTTTAAGATTCATAAAAATTAGTATAACATATAGGTTAATGAAAGTTTCATTTTAGTTTCTGAACTATGTGAATCATGAACTAAAACACTATTAATTGATTTGTTGTAATCGGATAATAGAAATAATAAAGCATAATCATCATTATAAGTATTTGCTAAAATTTCTTCAGTAAATAAGCTAATATCAGTAGTATAGTAACAATTTTCGTTAAATTCATCATTATTAGAAGTTAGTGTGGCATATACAACACTCCCATCAAATCCACTAAGTTGCTCAATTATTCTATTTTTATGATCTACCACATAAACCACCAGCGAATCAACTAACGATATTCTATCATTATAGCTTTCTTTTAAAGGGTACATTTTTAAAGAGGCATATAAAGAGGTTCCGTTACCTTCAAGAGCACTTACATTTTTAATAGAAGGAATATTAATACGCATACCTATGCCTGTACCTGATTGTATATATGAAACATTATTTGTTTTGGATGAAGGAAGTATGTATTCATCATCAGTAATAGCACTTAATAAAGTATTCGTTTTGTCGCTTGTTATCTGATTAAATTGTTGAGATGAACTAGATATAAAAAGATCTTTATAGTAATCATTATCTTCATCATCTTCATCTTCTACTGTATAGTACATTCTTATTACTGAATTTGATTGTGGTGTACTAGAACTACTATAGTTAAAACCTAGCATAGTATTACTATTCTTGTCAGGAATAATTGTAACACCTTTAAATATTTGGGTTAGGTCATCAAAATTGTTAATGTCATTATTAAGAATCCCATTGAATAATTTTTCTCCTAATGAATTGTTTAAGAGTATATAAATAGAATCCTTTTTAATAGGATGAGGTGTAAATGATAATTCACCCAAAATTTCATCACTAAATTTTAATTTAGAGGTATTATAAAAATTATCATCATCATTATTATTAGGTTCAAAAGTTTCTGTGATTTCATGAACTTTGTACGTTTGTACTTGGGTAGTATCTCCATAGTAATAATGGTCATAATGTAAGATTAGCGCAATAGAATCATAAACAGCATCATCATTAATTTCAAAGTTAGAAATTGATGTTTCAAAATAACTTTGAGATGTAACTTTTCCAAACACATTATCTTGTGATGCGCCAATTAATAATCTACCTGTGTTTGAAGTTATTAATGAATCTAATATAATGGTTGATGGTTTTAATGATAAAGTATCAATTTGTACAATACGTGTATTTAGATCTACAAAATCTTCTCCTACTGAGTAAATTTTAGAATCATCATCACAAGAAATTAAAAATGTAAATATTAAAATTAGTATGGTAAGATAGTCTCTCATGGGTGTTTTTATGGGTAAAGGTATTTTAATGGAGTAGCTAAGAATAATAAAATAGATGAAACAGAGAATTGTATCGATAAAACAGTTAATAAAATGTTAAAACGCTAATAATCAGCATATTTTGTGTTTTGTAGAGGATAAATAAGAATAAGTAGATGAAAGTGTGGAGTTCGTCTATTTTATGGTTTGGTTCAGTATATAACTAAATAATTTAGTAGTCAAAATGAAACTAGAAGTATGCGTATAAGTGTAGTAGTGTGTTTAATAATTTTTTGTGCAAAGTCAAGTAATGCACAAGATTTTAGGCTGTTAGATGTTGATTTTAATTCAATACCTGAAAGGTCTAATTCAGTTGGATTAAATACGATGTCTATTAAAATAAACATGCCCTTAAATTTAAAAAAAGGAGTTTTAATTAATAGTGTATCATTTACTAAGTATAGCTTAGATTATGATTCGAATGAATTGATTAACACTTCAGATATTGAAAGTTTTAAAACTATAAGATATTCTTTGGGTTACTTAAAAAAAATTAATAATAAATGGAGTTTTAATGTTCAGGTAATTCCAACTATTTCGTCAAATTTTGAATCTAATCTTACACTTGATGATGTTACTTTTGATGGTGGTATAATTTTTATCAAATCAAATAATGACAGCAAATTTCTTTTAGGCTTGGTATATAATTCCGCTTTTGGTACTAGTGCACCAATTCCAATTGTGAGTTATTCAAATAAGATTAATGACAGTGTTTCATATATGTTAGGGTTTCCAATAACTAAAATGGAATATCATTTCAACTTAAAAAATAAAGCAAATATTTACATTATGCCAAAAGGGTTTTATGCTAATATAAGTGATAATATAATGCTATATAATTCTAAAAAAGCTGAAAAGGTAAAATATAGATCGATACTATCAGGAATTAATTATACTCATAATGTTGATGATTTTTGGAAAATATCACTAGATGTTGGCTATCAAATATCATCCAAATACAATTTGTTGAACAACAATAGTAATGTTTACAAATTTGATACTAAAAATAATTTTTATGCAGGCTTAAGCATAAATCTTGATTTGTTAAATAAGAAAAATTAAAAACAGAGAATTATGAATTTAAAAAAAATGTATTTAAAATGTATTATATTACTTTTTTTAACAACTGTAGTAAGTTGTTCATCGAGTGATGATGATAATGAAATGGGTAATTGGGTTGAAAGTTCTTCATTTGATGGTGATAGCAGAGGAAATGCTGTAACTTTTGTAATTGGAGACAAAGGCTATTTAGTATCCGGTTACGATGGAGATGATTATTTATATGACCTTTGGGAATATAATAAAGAAGGAGATTTTTGGGTACAAAAAGCAGATTTTCAAGGAACACCAAGAAGTGGCGCCGTAGGATTTTCTTTAAATGGTAAAGGCTATTTTGGAACAGGTTATGACGGAGATGATGAATTGGGTGATTTTTGGTCTTACAATCCAATATCTAATACATGGTCTCAAAAAACTGACTTTGCTGGAACACCAAGATATGGTGCCATAGGTTTTGCAGTTTCGGGTAATGGCTATATTGGTACTGGTTATGATGGAAGTGAGCTAAAAGATTTTTGGAAATACGATGTTGCAGCTGATGAATGGACACAGTCAATTGGGTTTGGAGGTGATAAAAGAAAAGACGCATCAGTTTTTGTAATAGATGATAAAGCTTATATTGGAACAGGATTAAGAAATGGTTCTTATCAAAATGATTTTTATGAATTTGATGGGAATACAGAAACTTGGACTAGATTAAAAGATTTAGATGATGACGATGAGGATTATAGTATTTTACTAACAAGCGGGGTTGGTTTTTCTTTAAATGGATATGGTTATATTGCTACTGGAGAATCTTCAGGTATTACTACAAAATTATGGGAATATAATCCGTTAACAGACACATGGGAAGATAGACCAAATTTTGAAGGTGCTGCAAGGCAAGATGCCGTCTCATTTAGCTTTTCTGATAAAGCGTTTGTTTTAATGGGAAGGAGTGGAAGTTATTATTTTGATGATAATTGGGAGTATCGTCCAGATGAAGAAAATGATGAAGATGATTAAATTGTAATTGAATTAAGTTTAAAATTAGGATTGGAGCTAAGCAAAAGATGTTTAGCTCCTAAAATTGTCATAAAATGAAACAGCAAACACTTTTTTTCATAATTTTAATAGTAACTTCAACCAGTATTTTTAAATTATATAACAATACAAATCATAATTATAGTTTAAAAACATTTAAAGTTAATAACGGTTGGGGCTATTCAATATATAAAAAAGAGAAACTTATTATAAAGCAAGAAATAATACCATCAATACAAAGTAAAAGATCATTTACTACTGAAAAAGAGGCAGTTGTAATTGCGAAATTAATGATTGAGAAATTGAAAAATAATAAAATACCAAGTATTTCTTACAAAGAACTTCAGCTGAATGGTATAAATTTATGAGTAATCATTACCAAAATTTGTTTTAATTAAAAATAATAGTTGAAAATTAATTTAAAAAATAGTTATCCAATAATAATCCACATATTAGTATGGGTTATTTTTTTTGTTCTAAGCTCCACTCCACTTTATATGAGGTTGGGTTTTGTACCTAGTGATTTTTATTTGCGTTGGTTACTTTATATGGTTATATTTTATTTAAACTATAATTTTTTAGTTCCAAAGTTATTGCTAAATAAAAAAGTGTTTTTGTACATTGTAGTAGTAATAGCATCTATTTTGTTTTTTTTGTTAGCAGTAGAAGAACTTATTCCTCATCCCAAAATTTTCCCTTTTTTAGAGAATATGCCTCATCCAACAAATGAGGAATTAAATAAATTTAGAAAAGAAAATTTTGAATTTAGTACTAGGATGTATTTTCCAACAGCAATAATATTATTACTACTATTTACAGTTAGCACTAGTATTAAATTAGGGATTGAATGGTATAAAATAGAAAAACAAAAAGTTGTTATAGAGTCACAAAAAGTAAATTCTGAGTTGTCTTTTTTAAAAGCTCAATTAAATCCTCATTTTTTATTTAACTCATTAAACAGTATATATTCACTTGCAAATAAAAAATCAGATCAAACAACTTATGCTATAGTTACATTATCAGAACTAATGAGGTATATGATCTATGAAACCAATAAAGAATTTATTTCCTTACAAAAGGAGATAGATTATATTAAAAATTACATTTTACTTCAAAATTTAAGATTAAAAGATTCAAGTGGAGTAAGGTTTAATGTTCATGGTAATTTAGACCATAGTATAGAACCTTTGCTACTTATTTCATTTATAGAAAATGCATTTAAATATGGAACTGATTATACAGGAAAAACAGATATTAACATTAAAATTAAAGTTGAAAAAAACATCTTAACTTTAAGCGTAAGTAATTATATTTCTTTAAATGAAAAAAATGATCTTAATTCAGGAATAGGAATACATAATATAAAAAGTAGATTGAATTTGTTATATCCAAATTCACATACTTTAAAAATAAAAGAATATGATAATTTATTTGAAGTAGAATTATTATTAAAATTGAAAAAATAATGAGATGTTTAATAATTGATGATGAGCCATTAGCTATAGAGTTGTTAGAAGATTTTGTTTCTAAAATATCTTATTTGCAATTAGTTTCCAGTTGTTCAAGTGCGATAGAAGCCATATCTATTCTTCAAAATAATAAAGTTGATTTAATTTTTTCAGATATTGAAATGCCTGATTTTTCAGGAATTGAGTTTATAAAATCATTAGATATTAAGCCACTATTTATTTTTACAACAGCATATTCTCATTACGCTGTTGAAGGATTTAATTTAAATGCTGTAGATTATTTAGTTAAACCAATTCCTTTCCATAGATTTTTGAAAGCTGTAACAAGAGCTCAGGCATTATTTAATTTAAAAAAAGATGATACCAGTTCTTTGATATTTAATAATTTAGAACCTCAATTCATATTTGTGAAATCTGAATATGAAAATTTAAAAATAAACTTAGCCGATATAAAATATGTTGAAGGATTGAAAGATTATATAAAAATTTATACAAATGCCAGTAAGCCTGTTTTAACTTTAAGTACGTTAAAAAGTTTTGAAGAAAAATTAGAAAAATATAATTTTATTAGAGTTCATCGTTCATATATAGTTTCACTAAATCATATACATTCTGTTCAAAGAAATAGAATTATTATTGATAATAAGCGTATACCTATAGGTTTAAATTATAAAGATGAGTTTATAAAAAGAATTGAAAATTAATTACTTTTTTCTAAAATAAATTACAATAGGTACACCTTTAAAATCAAATATTTCACGTAATTTATTTTCAACAAAGCGTTTGTAAGGGTCTTTAACATATTGAGGCAAATTGGCAAAAAATACAAACTGAGGTGTTGGTGTTGGTAATTGAGTACAAAACTTAATTTTAATATACTTTCCTTTATTGGCAGGTGGTGGATTTTGTTTAATTATATCCAACATAGTATCATTCAGTTTGCTTGTTGAAATACGTTTTTTTCTGTTTTCAAAAACTTCAACAGCTGTTTCAATAGCTTTAAAAATACGTTGTTTAGTTAGAGCACTAATAAATATGATTGGAACATCGGTAAATGGAGCAATTTCTCTTCTAACCTGTGCTTCAAAATCGCGCATAGTATTGGTTTCTTTTTCAACCAAATCCCATTTATTTACTAAAATAACGATCCCTTTCTTGTTTTTTTCGGCCAACCAAAAAATATTTTCATCTTGTCCTTCAAAACCTCTGGTAGCATCAATAACTAATACGGCAACGTCACAATGTTCAATTGCTCTTACAGCACGCATTACCGAGTAAAACTCTAGATCTTCTTTTACTTTTGATTTTTTTCTGATACCGGCAGTATCAACCAAATTGAATTCAAACCCAAAGCGGTTGTATTTTGTATCAATAGTGTCACGCGTAGTACCGGCTATATCGGTTACAATATTTCTTTCTTCACCAATTAAAGCATTTATAAATGAAGATTTTCCCGCATTTGGGCGCCCAACAACTGCAAAACGAGGTAATTCAGCTTCATCTTCAATTTGATCTTCTAATTTTTCAGCTAAAGCATCTAATAATTCTCCTGTTCCACTACCATTAATTGATGAAAGGGTAAAGTATTCACCTAAACCAAGGTTATAAAACTCAACAGCATCGGCTTCACGCATAGAATTATCAACTTTATTTACAGCAATAAAAATTGGTTTTTTTATTTTGCGTAATATTTTAGCTACTTCACTATCCATTGGAGTAATACCTTCTTCAACATCAACAACAAAAATAATAATATCGGATTCTTCAATAGCTAATTGAACTTGTTTTCTAATTTCTTCTTCAAAAATATCGTCAGAACCTACAGCATATCCACCGGTATCAATTACCGAAAATTCTTTTCCGTTCCAATCACTTTTACCGTAATGCCTGTCACGTGTTACTCCACTAACCGAATCAACAATGGCTTCTCTACGTTTTATTAAACGATTGAATAAGGTTGATTTTCCAACATTTGGTCTTCCTACTATAGCTACAATATTACTCATAGGTTATTTTGAATTTTTTGCAAAACTACACAATTTTATTGAGGCAATAGAGATGTTACTATTTCTAAATTAGAGATTTATTAAAAAATGCTATATTTCAATACTAAAAAAATCAATTAATATGAATGAACAGAAGAATAGTGATATCCATTTGCGTCCTCGATTTAAAATCGATATTGCTGAAAGTCAAAAAAAGTTGCTTATAAAATTTAAGGATGATTTAAAGGATGATACTTGTAAGTATTACAGTAGAATTGTTGATAGTCATATTATTATTGATGTTCCTAAAGAAGAAGATCATTTTTGGTCTCCTCAATTAAATATTGAAATTGAACAGGTAAATAATCAAAAATCTGTTGTAAAAGGACTTTTTGGTCCAAAACCTCAAGTTTGGACATTATTTATGTTTATACACTTTGCTGTTGCCGTTACTTTTATTGGTTTTACTATAATGACTTATGTGAAATGGAGTATAAAACAAGATTATAGTTTTTCGTTAATTATGGTTATTGCACTGCCAATTTTTTGGTTTATTCTATATTTTTTTGGTAGAATAGGGAAAAGAAAAGGGCATAAACAAATGGATGAATTGTATACGTTTATGATGAAAACATTGGAAAAAAATAGTTGAAAGGTTCAAAGTTGCAAAGGTCGAAAATTTTTGATTTTTTTCAACTAAAAGCTAAAATTAAACTATTTCCCTTCCCTTTGGGAAGGGTTAGGGATGGGAAAATATGGTTTTAATCGTTATAACCAAATCTTCTTAATTGTCGCTTATCATTTCTCCAGTTTTTATTCACTTTTACGTAGAGTTCTAAATGAATTTTTTTATCAAAAAACTTTTGTAGGTCTTTACGAGCTTCCATACCTACACGTTTTAATGCTTCGCCTTTGTGTCCAATAATAATCCCTTTTTGAGTTTCTCGTTCAACCATAATTATTGAACGTATTCTTATAATAGTGTCACTTTCAAAAAATTCTTCAGTATCTACTTCAACAGCATACGGAATTTCCTTTTTGTAGTTTAACAATATTTTTTCTCTAATAGCTTCATTAACAAAAAAGCGTTCAGGTTTATCTGTTAATTGATCTTTTGGGTAAAAAGCAGGTGATTCCGGCAAAATTTCAATTATTCTGTCAAAAACACCTTGTACATTAAAATTTTCTAATGCTGAAATTAAAAATACTTCGGCATTTGGTACTTTTTCTTTCCAATACAACAATTTCTCTTCAACTTCTTCTTGTGATGATTTATCAATTTTATTGATGAGTAGAAGTACAGGAATATCAGAATGTTTAATTTTATTGAAAAAGGTTTCGTCTTTCAGTTCTTTTTCGCCAATTTCAACCATATAAATAAGCACATCAGCATCTTCAAAGGCCGATTTTACAAAATCCATCATAGAAGCTTGCAATTCGTAAGCCGGTTTTATAATTCCGGGAGTATCAGAAAAAATGATTTGAAAGTCATCTCCATTTACAATTCCTAAAATTCTATGGCGTGTAGTTTGTGCTTTTGATGTTATAATTGATAATCGTTCACCAACAAAAGCGTTCATTAAAGTTGATTTACCTACGTTAGGATTTCCAATAATATTTACAAAACCTGCTTTGTGCTTCATTTTCAGTATTTAAGTTGCAAAGGTAAAACTAAAATATATTTTAATTTGAAATAGTATTTGTTTTTTTGAAAAAAGTTGTATATTTGCCATCCAAATCGCGGGGTAGAGCAGTAGGTAGCTCGTCGGGCTCATAACCCGAAGGTCGCTGGTTCGAGTCCAGTCCCCGCTACAAAGCAAAAGCTTCTCAGAAATGAGAAGCTTTTTTATTTTAAATAGATAATTTGAAGAAACGAGTTAATTTATTAAATATCATTTCTTTTTAACTTCAAAAGGGCTAGCCGGCAATCCATCTTTTGTAAATAAATTGGCTTTTGAAGGATTATCTGCCCAAGCATACCTTACAACAGTTGGTTTTTTAATTTCTTTATTCCAAACAATTACGTTGTTTCCTTTTATTTTAGCTTTTGCCCAAACAAAGTTTTTACCATCATTGGAAATTGAAAAACAGTTCAGATTTTCTCCTTTTTTTGTAACTAATCCGCTACCGGTATTTTTAAATTTTATAATGACTTTGTTTTGTTTAAACTTAGTATTTTTTGGAGAAGGACTTGATGCATAAAGTTCATTTTCACCATAAGCTATTTTACGAGCTTGCAATGAAAGACGCTTACCTACATCTTCTTTGTTTAGAGGATGAATGTCATTCCATTCGCCAAGATCAATTATAACAGCCATTCCTGTATTTGGAACGGATAGTGATTCTAATTGAACTTGCCTGAAAGCTGCCCAATTACTTTCGCTTGGCGTGTTTTTTTCTTCCATAAAGTTTGCAAGTTGAACATAAATAAACGGAAAATCTCCTTGATTCCATCTTTTTCGCCAGTCTTTAACCATCAGAGGAAACATTTCTGCATATTTATTAGGATTCCAAGTATTTGATTCTCCCTGATACCATAATACACCTTTTATTGAAAATTTCAATAATGGTGAAATCATAGCGTTGTATAAGCCTGTTGGTTTCCAGCGGATAAATGTTTGACTTTCTAAAGGTTGCATTGTGGCTCCTAATTTGTATTTCCAACTACCTTTTAAATCAATAGTATCATTTTCTACTGCTAAGTAATAAGGCTTGTCCAAAACAAATCCTCCATTACCTGCATTATTAATTACTCTAACGGTAATATTATTTTTCCCTTCTTTTAAGATGCCTGATTTAACTTCGTATTTACGCGGTGGATATTGATAACTGGTAGTTCCAACAAATTCGCCATTGATATAAGCATAGTCTTGATCAACAATGCGTCCAAGACTTAATTTTGCAGATTTTCCAACCATTGATTTTGATACATTTATTTCTTTTCTAAACCACACCACACCGTTTACATTCCCAATAGATTGATTGCTCCAATATCCCGGTATTTCCATTTCCTCCCAATCATCATCATTTGTAGTAGGTTGATTCCATAATAATTGTGTGTTAGAAATACCTTTATCTTTATTATTTAATTCGCTATACCAATCATCACTTCTTTTTTTATCACTCAATTGTATTTGCTTAATCAGCTCATCATTTTTAAATTTTTGAGCTTCATTATAAGCATCGGGGAATTTAATTAAAGCATCCTCACTCATCCAAGCTTCTATAGGAGAACCGCCCAAAGAAGTATTGATTAAGCCAATTGGAACGTGATACTTTTCATAAATTTCTTTCGCAAAAAAGTAAGCTACAGCTGAAAAATTAAGTATGCTTTGTGGATTAGCAGACGTCCAACTTCCAGATTTCAAATCAATACTTTCTGTTTTGAAATCATAGTTATCAGGAACTAAAAATTGTCGAATTTTAGAGTTTTCTGAATTTTTAATAATCTGATTATACTTTTCTTTAACTCTATCCATTGTTAGTTCCATATTAGATTGACCTGAACAAACCCAAACATCACCAAATAATATGTTTTTAACTTTAATTTCATTACTTGCCTTAAATATCATTTCGTAAGGGCCACCTGCTTCTTGTTTAGGTAAAATAAGTGTCCAATCCCCATTTACATCGGCATTGGTTTTGTATGAATTATTTTTAAAAGTAATTTCAACAGTTTCATTAGGTGAAGCCCACCCCCAAATTTTAAAATCAGTATCTCTTTGAAATATAACTCCATCACTAATAAGTTTTGGAAGTTTAATTTGAGAAAATAAATTAAATGTGAGCAGTATAAGCGTTAAGCTTAAAACTGTTTTTTTCATTCTAACTGAATTGTATTGATTATTTAAAATAAACATGTGCATTACCTGTATTTTTTGAAAGAGATATATTTTGTGTTTTACTATTTACGGTAATTTTATAATCACCATAAAACGCTCTGACATTTAATATTCCCTCCTTATCAGCTTTGCCTTCTGTTTCAGTCCACCACTTATTAAACACTAAATTTCTATAAGCTTCAGTTTGTGGTCTTGGAGTCCAATCTTTTTTCCACATTGCGCAATGTGGTTGCCAATGTGAACCGGCCCAAAATCCCCACATAACAATAGCTTCAACATTTGGATGTGCAAAATAAATAGGCAGTAATTTGTTAAGTTCATCAACTTGAACTTGCTCATCATCATAGGCAAATAAAACTTCGGTGATTTTAATTGGTAAGTTAAATTGAGCTAATTTATCTAAATTTTTTTGAACTTTTTCAGCAGGAGTTGTCATGGTGGTTTTTAAAGAAAGATGCCCTTGACACCCAATACCGTCAATAGGTACGCCACTTGCCAGTAGATTTTTTATTTGTTTTACATAAGGATCTGCATTGTAACCCATATCCAAGATTCCGTAATCGTTCAGGTAAAGTTTAGCATCTTGATTAGTAGCTTTTACAATCCAAGCCATTTCATTAATAACTCCATAACCTAATCGTCTTCTAAAAAAATCGCCATGAAGCATCTCATTGTTCAGGTCAAATTCATTTATTTTACCTTTAAAATGATTGGTTACACTTACACCTCTTTCAACAACAGCTTTTCGTAACTCTTCATTATTTAACGGAAATAGCCAATCATTCATAAATTCGTCTTTGGCCCAGTAAATACAATGCCCACGCATGGGAATATTTCTTTCATTGCATAACTCCCATATTCTGTCTGCAATTTTATAATCAACATTCCCTTGTATTTTTTCGGTTTCGTACCATTTTAAAGCATTTTCATGAACGGCATAATTAAAATTATTTTCTAAAATTTGTAAATATTTTTCTCTGTCTTCTTTTGAAAAAGCATTGGGTGCCGTTTCTGCCAATTCATTTGGAATAGCAGTTCCAAATAAAAATTCATGCCTAGTTTGTTCAATTTTTACAATACTGTTCGGTTTGGTGTGAATAATAAGATCACCCATTCTAATTTTAGCAATTCGATTATTTATTTGTTGATCAGTAACTTTTTCCGAAGGGGTTTGATCAAAAATTTCATCTTGAGCAAATACAGAAAATGAATAAACAAAGAAGAATATTAAAGTGCAAAACTTATATAATTTCATTATTCAAAAATTTCATTTAATTAATGTCAATTATTTTTAATTGATGGATAAGCGCCAATATATGTGTTGGCTTTTTTAGCACCTTTGAGTTTAGCGATTTCATCAGGGATTTTAATGCCTGATTTTATTCCTTTAAAACCTTCTAATAATTGGTAATTTTTTAAATAATTGCCTTTGAATAAAGGTCCTGAATAATTTTTGAACGTTAAACTGTTTTTAGCATATTCCGGTTTTAAATTATTCAATTCTTCAGAAGTTTTTATAGATGTTTGACATATGTTTTTTATTTTTTGACTTATCCAAATTATTGGATATAGATCAGTTTTATTAACATAAACATTGTTGTCAAGTTTTTTGAGTGTGGCTTCATTTAGTTTTTCACATAAAGTCTCAGGTTGCCAAATAAAAAGTAAAGGTCTGTTATAATTTTCGGTACTTGTAAGTAAATTATTCACAAATTCATGATTAATTCTTTCATCAACATCAGGTCCGGTACTTGGATGCCACCCAAAATGGTCTCCTTGTGCACTTCGTTCATTTCTTCCAAAACAAGCCATACTATTTACAAACGTATTGTTGTAAACTTTTACATTAGAACTGTTTAAAATTAATATTCCATGGTCACAATTTACAAAAACATTCCCTGCGCAAACTGCGCCTTTTGAAATTTCAAAAAAGAATCCGTTTTGGCTTGGCCAAACATTTTTTTCATGAAAAGGGTCTGTGTAAAAGCCAACATTTTCAACCCAATTATTAGTAAAAACACCATCAATATTTCCAACATCATACCAAATACCATTAGAATAAGGTAAATCGATAATCAAATTATCATTACAAGTAACTCTGTGAGTTTGATTGAATATTTTAACAGCTGCCGGATAATAACCTGTAATTTGTTCGATATTGTTTCGAGTAAAAATATTTTTTTCAAGCAATACATCATTAGAACTCAAAATATATAATCCTTCGGTGCTGGTATCACTTATTTTGCAGTTTTTAACGGTTAAATGGTCGCCGCGTAAATAAGCTGCTACTCTAGAACAATAAGATATGGTACAATTCTCAAGTGTAGTACCAACAACATCTTTACCAAATTTTGATTCGTCGGATACTCCTTCAGGAAAATATCCTTCAATTTCTAAGGCTCTGTATGCATATTGTGTAAATGTAATTCCTTTAATAACAGGTCCTTTTTTGTCTGATATTTTTCCATTAATTTCATCGATAGTTCTTATTAAGGCACTATCGAAAGCGGTGATTTCAACCAAATTATTCTTTGGATCGGTACCAATATATACTTGTTTGTTTTTATAATCTATATAAAATGTTTCAGCAGTAACATCACCTTGCCAAGCTGCTGAATGTAAAAATTTACCATTAACAAAAACCATATCATCATTAAATTTATGAAGTGGAGTTTTGCTGCCCTCTCTTTCTGTACGCCACCAACTATCTGGTTCTGAAGGGAATAAATATTCCCATTTAGTTCTCCATAATCCATTATGAAGGTTTTGCCATTCTGCAGCAATCAAAGTTCCTTTAAAAACAGGTTTTTCATCGGCATAAGGTTGTATAGTAATACCTTGATTAAAAACCAGATTTCCGGTTCTATAAGTTCCGCCTCTTAAAATAATGGCATCACCGGTTTCAACCAATTGAATAGCCTTTTCTATAGTTGTAGGATTGTTTAAGTTTTTCCCACTTTCATTTGAATTACCTTCAGGTGAAACATAGTAAACGGTTTCTGAAATTTCAGGTAGTTTGTAAAATTGATTTATTGGGCCGTAAGGTCCACCGGATGGTTGTGCTGAAATGGTTAATATTGAAAATAAATAAATTATGGATGCAACTTTGTAAAATAAATTCTTTTTATTTTGAGCGAATCCATTTCTTTCTAGTTTTTTGTTTAAGATATTCATTTTAAGAATTTGTGATTAGATATAAACAGTTTAGTTATTTTTATCATTTTTAAAATGATAAAAATAAAATAATATAAAGGTAAATATTATTTATGATTGCTAATATATTATAAAAGGTATTCTTTGTTTTATATTGAAAGATGTCAATTGCCAAAAAGTTTTATAACTTATTTATTTTTTAATTTATACGCAATATTTATAACTTTTTTAACTAATGTGTAAATAATTTTACAAAATGCTTTATATTCTATAATATTTGGTCAGTTTATGTATTTTATCATTAATAAACGCTCATTATTTCGTAAATTTGCAAACTTAAATTAGAGTAAGTATACATCACTCTTTTTTAATTATTGAAATAATTAAGTTTAAAAATATATACATGAGTACTACATTATTTGATAAAGTTTGGGATTCACATGTTGTTCGAAAAATTGAAGATGGACCGGATGTTCTTTTTATAGACAGACATTTAATACATGAAGTTACCAGTCCGGTAGCATTCTTAGGATTAAAAAGCAGAAAAAATTCTGTATTATATCCTGGAAGAACATTTGCAACAGCCGATCATAATACACCAACAATCAATCAACATTTACCTGTTGAAGATCCATTGTCGGCTAATCAATTAAAAGCTTTGGAAGAAAACTCTGCTGAATGGGGAATTTCACATTGGGGTTTAGGTCATCAAAATAACGGAATAGTACATGTTGTTGGTCCTGAAAATGGAATTACACTTCCGGGAGCTACTATTGTTTGTGGAGATTCTCATACCTCAACTCACGGAGCATTTGGAGCTATTGCTTTTGGTATCGGAACATCTGAAGTAGAAATGGTGCTTTCTTCACAGTGTATTATGCAGCCTAAGCCAAAGAAAATGAGAATAAACATTAATGGTAAACTCGGATTTGGA
Organism: Lutibacter sp. B1; assembly: GCF_012524075.1. Lineage (GTDB taxonomy): Bacteria > Bacteroidota > Bacteroidia > Flavobacteriales > Flavobacteriaceae > Lutibacter. Next base: position 81,036 of record NZ_JAAZUI010000015.1, read on the forward strand.
GTTACTCCAAAAGATGTGGCTTTATTCATTATTTCAAAACTTACAACTTCTGGAGCTACCGGATATTTTGTTGAATATGCAGGTGATGTATTTAAAAATATGACAATGGAAGGGCGTATGACAGTTTGTAATTTAAGTATTGAAATGGGTGCACGAGGAGGTATTGTTGCTCCTGATGAACAAACTTTCGAATACATTAAAGGAAGAACTTTTACTCCAAAAGGTACAGCCTGGGATAAAGCAATGAACTATTGGGAAACATTAAAAACAGATGAAGATGCTGTTTTTGATAAGGAATATACATTTGATGCAAGTGAAATTGAACCTATGATTACTTACGGTACAAATCCGGGTATGGGAACAGGTATTTCACAAAATATTCCTAATGCAGGAGAAGTTGAAGGTGGTGTAGCTACTTATAAAAAATCACTTGATTACATGGGATTCCATGAAGGAGATTCTATGATAGGTAAAAAAGTAGATTATGTTTTCTTAGGTAGTTGTACGAATGGACGAATTGAAGATTTTAGAGCTTTTGCCTCTATAGTTAAAGGAAGAAAAAAAGCAGATACTATTACGGCATGGTTAGTCCCCGGATCTCATATTGTTGAAGCTAAAATTAAAGAAGAAGGATTGTTAGACATTTTAACAGAAGCTGGTTTTGCGTTGCGTGAACCTGGGTGTTCAGCTTGTTTAGCAATGAATGACGATAAAGTTCCTGCCGGTAAAGTTGCGGTAAGTACTTCTAACAGAAATTTTGAAGGACGTCAAGGACCGGGATCAAGAACATTATTGGCAAGTCCTTTAGTAGCGGCAGCAACAGCAGTAACAGGAGTTGTAACGGATCCTAGAACACTATTATAATTAGCCCTTAAATCCCCAAAGGGAATTTTTTAGAGAGATTTAAAAGAATGAAATTATTAAAATCGCCAACTAAAAACTGGCAACTGAATACCAAAAAATATGGCTTACGATAAATTTGAAATATTAAAAAGTACAGCAGTACCATTACCAATTGAAAATGTAGATACCGATCAAATTATACCGGCTCGTTTTTTAAAAGCAACAGAGCGAAAAGGATTTGGTGATAACTTGTTTAGAGATTGGAGATATAATCCAGACAATACTCCAAAAGAACAATTTGTTTTAAACAATCCAATTTATAAAGGAAAAATATTAGTTGGAGGAAAAAACTTTGGTTCAGGATCTTCCAGAGAACATGCAGCTTGGGCTGTATATGATTACGGATTTAGATGTGTTGTGTCAAGTTTTTTTGCTGATATTTTTAGAGGAAATTGTTTAAATGTTGGAGTGCTTCCGGTTCAGGTAAGTGCAACATTTTTAGATAAAATTTTTAAAGCAATTGAGGCTGATCCAAATACTGAAATTGAAATTAATTTACCAAATCAAACTATAACAATGTTAGCGAGTGGAGAAGAAGAATCGTTCGATATTAACAGCTATAAAAAACAAAACATGTTAAATGGTTTTGATGATATTGATTATTTGGTAAAAAAGAAAGAAGAAATTAAAAAATTTGCAGAAAATAGACCGTTTTAATAAATCTGCCATTCCTGCGAAAGTAGGAATTTAATTCTTGAGTTTCTGAATTTCCGCCTTCGAAGGAATGACAACTAATTGTTTTTAAAATGGAAAAAAGAAAAATTGAAATAATGGATACTACACTTCGAGATGGTGAACAAACCTCCGGAGTGTCATTTTCATCACCAGAAAAACTTACTATCGCTAAGCTTTTATTGGAAGAATTACATGTAGATAGAATTGAGATAGCTTCAGCAAGAGTTTCAGAAGGAGAATTTCAAGCTGTAAGAAATATAACAGATTGGGCAAGTGAGAATGGATATATAGATAGAGTAGAAGTGCTAACATTTGTAGATGGAGTACAATCTATAAATTGGATGAAAGAAGCAGGTGCAAAGGTTCAAAATTTATTAACTAAAGGGTCATTAAACCATTTAACTCATCAACTTAAAAAAACTCCGGAACAGCATTTTTCTGAAATAAAAAGTGTAATTGAATTAGCTAAAAAAGAAGGAATTACTACCAATGTTTATTTGGAAGATTGGAGTAATGGTATGCGAAATTCACAAGAATATGTATTTCAATTTTTAGAGTTTTTAGCAACCCAACCGGTAGTTAGAATTTTATTGCCAGATACTTTAGGTGTTTTAACACCGAGAGAAACTTTTGAGTATTTTTCAAAAATAACAGCTAAATATCCCGATTTACATTTCGATTTTCATGCTCATAATGATTACGATTTAAGTGTGGCAAATGTGATGGAATCTATAAAAGCAGGAGCTAAAGGATTACATTTAACAGTAAATGGTATGGGAGAAAGAGCCGGTAATGCGCCATTGGCAAGTGTTGTTGCGGTTATAAAAGATTTCTTTAATGAAGAGGTTGAAATCTCAGTAAAAGAAGAAGCTTTGTATTCTGTAAGTAAATTAATCGAAACATTTTCAGGGATTAGAATTCCTGCCAATAAACCAATTGTAGGTGAAAACGTGTTTACTCAAACAGCAGGTATTCATGCTGATGGTGATAATAAAAACAATTTGTATTTTAACGATTTACTACCTGAACGTTTTGGTAGAAAACGTAAATATGCTTTAGGTAAAACTTCAGGAAAAGCAAATATTGAAAAAAATTTACAAGAGTTAGGTTTAAAACTTAATAATGAAGATTTAAAAAAAGTTACCCAACGTATTATTGAGTTGGGTGATAAAAAAGAATTGGTTACTAAAGAAGATTTACCTTACATAATTTCTGATGTTTTAAACAGTAATTCTTACCAAGAAAAAATTACCATAGACTCGTATGTGCTTACACATTCAAAAGGTTTAAACCCTTCAACAACAGTTTCAATTTTAATTGATGGAGAACGTTTTGAAGAGCATGCTCAAGGAGATGGACAATTTGATGCTTTTATGAATGCCTTAGGAAAATTATACAAAAGAAAAAAAATGGTATTGCCAAAGTTGGTTGATTATGCGGTTAGAATACCTCCCGGAAGTACTTCAGATGCGTTGTGTGAAACCATTATTACTTGGGAGAACGGAGAGAAAAGATTTATTACAAGAGGGCTGGATTCAGATCAAACAGTATCTGCAATTAAAGCCACGCAACGAATGTTAAATATATAAAATAAGACTGTTTGAAATTAAATTTTTCGTCATTCTGAACTTGTTTCAGAATCTCATCATGTTGATCTCTAATCAATATGAGAACCTAAAATAAGTATTCACGAATTCTCAAAAATAAAATAGCAAAAGGATGAGTAAACAAATTCAAGTTGACATTTTAATATTCAAACAATAAATTAAAAATCATAAAATATGAAATTGAATATAGCCTTATTGGCTGGAGACGGTATTGGCCCTGAAGTAATAGCTCAAGCGGTAAAAGTTTGTGATGCAGTTGCAACTAAATTTGAACATGAAATTAATTGGACACCGGCACTTACAGGTGCAGCAGCTATTGATGCAGTTGGAGAACCTTATCCTGATGAGACTCACGAAATCTGTGTTAATGCAGATGCTGTACTATTTGGTGCTATCGGGCATCCAAAATATGATAATGATCCTTCTGCAAAAGTGCGTCCGGAACAAGGATTGCTTAAAATGCGTAAAAAATTAGGATTATTTGCTAATGTACGCCCAACATTTACATTTCCTTCACTAATAGATAATTCACCTTTAAAAAGAGAACGTATTGAAGGTACCGATTTAGTGTTTTTAAGAGAATTAACAGGTGGTATTTATTTTGGAGAAAGAGGGAGAAAAGATAACGGAGATACTGCTTTTGATACTTGTACTTATACAAGAGAAGAGGTTAAACGTTTAGCAAAAAAAGGATTTGAATTAGCAATGACACGTTCAAAAAGACTGTGTTGTGTTGATAAAGCAAATGTGTTAGAGTCATCTCGTTTATGGAGAGAGACAGTACAAGCAATGGAAAAAGACTATCCTGAAGTAACGGTTTCTTATGAATTTGTTGATGCAGTAGCTATGCGTTTGGTACAATGGCCAAATTCGTACGATGTTTTAATAACCGAAAATTTATTTGGTGATATTTTAACCGATGAAGCTTCAGTAATTTCCGGTTCTATGGGATTAATGCCAAGTGCTTCTGTAGGTGAAAAAACGTCTTTATATGAGCCTATTCATGGGTCGTATCCTCAAGCAGCAGGAAAAGATATTGCAAATCCGTTAGCAACAGTTTTATCTGCAGCCATGATGTTTGAAGATGCTTTTGGTTTAAAAGAAGAAGCTGAGTCGATTAGAAACGTAGTGAATAAATCGTTGGCAGAAGGTATTGTTACCGAAGATTTATCAGGAAAAAAGAAAGCATATAAAACCAGTGAAGTAGGAGATTGGTTGGCTGAGAATATTTAATTGAGTTTAAAAATATAATAGAAAGGCTATCTAAGAAGTATTAAATATTTAAACACCGTCATCCTGAAATTGATTCATTGTATTATTATCAATTATTATGAGAACCTGAAATAAAGTTCAGGTTGACAGAAAACACACTTCTTAGATAGCCTCTTTTTTTATTCAATAGTTTCTTCAACCGAACCACAATGCAACATTGATGCACCAAAATACGGATTCATAATTTTTTCTTCCGTACTTAACCAAAATGCACCTTTGTTATTTGCTGCCATAGGGCAAAATTGCTTATACACTTTTTGATTGACACCAAAAATCTTCACCACTTTTATAAAATTATTTGACAAGTGTATAAATTCATTTCGTTGTGATTTAATTGTGCTTTCAGATAAAATTTTGTTGGTAGATTTAACTAATTCGGTTTTAATATCCATCCATGTTTTATGGCTTTTTTCTTCAGTTAACAACTTCATGTCTACTTTGTTAAGCGAATTTAGAAGAACTTTTGCTGTTTCTTGAGCTTTTTTAGGGTTGTCATTTACCAAAGCATCTTTTAGTTGGATATAATTAGTAAATACAACTTGTAGTTGCTGTTTGAACTTTGGAGAAACTTCAATTTTTAATGTTTCAGAACTCATATTCATTGCTTTTTCCTTTTCTGAATGATTTTCGTTATCTGTCATTTGCATTTCTCCCATTTTATTCATCATGCTTTTTTTACCTTGTAATTGTGCAGCGGCATCTACTGTAAAAGTACCGTTTGTAACAATTTCATCATTTTCATTTAGTCCTTGTAAAACTTCGTACATATTGCCAATAACATTTCCTAAAGTAATTTCACGCATTTCAAAAACAGGTTCCTCACTTTTTTCTTTTATATAAACAACCGAGCGTTTACCGGTCCATAAAACAGCTGATTTTGGAATGGTAAGTAGTGAATTTTCGGCAGTTTTTTTAGCGGAATTTAAAGTTCCTTGCACAAACATTCCAGGTTTTAAAGCTTCATTTTTATTGTTTAATTCGGCTCTAACAGTTGTAGTTCTTGTTGAAGTATTTAAAACAGGATCAATAAAAGAAATGGTTGCTTTTATCTCTTTTGAAGGATCAGCGTTTGTAGTAATACTAATTTCATCACCTTTTTTTATGGATGAAAGTTGCTTTTCATACGCATCAAATTCAGCCCAAACAGTTGTTAAATTTGAAATTTTTAACAGTGGTGTTCCTTCTTTTACAGAAGTGCCTTCTTCAACTAATTTAGCAGTAACAATTCCAGATACATTGGCATACACAGGAAAATTCATCAATACTTTTTTGGTGGTTTCTATTTTATTGATTTGATTTTCAGAAAGTTTCCAAATACGCAACTTATTTTTTACAGCATTGTATAAATTAGGTTGTGTAGTTTTCATTGATAAAGCTGTTAGTAATTCTTCTTGAGCAGTTACCAATTCAGGAGAATAAATTAATGCTAATAATTGTCCTTTTGAAACTTTATCACCTTCAGAATTGATATATAATTTTTCAATTCTTCCGTTAAAATAGGAAGTTTGTACAGCTGTAGCTTTTTCATTTTCCTGAATTTTACCTGAAAGTACCAACCCGTTAGACGTATTTCCTCCTTTTTTAACAATGGTAGTCTCAATATTTGCTAAAGCCATAGCGTTTTTAGTTAACTTGAATTGATTTATAGAAACGTTATCACCAGTATTTGTAGTTTCAGCAGGGATTAATTCCATACCGCAAATAGGACAATCTCCGGGTTCTGACTGCATAATTTGTGGATGCATAGAACACGTCCATTTTTGGGTTTTTAGTTCTTCATTTTTAGGTGTTTGATTTGTTTTTGAACTAGCGATATCTTTATAAATAAATCTTCCTAAAAACAATCCAATAAAAAGGATTACAATGTATTTGCTATATTTTTTCATTTTAATTTGATTTTAATTGTTGATGGTTAAAAACTCTAATGTTGCTTTTTGAATAGCATATTCTTTTTCTGCAGCTATTTTTTTTAATTGAAATTTGAGTTTAAGCTGTTGTATTTCTAAAATTTGGTCGAAATCAATTTTAGCAACTTGATATGCTGCTAACAATACTTTTTCAGCCTGATTGGCTTGTGCTATATTTTTATTTTGAGTTTCAACCGAAGCCTTTGCTGTTTTTAAATTGGCTAAAGCAGTTTCAAATAACATATTTAACTGATTGGTAGCTGTTGTTTTGCTACTTTCAATCGCTTTTTGATCTAATTGTAATTGCTTTTGTTTTGAACTGTATTTTTTTGAAAATAAAGGAATTGAAACAGAAACCATTGGCATAATAATATCTTTACCATTATCGGCTAAATTATCTATTGCCATGTTTTCAACAAAAATATAATCCAAACCAATTCCTATGCTTGGCAAACCTTCTTTTTTAGTTGCGGTTTCCATTTTTACCAAAGCATTTTGCAAATTGTTCAACTCTAAAAGTTTCGGGTTGTTTGCAATTAAATCTTTGTTTATTGGATCAATCTCATTTATGGTTATCGAATCAATGATTTCAATCAAAGCATCTTCATTTCTGTTTAACAATAAGTTGAATGTTCGTTTTTTAGCCTGTAAATTTTCATGTACAGTATTTAAATCATTTAAAATTTCATTTTGCTTCATTTGAATTTTTAACACATCAACCATTGTTGCTTTGTTGTTTTCCAATTCGCTTAAAGCCAGTCGTTCAAAAGTTTTTAGCAGTTCTAAATTTTCATTTAAAACGGTCTCTTTTGATTTTAATTCATATAAATTAAAGTAAGCCGTTTTTACGTTTAAAAACAGGTTTCTTTTAGTGATATCTACACTATTTAATTTAGCTTGAGCGCTAAAAGAAGCACTTTCTTTTTTAGCTGAAAATGTACCAAACCAAGGTAACATTTGATTTGCAGAAAGTTTTGCTTTTTGAGCTCCAACTCTTGTTTCGGCTTCTTGCACAAAATAGCCGGCTCCAATGGTGGTGTTGGGTAAACTGCCAACTTCTTCAACTTTTTCTAAAGCACTTTGGTAGCTGTAACTGCTTGCTTGCAATTCCGGACTGTTTTTTTCTGCAATGTGTAAGTATTCTTGTAATGTTTGTGCTTTTAGTTGTGTTCCAAAAAGAAAGCACACAATTATGTATATTATTTTATTTTTCATTATTTACATTTTTTAATGAAATTTCTTTTTTCCAACTGAATAAAACAGGTACTACAAATAAGGTAATTAAGGCAATAAGCATACCTCCAAAACTTGGAATTGCCATTGGAATCATAATATCCGAACCTCTTCCTGTTGATGTTAAAACCGGTAACAAAGCCAGTAATGTTGTGGCGGTTGTCATTAAACAAGGTCTGATTCTTTTTTCTCCGGCTTCAATTACCGATGCTCTGATTTCCTTTTTAGTTGTTGGCGAATTTTTACTGAAAGTTTGTGTTAAATAGGTTGCCATAACCACACTGGAGTTGTTACCTTTACTCGGACACAAAATTTAAGACCGTTTGTTACAAAACAAATATCTTAGAAACATGAAAAAACGTATTTACAGTAAAGAGTTTAAAGATCAAACAGTTCGATTAAGTTATCA
>NZ_JAAZUI010000152.1 GCF_012524075.1 Lutibacter sp. B1
TAAAGTAACTTAATCACACATAGCTAGATTTTTCATTTTAACTCATCTTTAACCGATTCATTGCTCAAATCTGACCGTTTCAACATTCACTCCGCAATATTGCTCAAATTCAGTTGAAAGAAGTTGTGATTTTTCAGTTTACATAAATGATAAAAAGTAGCTAAAACAATCAGAGAATCAATCTTTTTGAGTTTGCATTTTCAAGTTTAGTACTAATTATAAAAAGAAAACGAATTATCTAAAAAATCAATCGTTGAGAATTTTTCAGTTTAGTAGAAAAGATGAAAAGCAACTAAAACAATCTCAAAATCAATCATAAGAGTTAGAGTTATTCAGATTTGTAGAAAAGAACATAAAAACCAAAACAAGAGAAAAACTCCTACGTTTTGTAATTTCATTCAAATTAACGGGTTCAACTCATTAAATTTTTCAATTTAGCAGAATGATGGATAGGAGAGAAGATTTCTCAGAGAAATTCTCAGCCGAAGTAGAATTTTAGTTTTGCAAGAAAAATAAATCAAAAACTCATTC
>NZ_JAAZUI010000153.1 GCF_012524075.1 Lutibacter sp. B1
AAGATATAACAGAATATGAATATTCAAACTTCAAAAATTGAATTGGTAAAAATGATTCTCAACATTGAGAATGACAAATTCATTGAAAAAATCACAGAATTTATTCAAAAAGAAAAAGTAGATTTTTGGAATGAATTAAGTCAGTCTGAGCAAAAAGAAATCGAAAAAGGTATTAAAGAGTTGAATAAAGGGAAAAGAGTTGAGTTCAATGACTTTTTGAAAAAGATTTCTTAATGAAAGTATTTTTATCAGAATTAGCTGAAAATAAGCTTTTAAAATTGAACGATTTTTTATTAGAAAATTGGAATTTAAAAGTTAGGAATGATTTCATAAAAAAACTCACATCCAAAATTGAACAAATTTCAGAACAACCTGAAAGTTGTCCACAATCGATAGAATTTAAAGGTCTTTTTAAATGTGTTGTAACAAAACAGACTACTTTCTATTACAGAATAAAATTTGAAAGAGAAGAAATTGAGATTATTACTGTTTTTGACACAAGACAAGATCCAAATAAATTAGAAAA
>NZ_JAAZUI010000154.1 GCF_012524075.1 Lutibacter sp. B1
TTCTTTCAATCTTTATTGGATTTTGTCGAGAATCAAAAATATCATTAATTTCAATCCGTTTTTCACTCTTATTTATCCAATAAATTATTTTGTAATTTTTATAAACTAAATATCTGAATTCATTTGGTCTATTAATTAGCAATTCCTCAATCTGACCAATCTCAGGCTGTTTTTTTAGTTTTAATGTTTCTTTTGCAATTTCTTTAGTCAAACTTTTAGCAACTTTTAAGCTTGCATTTTCTTTGTAGTATTCGAAAATGTTTTGAAGTTCTTTTTTAGAAAAATCCGTCCAATAAATTTTTAGCTCCATTTGTCAATCTCCGAAATTAAATCATTTATCTCTGTCAATTTTCCTTTTTTAGAATCATCCAAAGATTTGTCTATTCGTTGATTAAATTTTTTCATAGTCATTGGCTGAATATTATCAAATTCAATTACAGTTTTTTCTTTTTTCAAAATAGTTTCAAGGCGAGAAATAGTTTTCTCACTTTGTATTTTAAGAATTTCTTGAATAAAC
>NZ_JAAZUI010000155.1 GCF_012524075.1 Lutibacter sp. B1
CTTTTAAAATACTCGCACTTGGATATTCATTCTTTAAATCGTTAATGTTTTTCCATTCGGATTTTTCGGTTTCTCTATACCACGATTTTAATTGTTCCTCACAATCAGCGTGTTTTTCCCAATAATCACGTAAAGTTCGTTTTGCTATTACTCGCACATTCTACTTATTTATCGCAAATATAATAAAAAAGTTACCAATATGGTAATTATTTTCTTGCATTCAAATTGTAGCCAACGGTTTAGGCTATGTTGTCGTTGTGGAAAAATCGGCAAGATTTTTCCGCCATAGCAATTAGCTTAGTAAATATACGAGGATTTTCTGAAAAAGAAAATCCGCCACAATGCAATATAGCCATTGTTGGGCTTTCGTACTTTATTTTATATCTTTTTCTAATTTATTTGGATCTTGTCTTGTGTCAAAAACAGTAATAATCTCAATTTCTTCTCTTTCAAATTTTATTCTGTAGTAGAAAGTAGTCTGTTTTGTTACAACACATTTAAAAAGACCTTTAA
>NZ_JAAZUI010000156.1 GCF_012524075.1 Lutibacter sp. B1
GGAATGCTTTGCATTCCTGAACTTCTGTGTTTGCCTTCACTATTCTGAAAATAAGGTTAGTTTTTTCGTCATTACGAGGAGCAATAGCGACGAAGTAATCTGTTACTAAAAAGAATAAGATTGCTTCGTTTCTCCTTCGGCAGGCAGCTTGTTTAGCTACGCTGAATCTTTGATTTCAGTATCTTTTAATTTGCTTGATGAGCTTCCGAAATAAATTCGGAATGACGTCTTTTTTTCGTCATGCTGAAAGGTTACTGAGCGGAGTCGAAGTATTATTTCAGCATCTCATTATTTTCTATTCATTTCTTTGCTTGTCCAAAGAAACGAATCAAAGAAAAGACCCCTTATTTTAGGAATTTCTTTCTGTTGAAAGAACCGCTTGTTAAACACAGCGGAATGCTTTGCATTCCTGAACTTCTGTGTTTGCCTTCACTATTCTGAAAATAAGGTTAGTTTTTTCGTCATTACGAGGAGCAATAGCGACGAAGTAATCTGTTACTTTA
>NZ_JAAZUI010000157.1 GCF_012524075.1 Lutibacter sp. B1
AAAAACTTTGAAATTTCTCAGTTTATTGCAATTATTCATTTTAAAGATATTCGGATTCGTTGCTCAAAATCTTAACCGTTTCAATGCTCAATTCCGTTAGAGTGGAAGTCAATCTGGAATTTTTCAGGTTTGTACATATTTTTCATTCAAAGCAAATTCATTCCGATTCAATTCTCATACCTTTTTGAGTATAAATCACTCAGAAATTTCTCGGTTTAGTACAATTTTTTCAGTAAAAACTCAATTCTTTCCGCTTTCATTGCTCAAATCTGACCGCTACAATTTTCACTCCGAAATATTGCTAAAAATCATAGTTTTCAATTAACTTTTTCAACTTTAATTTTTCTGACCAAAACTCAGCCGAGCTATTTATGCTAACGTGTTTGTATATGGTTTGTTGCGTGTTTTAAGCACCTAATTTAGTAAATAAAAACCGAATAGAAAATCCGCGAGGATTTTCGTAAGTAGGCTAGAACTAGCAATAAATTATATACGGTGTTGGC
>NZ_JAAZUI010000016.1 GCF_012524075.1 Lutibacter sp. B1
TAATTATTGGTGTTCCTTTTCCGAAAAACTCTTTTTCTTTATTTAGACCGTTCTTAAAATCAAAATAGTTTCCAATTTCACCTTCCATCCACTCCCCACTAAACTCAGGAAATCTCAAATTTGGAATGCAAGCTATTTAATTTCCCTTTGTTTATCTTTTGAGATTATAAATCTTAAAACCAAAAAAATGAGCAGCCAAAAAACAATTTCAGAAATCACCATTTTATGGAAAACAGACAAAAAACAGTATGTAAAAAAATCGAGTTATGCAGCATATGCACTTTTAATCGAAAACCATTTATTACCAGCTTTTGGTAACAAATACAGTATTGAAGAAGCAGAAGTACAAGCCTTTGTATTTCAAAAATTAGCACAAGGGCTAAGCCAAAAAACCATTAAAGACATAGTAATTGTGCTAAAAATGATTCTAAAATTTGGTGCTAAAAACAATTGGGCAACAAACACACCGTTAGATATTCAATACCCTACACAACGAGAAAAACAACAATTAGAAGTGTTAAGTCGTAACCATCAAAAACAAATTATGACCTATATAGAAACCCATTTCACCTTTCGTAGTTTAGGAATTTACTTATGTTTAAGTACAGGAATGCGTATTGGTGAAGTTTGTGCACTTACTTGGGAAGATCTAAATACCGACACTGGAATTATAAAAGTAAACAAAACCATACAGCGTATTTACACTATTGAAGACAAAATTCGCAAAACAGAACTCATTATAGATACTCCGAAAACTAAAAATTCAATTCGTGAAATCCCTATGAGTCGATATTTATTGAAAATGCTAAAACCCATCAAAAAAATTGTAAACAGTTCTTTTTTTGCACTCACAAATGATGCAAAACCAACAGAACCCAGAACCTACCGCAGTTATTACAAAAACTTTATGAAAGATTTAGGAATGCCTCACCTCAAATTTCACGGACTCCGACACAGTTTTGCAACTCGATGTATTGAAAGTAAATGCGATTATAAAACCGTAAGTGTATTATTGGGGCATTCTAACATAAGCACCACTTTAAATTTATATGTACACCCAAATTTTGAACAAAAGAAAAAAGCAATTTACCAAATGTTTAGGTCATTGAATTAATATTGGTTACTTATCGTATTGCAAAGCAATTTAAGGCAAATCTACAAATAAGCAATTGAAAAATGGTTGAAAAAAACCTTTTTAGAAAAGCAATTCTGTAATTAAATATAGAAATATTGTACTTATAAGTACAAAAATACGTACATTTGCAGTAACAGTACACACCACGCTACCCATTTGAACAGCGTCCCAGGGTGTGTCTTTTGCTTTTACACCTTTATTTTTTTCTTAACAAATTTACTTCCACACTCAGTAATTTTAAGTAAATTAGTTGCTGTTTTAAAATTACCTATGTTTAAGAAAATTGCAACCACAATCCCCCAACAAATAGAGCTTCTAAAAGAAAGAGGTTTACTAATTTCCTCGAACGATAAAGCTGAAAAATACCTATCACATATTAGCTATTACAGGTTAGGTGAATATTGGTATGTAATGCAACAAGATAAAGAAAATCATATTTTTAAACCCAATAGCAAGTTTACCGATGTAATTTCATTATACAACTTTGATGCTCAATTACGTATTTTATTATTTGATATAATCGAAAAAATTGAAATTAGCCTTAGAACTAAATTAATTTACCATTTATCACACGAAATAGACCCTTGGTGGTTTCAAAATTTTACTCATTTTTATGACAGTCTTGCATTAGTAAAAACATTAGCCAATTTAGAAGACGAACTCTCACGAACTAAAGACATTACTATCAAAAATCACAAGAAGAAACATAAAGATGATTTACGCTACCCACCAGCTTGGAAGTCATTAGAACAAACAAGTTTTGGAGCTTTATCAAAATTATATGGTAATCTAAAACACACTGTTAATTCTAAAGACACCATTGCAAAAGAGTTTGGTGCAGTAAACCATACGTATTTACCAAGTTGGCTACAATCCATAGCACAAATACGAAACTATTGTGCACACCATTCTAGGCTATGGAATAGAAATCTTCCTGGAACCGTAAAATTACTTTCAAATCCGCCTAACCCTTGGATACGTGACAAAGAAAATGTACCTAAACAACACGAATTTCAAAAATTATATGTGCATTTATGCTTAATGAAGTATTTAATTAACACCATTCAGCCTAATAACAATTTCACAGAAAGACTAAACAACCTATTTGTAACCTATCCAAATGTTGATCCAAATGCCTTAGGTATGAAACCTAATTGGCAACAAGAACCATTATGGAAATAAAAAAATAGTTATGAGTACACAACCAGAGCAAATTTTAGAAAATAAATTGGTTGCTCAATTAGAAAAACTAAGCTATGAAAAAGTCATCATTAAAGATGAAAAATCGCTTATCTCTAATTTAAAAGCACAATTAGAAAAACACAATAACATCACTTTTTCAAACAAAGAATTTGAACGTGTATTAAATATCTTAAGCAAAGGTTCTGTTTTTGAAAAAGCCAAAACACTAAGAGAAAAACAACATATTGTAAAAGATAATGGTGACGACCTTTATTTTGAGTTTTTAAATAGTGAGCATTGGTGTCAAAATCAGTATCAAGTAACACATCAAGTAACAATTGAAGGTAACTATAAAAACCGCTACGATGTTACGCTATTAATAAACGGATTACCCTTAGTTCAAATAGAATTAAAACGGAGAGGCTTAGAAATGAAAGAAGCCTTTAACCAAATAAATCGCTATCAACGGCATTCATTTGGAGCAAATGCCGCACTGTTTCAGTACGTTCAAATATTTATCATTAGCAATGGTGTAAACACCAAATACTACGCAAACAACAGGCATCAATCTTTCAAACAAACATTCTTTTGGACCGACAGAGAAAATAAGCGTTTAACTAATATTTTAAATGGGTTTACAAGTGATTTTTTAGAACCTTGCCATATCTCTAAAATGATATGTAAATACATTGTTTTAAATGAAACTCATAAAATATTAATGGTACTTCGCCCCTATCAATTTTATGCTGTGGAAGCTCTAATTGACAGAGTAAAAAACAGTAATAAAAACGGTTATATTTGGCATACTACAGGCTCAGGAAAAACATTGACATCGTTTAAAGCAAGTCAAATAATTATGAAAATGCCACAAGTTAAAAAAGTGGTATTTGTGGTAGACAGAAAAGATTTAGATTACCAAACAACAAAAGAGTTCAATAGCTTTAGTAAAGGAAGTATTGGTGGAACCGACAATACAAAAGCGTTGGTAAAACAATTTTCTGATGATACCAAATTAATAGTAACCACCATTCAAAAGTTAAATACCGCAATTAGTAAAAAGCAGTATTTAAATAAAATGGAAAAACTTAAAGAGGAACGAATTGTATTTATTTTTGACGAATGCCATAGAAGTCAGTTTGGCGATACACACAATCGTATAAAAGCATTTTTCAACAACATTCAGCTCTTTGGATTTACAGGAACGCCCATTTTTGCAGACAATGCTGTTAAAAATGAATTAGGAAAGCGAACCACTGAAGAACTTTTTGGGAAAAACTTACATAAATATGTAATTACTGATGCTATAAAAGATGAAAATGTACTCAAATTCTCGGTTGAATATGTAGGTAGATACAAACAAAAAGAAAGTGCCACCGAAATTGATATTGAAGTAGAAGATATTGACACGAAAGAGTTAATGGAATCTCCAAAACGTTTAGAGAAAATTGCAGATTATATTATAGCAAATCACAAAAGAAAAACACACAATCAAGAATTTACTGGAATGTTCTGCGTGAGCAGTGTAAATACCTTAATCAAATATTACGATATTCTACAACGTAAAAAAGAGGAAGGGAAACACAACTTTAAAATTGCAACAATTTTTAGCTATGTAGCTAATGAAGATGATGCCGATGCCAATGGTTTTATTCCGGAAGAAGTATCTGTTGTTGAAGAATCTCCTGCTTTATACGGTTTACACAAACACAGTAGAGAAAAATTAGATGAGTACATCGTACAATATAATGAAATGTTTGGAGCTAATTTTTCAACAAAAGACAGCCAATCATTTTATAATTATTACAATGATATTTCCAAGAAAGTTAAAGAACGTAAAATTGATATACTATTAGTTGTAAATATGTTTTTAACAGGTTTCGATAGTCCACCTTTAAACACCTTGTATGTTGATAAAAACCTAAAATATCACGGTTTAATTCAAGCATATTCAAGAACAAATAGAATTTTAAATGAGCAAAAATCACAAGGTAATATTGTAGTATTTAGAAACCTAAAAAAAGTAACAGACCAAGCAATTACACTTTTCAGTAATAAAGATGCTATTCCTGTAATTATTATGGAACCTTACATTGATTATGTAAAACAATTTAATGAAGCATATATTGAATTATTAAAAATAACACCAACCATTAACAGTGTAAATAATTTAGCAAGCGAAGAAGATGAATTGGCATTTATTCAAGCATTTAGAACATTAATGAGGCTTAAAAATACAATGTCAACTTTTGCTGATTTTAAATGGGAAGATTGCGCAATGAATGAGGAGTTATTCAATGATTTTAGAAGTAAATACTTAGACTTGTGGCAAAAAGTAAAATTTGACCATAATAAAGAAAAAGTATCTATTTTAGAAGATGTTGATTTTGAATTAGAATTAATTCATAGAGATGAAATAAACGTAACTTATATATTAAAACTCTTAGCTGGTTTAAAAGATTCCAAAAAAGAGGATCAAGAAAAAAAGAAAAAAGAAGTACTTGATTTATTAGCTGGGGAAGCTCATTTAAGAAGCAAACGTGAATTGATTGAGAAATTTATTTTGGAAAATCTCCCTGAAATAGAAGACCCTGATACTATTCCTCAGGAGTTCGATAAATTTTGGAGTACCGAACAGCAAAAAGCATTTAATGATTTAGTGAAAGAGGAAAAATTATCTTCAACCAAAACTCAAAAATTAATTGAAGATTATCTATTTGCAGAACGGGAACCATTGAGAGATGAAGTTTTAAATTTAATAGAGGGAGATAAACCTTCGGTTTTAAAAAGAAAAAAAATTGGAGATACCATTCTTAAAAAAGTACTGAATTTTGTTGAAACTTTTGTAAATGGGTTTGATAGTTAGAAAACTTTATTATTGAAGTGTTTCAAACTTAATTTTATTAGTCATAAAAATAAAAATAATATGAATTTATATCTATATAGTAAGAATAAGGTAAAAAGTGTTAAAGAAAACCCTTTTAAATTAGAAAAAGAGATACAATCTATTTTTGAAAACAACTTAAATGACATCACTGGTTTACAAATAGTTAAATCCGAATTTACAATAAAAAACAAACGTGTAGATACATTAGCTTATGACAAAGTATCAAATGCTTTCATTATTATCGAATACAAACGAAGTAAAAACATCAGTGTCGTAGATCAAGGGTTCACCTACTTAAGTTTAATGTTAGAAAATAAAGCTGATTTTATTGTAGAATATAATGAAACATTAAAAAGTTCCATAAAACGTACAGATGTTGATTGGAGTCAAACACGTGTAATTTTTGTTTCAACAGGTTTTACTGAAAATCAAAAAACCGCAACTAACTTTAAAGATATTGCTATTGAGTTATGGGAAATAAAGCGTTATGAAAACAATTTAATTAGTATTAATCAAATTAAGAAAAGTAAATCCGCTGAAAGCATTAAACCCATTACTGCGACAAATGCGATGTTAAATGCTGTAACCAGTGAGATAAAAGTTTATACTGAAGAAGACCATACAGCTAATAAATCTGATGAAATCATTGAATTATATGAAACTTACAGAAATGCAATTACAAACTTAACCGATGATATTGAAATAGAACCTAAAAAGCTATACATAGCCTTTAAAAAGAACAAAAACATTGCGGATATTGTAATCCTTAAAAAAGGATTAAAATTATTTATAAACCTCTCAAAAGGAAATTTAAACGATCCAAAAAAATTAATGAGAGATGTCTCTAACACAGGTCATTGGGGGAATGGTGATTATGAGTTAGTAATAAAAAACACAGATGATTTAGAATATATAATGAGTTTGATTAAACAAGCTATTTAAATAACACCCCATAAAAGGAAAAAGGGAATTGCACCACAAGCACCACGCTATACTTCCTTTTCTAAACTCATAAAAGCTAAAAAATTAACTGAAGTATTTTAAAATTAATAATCTAAAAATTGCTTTGCTATGGCATTTGAAGAAAAAGAACATAAAAAAAATCAATACCAAAATGATTGGGCTAAAGATTTAAAAGGTGAACCTATCCACATTAATAATGCAAAAAGTGGTGCTAATGGGTATTATTGTTTAGGTTGTGACAAAGAAATGCAAGCTGTAAAATTTAAAAACCCAAAATATCAATCATATTATAGACATCACGCTCAAAACATTGATAAAGAAAATACAAAATGCGTTGTTGCAAGTAGGAAATACAGAGTGCGTTTAGCTGCTTTTATATTAAATCGTATTAAGTTTATCAATGCTCCTCCAGTTTATAAATATCCACCTATTAACGAAGATGGTTTACCTATGTTCTTGAAAGGTAGAGAAACAATAAATGCACACTCAGTTGTTTCTGAACTCACATTTTATGAAGATGAACAAGGTAATATTCTGCACGGAAAAAACCCAACAATTGAAGACAGGTATTTATTAGTAAGACCAGATGTTACTTTTTTTGATGCAAAAAATGAACCAATATTATTTATTGAGTTTGTAATTACCCATAAACTTACAACTGAAAAAAAAGTAAAATTAAACCGATTAGGTATTAATACTGTTCAAATAATTATTCCAAAAGTACCCGAAGAAGAAATAGAAAAAGCATTAAAATCATCAAGAAAATATAAATGGATATATAATGAACTCGAAGCAAACACCACATACATATCAGTTTCCGAAGGAAATTCAGAAGGAATATCACCAATTGATGAAATCCAAAGAAAACTTTTTGAAGAATCTTTCAAATGCCGAACAGCTCAAATTAACCAACTCGTACGCAATATTAACAAGTGCCTACGTTCAGAATCGTACAGACGAACTGAACGACTCTTTGAATCAGAGCTATCAAGACTTTCGAATAATCGAAAAGCAGCTCAACAAAGATTGGGAGAGTTGGAAAAACAACATAGAGAAAATGCACTTGATAGAAATAGAGAAACTCACTCAAAAATTAAAAACGAATACTCAAATCTGGAAGAAAGATATAACAACAAAAATCAAGAACTTCAACAAGCTACCGAAGAATACTACTCCGACCAGCGAGTTAGAGAATCAATTGAATATCATATTGAACAAGAAGAATCAGCTATCAAGCGAATTGAACAAGAAACAGATGAATTTGGAGCAAGAGCTCAACTTGCTGAAAACAGAATGGGTGAAGAAATTTGGGAACAATTTAGAACAGATACAGAGCAAATTGAAACAAGAATTGAAGATGTCAGAACAGATAGAGCAAAACTTGAAGAAAAAGTACAATCCTCAATTAATGAAGATATTAAATCAGCAGAACGAAAACATCAAGAATCTAAAAGAGATTTTGAAGGAAAAATCAATCTTGAAGAAAACGAAATTACAAGAATTGAAGGAGAACAAAACAGCCTTGAATCAACAACTCTCAATGAACTTAGAAAAGGACTTGATGAAAATTCCCCAGAATTGTCCACAAGAATTAAAACTCTATTGGAAGTACGAAGAGTGGCAAGCGATTTTGAGGTTGCAAAATGCGAAGAAGAATTTTATAAAAGAGTTGAAAAGTTCTTTAACAAAAAAACTTGGTCACGAGGGTAAAACTCTTGAATGGTTTATAGATACTTATAACAATGAAATTAAACAAATAAAACTATGAAAATTAACATTTTAACAATTAAAAAAACGAATCTTACAGAATTTATCCATCATTGGTCAAAACTATATTCATACTCCAACGAAACATCATATTACAATGCTATAACAAAAGAAGTATTTGAATTAAATGATATTCAAAACTTGTACGTTTGGAAAAATGGAATGAAATTAAGTACATTAAAGCAAATATCATTAGATAACAAAATTAAAGCTAAACTCACGATAATTAATAATTTTAAATCAAAAAATGAAATAGATTTAGCAGCTTTTAAAAAGGAGTTTAAAAACCTTTCAGCCGTTTGGAAAATATTTTTATTACATACTATTAAACCAAATAAATATCCAATTTACGACCAACACATTCATAGGGTTTTTTTATTTATTCATAATGAAGATTGGAGTAATATTTCAAATGATACTGTAACAAATAAAGAAAAAGAATTATTTTATTTTGATAGATATTTACCATTCGTTAAATCAATTAATTATTCCAATTTAAAGAATTTAGACGAAGCCTTTTTTGCATTCGGTCAGTTTCTAAATACACGTAATTATGCAAAGTTACTTGAGTAGTGTTAATAAAATTGCCATTTATTAAATCGAATCTAAAAAAAAATACTTGTTAAAAGAACTATATTTGTGTATTGAAAAACCAATATTCCGATTCCAAAACAATCGAAATAGTTAATAAATTGCTAAAAAATAAACCCACAGGTTGATTTAATGAAAATAATTGATACATTTGCAATAGTAGAAGACAGTTTGTATTCAGTTCAATATGAATCTGAAGCAATACACGAATTTGCAAAATGTTTTGAATTATGGAACGATCCAATTTATTTAAGAGAATTTTTTGAACTTCACATAGAAGATTTAAACAACGACTTTTGGAATGGCATAACTATTGAAGATGCCATTCAAAAAACAAGAGAAGATGCTAAACTTTTAGAAAAGGAATTATTGTACATTGCAGAAATAGGAAAAACAAAAAGACTTGAAACATTATCTACCTTATTTGAACCCTTATCAAAGGGCGTTATCGAAGATTATGAGAAAGACAAAGCCAAAGGATTAAAAAAACCCAGTTGGCTTCGTATATACGCAATCAGAATTGAAGCTAACTTTTATGTTATTAGTGGTGGAGCAATAAAACTTACACCCAAAATGAATGAAACAAACCATTTAATATTAGAATTAGAAAAACTTGAATGTACACGTAAATACCTTCTTGATGATGATAATGATGATTTAAATTTTGCAGAATTAAAATAACAAACAAACCGTAAAAATGAGCATTTCGAATATAAAAAATAAACTAAAGAAAAATTCAAAAAAAGATACATCTTGGATTGATAAGGCTAAATGGCGTAAAGAAAATGAAGCTTGGCTTGATATTTCTTTTGATATTGCTGTGAGTGTTATGTCTGCTTTAAAGGCAAACAAATCAAATAATATAACTCCTGGTAATCAAAGAGAATTAGCAATTGAAATGGGTTGCTCAGCTCAGTACGTAAATAAATTATTAAAAGGAACTGAAAATTTACAATTAGAAACTATTACTAAAATTGAAAGAATTTTAAATATTAAACTTATTGAAGTACCTAAAACTTCAGTTGTAAATTCATTTGATTTCCCTAATTTAACATTTGATTCTTTTAGTGAATCCTTTAATGAATTTATAAGTAATTCATTGTCAAATAATGATATTATAATCAGTTCATTATTTGACAATAATAAAGAGCCAATGACTGTCGGTAAAGTACAATTAAATTATAATACGCCTCTTATTGAAGAGCAAAAGGTCACTTATAAATGTACAAGTGTTGAACACCTTAAATTAGTAGCATAATGTCTAAAGAGAAAAATGGTGTAGGATTTTCATTGGCAAAGATAAACACAATGCAATTTGCCATTATTAAGGATTCATTTAAAGAAGGTCTACCTGTTAACTTAGATTTAAATATTAAGTTTGGTTTAAATGTTGAGCATAAAGTTTTATCAGTCTTTTTTACTTTTAAACTTTTACAAGAAAAAAATCCTTTTTTAATAATTGAGGTTGGTAATTATTTTAATATCGATGGTGATTCTTGGTCTAAATTTATTGATGAAAATAATAATACCATCACTTTCCCAAAAGGTTTTGCAAGCCATTTAGTATTACTTACTATTGGCACTACAAGAGGTGTTTTACATAGTAAAACAGAAAACACACCATTTAATAAATTTGTGCTCCCAACGATTAATGTAAATGAATTAATAAAAAGTGATGTTACCCTTAAAACTATTATTGAAGATTAATTAAAATACCATTTACAGCAGTATTTCTCTTTCTAATCGTCATTGCGAACGCAGTGAAGCAATCACATCATTAATAACTATTCAGCTAAAATTAAACTAAAAATACAGCTTCCAATTCCCCACAGTAAGAGCTTGAAAAAAGCACTTACTTTTTGCCTTTGCGCTTTCTGAAATTCGTTTCCATAAGAAACAGTAGTACAAGTCAGAAACATTCGTGCAGGTAATAAGGTGTTCGTCAGTTGCTCCATTTTGTTCCATAAAATACAATTAAAAATGCTCCGTTGTCACATTTGTACTTGACGTTCGTTGCACTACAATTTGTGTTCCAGTAGGTACTCATTGCAGTGCACTCACTTATTTTATTACACACATTTCACGCTTTCCTCACCCACAGCTATCTTTTGTACCCAAACCCTTTAATGTTTTGCTACGCAAGATTTTTTATTGGGTACAACCGCTGCTTCATAATTTTGGCTCGCCTGCTGCTCACTTCGGGCTGATTAGGTTGTCACAGTTTTTGATTGCAGCCATTTTGCATATAAAATAAACCGTTGCAAGTATTTATACTATCCGATGAATATAGATTAATTCAAAACTCAAATAACATTCATTTTCAATTTACACAACGGATTTATTACATATTGCAAACGCTCACAAGAGCAATGTATTCCGTTCATCATTACTCGTTTTTGGTACTTTGCCAATTTGAGTTTAAACACTAATTATCTTCCAAACAAGCCAACAACAAAAAACCAACTACTACCAACCAAAGCAAAGTACACAACACGTTCCATTCTTCACTTCATAAATTGCCCTTGCCTTTACCACCGCATCAAAAACACCGCCAACCTTGCGTGTACCACGTAGTTGTTGCACGTACTTATGCCGATGGCAACGTACTTTTGCCCCAACACCCTACGTTCAACTCGCCAGGCGGCACGCCTTAATGCTATCGCATTATTGCTCTCGAATACCTGCAAACAGAAACATTTTGTATTTTAGTTTTAAACATTAAAATAGATATTATGATTTCAAAAACAATTCAAATTCAAGAAATTACAGTTGATGAATTAGCAAATAAAGTTGCTGAAAAATTACTCTGCAAAATTGAATTATATCTTAAAGAATATGCAACTAAAGACGATGAAATCTTTTTGTCCAGAACAGAAACTGCCAAATTTTTAAAAGTAGATTTATCTACAATTCACAATTGGACAAAAAGAGGAAAATTAATAGCCTATGGTTTTGGAGCCAAAGTTTATTATAAGAAGATTGAATTATTAGATACTTTAGAAAACAACAGGCTTCATCCAAGATAAAAATAAAAAAAGTCAGCAAAATTTGATTGTTCCCTACGCCAGCCACACTACAGCTATCAAGGTCAAGCCCTACGGGTTTTGAAAAAAATCTCCACCTCACAAATATTTGTTTTCAATTATTTATAAAAACATAGGTAGTATTTTTCTCAAAAACCTTGACAGCCTATCCCCCACAACCAATAAGCTTGCTTTCTTTTTTCTTTTTCTTTTAAAATTGAAGTAATTAAAAAAATAAAAGTTGCATTTATACAACGTAATTTTTCAAATACAAGTAAATCACAACAAAAGAGGGCAATACAGACCAATAAGATGTAAAAAGTATAACAAATCCCTAAATTTGATATATTAAAAGCAAAGCCGAGTAAAGTCCGTATCAAGTTCGAATGTAATTTAAATTTTAGTAAAATGGGTAAAATAAATCAAGGAATCCTGGGCGGATTATCAGGTAAAGTAGGAAATGTAATTGGAGGATCGTGGAAAGGTATCGACTACCTTAGAATTAAACCTTCAAGTGTAGCAAATCCAAAAACAGAAGGACAAGTAAATCAAAGAAATAAATTTACTGCAACATTAGAATTTTTACAACCTAATATTGAATTTATTCGAGTAGGCTATAAAGGTTATGCTGTGAAGCAAACAGCATTTAATGCAGCAATGAGCGAAGTACTAAACAATGCTATTGAAGGAACTGCTCCAAATTTCACAGTGAATTACGCTGAAGCATTATTAAGCAAAGGCTCATTAAAAGGAATGCTAAATGGTGTTTTTGATGTATCTACAGGTACTCAAATTGAATTTACGTGGGACAATAATTCAAATGACATAAATGCCAATGCTGAAGACAAAATGATTTTCTCTGTATATAACCCTACAAAAAAAGAATCATTGGTTGAATATGGATCTACAAGAGTTAATGGAGCAGTCATAAAAGTACTTCCAAATAATTTTTCAGGTGATTTGGTACACGTATTTACAGCCTTTGAATCAATAGATGGAAAAGTATCAAACAGCACATATTTAGGTTCTGGTACGGTAGCTTAGTTTTTAGACCTAATATTGTAAAATGCCGCTACATTAAATTGTAGCGGTTTTTTTATCTATACCTACCAATTTCTAATTCTTTTCTTAATTCATAGTCTGACATTGTATGATAATCTTTTCTACCAATATCTCTTTCTTCAATTGCCTTTTGCCTTCTGTAATACAAATATGAATTAAAATAACCAGCTCGTAGGGTAATATAAATTCTCTGAGTATCACCTTCAAATGTATGCTCAACACTATCAACATAAAACATCCCTGTACCCACTTTTGAATGAACAAAAGTAAAATCAATTTAATCTCCAATTCTTGGCAGATAGTTTAACTTCTTACATTTTTTTTGTGCATAATTATCAAAATAACGGACAAAGAAAATAAGCTCAACTTTTCCAAACTCAAATATAAAGTCAAGACTTTCATCATCAAATAATTTATAATACATCTCTTTAATCAACTTACTAAGTTGTGAATACTTAATATTTAAAGTTTCCGAAATTTCTTTAATCGTTGGAAGCTTTAAGTCATTATCATTTAAATAATCCTTTGCAAAAATTAAATCAAGAAATAATTTATATTTCGGTTCATCTTTAAATGCTCTGATTACCTGCTCCTTAATAATCAAAATATCGATTATTGCACGTTTTGTAGAATAAAATGTTAACATTTTTCTATTAAAATTATAAAAAAACGCTTGAAATATAAGTAATTATTACAGAAATATTGTGGGGATAATGTGGGAATATTCTAAAAAGTAAAAACCTTAACTCTCTAATAATAAGATTGTTAAGGTTTTAATTTGCTTTTTTAAGCGGTCTGGACGGGACTCGAACCCGCGACCCCATGCGTGACAGGCATGTATTCTAACCAGCTGAACTACCAAACCGTTGCTCTTAGCGGATGCAAATATAATAGCGTTTTTTGTATTTGCAAAGGTTTTTTATAAAAATATTATAAAAATCTTTTTCTGCTTATCAGATATGAAATTAACACCTGATGAAACCCTTTATGAATATCAACAGGTACATAATCAATTTTATATTGCATACACTTCAATTTCAGACTATTAAAATAATTTTCAACAGTATTCTTATATTGATTTTTAACTGATGAAGCATATAAATTTATCTCTTCGCCTGTTTCTACATCAACAAATTTTTTCGGCGAATTTTCAAAATCAAAGTCTAATTCCAGCTTTCCATCAAATGTATGGAATAGTACAACCTCGTGCTTATTGTACTTTAAATGTCGTAAAGCTTCAAAAAGTTCGTTCTCACTTTTTGTAGTTTGAAACATATCAGTAAACAAAAAAATCAAAGACCGTCTATGTATTTTTTCAGAGATCTCATGTAAAATCTTATAAGTATCAGTTAACGTAGTTGATGTATTATTAATTAAACTCTCTAACTGAGTTAACAACATTCTTCTATGTCTTTCACTACCTTTTGCAGGTGCGTAATAATCATTTTTATCACTATAAATACTTAAGCCAACAGCATCTCTTTGTCTTTTTAATATTTCCATTAGCGATGCAGAAGCCAATGCTGAAAATGATATTTTTGATAAGTTCTCTAAAGAAGGATTTTTAATAATTGGAAAATGCATAGATGCCGAATTGTCAATAATTAAATGGCAACGCAAATTAGTTTCTTCCTCATATTTTTTTATAAATAGCTTTTTAGTTTTAGCATATAATTTCCAATCTATATGTCGGGTGCTTTCTCCATTGTTATACAATCTGTGTTCAGCAAATTCAACAGAAAACCCATGAAACGGACTTTTATGCATTCCTGTTATAAAACCTTCAACCACCTGATTTGCAAGCAATTCAAGATTATTTAATTCTGATATCTGATTTACCGATAAAGCACTCATTTGTTAAATAGCTATTTGTAAATATACTATTTAAAAAAAAAAGCTCAACAAATAATGTTGAGCCTTTTTTAAATTATTACAATTCACATTTTATAAATGTGACTCTATTTTTTGTATATATGTTGCTTTTGGTGCTACACCAACTTGTTTTTCAACAACTTCTCCATTTTTAAATACCAATACAGTTGGAATATTTCTAACACCGTATTTAGCTGCGTACTCTTGATTTTCGTCAACATCTACTTTAGTAATTACCGCTTTTCCTTGGTATTCTGTAGTTAGTTCATCCATAATTGGAGCAACCATTCTACATGGACCACACCAAGCTGCCCAAAAATCAACCACTACAGGTTTGTCAGAGTTTAATACTACTTCGCTAAAAGTAGCGTCTGTTACTTCTAATGCCATATTATATTTTTTTAGTTATTTATTTCTATTTAAATTATTTTACAAAAGTAAACAAATATTTTACCAACACAATTCAACTTATATTACTTTTATTTATAAAACTATTAACAAAACCAATTTTAAAAAATCTCTTTTGCTATTGCTTTAATATTATCAGATTTTCCCATAGAGTAAAAATGAACCACAGGCACACCTCTAGTAATTAACTCTTTAGACTGTTTAATAGCCCATTCAACACCAACAGCTCTAACTTGGCTATTATTTTTACACTTTTCAATTTCAAGTATTAATTCTTCAGGTAAATCTAATTTAAAAACTTGTGGTAATATTTGTAAATGACGTTTTACAGCAATAGGTTTTATACCCGGAATAATAGGAACCGTAATTCCAATAGCTCGTGCTTTTTCAACAAAATCAAAATACTTTTTATTGTCAAAAAACATTTGAGTAACCACATAATCTGAGCCGGCATCCACTTTTTCCTTTAAATAACGTAAATCCGTATCTAAACTAGGCGACTCCATATGTTTTTCCGGATAACCGGCAACGCCAATACAAAAATTCGCATTATAAGGAGTTTCAATAATTTCATGCAAATATTTCCCTTTATTCAAATTTTTAATTTGTTTTACAAGCTCAACAGCATAATTATTTCCATCTTTCGTGGGTGTAAAATATTTTTCATGCTTCATTGCATCACCACGTAGAGCCATCACATTATCCAACCCTAAATAATGACAATCAACCAATACATATTCTGTTTCTTCCTTAGTAAAACCTCCACACAATACATGTGGTATAGCATCAACATTGTATTTATACTTTAACGAAGCACAAATACCCACAGTACCGGGTCTCATCCGTGTAATTTTTCTATCAAAAAGCCCGTCTTTATCAATATACACATACTCCTCTCTCGAAGTTGTAACATCAATAAACGGAGGATTAAACTCCATTAACGGATCAATATTATTATACAATTCCTGAATATTTTGCCCTTTTTGCGGGGGCACAATTTCAAAAGAAAACAATGTGTTGCCTTTTGCCTGTTTTATATGTTCTGTAACTTTCATTGTATTAGTTGTTGATTGTTAGTTATTGGTTTTTTGTAAAATCACCTAATAAAAAACAACACATTTTTTTATTTCTTTTTAATATGGGCGTTCCCTTTCAGGTCGCGCTTTCCGTTATATCTTTTTAAAAAATTAAAAAGGATGCCACTACAATCGCTAACGCAAAACAGAGTACTTTTTAGTAGCAAATGTACGTTTTTAGCTAATTTATTTTATAACTTTTTCACTTCTCACTTCTCACTTATAATCCCCCCTTCGGGGGCTAGGGGGCTCACGCTAAATTTGGGTTTAACCATTTTTTAGCTTTTTCAACACTTATGTCTTTCCGTTTTGCAAAATCCTGCACTTGATCTTCAGTTATTTTACCCAAACCAAAATATTTTGCATTTTCATTTGCAAAATAATAACCTGACACTGCCGATGCTGGCCACATTGCCAAACTTTCCGTTAACGTAACACCAATTATTTTTTCTACACTTAACAACTCCCAAATAGTTTCCTTTTCTAAATGATCCGGACACGCAGGATAACCAGGAGCTGGTCTAATCCCTTTATATCCTTCTTTTATCAAGTCATCATTCGATAAATTTTCATCTGTGGAATATCCCCAATGTTTTGTACGTATTTGCTTGTGTAAATATTCCGCAAAAGCTTCTGCAAATCTATCTCCAATAGCTTGTACTAAAATGGCATTGTAATCATCATCTGCTTCTTTATATTTTTTAGCCAACTCATCTACACCAAAAATTGCCACACAAAAAGCACCTATATAATCTATTTTCCCTGTTTCTTTTGGTGCAATAAAATCTGCTAAAGCAATATTTGGAGCTCCTTCACGTTTTTCTAACTGCTGACGTAACGTTCTAAAAACAGCTATTTCTTTTCCTTTTTTCTGAACAGAAATATCATCATCATTAATAGTATTGGCTTCAAACAATCCAAAAACACCTTTTGGTTTTAGTAATTGTTTTGCAATAATTTTTTCAATCATTGCTTGGGCATCGTTGTATAAATGCGTAGCCTGTTCTCCCACAACTTCATCTGTTAAAATCTCAGGAAATTTACCGTGCAAATCCCACGATAAAAAAAACGGACGCCAATCTACAAATGGTAACAACTCTTTTAAACTTAATTGTTTTAACATTTGTACACCCATTTCTTTAGGTTTTACAACAGGTGTTGTTTCCCAATCAATTTCAAATTTATTAGCACGCGCTTTGTCTAATGAAACATACGATTTTGTTTTCCCTCGTTTTAAAAACTTTTCACGAAATTCATCATAATCCTTTTTTAACTTTGCAACATATTCATTTGCTGTTTTTTTATTTAATAAATCACCTACAACAGTAACCGCTCTTGAGGCATCATTTACATATACCACCGCATTTTTATATTCAGGATTTATTTTCACAGCTGTATGTGCTTTGGATGTTGTTGCACCTCCAATCATTAATGGAATGGTGAAATTTTGACGTTCCATTTCTTTTGCCATATATACCATTTCATCTAAAGAAGGTGTTATAAGTCCTGATAAACCAATAACATCTACATTTTCTTCTTTGGCTCTTTGAATAATTTTTTCAGGAGGTACCATCACTCCTAAATCTACAATTTCGTAGTTATTACAGCCTAAAACTACACTCACAATATTTTTACCAATATCATGAACATCTCCTTTTACTGTTGCCATTAATACTTTTCCAGCCCCTCTCATCCCCGAAGGGGAAGCCTCCAAAGCTTCCTTTATTTTTTTTAATACCAAATCAAGATTTGACAATACTTCATCATTAGCGAATCTAATTACACGATACCCTTCTCCTTCTAACCAAATGGTTCGTTCTTCATCACTCGATTTATTTTCAGGCAATTGATGAATTGACCCATCTATTTCTATTATTAAATTGACTTTTAAACAAATAAAATCAACTATATAATTCCCAATAATATGTTGCCTTCTAAATTTATATCCTTCTAATTTTTTCCCACTTATTACATTCCATAATAACGCCTCTGCCTGAGTTGGCTGATTTCGCATTTTTTTTGCGTATTCTTTAAGCGCACCATAAATAACAGGATTTGCAGTTTCCCAATAATAAGTTCCCTTGGGGGATTTAGGTTTTTTTTTCGCTGCTTCAATAAAAGGTTGTAGATAGGCAACAGCTTTTTTCATTACACGTGCAGACTTTACTACTTGTGGTAAAAACATTTTTCCGGCACCAAATAAATCTCCTACCACATTCATTCCTATCATTAGATTTCCTTCAATAACTTCAATAGGTTGCGTAGCCGCTAATCTGGCTTCTTCTACATCATCAATAATATAAGCGTCAATTCCTTTTACCAACGAATACGTAATACGATCTTGTAAAGAACCTTCTCTCCAAGATAAATCTATTTTATGCTCTTTTGCTTCTCCTTTAACAGTTTCTGCAAACGCTAACAATCTTTCAGTAGCATCATCTCTTCTATTTAAAATAACGTCTTCTACATATTCTAACAAATCTTCCGGAATATCATCATACACCTCTAACATTGAAGGATTTACAATTCCTATATTCATACCGGCTTGTATTGCGTGATATAAAAACACTGAATGCATTGCTTCCCTAACTACATTATTCCCCCTAAAAGAAAACGAAACATTACTTACACCTCCACTAACACTTACATTTGGTAAATTTTTACGTACCCAACGTGTAGCTTCAATAAAATCGATAGCATTTCTCTTATGCTCATCCATTCCTGTTGCAACAGGAAAAATATTTAAGTCAAAAATGATATCTTCTGAAGGAAAGTGAACCGTATTAACTAAAATATCATACGAGCGTTTGGCAATTTCAATTCTTCTTTCATAATTATCGGCTTGCCCAACCTCATCAAAAGCCATAACTATAACTGCTGCTCCGTAACGTTTTATTTTTTTAGCTTCCCAAATAAATTTTTCTTCACCTTCTTTTAATGAAATTGAATTTACCACACATTTTCCCTGCACAACTTGCAATCCTGCTTCTATAATTTCCCATTTAGAACTGTCAATCATCATAGGAACACGACAAATATCTGGCTCTGCAGCAATCAAGTTTAAAAAACGAACCATAGATTCTTTTCCGTCAATCAAACCATCATCCATATTAATATCAATAATTTGTGCGCCACCATCTACTTGTTCTCGTGCTATTTCCAAAGCTTCGTCAAACTTTTCTTCTTTTATCAAACGTAAAAACTTACGAGATCCCGCTACATTTGTACGTTCACCAACATTAATAAAGTTACTTTCAGGTGTAATTATTAAAGGCTCTAATCCTGATAGCTTTAGCATCTTTTTATGGTTATTGGCTATTGGTTGTTGGTTGTTGGTAACTAAATCTATCATAATTTTTTATAATAATTAATAAAACCATTTAACAATTTTTTACAACAAACAATTTGCTCTAATATTAAATTTAACTCTTCCAATGATATATATTTTAAATCGTTAGATAAATACATTTGTGTTTCCAACTCAAATAAAGATCCACGAGAAATATGAAGAAAATGTATTGTGTCTTTTGAAGTATTTCTACCACATCCTTCAGCTATATTTGAAGGAATTGACACAGCACTTCTCCTCATTTGATTCGTAATTCCATAAACTTCTTCCTGCGGAAATTTTTTACTATATAAATATACTAAACTAACTAATTTTCTTGCTTCACTCCAAACCTCTAAATCTGTATATGCTTGCATTTTTAAATTTTGATTAATCCTATACGTATTCTTAAACCTCTAACAACCAAAAACTATCAACTACCAACCTTTTAAACTCCATCTTCGGGAGTAAGGGGACTTTTTCTTGGTTTATAATTCTTCACCAAATCAGCAATTGCTTTGATATGCGCCGGAGTAGTTCCACAACAACCTCCTATTATATTTACCAAATTCTTTTTTAAATATTCTTCAATTTGAGCTGCCATATATTCCGGCGTTTCGTCATATTCTCCAAAAGCATTTGGTAACCCTGCATTTGGATGTGCTGATATTGCAAACTCCGTTTTTGATGCAATTGCTTCCAAATGCGGTTGTAATAAATTTGCGCCTAAAGCACAATTAAAACCTACTGTAAGTAAAGGAATATGCGAAACTGAGATTAAAAATGCCTCTGCTGTTTGACCAGACAACGTACGCCCACTAGCATCCGTAATGGTACCACTAAGCATAATTGGAATATCAATCTTACGTTCCTCTTTAACTTCTTCAATTGCAAATAAGGTTGCTTTGGCATTTAAAGTATCAAACACTGTTTCAACCAACAATAAATCTACACCACCATCAATTAACGCTTCTATTTGTTGTTTATAGGCTATTCGCAATTCATCAAAAGTTACAGCCCTAAATCCCGGATCATTTACATCCGGAGACATACTTGCCGTTCTATTTGTTGGGCCTATTGAACCTGCTACAAAACGTGGTTTTAACGGATTTTTAGCCGTAAACTCCTGTGCAACTTCTTTTGCTATTTTGGCAGACTGAAAGTTTAGCTCGTACACATATTTTTCCATTTCATAATCGGCCATAGCAATGGTTGTGCTTGAAAACGTATTGGTTTCAATAATATCTGCTCCTGCTTCTAAGTATTTTTTATGAATTTCTTTAATAATTTGAGGTTGTGTTATAGAAAGCATATCATTATTTCCTTTTACCGAAATATGAAAATTTTTAAACTGCTCGCCTCTATAATCTTCTTCCGTTAAATTATAACGCTGAATCATAGTTCCCATAGCACCATCAAGCACTAAAATTCGTTCTTTTAATAATTGTTGAATTTCTTCCATATTTATTATATTACATAAACTTTTGAATTATTAATAAGGAAGAGTTTACTAGGGTGAAGTTTTCTAGTGTTATCTGCCCACATTATGCGGTAGAATGTAGCACCTTCTTTAAAAATAAAGGGTTGCTAAGGCTTCAACAGGTCTATTCCCTCTGCCTTTCTTAATAACAATTATCAATTAGTTTATGAACCTGACTGCAAATAAACAGCATATTCTGTTTATTTACAAACAATGTGTATTTATTTCACCTATTTACATATAAAAAGAATTAATTAATACTCACTAAATGTCAGGTTGTCAGTTTTATAGCTTTGGCATATAACTTGAAATTAAATGTATAAACTGAATTATTAATTTTAAAATTTTGAGTTATGTTACCAGTAAAAAGAAATCTGTTACCAACCATCTCGAGATTTTTTGATGATGATTGGGATTCGTTATTCGATTTTTCTAATCGCAATTTTTCTACAACACAAACCACACTACCTTCTGTAAATATAAAAGAAACTTCTAATGAATTTGTGGTTGAAATGGCTGCGCCAGGTATGAAAAAAGACGATTTTCAAATTGAATTGAACAATAATGTACTTACTATAAAAAGTGAGACAAAAAATGAAAAAGAAGAAAAAGATAGTGAAAACTATACCCGAAGAGAGTTTAGTTATCAATCTTTTCAACGTTCATTTAACCTCAATAATCGTGTAATTGACGATTCTAAAATTGAGGCAAAATACTACAATGGTATTCTTAACATCCTTCTACCTAAAAAAGAAGAGGTTAAAGCAAAACCTACTCGTCAAATTGAAATTGTATAATACAAATAAAAAAGGGTGGAAATATTTCCACCCTTTTTTATATATTTTTTAAGAATGTAAACCACACTCTCTGTTTTCTAAAACTTTAGTTGGATCAAAATACACAAACTCATTTGGTAAATTATGCTGATTTAAATATTCATCTAATTCTACATCTGACCAATAATAAAACGGACTTACTTTTAAAAGACCTTCTTTTCCTACTGAAACAATATCAATACTATCTCTAAAAGCAGTTTGTCCTTTTCTTAAATTAGTGAACCAAACATCCGGCTTATGCTCTTTCATGGCTCTGTTAAAAGGTTCTAATTTAACTTGGTTGGTAAAAACTTTATGCATTGGATCGTCAATATCAGGAATACCCATTATAGCATCTCTATATGCAGCAGTTTGTTTAGGCACATATAAAAATACATTTAAATTTAAACCTTCAATCAGTTCATTTGCATGAGCATACGTGTTAACTGTATTATAACCTGTATCGCACCAAATTACTTTTATGTCTTTTTTAACTTGTTTACAAGCATATAAAATTGCAACCTCATAAGGTCTGAAATTTGTAGTAACTAAAGGATTTTTTGCAATTTCTATTGCCCAAGCTATTATTTGCTCAGGAGATTTATAACGTAACTCTTTATTAATTTGTTTAAGGTTTAAATTTTTCATTGTTTTCCCCATTTAATAATATTCCAAATTCTTTCGTGAAAAAAATATAAAAGCATTTTAGTAATTAATTCTATTGAACCTATAGCTAACGCAAGTGTAACTTTACCTGTAATAATCCAAGAAATTATTATTGTATCTATAGTTCCAACAATTCTCCAACTTATAGATTTTACAATACTTCGTATTGGTTTCTCACAATTACTTGAGTTATTCAAGTTATTTTTTGTTTTCTTTAAAAAAAAATCGATCAAATATCATTTCCTTTACCAATATGCTTTATTCCAAGTACAAACATACAAAAAAAAATAATACCCTATTAATTCGATAGACTTTTAGATTGAAATGTTTGTTTATTATAATGTGTTTTAAACTTCAATTAAATCATACATTCAAAGCTTGATCTAAATCTTGAATAATATCAGAAATACTCTCCAAACCTATTGAAATTCTCACCAAACCCGGAGTAATACCCACAGCTAATTGATCTTCTACAGCTAATTTACTATGCGTTGTAGACGCCGGATGTGTAACAATAGTTTTAGTATCACCTAAATTAGCTGATAACGAACACATTTTAATGGCATTTAAAAATTTCTTACCTGCTTCAATACCTCCTTTTATTTCAACAGCAATAATATTACCGCCTAATTTCATCTGTTTTTTAGCTGTTATATATTGTGGATGAGAAGGTAAAAAAGGATATTTAACATTTGATATTTTAGAATGATTTTCTAAAAACTCAGCAACTTTTAAAGCGTTTTCGCAATGTTTTTCAACACGAACTGCCAATGTTTCTAAACTTTTAGACAATACCCAAGCATTGAATGGTGATAATGACGGGCCCGTATTACGTGAAAACAAATATATTTCACGTACCAACTCAGCTTTTCCAACAACAATACCTCCTAAAACTCTTCCTTGTCCATCCATTAATTTTGTAGCTGAATGCACCACCAAATCGGCTCCAAATTTTATAGGCTGTTGTATGTATGGCGTTGCAAAACAATTATCTATAATCAACAATAAATTGTGCTTTTTTGCAATATTGCCTAACAATTCTAAATCTATAATATCAACTCCAGGATTTGTTGGAGATTCTGCATATAGAATTTTTGTTGAAGGTTTAATTAAGCTTTCTATCTCTTTAGGATTATTAATATCAAAATAGGAAGTTTCAATATTCCACTTTGGAAAGTATTTTGTAAACAATGTGTGTGTTGAACCAAAAACTGAACGAGCCGAAACAATATGATCCCCGCTGTTTAATAAAGCTGCGAAGGTTGAAAATATAGCAGCCATTCCTGTAGCAAATGCATAACCGTCTTCGGCACTTTCCATTTTTACCACTTTTTCAACAAACTCTGTAATATTTGGATTGCTAAAACGAGAATAAATATTTCTACTTTTTTCTTCCGTAAATGAAGCTCTCATATCTTCAGCATCTTCAAACACAAAACCTGAAGTAACGTACAATGGTGTTGAATGCTCTTGAAATTGTGAGCGCTCTAATTGCGTTCTTATTGCATCGGTTTCAAAATTTTTTTTATCCATTATTCTAATAATTTAATCTCATCTTAATCTTTCCTAAATGGGGTATAGAAACTTTAATTTTTTGTTTAACTGTTGTATCGTTTAAACTTTTTGTCTTTGGGCTTCGACTCCGCTCAGCCACCAAAATACAAATTACCTAATTAAGACTTTTAATTTTTATCTGCTAATCGTAAAATATCGCCAAAAACACCTCTTGCTGTTACCGCAGCTCCTGCTCCTGCTCCTTGAATAACTATTGGTTTTTCTCCATAAGATTCTGTAAATATTTCAAAAATTGCATCAGCTCCTTTTATTTGTCCTAAAGGACTATTGCTTGGTACTGATATTAATTTTACTTCTAAATTTCCTTTATCTTTTTGTAGATCACCCGACAAATCTCCAATATACCTTAAAACGTAATTATCTTTTTGATCTTTTTTAAGTTTTTGGTAATATACATCCATCTCATTTAAGTTAGTTAAAAACTCCTGCGGAGTTCCTTCTCTTAAATTTTCAGGAATTAGATTTTCAATTTTAACATCTTCAAATTCATTTTGTAAATCCAACTCACGAGCTAAAATTAATAGTTTTCTGCCAACATCATTTCCGCATAAATCTTCTCTAGGGTCAGGTTCCGTATAACCGTTTGCAATTGCTTCTTTTAAAATTGCACTAAAAGGTACGTTCTTTTCAGAATAATTATTAAATAAATAACTTAAAGATCCTGAAAAAACACCTCTTATCCGAGTAATATTTTCTCCTGATTCGTGTAAAACTTTAATAGTTTCAATTAATGGTAAACCCGCTCCAACATTTGTTTCGTACAAATAGGTTTTTTTATTTTCTTTAATTTTTTTACGTAATTCTTTATAGGAAGAATAGTTTACAGTATTTGCAATTTTATTGGAAGAAATCAAATCAAATCCATTTTCTACCAATTCAATATAATTTTTAATAAAATGTTGGCTGGCTGTATTATCTATGGCAATTAAATTCTCTAAATGATTAGTTTCAGCATAATCGATTACTGTATTAATTGTATAATTTTCAAAAGCTTTGGTTTCCAATTCATTTTTCCAATTAGCAGTAATTCCATTTTTATTCAATAAAACTTTGGTAGAATTTGCTACTGCAAATATGTTTAAATTGATGTTTTTTCGTTTTAATATATTGTTTTTGCTTTCTAAAATTTGATTAATTAAAGTACCACCAACCAAACCTTTCCCAAAAATTGCAATATTCACATTTTTGGATACTCCAAAAATTTCACCGTGAATAACATTTACCGCTTTTTTTAAATCGTCTTTTTTAACTACCAAACACACATTTTCACCGGTAACCGTATTGTTTATTAAAACCGGCGTAATATGATTTTTTATTAAGGCGCTATACGGTTGATGAAATGATTCCAATGTTTGACCAACTATAGAAATAACCGATACATTATCAGTAACATAAATTTGGCTTATATCTTTGGTTTTAAAATCGTCTTTAAATTCGCTCTCCAAAACCTTTTTTGCTTTAAAACCGTTATGTGCATCAACTACAAATCCAATACCTCTTTCTGAAGATCCTTGCGAAATAATACTTATACTTATATTTTCTTTGCCCAATGCAGTAAAAATTCTTCCGTCTACACCAACTTTTCCTAACAAACCTCTACCAATTAAATTTACAAGTGCAACATCTTCTTGTACTGACAGTGATTTTATACCACCTTCAGCTTCTAAACTAATTAGCGTCCCTTCACTTTTAGTGTCAAATGTGTTTAAAATACGTAAAGGAATATTTTTTTCAATTAAAGGAATGATGGTTTTAGCATGTAAAATGTTTGCCCCAAAATTTGCCATTTCATTAGCTTCCTGATACGAAAGTTTTTTAATTGGTTGTGAATTTTCAACCAAATTAGGATCTGCCGTATAAATTCCATTTACATGCGTATAATTTTGCAACTCTTTGACATTTAAAAAATTAGCAATTAATGCAGCGGTATAATTACTGCCATTTCTACCTAAAGTTGTTGTTTCTCCTTGTAAATTTGAAGCTATAAAACCGGTTAAAATTTGTGTTTCATTTTTATCACAATTGGCAAAATATTGAATTATATTTTCTTCTGAAATACTTTCTATTGGTACAGCTTGACCAAATTGGTCATCGGTTTTAATCAATGTTCTTGAATCTACAAAATTTGCTTTTATTCCTCTTTTATTTAAAAGATTAGCTATTATTTTTGCTGATAAAATTTCGCCTTGAGACAATACTTGATCTTTTACTTTTTTACTGTAATCTCCCAACAATTTTACACCTCTAAAAATCTCATCCAACAGTTGAAATTCACTTTTAAAATCTACCGTTTTATCAACTTCAATTTGATACTTTTTAAATTGTTCAAATTCTTCTAAATAGGGTAAATTATTTTTTGCTTTTTCTAAAATAGCCTCTAACAAATCTGTAGCATTACCTCTTGCCGAAACTACTACAACTACTTTTTCACCTTCTTTTAATTTTGAAGAAATAATAGTTAACGCTCTTTCTAAACCATCACCATTAGCTAATGATTTTCCTCCAAATTTTAGAACTATCCTTTTATTTTTTTTTGAAGTTTTATTAAAAATTGGCTCTATAATTTTTTCTAACTGTTTGTATTCTATTAAAAAGGCATCGTGTCCGTGAACAGAATTAATTTCATTATAGGTAACATTTGGGTGTGTTAATGCCAATTGTTTATGTGTTTCTTTGTTTTCTTCGGCAGTAAAAAACAAATCGGAATCTACTCCAATAATATGAATATTTGCTTTTATGGTGTCTAAAACATTTTCATTTCTCCCTTTGGTAACATCAATAGTTTTTAACAATTGATTCATTAATTTATAGGCTGATAATTGAAAACGTTCTTGTAATTTATTACCGTGATGCAACAACCAGCTTTCTACATTAAATATCTGCAATTCTTCATTTTTTGAACGATGAAATCGCTCTTTAAAAGATTCAGGAGTTCTGTAACACAACATGGCATGCATACGAGCATCATGCACAGGATTGCTGGAATTGATTAAAAATTGTTCTTGAATTTGACAGTTTGCAATTAGCCAATCGGTAGATTTCCAATCTGTTGCAATAGGTATTAAGTGCTTTGTAATTATAGGATTCAGCACTGCCATTTCCCAAGCTATACCACCTCCTAAAGAACCACCTATAATTGCATATAATTCTTTAACAGTTAATTTATCCAGTCCTTTTAAAAATATATTGGCAATATCTCTTGCCACAAAATCTTTATAATTATCAATTACAAAACCATCGTAACCATTACCGGGAATATTAAAAGCTAATACTGTATATACTTTTGTATTAATTACTTTGTTTTCACCTATTAAATCTTTCCACCAACCATTTTCTCTTGCAACATTAGAGTTTCCGGTAAGTGCATGGTTTACCAAAACAAGAGGTGCAGTATGCAATTTTTTTCCAAATAGTTGATAGGAAAGCTGTATTTCTTTCACTTCTTTTCCCGATTCGGTTATAAAACCAGACAACTTTATATATTTTAATTGACTCATTTTCAATTATATTTTCAATTATATTTTAAAAGATTATAGCAGTTAACTTTTTAACCTTCGTTAAAACCATATAAAGTTGTTATCAAAAAAAACGTGGAAAATTACGTTAAGTAATTTAGCTTGGTTATCTATCCATAAAATGGTAGAATTTAGCACCTTCTTTACAAAGTAAAGGGTTGCTAAGGCTTCTCCGGGTCTATTCCCTCGGCCTTTCTTGATAACAACATTCAATAAGTTTATGAACTAAGTGGCAAATTAACGGATTAAAAATTTCTTAAACAATACTTTTTAGAAAGATTAACTTACCAATAATGAAACTTCTTTAAAAGCAGCTTCTAAATCATTTTTTAAATCATCAATATCTTCAATTCCAACTGAAAGTCTTATTAAATCTTTCGTAACTCCTGATGATACTTGTTGCTCATCCGAAAGTTGTTGATGTGTGGTACTTGCAGGATGAATAATTAAAGATTTGGTATCTCCAATATTTGCCAATAATGAAAATACTTTTACTGTATCAACTATAGTTTTGGCAGCTTCAAAACCTCCTTTTACACCAAATGATAAAACTCCGCTTTGCCCTTTAGGTAAATATTTTTGTGCATTATTATAAGATTCATGAGACTCTAATCCCGGATAACTCACCCATTCAACTTCTTTTTGTTGCTCTAGCCAGTTAGCCAATTCTAAAGCATTTTTACTATGCTTTTCTAATCGTATTGGTAAAGTTTCCAATCCTTGAATTATTTGAAACGCATTGAATGGGCTTAAAGCTCCTCCAAAATCACGCAAACCTTCCAATCTAACTTTTGCAATATATGCCGCTTCTCCTAAAGCTTCACTGTAAACCAATCCGTGATACCCTTTTGAAGGTTCTGTAAATTCAGGAAACTTTCCATTAGTCCAATCAAAATTCCCTCCATCAACAATTGCTCCTCCTAAAGAATTTCCCTGTCCACCAATAAATTTTGTTAAAGAATAAACAACAATATTTGCTCCGTGCTTAATTGGATTTAGTAAATATGGCGTTGCAACTGTATTATCTACAATAAATGGAATTTTACTTTCAGTTGAAATCTGTGAAATTGCTTCAATATCCAATACATCTAATTTTGGATTTCCGATGGATTCAACAAAAACTGCTCGTGTATTTTCTTGAACTGCTTCTTTAAAATTTTGAGGATTTGAAGCATCAACAAATGTTGTTGTTATTCCAAGCCTTGGTAACGTAACATTTAATAAATTGTATGTACCACCATACAATGTACTTGATGCAACAATATGGTCTCCTGCTTTTAATAAAGTTAACAATGCTGTTGAAATTGCCGATGTGCCTGATGCAAAAACTGCGGCTCCAATTCCTCCATCTAAAGCCGCTAAACGCTGTTCTAAAATATCGTTTGTTGGGTTGTTTAAACGTGTATAAATAAACCCTGGTTCAGCTAGTGAAAATAAATTAGCTGCGTGTTCGGTATTATTAAACACATACGATGATGTTTGATAAATAGGTACCGCTCTGGTTCCTGCCGTTTTTGAGGTATCATGACCTGCGTGTAATGCTTGTGTTGAAAATTTTTGTGTACTCATAATTTAATTTTTTAAAGTTTTAATTTATTTAATAAAAAAGTCCCTTTGGTTTAGGTATTACCAAAGGGACTTAAATCATTTTTGATTTTTTATTCCATTCAATTCAGGTAATACCATAACATTATGCTACACATCATTTGCATAGGCATACAACAGTTGTTACACATACTATTTTGGAATATTGACTTCATTTTTTGTTTTATAGAATAAAAAAGCCTCTGAAAAATTCAGAGGCCTCTATTAATTTATATTTTTTAAATTTTAAACAATAGTGTCCTCTGCGTAAATTTTACACATCATAAAACACATTTTGTTTAAAATAGCATTCATTTTTCTTCGTTTTATTGCAACAAATGTAATTACATTTTTTTATTAAACAAATTTTTAAAAATAAAAATCTAGTTTTTTTATGATAATTGTATGTAAGTTTTTATAAATTTGTACCCAATAAATTATTAGAGGAAGGATTTGACTGATTGCAACCTCATTAAAAAATGCTAAAGCAGTAATAATTTACTTCTTTTAGCGACCAACGCAATCAAATCAAAATCATTTTTCAATTTAAATTAAACATAAATTAGAATTATGCCATATTTATTTACATCCGAATCTGTTTCGGAAGGACATCCTGATAAAGTTTCTGATCAAATTTCTGATGCTTTGGTTGACAATTTTTTAGCGTTTGACGAAAACTCTAAAGTAGCTTGTGAAACTTTGGTAACAACAGGACAAGTAGTTTTAGCCGGAGAAGTAAAATCTAACACCTATTTAGATGTTCAAAAAATAGCAAGAGATATAATCAATAAAATTGGTTACACTAAAAGCGAATATATGTTTGACGGTAACTCTTGCGGAGTTTTTTCGGCAATACATGAGCAATCTCAAGACATAAATCAAGGTGTAGACAGAGGTTCTAAAGAAGAGCAAGGTGCAGGTGACCAAGGAATGATGTTTGGTTATGCTACTAATGAAACTGAAAACTTTATGCCTTTAGCTTTGGATTTAAGCCATAAAATTTTACAAGAATTAGCCGAATTACGTAGAGAAAATAATGAAATCTCATACCTAAGACCAGATGCTAAAAGTCAAGTTACCATAGAATATACCGATGATAATGTGCCGTTAAGAATTAAAGATATTGTAGTATCTACTCAACATGATGAATTTAACTCAAATGATGAGTTAATGTTAATAAAAATTAAAAATGATATTATTACAATATTAATTCCAAGGTTAATAAAAAAATTACCGGACAGCATTAAAGCTTTATTTAATGATAGCATAACTTACCATATTAACCCTACCGGTAAATTTGTGATTGGAGGACCACATGGAGATACCGGCTTAACCGGTAGAAAAATTATTGTTGATACTTATGGCGGTAAAGGAGCTCATGGTGGTGGTGCATTCTCAGGAAAAGACCCAAGTAAAGTTGACCGTAGTGCAGCTTATGCCACCCGACACATAGCTAAAAATTTAGTTGCAGCCGGAGTTGCCGATGAAATTTTAATTCAGGTTTCGTATGCAATTGGAGTTGTAAAGCCTATGGGTATTTATGTGAATACTTATGGTACTTCTAAAGTTAATTTGTCTGACGGTGAAATAGCTGAAATTGTTGAAGAATTATTTGATATGAGACCTGCAGCTATTGAAGAACGTTTAAAATTACGCCAACCTATGTATTTGGAAACTGCTGCTTACGGACATATGGGACGTAAAAATGAAATTGTTACCAAAACTTTTGAAAATGTTGACGGAACCAAGAAAACACTTGATATTGAACTATTTACTTGGGAGAAATTAGATTATATTGATGCCATTAAAAAAGCATTTAACTTATAATCAAATAAGTAACGAATTTGAAAGCCAATAAAAAAACTTAGTTTTTATTGGCTTTTTTTATAGTTTATTTTTTTAGTTAAAAAAATGAATATTTTTATTAAAAACAACTTCTTTTTTTTACACATTAAAGTTTATTTGAGTAATTTTTAAGAAATTGTTAATATTTTGATTTTCATAACTTTTACACACTTTCTGTGTAAAATAATTGCTACTTTAGCACTTAAAATTACTATAATCATGGCTATAAAAAAACAATTTTTAAAAAGTAAACCTGTTTGTAAAGTAACTTTTACAGTTACAGCTCCGGAAGCTACAAATGTTTCAGTTGTTGGTGATTTTAATGAATGGGATATTAAAGCTGCTCCTTTAACTAAATTAAAAAACGGAACTTTTAAAGGTACTTTAGATTTAAAGAAAGATGTTTCTTATGAATTTAGATATGTAATTGATGGCGTTTATGTTAATGATGATGAGGCTGATGATTACATTTGGAATGCACATGCTGCCGATGAAAACGGTATTTTAGATTTGTAAAAATCTGCTTTAAACGTTATTAACTTAATGTTTGCTGTTTGCGTTAGGGATTGCGCTATTGTTTAAGCTCTTTTTACAGTTGAAATTCAACTGTAAAAAAGCGAGTAGCAAAAGCCCGACCCGAAGGGTAACGCCCTATAAATTATACTTTACCGAGAACATCCATAAACGTGGTTGGATATAGTACAGTGATGTTGAATTACTATCGGAAATTTCGTTATAACTATCAGTATTCATTGAGGTGTTATTGGTTAAATTATCTACCGAAACTTTAAACTCCCATTTGCTGTCTTTTTGTTGATAGTACAAATTGGCATTTAAAAATGA
Source organism: Lutibacter sp. B1 (assembly GCF_012524075.1). Classification (GTDB taxonomy): domain Bacteria; phylum Bacteroidota; class Bacteroidia; order Flavobacteriales; family Flavobacteriaceae; genus Lutibacter. Next base: position 31,615 of record NZ_JAAZUI010000016.1, read on the forward strand.
ATACTCATTTTTAACTGTTTTTTCGTCGTTTTTATAATTGTAATAACTGTAGTCGGCAGTTAAAATAAAGTTTTTTAAGAAGCCTATTTCCATGTTTGCAAAAGGCCTGTCGGTTGTACTGCCTGTTTTTGAATATTCGGAAAATGATTTTTGATAACCTACCTCAAAATTTGGTGCATCTTTAAATTTGGTAGCAACACTGCCTTGGTAACTGTGTGAAATTGTTTTAGATTTTATTCGTTCATTATTCACAATATTGTTAAAAATTGAGTTTGAAAAATTTGCACTGAAATTGGTTTTTAATTTACTGTAGGTTTTTCCGTACCTAACATTTGCAGAGAAAGTTTCGTCTGCAAATTTTGAGTTAACAGGATACGAAATTCTATCAACTCCAATTAATTCTGTGTTATTTTTAACTCCATCTAACTTTTTTGTATAATTAACTGACGCCATTAAATTAGTAAAAGAAAACATACTAAAACTAAAGTAACTTAGCGAATAATTATGGTAAAGTGAGTTGTCTAAATCTCTGTTTCCGCTTGTTAATGATGAATAATTTGAAATTAAATATCCTTCGGCAATATTATCAATATCAGAAAATTGAGTGGTAATTGAGTAATTGAAACGTAAACTTTCTGATGATTTGAACTGTAAACGAGCATATACATCTGGCAATAATTTGGTGCTATTCTGTTTATTTACACTATGTAACTGTGTATCTTTAGTTGTATAATGATGCAATGTTAATCCCGGATTAAATGTAAAAATTCCCGAAATCATTTTATAATGTAAGCCTACAAATACATCAGAAAAATTAAAATCTACATCGTTGTTTAAAACTTCATCATTAAAATTTAACGTAGTGCCGTTATCTAAATTTTGTGAGATATGAGAGTTTAACTGTTGCTTACTTAACGTTGTTCCTACCGAAAGATTTATGTTGCTTTTTTGAGTTAAGAGGTAATAATAATCAATTTTTGCATCGAATTTATTTGTGGTTGTTTTTTTCTTTTGAAGAATATCATACAAACTTTCTTCATCGGATGAAGGAATAATTTCAAAAGGTTGTGTAAATGCTAATGAATTGTATAATGGTTTATCTTTTTGATAGATGTGTTGTACTTCGGCCGAAAGAATATTTTTCTCATTTAATGTATAATACACATTAAAGTTTTGATTTAATGAAAAAGGTTTTTCTTCTTTATTGGTATCTACTGATCCTCGATTGGTTGATGTAACATCATTTATTTCAGTTTGTTCAGATATTTTTCCGAAAATATCGTAGTCTATATGCAAATTAGTGCCAGGCTCGTAAGTTGTACTGAATTTTACCATCCCCAATTTACTGCCTTGTGTTGCCGATGTTGTACTTTCTTCAGTTAAGCCTGTTTTATTATAAACCGTATTTGACTCGGTAAACATATCGGTTTCAGAATCATTTGCAATGGCAAAACCATTAAAATCTAACGATTTTTTGGGCACTAAACTAAAGTTTACAGCCCCAAATTTTGAAGTAATTTCCTGAGCTCTGTTATTTTGTGTGGTCATAAATCCTAAACCACCTGATGAAACATTAAAACTTGTTCCGCTCCCACTCATTGCTCCTCGTAAACCGCCGGTAAATCTAAAATAATCGCGCATTGTAAATGGCGCGTCACCTATATTGTTAAAATCGGCTAAAACATTGATACTTTTTTCCGGACTGTAATAAAACAGTTTAGGTTTTGCCAAATATTTTTCGTTTTCTCCTCCGCCTGCATTTATTTCTCCAAACCAAAATCGTTTTTTACCTTGTTTCAATTTTATGTTTATGGCAATATTATCTTCGTTATTGGTAACAGCTCGCATACTTGAAACTTCGTTGTAATTTTTAAGCACTTGTACCTTATCTATAGCGCTTGCAGGAATATTTTTGGTTGCCAATTTGGAATCGCCATCAAAAAATTCTTTTCCTTCAACCAATACTTTTTGTACTTTTTTTCCTTCAACTTCAACTTCCCCATTATCGTCCACATCAATACCCGGTAGTTTTTTTAGTACATCTTCTAATTTTTTTTCTTTGCCTGAGGTGAACGAATCGGAATTATAAACAATAGTATCACCTATAACTTTTACAGGCATTTCATAAGTTATTTCAACTTCTTTTAAAGATTCGTTAGATTCTTTTAAGGTAATATCCTTCTTCAAATCTTCTGATGAATTTTCTACAGTTATGTCGATAGTTGTAGTATCAAAACCTAAATAACTTATTTTTAAAGTATATTGTTCATTTTGCTCTAAACTTAATTTATAATTTCCTTTAGAGTCTGAAATGGAATACGATTGTAAAAATTGTGTTCCTTTTTTAAAGGCTATTACATTTGCCATTTCCAGTGGTTCACCTTTTTCGTTTGTAACAACTCCTTCAAGTTTTATACTTTGAGATAAAGCAACTAAAGGCATTATTGCAAAAAACAGTACAATTGCTATTTTTTCCATTTATTCGTTATAATTTTTAATAAGATATAATTGACACTTACTTTATCCTCTTATTCTAAAATGTTGACCTCCATCATTTTTCTGACGCTCATTTCTAAATCTTTCTCTCATTTCGATCATTTTTTCTTTCATTATTTCATCAAATTCAGCTTGAGTAACCTCTTTTCCTTTTTTAGGTTCCGATATTTCTACTTTTTCTTTAGGATTCATCACAATTTTAGTACACAATATTTGAGTATTTCCTGCACTTACTTCAAGTATTAATCCGGGTAAACCCCAATAATTAGCCGGTCCGTTACTTACCGGAATATCTAATGTATACCAGGCAGTAATAATAACATCAACCATTTCTTTAGGTTTATCTTCTTTATTTTCCTCTTCATCATTTGAAGGAGGTCCAAACTTAAGAGCTTCTTTCTTTTCTTCTTTTATAACTGCTGTAGCTTTAAAACACATATTATTACCAATCATTTTGGTTTCTTGCTCCATCTTCCACGCGTAAGGTGTTAATTCATCAACAATTAAAAAGTTTTTCCCACTAAACTCTTGTTCTTTTACTAACCTTTTTTCAAGTATATTTTTATACTGTTTTCCTGAAGAAGCACCTCCCATCATCATAAAACGCATACCTCCTCTTCCTCCATTAGATTGATCTAATTTTTCTTCTTCTTTATAAATAGATGCAGTTTTATCAAAAGTTAATACATAGGTTTTTTCAAGTTGATTTTTCATCATTTCTTGAATGCGTTTAACTCTGTCAGCCGGAATTCTTGAATCATCAAAATTAACATCCAACTTTGTTTTGGTTTGGTAAACTGCCATTCCTTGAAAATCTTGCGCAATAACGGATGTTGATATAAATAATACGGCCACAACTATGTTTTTAAAAAATACACTCTTCATTTTTACAATTGTTTTTAAATCTATTTAAACAAATATATTTGCTGCCTTTTAATTTTACAGCCAAAAATATGTTAAACTACTATAGAGATTAGACTCAAAATAATTGTAAGGTTTAATTTAACCACCTATTTTAATTTCAATAGTATTCCCATTCCCTTTTTTTCTTCCACTTGAAAATTTCTCTATCATTTCCTTTTGCTTTTTTTCGCTTATTTTATCAAATTCAATCTGAGTTACTTTTTTTCCTTTTTTTGGTATTTCAAATTCTATCTTTTTCTCCGGATTTAAAATTAATTTATTGCATAAATACATTTTTTTGCCCACAATCATTTCCATTATTAATCCCGGTAACCCATAATATTTATCGGGTCCGTGTGTTACCGGTATTTCCGGTGTATACCAAGCAATTATATTTTTAGTTTTCACCTCCTTTTTACCTGTTTTAAATTCAACATCCTCATACGTTTCAACAGCGGTTGCTTTATAACAAGTATAATTCCCTATTATTTTACTTTCATTTTCTAATTTCCAATCTGTTTTTTCCATTCTATCCGAAATTAAAAATTGCTTTCCCATTAAATCACGAGAATTCACAAATGTTTCAGTTTGTGTATTTTTATATAATTTACTTCTGTCACCTGCAATTGTAATTGTTAAGCCACCTGAAGAAACTTCAGGCTTATCTAATTGCTCTTCTTCTTTATAAAACGATTCTGTTTTATTAAACTTAAGCTCATAAACTTTTTCAAATTGTTTTTGTAACATTTCTTGAATAGCCTGTTGTTGACTAAAATCTGTTTTTGTGCTATCCATTGTTAAATTGACAACTTGTTTTGTTTGGTATATTGCTATTCCTTGAAAATCTTGCGAAAAAAGAGTACCAATAAACAAAAAGAAAATTCCTATAAAAAGATATGCTTGTTTTTTCATTGTTTAGAATTATTTATAATTACTTCACAAATCTAAACGCTATTGTTCTAACTTAATGTTAATGAGTGTTAACGAGTGTTAACACCAATAATTTATTATTTTTAAATAGTACATTTGAAATGTGAAGACAAAAAAATACAACTGGATTTTATATTTAATTACAGTAACAATTTTTACCACTATTGCTGTACAAGTGTATTGGAATTATAAAAATTACCAATTAAATAAAAATAGAATTGTCAACGAGATTCAAATTAGTTTTGATAATTCAATCGAAGAATATTATGCGGAATTGGCTAAAGCAAATTACATCACGATAATTGACAACGACAGTTTATCTACTGCCAATCATTTTTTTGAAGATGTTGCTTTTGATTCTATTTTTAACGAATCAAGAATAAAGAAAACAAATTCAAAAAAACAAAAGTTTTCTAAAAATAAAAGATCTGAAAATACTGAAATAAAAATTAATACTGAAGAGTCAAAAAATAACCTAAAATTTGATTCTCTTTTTATAAATATTACAGAAGAAACAAACAAACGCACACAAAGTACTTTCCCTATAAATAACGATACTATTACTAAATTTACGAATTTAAATGATGATGAAACTACCGGTTATACATTTGATAAAAAAAATAAAACTGTTAGTAAAGTAACCGTAATTAGAGGGAAAAAAGCTGCTGACAGTATTAAATTATTAAAGGGATTGAAAACCTTATTTGTATCAATTAACAAAGATACTATTGAGTACGAAAAACTAGATTCTTTATTACAAAAGCAGCTTCAGCAAAAAAATATAAATCTTGAGTTTGCTATTCATCATTTAAAAAAAGATACGCTTTTTTACTATTCAAATAACTCAATTACAACTAAAAACCTCGTTGTAAATTCAAAATCTACCTATATTAAGCCTAACAATAAATTACAACTTTACTTTAAAAATCCCTCAACAGAAATTTTAAAAAGAAGTGTTTCTGGAATACTAATTTCGTTACTACTTTCATTAGCAATAATTTCATCTTTGTTTTATCTTTTATATATCATAAAAAATCAAAAACAACTAGCAGAAATTAAAAATGATTTAATAAGTAATATAACTCACGAACTAAAAACCCCCATTACCACTATTTCAACTGCTTTAGAAGCTCTTAAAAATTTTAATGCATTAGAAGATAAAACTAAAACAGAAAATTACATTTCTATTGCAAACGCTCAAGTAACTAAACTAAATGTAATGGTTGAAAAAATATTGGAAACAGCTACTTTAAATCAAGAAGAATTATCTTTAAATAAAGAACCTATTGATATTCATAAACTCCTGAAAAATTGTATAAATAAATACCAAGTTATAAATCCTGAAAAAAAAATTATTTATAAAAATATGATTGATTCCACGCTACTTAATTTAGATAAATTTCACTTTGAAAATGCTATTTCAAATATTATAGATAATGCACTAAAGTATGGTGGAAATAAGATATGTATTGAATTATCCAAAACAAAAAACAGTATGATAATACTCTTTAAAGATAATGGAAATGGAATTCCAAAAAATCAAAAAGAGAAAATTTTTGAACAATTTTATAGAATTCCAACAGGAGATACACATAACGTAAAAGGATTTGGAATTGGATTGTATTACACAAAAAATATTATTGAAAAACACAATGGAAATATTACCGTTATTTATGATAAAAAAAATAAAACCGTATTTAAAATTGAGTTGTTAAATGAATAATCTTGTAAAAATTTTACTAGCTGAAGATGAGCCTTCTTTAGGTAGAATAATTAAAGAAAGTTTAGAATCCCGAAACTTTGAAGTTTTACTTTGTTTAGATGGTGAAGAAGCATATAAAACATACAAAAAAGAAAAACCTCTTTTACTAGTTTTAGATGTTATGATGCCAAAAAAAGATGGTTTCACATTGGCTAAGGAAATTAGACAAGAAAACGCCTCTATTCCTATTATTTTTTTAACATCTAAATCACAAACGCGAGATATTGTTGAAGGGTTTACTATTGGTGGTAATGATTATTTAAAAAAACCCTTTAGTATGGAGGAGCTTATTGTTAGAATTAATGCCCTTTTAAAAAGAACTAAACTTGAGTATAAAGATGAACAAATCCAATTGGGTAATTTTATTTTCAATTTAAAAAATCAAACAATTCAATTCAATTCAAAAACAGAAACTTTAACTCATAGAGAAGCTCATTTACTCTATTATTTATTAAAAAATAAGAATCAAATATTAGATCGATCTTTCATTTTAAAAAAATTATGGGGCGATGATGATTTTTTTAACGCACGAAGTATGGATGTTTTTATAACAAAGCTTCGTAAAAAACTAAAAAAAGATCCTAAAATTCAAATAATTAACGTTCGTGGTTATGGATATAAACTAATTTTTTAAAGTGTTGTATTTGTTTAAATAAATCATGAAAAATTTATTTATCTTAGCATTTTAACTTTCATCGAAAATTGATTATGCACGTAGCTATTGCCGGAAATATTGGAGCAGGAAAAACCACGTTAACAAAACTTTTAGCCAAACATTACAAATGGGATCCTCATTTTGAGTCTGTTGATGAAAATCCTTACTTAGATGATTTTTACAGTGAAATGGAACGTTGGTCGTTTAACTTACAAGTTTACTTTTTAAATAGTAGATTTCGACAAATACTCGAAATTAGAGAAAGTGGGAAAAATATCATTCAGGATAGGACTATTTATGAAGATGCTCGAATTTTTGCACCAAATTTACACGCTATGGGTTTAATGCCTAATAGAGATTTTAACAATTATGAATCTCTTTTTGAATTAATGGAACGTTTGGTTACTCCACCCGATTTACTTATTTATTTAAGAGCTTCTATACCTACATTGGTTGGACAAATTCATAAAAGAGGAAGAGATTATGAAAATTCTATAAGCATTGATTATTTAAGTAGATTGAATGAACGCTATGAAGCATGGATATCTAAATATCAAAAAGGGAAATTATTAATTATTGATGTAGATAATTTAGACTTTGTTGAAAACCCAGAAGATTTAGGTTCTATTATTGATAAAATTGATGCACAAATACACGGATTATTTTAAAAATTACTTATAAAAAAGCTCGCCAATGGCGAGCTTTTTTATTAACCTTTATTTTATTATTGGGCCTTCTTAATTATTTCTTCTTTAACCTCAATTTTGTTAGTTTCAACTTTAACATTTTTAAGACTATCTAGTTTCGCTTTTACTTCTTCTTCAGTCCCTTCAAAAACTTTTTCATCAATAGTCGTTTGTCCATTCTCAGTAGTAATAGTTGAAACTACTGCTTTTACTTTTCCGTCTTCAACATTAATCATTTCAATTTTAACTTCTTTTGTAATCTCATTAGAAACAACTTCTGTAACAGATTTATTATTCATATATTCTGAGACTTCTTCAGAAGATAAAGTTATACTTGGAGCAATTACCAATGCTACTACCGACATTAATTTGATTAAAATATTTAATGATGGACCTGATGTATCTTTAAACGGATCACCAACCGTATCACCTACTACAGCTGCTTTATGAGCATCGGAACCTTTACGCCCTTCACTTTCAATCATTTTTTTTGCATTGTCCCAAGCACCTCCAGCATTAGCTTGAAAAATAGCCATTAAAACCCCAGTTGTTGTTACTCCGGCTAATAAACCTCCCAACATTTGAGCTCCACCAACAAAACCTACAGCAACAGGAACTACTAACGCTAACAAACCCGGTAATATCATTTCTCTTAACGAAGCATTTGTAGAAATCGCCACACATTTTTCGTATTCTGCAACACCATGTGCCGCATCAAATATTGCTCTATCTTCTTTAGTTGCTTTTGAAATATCAGAATCATATTTACGCATAACTTCTAAAGCAGCTTTTAAGGCCGGAATATCTCTAAATTGACGACGAACTTCTTCTATCATTGCCATCGCTGCTCGTCCAACAGCATTCATAGATAAAGCCGAAAATACAAATGGCAACATACCACCAACTAACAAACCTGCCATAATTTTAGGTTGTGAAACATCTATTGTAGGTACATTGGCAGTTTTCATAAATGCTGCGAATAATGCTAAAGCTGTTAATGCAGCAGAAGCAATAGCAAAACCTTTACCTATAGCTGCTGTTGTATTACCTACAGCATCAAGTTTATCAGTACGTTCACGAACTTCTTTAGGCAATTCTGCCATTTCAGCAATACCTCCGGCATTATCAGATATTGGACCATAAGCATCTATCGCTAATTGCATACCTGTATTTGCCAACATACCAACCGCTGCTATTGCAATACCATATAACCCTGCAAAATAATGAGAAACTATAATTGCTGTTGCAATTAATAGAATTGGAATTGCAGTTGACATCATACCAACTCCTAAACCTGCAATTATATTTGTTGCCGAACCTGTTTCAGATTGCCTTACAATTGATGTAACTGGTTTTGTTCCTGTTCCTGTATAATATTCAGTAATTTTACCAACTAAAAAACCGGCTATCAAACCTGCCAAAGTTGCTCCAAAAACGCCCATAGAGCCAAAAGGCAATCCTTCTAAAGAATTAGGAATCATAGCGTTTATTATAAAATAAGAAGCTATAATCATTAAAGTACCAGATCCAAATTCACCTAAATTTAAAGCTTTTTGAGGTGATCCCCCTTCTCTAACTTTTACAAATAAAGTTCCTAAAATTGACATTACAATACCTACTGCTGCTAAAACCAATGGTAAATAAACAGCACCTAATCCGTTAAAATCAGGGGTAATTATCAAAGCACCCAATACCATTGTACCAATAATTGAACCAACATACGATTCAAATAAATCGGCTCCCATACCTGCTACATCACCTACATTATCACCTACATTATCAGCAATAGTTGCCGGATTCAAAGGGTGATCTTCAGGAATACCTGCTTCAACTTTACCAACAAGATCTGCACCAACATCAGCCGCTTTAGTATAAATACCTCCACCTACACGAGCAAATAACGCAATTGATGAAGCTCCTAATGAGAACCCTGAAAGTACATTTAAAACCATTGGAATATTATCTGCTCCGGGCCAAATATTTTGATAAATCATAAACAAACTGCTTAATCCTAAAACACCTAAACCAACAACACCTAATCCCATTACTGAACCACCTGCAAAAGCTACTTCTAGCGCTTTCCCTAATGATGTTCTTGCTGCATTTGTTGTACGTACATTCGCTTTAGTTGCAACTTTCATTCCAATAAAACCTGCTAAAGCTGAACAAAATGCACCAACTATAAATGATAGTGCAACCATTCCATTAGAACCTACCTCATGTTGGCCTTTAAAATATAATAAGATTGCAACAGCTACTACAAAAACAAATAAAATTTTGTACTCTGCTTTTAGAAAAGACATTGCTCCATCAGCAATATTTTTTGCTATTCTTGACATCGTTTCATTACCTTTATCTTGTTTTGAAACCCATGCATTTTTTATAACAACAAATACAAGAGCTAAAACACCAAATAATGGTAAATAGTTTACTAAAATTTCCATATTTTAATTGTTAGGTTTAATTTTTTTAGAATATATAAAATTACGAAAATATAATAGATAAAAAAAACCATCCTTATTTTTAAAGATGGTTTATTTTTTATAGGTTTATTTTATAAATATTACAATTATATTGTAAACGTCCTCTTTTTCTTATGCTCACTAGTTTCATAACGATCTATTGCTGTTTTAACTAATTCACACGCTTCTTCTACATTACCCCAACCTCCAACATCTACTTTTTTATCTTCTAAATCTTTATAAACTTGAAAGAAATGTTCTATTTCTTTTACTTGATGCGGATTCATATCTTCGATATCATTTAATTGATTCCATACAGGATCTGAAACCGGCACACAAATAATTTTTTCGTCTGGTCCTTTTTCATCTGTCATGTGGAAAACTCCTATTGGTTTTACCTCTACAACACACATTGGGAAAGTAGGTTCACTTCCTAATACTAAAACATCTAACGGATCTTTATCTAATGCTAATGTTTCCGGAATAAAACCGTAATCACCAGGATACATCATTGATGAAAACAGCATTCTATCAAATCTGATTTTATGTAAAACAAAATCGTATTCATATTTATTTCTACTTCCTTTCGGAATTTCTATTAAAACATCAAATGTTTTGCTATTTTTAACACTCATTTTCTTTTATTTTTACTTTTTTACAATAATACAAAAATTCATTAAAGTTTAAAGGTTTAAGTTTTATATTTTTAAAAATGAAAACCAAATGCACCTTTAATAGCAAAATTATCTGAGCCGGGTGTATCTTTATAATTACCTCTCCAACTAAAGTCTAATCTAAAAACTTTAAATATATTACCTATTCCAACACTATATTCATAATATCCTTTTGTTGGTGCAACGTAGTTAACAATTGTAGTTGAAGCATTTAATTCTCTATTTTTATCAGAAATATCTCCCCACACACTTTTAACACCTATAATTTCTCGTAAATTTAGCTTTCTAAGTAAAGGTACTCTTGAAAGTAATCGCCCATTAAAATTATGTTCAAAATGTATGGATGCATATGAATCAGTTATAAATTCGTAATAATCTAACAAAGCATATGTATTTTCAATAGTGAAATATGACTGATTCCCAGGCACAACGTTTAATAAACTGATGGGTACTTCTCCAAACGTTTTACCTGCTTCAAAAGTAGCAAACGTTCTTCCAAAACCACCAATTAAAATTGGTTGACGATAGAAAAATTGTAACTTTTGATAATCAAAATCACTATCTAACAAACCTTTTATCCCTTTTGAATAATTTAAAAGTATTGTTGAATAATTATCAGATACTTCATTTCTTTCAACGCCATATCCTATTGTTTTTCTGTTAGGAGTATATCGTATTGAAAAATCGATTTCAGATTGAATAACATCAGATTTTTTAATATTATTTTCTTTATCTACCCAATAGTCTATATTAAATGTTTCCGGTGATGCTGTTTTTAAAGTTCTATAGGAAGCTCCTAAACGAAAATATAGATTTTTTTTAGGCTCTATTGATACAAATGCATTTGATAAATTAATTGAAGTAAGCTTACTATTATCTCCACTGGCAAAAAATGCTGATGAAGCAAAACTTCTTCCTAAAACATCGTTAGTTGTTGTTAAACTTACACCTATTTGTTCAACATCTCGCCTATTACCTAAGCCAACTATAACTCTATTTTTTGGATTTAACATCCATTTCCCTGAAACACCATATTTAATTTGATGATCGTCAAAACCATAAGCAGTGTATCCTTGCAAACGCCAAAGGTCATTACTTCCAAAATAAGTTCTACCTCCTACACGTATTCGCAACCCTTCAACATCATTTTTCCCAAAAGTTGAATAAATTGGGCCATAATCAAAATTATTAAATTCAATATATCCTGAACCTAAAATTTCAACTAAATTGTATATTTTTTTAAATTTAGGAACTGTTACTAAGGTATCTAACAAAGTGTAAATACCTTGCTCATTTTCATTTAATTTTTCATGTCTGTTTTCTTCCCAATAAGCATCTTCTTTATTATAAATTTTAGTATCGTAAGGATTTACTTCTTTTGCATAAAAATCGTCATCTTTCTCTTCATTGAACTTGTATTTTTTATACATCGTTGTTCTTCTTCCATACACTCCTTTTGATTTGTTTTTTTTATTCAAACTAAAATCTGACAACATATGATCTCTTTTTAATAAAAAAACAGAATCATTTAACACATCAAACTCCTGCTCAATATAAATATCTTTAACCCAGTTTATATTAGCACTTTTGTTCGCTTGCATATTAATTTCTTTAATTGCAAAAGTGGTGTCGTTTACCCAAAAATCTCCTTTAAAAGTTAATTCTCCTTTTCTTCGAGGATAGTACAAAATATTATAGCACCATTTATTATCAATAAATGCACTATCTGTAAGCACGTAATTATAGGTAGAAATACCTGCTGCTTTTGAAATTGGGCTTACAAAACTTTTATCAAAAATTTTAATATAACTGTCATAAACGTTATAATCTACATACAAATCTTTAATAAATGCTATTACATTTTGGTTATTACCAAAACCTGAGTTTTTGTTGGCTACTATATCTTCTCTAAATTTTCTTCCCCCTTTATTTTTACCATAAGAATTATAAACAGACTCATTAATAAAAATTGGTAAAAAAGTTTTCCCTGTGATATTTGAGGTATCAACTCCTTTAAAAATAAATTCCATTCCATTAAATATCTTACTATTTATCATTGCACTGTCAATATTGTTCATATCAAATTCAAGCTTTTCGTACTTTTCATATTGATATTGATCAAATAAATAGATACCGTTTTTACGTTCTCTTGCCCAAATCTTCTTTAAAATAGCAATGGCAGGATTTCCTTTTTTCTTAACTTTTCCACTATAAATAAAAACTTCTTTTAACATTGAAGCCTCTTCTTTTAATGTAATTGTTATATTGTAATCTCTGCTTTTTACAGGAATTATTTTATTTTCAAAACCTAAAAAAGATACTTCTATTTGGTTGTATGTTTTATCAGATTCTAAATAAAATTCACCATTTTCATCAGAGACTGTTCCTATAGTTGAACCAACAAAAAGTATGTTTGCAAATGGTATGGGTTGATTCTGTTCATCTACAACAGAGCCGCTTATTTTTACCTGTGCAAAACCTACAGAAAAAACAAATAAAAAAAGGAAACTAAGGGATTTAATTTTTCTTATCATAATAAAAAAACCTTTCAAGATTACCTTGAAAGGAATTTATAACGCAAATTTTTTGCTTTTATTTTATATACATTACTTCTTTTACCGCTTTTACAACATCATTTGCATTTGGCAACCATTCTTCTAATAATACAGGAGAATATGGAGCCGGAGTATCAGCAGTAGTAATTCTTTTAATTGGTGCATCTAAATAATCAAATACATTTTCTTGTACTTGATAAGTAATTTCTGAAGACACACTGGCAAATGGCCAAGCTTCTTCTAAAATTACCAATCTGTTTGTTTTTTTAACAGAAGTAAAAATTGCTTCAAAATCCATTGGTCTTATAGTACGCATGTCTAAAATTTCACAAGAAATTCCTTCTTTTTCTAAAATATCAGCCGCCTTATAAGCTTCTTTAATAATTTTACCAAAAGAAACTATAGTAACATCTTTTCCTTCTCTTTTTATATCGGCCACACCTATTGGTAAAATATATTCACCTTCAGGAACTTCACCTTTATCACCATACATTTGCTCAGATTCCATAAAAATAACAGGATCATCATCTCTAATTGCAGCTTTAAGCAATCCTTTTGCATCGTAAGGATTAGACGGTACAATTACTTTTAATCCCGGAGTATTTGCAAACCAATTTTCAAATGATTGTGAATGTGTAGCACCTAATTGTCCGGCAGAACCTGTTGGTCCTCTAAAAACAATTGGACAATTTAACTGTCCGCCAGACATTTGTCTGATTTTAGCAGCGTTATTTATAATTTGATCTATACCTACTAAAGAAAAGTTAAATGTCATAAATTCAACAATTGGTCGGTTTCCATTCATTGCTGACCCAACAGAAATACCTGCAAAACCAAGCTCGGCAATTGGAGAGTCAATTACTCTTTTTGGACCAAATTCATCTAACATCCCTTTAGAAGCTTTATATGCACCATTATATTCAGCAACCTCTTCTCCAATTAAGAAGATAGACTCATCTCTACGCATTTCTTCACTCATTGCTTCACAAATAGCTTCTCTAAATTGTATTGTCTTCATTTTATCTGTTTTTTGGAAGTGCAAAATTAAGTATTCTTAATTTAGTTTCAAATAAAAATCTACACAATAAATTTTACTATGCGCGCATAGTATTTTAAAAAAAATTGTTACATTCGTAAAAAAGTATATAAAAGCTTGTAATTTTATAAAAACCAAATAATAATAAAATGAAAATATTAGTTTGTATTAGTCACGTTCCAGATACTACATCAAAAATCAATTTTACTGAAAATGATTCAAAATTTGATAGTACTGGCGTGCAATATGTTATTAATCCATATGACGAGTTTGTTTTAACAAGAGCAATGTGGTTTAAAGAAAAACAAGGTGCTACAGTTACAGTTGTTAATGTTGGAAATGTAGGTACTGAACCTACTTTGCGCAAAGCTTTGGCAATTGGTGCCGACGATGCTATACGAGTTAACACTGAAGCTACTGATGGTTTTGCTGTTGCAAAAGAATTGGCTGAAGTTGTTAAAAATGGTGGTTACGATTTAATACTTGCCGGTAAAGAATCTATTGATTATAATGGTGGAATGGTACCGGGAATGTTAGCTGCTATATTAGATTATAACTTTGTAAATGCTTGTATAGGTCTTGAAGTTGAAGGCGATAAAGCTATAATTTCACGTGAAATTGACGGCGGAAAAGAAGTTTTATCTTCTAATCTGCCATTAATAATTGCAGGGCAAAAAGGCATAGTTGAAGAAAAAGATTTACGTATACCAAATATGCGCGGTATAATGATGGCTAGAAAAAAACCTTTAACTGTTTTAGAACCAACAACTGGAGAAGTTACAACTTCAATAGTTTCATTTGAGAAACCGGCAGCAAAATCTGCTTGTAAAATGATTGATGCCGAAAATGTTGATGAGCTTATTAACTTATTGCATAATGAAGCTAAAGTAATTTAATAAATTTCTGTTGAATTATTTATCTGTTAAACTGTAAAAAAACATTTTAACAACTTAACAATTAAAAAATAAAAATATATGTCAGTTTTAGTATATGCCGAAACATCGGAAGGAAAATTTAAAAAATCAGCTTTTGAAGTAACATCATACGGAAAAAAAGTTGCTGAGCAATTAGGAACTAATGTAGTTGTGTTAGCTATAAATTCAAGTGATAATTCATTATTATATAAATATGGTGCAGAAAAAATATTAAATGTAGCTAACGATACACTTAAAACTTTTAATGCCAAAATTTATGCTAATGTAATTAAACAAGCTGCTGAAAGAGAAAAATCAGAAATCATAATAATTGATTCAAATTCAAACGGTTTATATTTAGCTCCTTTAGTTGCTGTAAATTTAAATGCCGGTTATACAAGTAATGTTATTGCATTACCAACTTCAACTTCACCATTTACCGTAAAAAGAAAATCATTTTCAAGTAAAGCATTTAGCAATACACAAATAACTACAGAAGTTAAAGTACTCAGCTTGTCAAAAAACTCTTTTGGATTGGTTGAAAACGAAGTATCGGGTAGTATTGAAAATTTTGAACCTGTTGTAGTTGAAAGTAATTTAAAATCAGATTCAATTCAGCAAACATCAGGAAAAGTTACTATTGCAGATGCCGATATTGTAGTATCTGGAGGAAGAGGACTAAAAGGCCCTGAAAATTGGGGAATGATTGAAGAATTAGCTGATGTTTTAGGCGCTGCCACAGCTTGTTCAAAGCCGGTATCTGACTTAGGTTGGAGACCTCATAGCGAACATGTTGGACAAACAGGTAAGCCGGTAGCATCAAATTTATACATTGCGGTTGGAATTTCAGGAGCAATACAACATTTAGCAGGAATCAATTCTTCTAAAGTTAAAGTTGTAATAAATACTGACCCTGAAGCTCCTTTCTTTAAGGCTGCAGACTATGGTATTGTTGGTGATGCTTTTAATGTTGTTCCTAAATTAATTGAAAAGTTAAAAGAATTTAAGTCAAATAACGCATAATTTTGTTAAATTGTGCCTCTTAAAAAAGGCTGTCTAATTATTGGACACGTAAGTCCTTTGATTAGACAGCCTTTTTTTCTAATTTTAACTTATGAGTTTAGTTCGTCTAAATATTAAAGGGATATCATACAGCCAAACACAAAGTGGCGCTTATGCGTTAGTTTTAAGTGAAGTTAATGGAAACAGAACATTACCTATTGTTATTGGAGCTTTTGAAGCACAATCAATAGCTATTGCTCTAGAAAAAGAAATTAAACCACCTCGACCATTAACACACGATTTGTTTAAAAGTTTTGCAGACAGATTTCATATTATTATAAAACAAGTGATAATTCACAAATTGGTTGACGGTGTGTTTTATTCAAGTTTAATTTGTGAACGTGATAATATCGAAGAAATAATAGACACCAGAACATCTGACGCAATTGCATTGGCAACACGTTTTAATGCTCCTATATTTACTTATGAAAATATTTTAGATAAAGCAGGTATTTATTTAAAAATTAAAGATGAATTATCTACAGAAAAAGAAAATATAGGAATTGAAAGCTTGATTGAAGAAACTCCCATACAAGAATCCTCTTTTTCAAAAGACACACTTAAACAATTAAATGAAAAATTAGAGAAAGCTGTTCAAGATGAAGATTATGAATTAGCTGCAAAAATTCGTGACGAAATAACTAAACGCTCCTCAAAATAACTTAAACACATGATAAAAAAACTAAGTTTGTTTGCTCTTTTCTTTTTTAGTTTAACTTCAATTAATGCACAAGAAACCGTCCAAAATACAATAATAGATAATCAGGGCTTTTCAGTAAACTCTTTATGGAGAGGTTTATTAGGAATGATTTCTCTAATCCTTTTGGCTTATATATTAAGTTCTAACAGAAAAGGTATAAATTGGAAAACTGTGGGAGCTGGTTTATCTGCCCAATTATTAATTGCAATAGGTGTTTTAAAAGTTCCATTTATACAGAAGGCTTTTGAATTTGTTGGTGGTATTTTTACCAATATTTTAGATTATACCGCTGCCGGTAGTGAATTTTTATTTGGTGGGCTAATGAATATAAATTCTTATGGATTTATTTTTGTTTTTCAAATATTACCTACAATAATATTCTTCTCTGCTTTAACATCATTATTATTTTATCTTGGTGTTATTCAGGTAATAGTAAAAGGAATGGCCTGGTTACTTACTAAACTTTTGAAAATATCCGGTGCTGAAAGTCTATCAGTAGCAGGAAATATATTTTTAGGACAAACCGAAGCTCCTTTAATGATTAAAGCATACTTAGAACGTATGAATCGTTCAGAAATATTATTAGTAATGATTGGAGGTATGGCTACTGTTGCTGGAGGTGTATTAGCAGCCTACATTGGCTTTTTAGGTGGAAATGATCCTGCTTTACGCTTGCATTTTGCCAAACACTTATTAGCTGCATCTGTAATGGCAGCTCCGGGAGCAATTGTAATTTCAAAAATGCTGTATCCACAAACTGAAGAAATTAATACTGATGTTGAAGTTTCTCAAGATAAAATTGGCGCAAATATTTTAGATGCTATTGCTAATGGTACAACAGAGGGCTTAAAACTTGCAGTTAACGTTGGTGCTATGCTTTTGGTTTTTGTTGCAATTATAGCAATGTTAAACGGAATTATAGGATGGGTTGGAGAAATAACTACTTTAAATAGTTGGGTAGCTGTAAACACTCCTTATCAACAACTTTCACTAGAATTGATATTAGGAACCATATTTTCACCACTCATGTGGTTAATTGGTGTTGCTAAAGAAGATATGATGCTAATGGGGCAATTATTAGGTATTAAACTGGCTTCAAGTGAATTTGTTGGTTATGTTCAGCTTGCTGAATTGAAAAATATTGCAAGTGCTACACATTTTACTTATAATAAATCAATAATAATGGCAACGTATATGCTTTGTGGCTTTGCTAACTTTGCATCAATAGGTATTCAAATTGGTGGTATTGGATCTTTAGCTCCGGGGCAAAGAAAAACATTGTCTGAATTTGGAATAAAAGCTCTAATTGGTGGATCTTTAGCATCATTACTTTCAGCAACTATCGCCGGAATGATTATAGGTTAATTTTTTATTTCATCATTTTTTTAATATTTTAACTCAATTACCGTTATAAATAATATAGTTATAAAAGGGGATTTATAAATGAAACAATATTTAGATTTAATAAAACACGTTAAAGATAACGGCACATTAAAAGAAGATAGAACAGGTACAGGAACAAAAAGTGTTTTTGGCTATCAAATGCGTTTTGATTTAAGTGAAGGTTTCCCTATGTTAACAACAAAAAAATTACACTTAAAATCAATAATTCATGAACTTTTATGGTTTTTAAAAGGAGAAACCAATATTGAATATTTAAAAAATAACAATGTTAAAATTTGGGATGCATGGGCTGATGAAAACGGAAATTTAGGTCCGGTATATGGGCATCAATGGCGTAACTGGAATAGTGAAGGAATAGATCAAATTAGTGAAGTAATTGAAACTATAAAAATAAATCCCGACAGCAGAAGACTATTAGTTTCTGCATGGAATCCAAGCGTTTTACCTGACACATCAGTTACATTTTCTGAAAACGTTGCTAATAATAAGGCTGCTTTACCTCCTTGTCATGCATTTTTTCAGTTTTATGTTGCTGACGGAAAATTATCTTGTCAACTATACCAACGTAGTGCCGATATATTTTTAGGAGTTCCGTTTAATATTGCCTCTTATGCTTTATTAACTATGATGGTAGCTCAGGTTTGCAATCTAAAACCTGGTGATTTTATTCATACCTTTGGCGATGCACATATTTACAGCAACCACAAAGAACAAATAGATTTACAATTATCAAGAGAACCCAGAAAACTTCCAAAAATGGAATTAAATCCTGCTGTTAAAAATATCTTTGATTTTACATTTGAAGATTTTAAACTAGTAGATTATAATCCTCATCCGCATATAAAAGGGAAAGTTTCTGTTTAAAATAAAAAAATTAAATAAATTACTAAAGTTAAATTGCTTTTTAATAATTTTATAATTGAAAAAAATCAAAAACTATGGACACCGTATTACAACTAAAAAATAAAATAATTCAAAGAGTTCTTCAAATAGATGACATTAATCTATTAAAGTCAATTGAGTATTTATTTAGTACTTCTAATGCAAATCTTTCTAAATTTTTATCATTTGCAAACGATAGATTACAAAACGAAAACTCAAACGAAAGTGAAAACTCAGATGATATAGATAATTATAATGACTACATTAAAGAATGGGTTAAAAACATGTAATTATGAATCCATCTAATGAACAGTATGAATTATTTGAAAATGCCAGAAATCGTGTAAAACAAAAGAAACGATTATACTTTCATTTTGTGGTATTTCTTATTGGATCTGTATTTCTTATAGTAATTAATAAAGTTTTAAAAATAGGTGAAACTGTAGCCGAAGATTGGTTTGTTTGGGCAATTATCTTATGGTTATTTTTTTGGATATTACATTTTGTAAACGTTTTTATAACCAATAAGTTTATGGGTAAAGAATGGGAACGTAAACAAACAGAAAAATTAGTAAAAAAACAAGAGTTAAAAATTGCTAAATTAGAAGACAAAATAACTAAAGAAATTAAATTTACTGCAGAAAACACGAATAGTGAAGAATTAAAAAAAAAGGAGAACACCCAAAGCAATTTAAATCAAGAATGATTACTATAATAGCTGCAGTTGCTAAAAACAATGCATTAGGAAAAGACAATAAACTTATTTGGTATTTACCTGCCGATTTGCAACGATTTAAAAAAGTTACCTCAAATCACCATGTAATAATGGGCCGAAAAACTTATGAATCGTTAGGCAAACCTCTTCCTAACAGAACAAATATTATTATCACACGCAATACAAACTATAAAGCTAAGGGTTGTATTGTGGTTAATTCGTTACAAGAGGCTATTACAGCTGCAAAAAATGATGAAAATCCTTATATTTTAGGAGGAGCAGAAATATATAAGCAAGCCATAAAAATTGCCGATAAACTTGATTTAACTTTCATTCATCATACATTTGAAGCTGATGCTTTTTTCCCTGAAATAGATACTAGTATATGGAAAGTAACTAGTAGAGAAGACTTTAAGGCTGACGAGAAAAACAAATACGATTACAGTTTTGTTACCTATATAAAAAAATAAAGGGTGCAATAAAATTACACCCCTTATCACCCTTGAATAATCAAATTTAATTTATTTTCTTATATCTTTTATAACTGATTTTCCTTCACTTGTTAAAAGCAATTTGTACTCTCCTTTTTCAAGTCGTGAAATATCCAGTTTACGCTCTAAATTTATTGACCCTGATAATTCTTCACTAAATATTAGATTAAAATTTGAATCGTACATTACTATTTTAAGAGGAGCTTCATTTAAAGCCAATTTTGAAATATAAACTTTATCATTATTAACTCTTACCACAGGTTTAAAGTAAACGCTCTCGTTTTCATTATTTAAAACAACTTTAGTAGCATCAACATAAACAGGTATTGTTTTTACTTTAGTGTAAGTATCAATTTCAAAATAATAATTTCCACTAGGCAATGTTTTTAAATCATACTTTCTAGAAAAAACATTTTTTTCTACTGTTTCTTTATATAAAATAACACCTTGGCTATCTTTAATATATACATCAATCGCTTTGTCAAAATTGTTTAATGTTAAATTAACCTGCTTAGCACTCGTTGTGTTAATTTTAACACTTGGATCATCATTCTTAGCTATACCAACTACTGTAGTCAGTAATATTGCTACCAATACGCATTTTTTAATTAAACTTTTCATAATTATTATATTTTTTAATTAGTATGGGACAAATGTATAGGTGTTTTATACGTTGAACTACTACAATTTTTTCTTATTTATATGCTATATTGATACTTATTTCTATATTAACTTAACGTTAAGTTAATATAGAATATAAAAATGTGAAATTAATATAGTTTTAGATATTTTTTATATTTATTTTTGTAGTATTAGAAGAAAACTCAAATGAAAAAAAACAAGCCTGCATTTGAAAAAATTAGTCCGGAATTTGGAAGTTCACTACTTGTAAAACAACACAATGAAAATATTGTGAACAATTTACCTTTTTGGCATTTTCATCCTGAACTTGAATTGGTTTATGTAAACAAAGGTAAAGGTAAAAGACATATAGGAAGCCATTTATCTTACTTCAACAATAGTCAGTTAATTTTGATAGGAGCTAATTTGCCACATAGTGGTTTTACCGATAGATTTACAACTAACGGATCGGAAACTATAATTCAATTTAAAGAAGGTTTTTTAGGTGAACATTTTTTTGATATTCCTGAAATGCAACAAGTTAAAAACCTTTTTGAAAGGGCTAAAAAAGGTATTTTGTTTGGAATTGAAACTAAAAAATTATTAGGTGAAAAAATTGAGATGCTTATAAAATACCAAGGAATTGAAAGAATTATTAGAATTTTAGAGATTTTAAAAGATTTAGCACTCTCAAAAGAATATACGTTACTGAATGTTGATGGTTTTGCTTTTGAAGTTGAACCACAAGACAATAAAAAAATTGATATTATTTTTGGCCACGTAAGTAAAAACTTTAAACAACAAATTACTTTAGATGAAATTTCTGAAAAAGTTAGTATGACTGTTCCTGCTTTTTGCCGATATTTTAAAAAAGTAACAGGTAAAACATTTACACAATTTGTAAATGAATTTAGAATAGTACATGCCACAAAATTACTTGCTGAAAACCCTACAAGTATTACAGATATTTGCTTTGAAAGTGGCTTTAATAACTTTTCTCATTTCAATAAATTATTTAAACAATTTACCGGTAAAAGTCCTTTAAAATACAGAAATGAGATGAAACAATTAGTAACTCAAAAATAGCATCAATTAATTTCAATAATATAAGGTAAGCGTGCTTGTATGCCTTTTATAGTTGATATTCTTTTTATAGATTGATATATCTTATAATTCTCTTCACCTAATTCTTCAATCAATATTTTTTCTTTAGATTTTACAAATGGAAGATTGCTGAATTTTTCATCTAAATCAACTTTATAACTTGGATAATTACGCACTTTATAATTGGTAACTTCTGCTAAATCAGCAGCATACGATACAGCATCTTCTAAATTACCCAATTCATCAACCAGCCCAACATTTAAAGCTTCAACACCAGACCAAACTCTACCTTGCGCAACGCTGTCAACCTTCTGAATATCCATATTTCTACCTAAAGAAACTCTTTCTAAAAATGTAGTATAAACTTCTTCAACACTTTCTTCAGTTACAATTCTAAACTCATCAGTCATAGGTTCAAAAATACTATAATCTGCACCTTTATTAGTACTAACTTGTTCTGCATTTATTCCAATATTGGACGCCAATTTACTAATGTTGGGAATGGTTCCAAAAACACCTATAGAGCCTGTAATTGTAGTTGGTTCAGCAAATATTCTATCTGCATTACAAGATAAATAATAACCTCCTGAAGCGGCAACATTTCCCATTGAAACCACAATTGGTAATTCTTTTTTTGTAAGTTCTAACTCTCTCCAAATTAATTCTGATGCTAAAGCGCTTCCTCCAGGTGAATTCACTCTTAGTACAACTGCTTTTACATCTCTTGAACTTCTTACTTTTTGTAAAGACCTGATTATTAGTTCTTGTCCTATAAAATTTTCATCACCTTTACCATAAATAATTTCACCTTGAGCATAAATTACTGCAATTTTATCGGCAGCTGTAGAAGCTATTCGTCCTTTTCCTGTAGAAATATAATCATCAATTGAAATAATATTTAAATTATCATCAGTTGTTTTTCCGGAAGCTAATTTTAATTTATCGTTATACTGATCTAAATAAATAGTTTCATCAACTATATTATTTTCAATGGCTAATTTAGAATTCCGAGCCAGTAAATTATCGGCTATATTGTTTAACTCTTCAGGTGTTTTATTTCTATTTTTAGAGATGTCGCTTACAATTTCATTCCAAATTGAAGTGAGATATGAAGAAATTTGATTTCTATTTTCTTCACTCATGGTATTGGTTAAAAATGGTTCTACAGCACTTTTATATTTACCATGCCTTATAACTTCCATTTTAACACCTGTTTTTTCTTGAAAATCGCTATAAAAAAGAACTTCTGATGATAATCCTTTAAAATCAACAGCTCCAACAGGATTGATAAAAACCGAATCGGCTACAGAACTCAAATAATATGCTTTTTGATTGTAAGAATCAGCATAAGCAAAAATAAATTTACCTGTTTCTCTAAATTCATTTAATTTGTTTCTAATAGCTTGTGTTTGAGCAATTCCGGCATTAACATTTTCAAGAAAAATACTTATACCTTTAATATTATCATCCGTTTTAGCATTTTCAATAGCGTTAATAATAGCTTCTAATCCAATTTTATCTTTATTCAAACCTAAAATTTCATCAAAAGGATCTTCACTTTTTGGTGCATAATCTTTAACTGTTTTATCTAATTTAATTTCTAATACAGTATTATTTGTAACCGAAACTTTATCTACTTCACTAAAAGCTGATACCACTACGGCAAACAACATAAAAATTATTCCTAAAGCTATTAAAGTTCCAATAATTGATGCTAGTAAGTTTCTTAAAAATTTCATATCAATATTTTACAAATGTTTATAAATTGAATTACAAAGATATGTTTTTATATAATACTTTTCTTTTCTTTGTATCCACTTTATGCAAATATTGAGAACAACATATTTATCATTAGGAAGTAACCAAGGAAACAAGCTTGAAAACTTACAGCAAGCAGTTGATTTAATTGGTGAAATGATAGGTTCTGTTACTAAAATTTCTTCGGTTTTTAAAACCGCTTCGTGGGGTTTTGAAAGTGATGATTTTTTAAATTTATGTATTAAAGTTTCTACAGGTTTAAATCCGGAAAACTTACTAAAATCAATTCATGAAATTGAACATATATTAGGACGCAAAAGAACTTTAGAAAAAAATTACAAAGCACGCACTATTGATATTGACGTGTTGCTTTTTGATAATGAGATTATTTTTTCGAAAGAATTGATAGTTCCTCATAAAGATATGCTAAATCGTAGGTTTGTAATGGTTCCTTTAGCTGAAATTGCTCCAAATTTAATACATCCTATTACAAAAGAACGCTTACAATTATGTCTTGAAAATTGTACTGACGAAAGTTTTGTTGAAAAAACAGATCTTAAATTAATTAGGCCAATTTCGATTTCTGAAAAATACAATTACATTGCTATTGAAGGAAATATTGGAGCAGGAAAAACATCATTAACAAAAATGATTGCTGAAGATTTTAATGCTAAAACGGTCTTAGAACGTTTTGCCGATAATCCGTTTTTACCAAAGTTTTATGAAGACAATGAGCGTTATGCTTTTCCTTTAGAAATGAGTTTTTTGGCAGACAGATATCAGCAACTTTCTGATGACTTAGCTCAGTTTGATTTGTTCAAAAATTTTATTGTTTCTGATTATTACATTTTTAAATCACTCATTTTTGCGCAAGTTACTTTACAAAATGATGAATACTTTTTATACAGAAAAATGTTTGATATAATGTATAAAGAAATTTCGAAACCCGATTTATATATTTATTTATACCAAAACACTCCTCGATTGATAGAAAACATAAAAAAACGAGGAAGAGATTACGAACAAAATATTGCTCCGGAATATTTAGATAAAATACATCAGGGTTATTCTAATTTTATTAAAACTGAAGAGAATTTGAAAACCTTGATTATTGATGTTTCAGACAAAGATTTTGTAAATAATACAGAAGATTATAAAGAAATTATCAATAAAATCAAAAATGCTTAAATAAGTGGCTTCGACTCCGATCAGCCACCCAAAAAATTACTTTTTTAACTCTAGCTTTTCAGCAAAATAATCACAAAAATCACGCATAGTTGCACTCATTTTATCATCACCGGTAGCTCGTTCAAAAGTATTTGCCATTGAAACCAATGTTTGATGAAAAAACTGCTTCATTTCGTCCATAGGCATATCTTTGGTCCACAAATCCATTCTAAGCGTATCTTTTGTTTTTGTATCCCAAACCGAAACCATTAAAGCTTTAGCTTCTTCATTTGCTATATTTCCATCATCAGCAGTCCAATTAATTGCTTCAGGTATTTTATTTTCATCTAATCCAACCGTAAATTCAATTTTTGATGTTTGTTTTATTGCCATTATTTTTTTGGTTTATATTTTGAATTTTTAAAAATTTCTTCAGTATTTGTTTGTAAAAGTTGTTGCAAATTTACGTTATTATTTTTCATATAAGCTCTTACAATTTGCCAACCAATCCAAACACCAACTCTACCCGGTGAATCTTTATCAATATCAATATAAAATTTAGAAAAAGGAGCATCTGTAATAAAACGTGTTTGCAAATCTAAATCTGTACTATACAACATTTCATTTTCAATAAAATACTTCCATATTTGTTCTTCGTTGGCATTTACCCATTCCATTTTTTCGGTACTATAACCCATTTTTTGAGCATCAGAAATATCGGGTAAATAACTGTCAATCAAATACATTTTTTTTCCTTCAGCAATAATAGAATTTAAAAACTGTCGCTGATTATTGGGTTTATAATAATTCTCACTAATAGCATTAGCCATATCTACAACTAACTGAGATTTATCATAATTTTGAGCTAAATACATTGGAAAATCTTGATAAACTTCACTGTTTTTACCTAAATACATATCTAACGATACCAGCAACAAACTATCGGCATAAATAACTTTATTTTGATAATCTAAATTGTTTATTAATGTTATTATTTTGGGTGATTTAAAATTTGGATGATAATATTTCACATGCTTAAATAAGTCTATAATCTGAAGTTTTTCATTATCAAAGTTTTCAAACACTTTTTGTGCTTTATTGAACAGTATTACTCCTTCTTCGTCAGTAATTTTTTGCAACCAAATACTATCATTTTCAATTGGAAATAAGTACGGATATTGTTTTTTTAATTCCTGTAATGTTTTTTCATTTGCAGTAAAAAATTTTTGATCGAACCTGTCAATTAATACTTCAACATCTATATCTGATACATCTACTTTTGTAGTTTCTTTATTTTTACATGAAAATATTGATAATAAAATAATTGCCAGAGTAATAATTTTGTTCATTAATTTCTATATTTACACTTCTTTTTTTAAAACGTTAAAGTTACTAAATTAGTTTAATTATGAATGCTGAAAAAATTGTTGATTATATTGTTACTTGGTTAAAAGATTATGCTGTTAATGCTAAATTAAATGGTTTTGTTATTGGTATTTCCGGAGGAATTGACTCTGCCTTAACCTCAACGCTTTGTGCTAAAACAGGTTTACCGGTATTGTGCCTTGAAATGCCTATACACCAAGCCAAAAATCAAATAAGCAGAGCGTATAACCATATTGAATGGCTACAAAAAAACTTTAAGCATGTATCAATGATGCAAGTAAATTTAACTCCTGTTTTTGATAGTTTGGTAGCTTCATTTCCTCCTGTTGAAGATGAAGAACAGCGCTTTATGTCACTTGCTAATACACGTGCAAGACTTAGAATGACTTCGCTTTATTATTTTGCAGCTTTACATGGTTATTTAGTAGCCGGTACCGGAAATAAGGTAGAAGATTTTGGAGTAGGTTTTTATACAAAATATGGTGATGGCGGAGTAGATTTGAGTCCAATTGCCGATTTAATGAAATCTGAAGTATACGAACTAGCGAAATATTTAGGTATTAACAACGAAATTATTAAAGCCGCACCAACTGATGGTTTATGGGGTGATGATAGAACTGATGAAGACCAACTTGGCGCAAGTTATGACGAATTAGAATGGGCTATGAAGAAAGATGAGCTAGGGAAAACTGCTTTAGACTTTGAAGGTAGACAAAAAGATGTTTTTTCTATTTACAAAAAACTGAATGCTACCAATAAACATAAAATGATTCCGATACCGGTTTGTGAGATTCCTGAAGAGTTTAAAAAATAATAACTCTGTTAAGTCTTTCATTTAAGTTTTTACTTAAAAAAGTATAATCTACTATTGTTTCTAAAATTTGATCTCGGTTAGAATCGTTTGCTTCAAGTATTGTATTTCTTAGAGTGTTAATTTTTTTCTCAATCAAAATGCGTCTTAGATTATAAATCGCATCCAATACCATTTTAGATAAGTCGCTTTTTTTACTTTTTATATAAATTTCTTTGCGCTCCCAGTTGCTTAAAATATATTTTTCATCATCCATCAAAATACTCGTAATTAAAGTAGAAATATCATTATTTGAATGATTCACTAATGAATCTACCGATATTTTTTCACTTTGATTTAACTGATTGATAACTTCATAATAAATCTGTTTGAAAGTTTCATCGGTAAATTCTACTTCATCTTCTTGTAAACTCAAATAAACTTCATTAGAAACCACATTGCTGAACTTTACTTTTTTAACAGGCTGTGAATCGTGGGCATCAATAGTTTCTCCTTCAACAAAATCAACAAAATCAACTTCATTATTTCCATATAACAACAAAATTTTGATAATTTCTCTCTCGTATTTTTTTAATTCGTCAATTTTTTTAAACTGAGGTGTTTTTTCTAAAATAGGAGTAACAGGCTTTTCAATATTGGGCCTTTGAGATAACTCTCGTCTTTCTTTTTTATCAATTTGCGCCAGTTCGTTAAATAATACATTTTCAGAAATATCCATAATTCTGGAACATTCTTGAATGTATACTTCACGCTGAATTCTATCGGGTATTTTAGAAATACTTACAACAATATCTCTAATTAATCCTGCTTTTTTTACAGGATCGTTTTTAGCTTCTTCCATCAATAACGACACTTTAAAATTGATAAAATCTTGTGCGTTATTGTTTAAATATTCCTTTAACTCTTCATCACTAACTTTTTTAGCAAAACTATCAGGGTCATCACCTTCAGGAAACATTACCACTTTTACATTTAAGCCTTGTTCAAGAATTAAATCTATCCCTCTAATTGAAGCTCTAATACCCGCTGCATCACCATCAAAAAGAATGGTAACATTCTTTGTAAGTCGATTTATCAATCGGATTTGATTTTCGGTAAGCGCTGTACCGGATGAAGAAACTACATTTTCAATACCGGATTGGTGAAATGAAATTACATCAGTATAACCTTCAACCAAATAACAGTTATCTTCTTTTGCTATACTTTTTTTAGCGTAGTAAATACCGTATAAAATATTACTTTTATGGTAAATTTCACTTTCGGGTGAATTTAAGTATTTTGCTGCTTTTTTGTCGTTAGTCAAAATTCTTCCGCCAAAACCAAGCACTCTTCCACTCATACTGTGAATAGGAAACATAACACGCCCTTTGAAACGGTCAAATTGTTTTGTACCTGTTGATGAAAGCAAATCTTGCTTAACTATAGTAAGTCCTGTAGATTCTAAATATTTTAAATTATACCCTTTATTTAAAGCTTCTGTAGTAAACGCTTCCCATTCATTTAAAGAGTAACCTAATTGAAATTTTTTAATAATATCATCGGTAAAACCTCTTTCTTTAAAATAACTTAATCCAATTGCTTTACCTTGTTCATTTTCAAATAATATATTATGAAAATAATCTCGGGCAAATTCTGAAACCAAAAACATACTCTCACGTTCATCAGCCTGATGTTTTTGTTCATCAGATTGTTCGGTTTCTTCAATTTCAATATTGTATTTTTTTGCTAAGTAACGTATAGCTTCAGGGTAAGAATAATGTTCGTGTTCCATTAAAAATGAAACAACATTACCTCCTTTTCCTGTACTAAAATCTTTCCAAATTTGTTTAACGGGCGATACCATAAATGACGGTGTTCGTTCTTCCGAAAAAGGGCTTAACCCCTTAAAATTACTACCCGCTTTTTTTAGCTGAACAAATTCACCAATTACCTCCTCTACACGAGCAGTTTCAAAAACTCTATCTATGGTATTTCTGGTAATCAATTTAAGTAAGTTGTATTTTTAAAGTTTTCTAAATTACAAAATTAAATAAAAAAATCACCCTTTAGTTTATAAAGGGTGATTTCTATTTTAAAGCTTCATAATTATCTTATGAAGCGGCCTTTAACTTTTTTAACGTTGACTTGTTTATTTTGTCTTCAGCGTATTTTTTTGTAACTTTTATTTCTTTCTCGTCCGATCCGGGCATTTCAAACATAGCATCAGTTAAAATTGCCTCACAAAGCGAACGCAAACCACGAGCTCCTAATTTATATTCAACAGCTTTATCTACTATATAAAGTAGTGCAGTTTCATTAATTGTAAAATCAATACCATCCATTTTAAATAATTTTTGATATTGTTTTATGATTGAATTTTTAGGCTCGGTTAATATTGCTCTTAACGTATATGCATCTAACGGATTCATGTGAGTTAGTACCGGTAAACGACCAATAATTTCAGGTATTAAACCAAATTCTTTTAAATCTTTTGGTATAATATATTGCAACATATTTCCTTTGTCAATCTTATCTTTTTTGATAGAAGCACTATAGCCTATAGCTTGTCGATTCAATCTTTTTTCAATTATTTTATCAATTCCTGAAAATGCTCCTCCGGCAATAAATAAAATATTTTTAGTATCTACTTCTATAAATTTTTGATCAGGATGTTTTCTTCCTCCTTTTGGCGGTACATTTACTACAGAACCTTCTAATAATTTCAACAAAGCTTGTTGTACACCTTCACCGGAAACATCTCTTGTTATAGATGGATTATCTCCTTTACGTGCTATTTTATCAATTTCATCAATAAAAACAATTCCTCTTTCAGCTTTCTTAACATCGTAGTCCGCAGCTTGTAATAAACGAGTTAAAATAGTTTCAACATCTTCACCTACATAACCGGCTTCTGTTAATACTGTTGCGTCAACTATACAAAATGGCACATTTAACATACGTGCTATTGTACGAGCAATTAATGTTTTTCCTGTACCGGTTTCACCTACTAAAACTATATTACTTTTTTCAATTTCAACATCTTCTTTTTCTTTAGAAGCAGGCTGTAATAAACGTTTATAATGATTGTAAACTGCAACTGATATTACTCTTTTTGCCTGATCCTGACCAATCATATATAAATCAATAAATTCTTTGATCTCTTTTGGTTTTTTTACGATTAACTCAGAAGTAAGTGCAGAAGATTTATGTTGACTTATTTCTTCCATTACAATACCATGAGCCTGTTCTATACACTTATCACAAATGTGTGCATCTAAACCTGCTATAAGTAAATCAGTTTCCGGCTTTTTTCTACCACAAAACGAACATTCTAATACTTCATCTTTTGCCATAATCTTTGTTCTTGATTTTATTTTGTTGGTTATACTTTTTTATGCTGATAACCTAATTTTATTATTTTCTAATTAAAACTTCATCAATCATACCATAAGTTTTTGCTTCTTCGGCTTTCATCCAATAATCACGGTCAGAATCTGCATGTACTTTCTCAAGTGTTTGCCCTGAATGTTTTGAAATTATTTGGTACAATTCTTCTTTTAATTTTAATATTTCACGAGCCGTAATTTCAATATCACTGGCTTGTCCTTGCGCTCCACCTAACGGTTGGTGGATCATAACACGTGAATGTGGTAAAGCTGAGCGTTTTCCTTTGGTTCCCGCACACATTAATACGGCTCCCATTGATGCTGCCATTCCTGTGCAAATAGTAGCAACATCAGGCTTAATAAACTGCATAGTATCGTATATTCCTAATCCGGCATAAACGCTGCCTCCGGGAGAATTTATATATATTGAAATATCTTTTGAGCTATCTACACTTTCTAAAAACAATAATTGTGCTTGAATTATATTGGCAACATATTCATCAATTGCCGTTCCTAAAAATATAATTCTGTCCATCATTAATCGTGAAAACACATCCATTTGAGCTACGTTCAATTGACGTTCTTCAATAATATATGGAGTAACACTACTCACCAAAGTATCGTAATGCATACTGCTAATTCCTTGGTGTTTAGTTGCAAATTTTTTGAATTCTTTTCCGTAATCCATTTTTCAGGTTTTAAAATGTTAAGTGTGTAAAGATAAGAAGTATTTATTTATTTTGAACGCAATTTGAAATTTGAATGATTTTGGATTTAAAAAAACATTAATTCTTTTGTTTTTTATTATGCGTGCATAATATTTTTCTTTATCTTTGAGTACCTTATTTAATTTAACTTATCAAAACAAAACATTATGAGATTTAAATTAATTACACTGATACTATTTCTTTTTTCATCAAGTATTTACAGCCAAGAATTTGAAAATGGCTCTATTATAACACAACGTTATGACACTATTACTAATGTGAAAGTTAAAAAAATGAGCGATTCAAAAAGCTTACTTCATATAACTTATATTGACACCAATGGAGAAGAACAAAACCCTGATATTGAATCAATAAAATACTACACAAGAGGTAATGAAATATTTACTCGTATTTATAGTTCTGGTGAAATGATACTTGTTAAACAGCTTACCTCTGGAAAAAAATTAAATTTATTCGAAAGAGATTATAATGGAAGTAAAGTGTATTATGTTGAAAAAGTTTTTGATGAAACAATTAAAGTACCTTCTTCTAAAGGAAAATTTAAAAAAGTATTAAGTGCTTTTTTAGATGATACACCACACGTTTCTGAAAAAATAAAATCGGAAGAATTAAGCGATATCAATGAAATTGTAACCCTATATAATAATATGTAACAATTTGGTTTTAGTTAATAAAAGGTTCAAAGGTATTTTATCTTTGAGCCTTTTTTATTTTAAATACTCTTTTATGGAGTTTTTAGGTATATTTGATTTCGAAAAATTATAAAATAATGAAATTACCCTATAAATTCTACATCCTATTATTTCTATTTAATATTTCTCTTAAAGCTCAAAATTACCAACAAAATTTAAGTACTATAGATATTGAACATTATAAATTGGCTATTGAAGTTAACGATTCAACTAACAGCATCAATGCAAAAATGGCTATTTCACTAAAATTTAAAAAGAATGTAACAGCGTTTAATTTAGACTTTGTACAAAAAGATTCTACCGGCAAAGGGATGACTATTGAGTATATTTTACAAAACAACGATACTGTTCCGTTTATACATTCAAACAATACAATTAAAATAACAACTAAAAAGCCTAATTTAACTGATGTTTTTACGTACACCATAAAATATAATGGTGTTCCAAAGGATGGATTAATAATTAGCGAAAATATTTATGGAGATAGAACTTTTTTTGGCGATAACTGGCCTAACAGAGCTCACAATTGGTTTCCTTGTATAGATCATCCATCAGATAAAGCAACAATTGAGTATATTATAAAAGCACCGGATCATTATCAGGCAATAGCAAATGGTTATCAGGTTGAAGAAACCAATTTAACCGATAATTTAAAAGAATATCATTGGGTTTCAACTGTACCTTTACCCACCAAAGTTATGGTAATAGGTATCGCTCGTTTTGCTGTGCAAAATATTGGAGAAACTCATAATATACCTGTTTCTACATGGGTATATCCTCAAACCAAAGAGCAAGGTTTTTACGACTATGCCACTGCAAAAGATATTTTAGATTTTTTTATTGAAAATATAGGTGAATACCCTTATGAAAAACTGGCAAACGTACAATCTAAAACCCGTTTTGGAGGTATGGAAAATGCGGGGAATATCTTTTATTTCGAACAATCTGTAACCGGTGAAAGGAAACACAACGATTTAATTGCTCACGAAATTGCTCACCAATGGTTTGGAGATTCTGCTACAGAAATTAACTGGCCGCATTTGTGGCTTAGTGAAGGTTTTGCCACTTATTTAACCGATTTATATATTTTAAAAACCGAAGGTGAAACTGCTTTTAAAGAAAGAATGCAAAGTGAACGAACTACAGTTTTAAACTTTTACAAAAAACAACAAACGCCTGTTGTTGATACTCAAACAACAAATTATATGCGTTTGCTTAACGCAAACTCTTACCAAAAAGGTGCATGGGTTTTACATATGCTTAAAAATAAATTAGGTGATGAAATTTTTTGGAAAGGTATTAGAAAATATTATGAAACTTACAAATTTAAAAATGCTTCAACCAATAATTTTAAAAATTGCATAGCTGAAGTATCCGGTAAAAATTTAGACACTTTTTTTAATCAATGGCTTTACAAATCAGGACATCCAATTATAAAAACATCATGGATTTCATCTAACAATAAACTAAAAATAATTATAGACCAAACGCAAGAAACAACTTTTCAATTTCCGCTTGAAATTGAATTATTTTATACTGATGGCACTTCAGAAATAAAAACCATTGAAGTTGTAGAAAAATCTTATCCTTATGAAATTGATGTAAAAGGTGAAGTTAAAGCCCTTAATTTCGATCCAAATACTAAATTATTATTCGAATTAATTTAAAATTTCACAAGCTCCAATTTACTCTATTTAACTTTTACAATACTATTTTAAATTGTAACTTTAAGCTTAAAATAGTTGTATGCTTTTTAACGAAGAAAAACTTAAAGAAATCAATTCTCAAATTGATTTAACATTGAATAGGATTAATGAATATGAGGAAACCTATAAAACTCAAATTGAAAATGTACATCCTAAATATAAAAAAAGTGCTAAAAACCTTATCCATTATTTAGCTTTAAGAAGCTTTGAAAACAATTTTCTGCAAGAAAAAATTCATAACTTGGGCTTTAACATTACCTCAAGTAATGAAAGCAGTGTATTATATAGCCTTTTACTTTTTAAAGCTATGGTACACAACTTATTAAAAATTGAAGACATCAAAGAGTTAGAACCTTTTTTAACAAACAACATAAGTAAACAATTAATAAAAAATAATGCAAACGCATTATTCGGAAATATAGGAGACAGCCGTAGCACACGAATTATGGTAACTCAACCATCAAGTGCTGCAGATGATAAAGATTTCACTAAAAACTTACTAAATTTAGGAATGGATTGTGCTCGTATAAACTGTGCACACGACGATAAAATTGTATGGAAAGAAATTATTGACAACATAAGACATTCTAAAAAAGACTGTAAAATTATGATGGATCTAGGTGGTCCAAAACTCAGAACCGGTAAAATGAATCCCGGTCACAAAGTAATTCATATTAAACCCAAAAGAAACTCGTTAGGACAAACAACAGCAAAGGCAAAAATTTGGTTGGCTCCTTACGGAATTTTACCTCCTAAAAACTCTAAAGCCGACGCAATAATACCTGTGAATAAAAAATGGTTGAAAAAAACCAGAAAAGGTTCTTATTTTACTTTTACAGATTCGCGCGGTAAAAAATGCAAGATTACCATTGATGCTAAAGAAGATTTAGGAAGATGGGCATCGTGTAAAAAAACTGCTTTTGTTACAACAGGAACTCAACTTACTGTTTTTTTAGAAAAAAAATCAACTTCCGAAATTCATACAGTTCATGAAGTTTTACCTTTAGAAGAAGTAATCTTTTTATTTGAAGGAGATTTGTTA
Source organism: Lutibacter sp. B1 (assembly GCF_012524075.1). Lineage (GTDB taxonomy): Bacteria > Bacteroidota > Bacteroidia > Flavobacteriales > Flavobacteriaceae > Lutibacter. The sequence goes on from NZ_JAAZUI010000016.1 coordinate 66,322, forward strand.
AGACTTGATAAAGAACCAATTTTAGGAGAACCTACCAAACACGACAAAGATGGAAATGTACTCGAAATTGCTCATATTTCTTGCACGCTCCCACAAGTATTTGAAAATGTGAGAGCTGGTGAACCCATTTATTTTGATGACGGAAAAATTGAAGGAACAATTATTGAAAACAACACTGATCATTTACTAATAAAAATTACAAGTGCTAAAAAGAAAGGAGGAAAACTAAGAGCTGACAAAGGAATAAACTTACCAAAAAGCAGTTTAAAAATAAATGGTTTGACCGAAAAAGATAAAATTGACCTTCAATTTATAGCAAAATATGCCGATACTGTTAATTTCTCATTTGTAAATAGTAAAAAAGATGTAGAAGATTTATTAAATGAATTAAAAAAACTAAATGCAGCTATAGGAATTATCTTAAAAATAGAAACTCAAGAAGCATTTAGAAATTTACCAAGTATTTTGTTAAAAGCAATGGAAAATTATCCTATTGGAGTAATGATAGCTCGCGGCGATTTAGCTATAGAAACCGGATGGAAAAACTTTGCTATAATTCAAGAAGAAATATTACGAATATGCACTGCAGCCCATATACCAGATATTTGGGCTACACAAGTATTAGAAAATTTAGCTAAAAAAGGAATTCCGACCAGAGCAGAAATAACTGATGCTGCTGTATCTCAAAGAGCCGAATGTGTTATGCTTAATAAAGGACCCTATATAGAAAATGCCGTTAAAATGCTTGACAGAATATTATGCAAAATGCAAAGCATTCAAAATAAAGAAATGTCTTTATTACCTAAACTTGAATTTGCAAAAGACTTGTAAAAAATCAATTACTTAACATTTTAATATAGTAGTTTTTAAAAAATTTATAACAAAATTTAACTCCTGTTGCATTTCTTATAATAACGAGTTGTTGTAAAAATTTTATTCTACTGATTTTAAGATTTTTAACATAAAAAATTGAATGAAAAGGAATTGTTAAATTCAAAAAAAATAAGTCTAAATTGATAAAAACCACACATTTTTTTAATCTGATTTTTTTCTGTTTGTATCTCAAATCAAATAGCTTTGAGTATAACTAAAATTAAAAAAATCATGAAAAAACTAGCTTTATTATTTTTGACAATTGCTTTGAGTACAACTACTCTATTTGCTAAAACTTTTGACGAAAAAGAAACCGTAAAACTAAGAAATGAGATTATCAAATTATTAGATAATGCTCCTTTTGAAGTAAATCATGAAATTAACGCCACAATAGATTTTATTGTAACATCTAAAGGTGTAATTATTGTAACTGACGTAAAAACAGATACAAATAATATTGACGTAGAAACATATGTTAAAAACAAATTAAATTATAAAAAAGTAACTGTTTTTAACACCAGAAGAACTCGTTTTTTTACAATGCCTCTAAAGGTTTTGCAAGATTTTTAATAACAAATTAAAATAAAAAAACTCCTTAAAGTATTGATTTTAAGGAGTTTTTTATTTTATATGATTCCTGTATTTACAGGAATGACACTAATTATTCTATTTGTAAACTTCTTTTACAAATTGCTCATAATTAACATCTTTTACTTTAAAAGTCATTTTTTCTTTATAAAAATCTAATAATTTTTTACTTGCTAATTGTTCTTGTAAACGTTTCGCTTCATCTTGATTACTTAAAACACGTTGAACAATATCTTCTAAATCTTTTTCTTCAGGATTTAATTGACCGTATTGTGCCATTTGAGCTTTCACAAAACCTTTAGTGAAGTCTTTTAACTCATCAAAAGTAATTTGCAGATTATGATCTTTAAATATTTTACCTTCAATTAATTGGTAACGTAATCCTTTTTCTGATTTTTCAAATTCTTCAGCAGCTTGGTCCGGAGTCATTGGGTTTTCACCTGCAACAGCCAACCATTTTTTTAGAAAATCGGCAGGTAAATCAAATTTTGTATTTTCAACCAAATATTCAGTTACTGCATTAAGTAATTGTTGATCTGCTTGATTTTGAAACTGTTTTTCAGCATCTTCTTTAATTTTAGTTCTAAGCTCTTCCTCAGATTTTACAACATCAGGACCAAATACTTTATCAAATAATTCTTGATTTACTTCAGCAAGTTCCGTAATATTAATTTCTTCAATTGTGAACGTAACAGGAATTTCCAATCCGTGAACTTCATCATGACCAACACCTAATGCACCCATTAATTTATGATCATCATCAAATAAACCTTTGGTTTTTAACTCAACTACATCTCCAACTTTTTTACCAATAAATTTCTTCTGATTTGTTTTTCCTTTAATTGAATTTAGCTCAATAGTAGATTTTTTTTCAATTCCTTTTTCTTCGTTTGCAAATGTTCCTGCAATAGTTACACCTTCTTCAACTACTTCTTTTGTAACTAATTTTCCAAAACGCTTCTGAATATTTTCTACTTCTTTATCTAACAATTCATCATCAGCAACAATATTGTATTGCGTAATTTTCTTTTTTGAATCTAAATCAACGTCAAATTCCGGCGCTAAACCTAATTCAAATTCAAATGCATAATTTTCAGTTGCTTCCCAAGAAAAATCTTCTTGAATTTTAGGTAAAGGATTCCCTAAAATATCCAGCTTTTCTTCAACTAAAAAATTATTTAATGCTTCTTGTAATAATTTATTTACTTCATCAATCATTACAGATTTTCCGTACTGCTTTTTTACCATTCCCATTGGCACATGACCTTTTCTAAAACCCGGGATATCAGCTTTTTTACGGTAATCTTGTAAAATTTGAGCTACTTTATCTTGATAATCTTCTGCTGATATTTCAACCTTCACTACTGCATTTAACGCATCAATACTTTCTTTTGTAATATTCATTTTATGCTATTTTATCTTAAATAATTAAAAATTGGGTGCAAAATTACTATTTTTTATGCACTTTACAACATTTAATTTGTTCAAATTCAACTATTTTTCTTTTATAAACGAGTATAAAATAGATTGAAAAACAGTTAACAGTATACTAAACAATAGTGCAACCCAAAATCCTGAAACGTTAAATCCACTCACAAAATAATCAGCGAGTAAAATAATTAATGCATTTATTACCAGTAAAAATAAACCTAAAGTTACTACCGTTATTGGCAAAGTGAACAATACCAATATAGGTTTTACTGTTATTCTCAATAAGCCTAAAACTATTGCTACTACTATGGCGTCTACATAATTAACTACCTCTACACCAGGTAATAAATAAGCTATTATTACTACGGCTAAGGCAGTAAGTAAAATTTTTAAAATTGTGTTCATATGATATTAATTTTAATTGATTTTCAAAAACCTTGTAAATTATTTATAAAACTAACTCTTTTACAGGGTTATTTATACTTTGTTATTTTATTTTGAATGTAAATCTAACAATATTTACGCCAAAAATTTATTTCAACTTAAAAAATTAAGTACTTCTGTATAAAATTGAGTAGGGTTTTCGGCATGCAACCAATGTCCGGCATTTTGAATAGACACAATTTTAAAATTGGTAAAATGTGCTGAAATTAAAGGAATATCTTCCTTAGTCAAATAATTTGATTTTTCCCCTTTTAAAAACAATGTTTCACCTTCAAAATGAGTAAAAGATGGTAAGGCTTCTCCTACTTCACTATTATTTTGTGTTAAACTTTGTAAATTAAATCTAAAGGCTAATTCTCCTTTATGTTTCCAATACACGTTTTTAAGTAAAAATTGAATAATTTCTTTTTCTTTAATATAGATTTCTAGTACTTCTTTAACCTTTTGTCTGGTATTATGTATTGAAAAATTAACTGCATTTAAAGCTGCTAATATTTGTTGGTGATGAGGTTCGTAATATTTCGGGCTAATATCAGCAACCATTAATTTATCCATAAATTCAGGATAGGTAACTGCAAACAGCATTGCTACTTTACCACCCATTGAATGCCCTAATAAATTAACTTTTTGAAGTTGATGATGTTTAATGTAATTATACAAATCCTCTGCCAACAATTCATAATCTAATTCATCAGAATGAAAACTACGGCCGTGATTGCGCTGATCTATTAAATGAACTTCAAATTTTTTGGCAAATTTATTACCCAACGTTTTCCAATTATCACTCATTCCTAAATATCCATGTAAAATAAGTAATGGCTTGCCTTCTCCTAAAATTGTAGAATGTAAAATGTTCATTTTATATTGCTTTTGGCTTTTGAAATTTAAGTTTTTAACAAAGAGATTCCTGCGAAGGCAAGAATAACAACTTTTTTTTGATTTTAGTTATGCGTTTTAATTCCTTAAATTTTAGCTTAGTCCTTTAAAGTTTACTAACTTTCAACTTATACTTATACATATTAATCACATTCTCTAAACCTAAATACAAAGACTCGGCAATAAGAGCATGCCCTATTGAAACTTCCAACAAATTAGGAACTTTTTCTGCAAAAAACTGAATATTATCCAAACTTAAATCGTGACCGGCGTTTATACCTAATCCTAATTTTGTTGCTAAAACAGCGCTTTGAGTATAAGGTTCAACCGCTTTTTTATTTCCTAAAGCATATTGCGTAGCAAAATCTTCGGTGTATAATTCAATTCTATCTGTACCGGTTGTAGCTGCTGCTTCAATTAATTTTAAATCGGTATCAATAAAAATTGACGTTCTAATTCCGTTTCTTTTAAATTCTGACACCACTTCTTTTAAAAATGATTGATGTTTAACGGTATCCCAACCTGCATTTGAAGTTACCGCATCAACAGCATCGGGCACTAAGGTAACTTGTGTTGGTTTAACTGCCAACACCAAATCAATAAATTTAGCAATTGGATTTCCTTCTATATTAAACTCTGTTGTTACTATTTTTTTTAAATCGTAAGCATCTTGGTAACGTATGTGTCTTTCATCTGGTCTTGGATGAATGGTTATTCCTTCAGCTCCAAAACTTTCAATATCAAAAGCAACCTTTACAACATTTGGAAAATCTCCTCCTCTTGAATTTCGTAAAGTTGCTATTTTATTAACATTTACACTTAACTTTGTCATTCTTAAAATGTTTTATTTAAACTGTGTTCGCAAATTTACAAACTAAGTATATGTTTTTGGTTTTATTTTTGATTAATTTGTAGTATAATAGCAAATAGTATGGAAACAACTTCTTACATATTAAAAGAATTTAAACCTTTTACGTTGCACACTAAGTTTGCAGATGTAAAGTCGTTTTTTTATAAAACTACCTATTCCCATTTTCCAATTGTACATAACAATCAGCTTTTAGGGTTAATTTCTGAAGCTGATATTCAAGGAATTGATGAAAGTAAGGAACTTGGTGATTTTCAATATCTTTTCAATTTATTTTTTGCTGAAGAAAATAATAATTTACTGGAAATTATTAAAATTTTCGCTTCAAACGAAGCTAATTTAATTCCTGTTACAACTACTAAAAACAGTTATTTAGGATATTACGATTTAATAGATATGCTACATATTTATAATGATACTACTTTTTTAAAAAATGAAGGTGCCGTTTTATCTATAGAAAAAGAGCTTAAAGATTATTCTTTTAGTGAAATATGCCAAATAGTTGAATCTAACAACGGAAAAGTTTTAGGACTTTTTATTGCTGAAAGTAGTCCTAGTTTAGTAAAAATAACACTAAAGTTTAATGCGCAAGACATTAACGAAATTATACAATCACTTAGAAGGTATAATTACAATGTACTTACAAAACACAAAGAAGATTTTTATTTTGAAGATTTGAAAGAACGATCAGAATATCTTCAAAAATATTTAAATATTTAAGCATGAAAGTTGCTGTTTACGGACAATATTATAAAGCCGAAGATAAACCTTATATTGAGAATCTATTTAAAATTTTAAATGAAAAATCAATAGAATTTGTTGTTGAGAAAGAATATTATTTAGAAATAAAAAAACATATAGAACTTAAAAAAATTGAAACTTTCTCGTCATATAAAGAATTAAACAATTCTTTTAACTTTATGTTTACTGTTGGTGGCGATGGTACAATATTAAGAGCTGTAACTTTTATCAGGCATTCAAATATTCCAATTATAGGAATTAATACAGGTAGGCTTGGTTTTTTAGCAACTGTTCAAAAAGATGAAATATCAAAAGCGGTAAATTTACTTATAGAACAAAAATACGAAATAAAAAAAAGAGCACTATTAAGCGTTAGAACATCACCTAAAATAAAGAGTTTAGCTTCGTTAAATTTTGCTTTGAACGAAGTTTCTGTCAGCCGAAAAAATACAGCCTCAATGATTACCATTGAAACTTATTTAGATAATGAGTATTTAACCTCCTATTGGGCTGATGGATTAATTATTTCAACTCCAACAGGTTCTACAGGATATTCTCTTAGTTGTGGCGGACCAATAATTACTCCGCAAGCAAAAAGTATTGCTCTAACACCAATTGCTCCACATAATTTAAATGCAAGGCCGCTTGTAATACCCGATGAAACTAAAATAAAATTTAAAGTAAGCGGTAGAGAAGATGAATTTTTCTTATCGTTAGATTCACGCATAACAACCATTAACAGTACTACTGAAATTTTTGTTGAAAAATCAAATTTCAATTTAAAAATGGTGCAAATAAACGATCAAACCTTTTTAAAAACACTTAGAGAAAAATTACTTTGGGGGCAAGACACCCGAAACTAATTTTACTAACTGTAAAATACGAAACTACATAAAACACCTCACAATATTTTCATTTATAATCAGTTTATCAAAAAAGACTTTGTTAAACTTCAATAAGCGAATAGAATTATTTATATTTGCACGCTATTTTATATATGAAAAAACTAATTGTATTAACTATATTCATCTGTTTAACAACCACTTCCAAAGCACAAATTAACGAAATTGGCTTAATTTTAGGAGGAAGTAATTATATAGGAGATATAGGGCCTGAATATTATATAAACCCGAGTAATTTTATGGGAGGTATAATTTATAAATGGAATATGAACCCTCGAATTGCCTTTAGAGGCACTTTTACGTATGCCGATATAAGTGCTGATGATGCCGATGCTACAAATAATGCTCGTAAACAAAGAGGTATTAGATTTACAAACAATATAAAAGAGCTTGCTGTTGGAGTTGAATTTAATTATTTTGATTATAATATTGACGATTTTAAGAAATCTCACACACCTTATATTTTAGTTGAACTGGCAGCCTTTAACTATAAAGTTGTAAAAAATGAAACCGGTCCAAAACAATACGATTACGAAAATAAAACTTCATTTGCCATTCCTTTTGGAATAGGTTATAAAACCAAAATATTTACAGACTTTGCCATAGCATTGGAACTGAGAGCCAGATATACTTTTGAAGATGATTTAGACTATAACAATGATAAAATTGAGTCACTAACATTTGGAAATCCAAATAGTAACGATTGGTATATGCTAACAGGTATATCAATAGTTTATACCTTTGGAAGACCACCATGTTATGCTACACCTTATTAATGGAAAATTTAAAAGCTCAAATAAATAAAAATAATGTACCCGATCATATTGCCATAATTATGGATGGTAATGGACGTTGGGCTAAACTGAAAGGAAAACAAAGAGTTTTTGGTCACAAACACGGAGTAGAATCCGTTAGAAAAGTAATTGAAGGATGTGCAGATATAGGTGTTAAATATTTGACCTTATACGCTTTTTCTACAGAGAATTGGAACCGACCAAAATTAGAAGTAAAAACATTAATGTCTTTATTAGTTTCTTCTTTAAAAAAAGAGTTAAAAACATTTCAAAAAAACAACATAAAACTTAATGCTATAGGCAACATTCAAAGCTTACCCGAAAAAGCTCAAAAAGAACTTGCTGAAGCTATTGAAAAAACAAAAAACAACACCACTTTAACATTAACTTTAGCTTTAAGTTATGGCTCAAGAGAAGAAATTGTTAATGTTATCAAAAATATATCAAAAAAAGTTGTTAATAATGAACTTCAATTTGAAGAAATTAACGAAAATATTATAAATAATCATTTATATACGTTTTCTTTGCCTGATGTTGATTTAATGATTCGAACTAGTGGCGAACAGAGAATCAGCAATTTTTTATTATGGCAAATAGCGTATGCAGAATTGTATTTTACAGATACTTTTTGGCCTGATTTTAAAAAAGAAAACCTGTTTAAAGCAGTATTAGATTATCAAAACAGAGAACGCCGATTTGGAAAAATTACCGAACAAATTGAAAACATCAATGAATAAAATTAGCATAGCCCTTTTACTTTTTACAATTATTTTATCATCTACAGTTCTATACGCACAAGAAGATCCTAAAAATAATATAGAAGAAATACAAATAAAAAACGATACTATTGTTAAAGATACTATTATACCTATTAAACCTCCTACTGTTTTTGTAAAAGAAAATAGTTATGAACTTGGTGGTGTAACTGTAAAAGGACTTCAAAAATTTGAAGAACAAACGGTAATAGTATTTACAGGCTTAAAAACAGGGCAGCAAATTAAAATTCCCGGAGATAAATTAACAAGTGCTATAAAAAAATTGTACGAAACTAAACAATTTAGCAACGTTGAAGTTTATATCGCTAAAATTGATGGAAATACTGCTTATTTAGAATTTGAAGTAGAAGAATTACCTCAGCTACACAATGTTACCATACAAGGAGTTAAAAAAAATAAAGCAAAAGAATTGCAAAAAGATGCCGAGTTAAAAAAAGGCGCAATGGTAACAGACAATTTAATAGTTACTACTAAAAACTATTTTAAAAAGAAATATCAAGAAAAAGGCTTTTTAAACACTAAAGTAACTTTAGATACTAAAAAAGATACTTCTAATGTAAATTCTGTTGATATGTTGGTTCATATCGATAAAGGCAACAAAGTTAAAATCAAAAGTATTTCATTTGAAGGAAATGATGCTTTTAGCAATAAAAGGCTGAGAAAAGCCATGAAAAATACTAAAAGAGCTTTTCCTGGTAGATTTTGGAAAACATCAAAATATATTGAAGCCGATTTTAAAGAAGATTTGGAAAATATTGTAACCTCTTATAGTGAAAAGGGTTATAGAGATGCTCGAATAATTGATAACTCACTTACTTGGAATAATAACAATACCATAAACCTAAATATAAAAGTTGAAGAAGGTGAAAAATATTACTTTGGAGATATTAAATTTTTAGGAAACACTAAATATACCGATGATCAACTTCAAAGATTACTAAGAATTGAGAAAGGAGACACTTATAATGGTAAAGTTTTAAAAGAAAGAGTTACAGGTGATGGCACTCCGGACTCTGAAGATATCGCAACGTTATACCAAGATAACGGGTATCTTTTCTCAAGAGTTATTCCGGTTGAAACAAGAATAAATAATGATTCTATTGATGTTGAAATTAGAATTTATGAAGATGAACCAACAAAAATCAGAAAAATTACTGTAAATGGTAACGACAGAACAAATGATCATGTAATTTACCGTGAAATAAAAACCAAACCCGGTTATTTATACAGTAAAAGTAATATTATTAGAACTATTAGAGAAATTGGACAATTAGGTTTTTTCGATGCAGAAAATATTACTCCTGATTTAAATCCGAACTATCAAGACAAAACTGTAGATATTGATTATACAGTTGCTGAAAAAGGATCTAGTCAAATAGAATTACAAGGTGGTTATGGAGGAAACTCATTTATAGGTACCTTAGGTTTATCATTCAATAACTTTTCAGTCCGTAACATCTTCAATAAAAAAGCATACCGTCCTTTACCAATGGGGGACGGACAAACATTATCGCTACGATTACAAAAAAGTAGATACTACACTACATCTAGTTTTTCATTTACTGAACCATGGTTAGGAGGTAAAAAACCAAAATCATTATCATTTTCGATATATAACTCAAAACAATTTAGATATAATTACGCTACCAACAAAGTTGATAAAGATCAACGTTTAAATATTATTGGAGCTTCTATTGGTTTAGGGCAACGCCTAAAATGGCCTGATGATTATTTTACACTTTCTCAAAGTATAAGTTATCAGTTATACGATTTAAAGGAGTATGGAATGAGAATTGGTACTTTAACACTTAGTAACGGTAATTTAAATAACCTTTCCTACAATATTATTTTTGGAAGAAGTTCTGCAGGTCCAAACCCTATTTTCCCAAAATCAGGTTCCGATTTTAGTATAGGTGCTAAACTTACAATACCATATTCTTTATTTGAAGATAAAGATTATGATAACATGGAACTTGCCGAAAAATATAAATGGTTAGAATATTATAAAGTAAGTTTTAAAGGAAAGTGGTACACTGCACTAACAAAAGATTTAGTTTTAATGTCTAATGCCGAGTTTGGTATTTTAGGAAACTACAACAATAAATTAGGTGATTCTCCTTTTGAAAGATTTTTTGTTGGAGGTGATGGAATGGCATCATACCAACTAGACGGTAGAGAAACCATTGCTTTAAGAGGATATGAAAACTCTCGTTTATCTTCAATTGATGGTGGAACGGTTTATAATAAATTCCAAATGGAAATGCGTTACCCAATTACCTTAAAACCTTCTGCTTCAATTTATGCATTAGGATTTTTAGAGGCCGGTAATTCTTATGATGGGTTTAGTGAATTCAATCCTTTCCAATTAAAAAGATCTGCCGGATTAGGAATTAGAATCTTTATGCCTGCATTTGGATTGCTGGGAATTGACTTTGCACATGGATTTGATCCGTTACCTGGAGAAACTCAAAAATCAGGATGGCAAACTCACTTCATTATAGGACAACAATTTTAAACTAAATCAGTTATATTTGTAAATGAATTTTTAAATTGGCACGGTTTTTTCTAAATACATAGTAGTTATGGCAAAGAGAGTTCTTTTATTTACATATTTAATTTTGAGTTTATCATCTGTTGCTATTGCTCAAAAAGCTCAAAGAATTGGTTATATTGATATGGAATATATTTTAGAAAATATTCCGGAATATACTGAAGCTCAAGCTAAAATAAATGTAAAAGCAAATACTTGGCAAAATACTATTGACAAGCAAAAAGAAGAAATTGAAAATTTAAAAACTGAACTGAATAATGAAAAACCATTATTAACCAAAGAATTAATAGAAGAAAAAGAAGAAGATATACAAATAAAAGAATTAGAACTAAAAAAATTACAAGCAGCTTATTTTGGTGCTAATGGAGATTTATTTTTTTTACGTCAACAATTAGTACAGCCAATTCAAGATTTAGTATATAATTCTGTTCAAGATATAGCAACTAAAAGAAGATATGATTTTATTTTAGACAAATCTAGCGACTTGATAATGCTTTACTCAAACAAGCAATACGATGTTAGTGATATAGTTATCAAAGAAATTACCAGAGCCAAAAAAGTTAATGCTCTAAATGAAAAACAAAACAAAGTAAAAAATACATTAGTTGAAGATGATGATAATGAAACTGTTGTTAATGAAAAAGCTCAACAAAAATTAGATGAAAGAGAAGCAAGAAAAGCTGAATTACAAAAAAGAATTGAAGAACAAAAAGCTGAAAAACTTAAAAAAAGAGAAGAACTTAGAAAAGCCATAGAAGAAAAAAGACAACAAAGAATTAAACAAATTGAAGAGGCTAAAAAAGCCAAAGAAGAAAAAAAAGAGAATAATTAATTTAAATAACTAGGAAAAAAAATGAAACAATTTAGAACTTTATTATTAATTGCAATAGTAACATTAGGTTTTAATACTGCACAAGCACAAACAAAAGTTGCACATATTAGTACAGATTTATTAATAAGTCTAATGCCTGAAACCAAAGCATTAAATGCTGAATTAGAAAAATTAAGTAAAACTTACGAAGCTGAATTGAAAGCTGAAAATGACAAACTTGAAGCTAAACTTAAAAAATATGATGCTGAAGCAGCTTCACAAACTGATGAAGTTAATCAACAAAGAAGTATTGAAGTTCAGCAAGATCAACAAAAATTATATCAATCATCTCAAATTGCTAGAGAAGATCTTAATAAAAAAAGAGATGAAAAATTAAAGCCAATTTTAGAAAAAGCTAAAAAAGCTATTGACGAAATTGCAAATGAGCAAGGTTATACATATGTTTTAGAAGCTTCTACTTTAATTGTTGCTAATGGTACAGATTTACTACCTGCAGTAAAAGCAAAATTAGGTATCCAATAAAACAATATTTCATATAAAATTAAATCCCGCAATAGCGGGATTTTTTTATACTTTTATATTGTAAATTAACTTAATTATTTTGAAAAATAATGGATAAGAGCCCTATTGGTTTATTTGATTCCGGCATTGGTGGTACTTCTATTTGGAAAGAAGTTATAAAATTGCTACCTAATGAAAATACTATTTATTTAGCCGACAGTAAAAATGCTCCTTACGGAGAAAAATCAGCCGAAGAAATTATTTCATTATGCGTTAAAAATACCGAATTATTAATTTCAAAAGGTTGTAAACTTATTATTGTAGCTTGTAATACTGCAACAACTAATGCCATAGATTATTTACGTAAAAATTATACCATTCCTTTTATTGGCATTGAACCGGCAATTAAACCTGCTGCACTTTACAGTAAAACAGGAGCCATTGGTATTTTAGCAACAAAAGGAACATTAGCAAGTAAATTGTTTGAAAAAACAGCCAATGAATACACTAAAAATATTACAACTGTTGAACAAGATGGTGATGGGTTGGTTCCTTTAATTGAACAAGGAAAATTAGATTCTAAAGAAATGAAAAACTTGTTGGAAAAATACTTAAAACCAATGCTGAATTTCAACATAGATCACTTGGTTTTAGGCTGTACTCATTACCCTTATTTAATACCTCAAATAAAAGAAATTATAGGAGATGATATTAAAATTATTGATTCGGGTGAGGCAGTTGCTAAACAAACCAAAGCTATTTTAGAAAAACACGAATTAGTAGCTGGTATTCCAAATAAACATCCACATCAATTTTATATTAATACTGATAAAAAAGTTTTGAAACAAATTTTAAGTGATTCTACCGCTGATTTTTTTATTTCTGAATTGGAGTTTTAACTTCATTTTGCGTTAAGGATTGCAACGATATCCTTTTGCAAAGCAAAAGATAAAGTGGAAAGCCTGACCCGAAGGGAAACGCCCAAATTATTTATACCAACCGGCGTATTTTACATAATTATTGGCAATTCTATCTATTTGTCCCGAAATTAATTCTTCGCTTATATCTTTTATTTTTTTTGCCGGTACGCCTGCATAAATAGAACCAGATTTTATGTGAGTACCTTGTGTTACTATAGCTCCGGCTGCAATAATGGAATTACTCTCAACAATGCAATCGTCCATCACAATAGCGCCCATACCAATTAAAACATTATCGTGGATTGTGCACCCATGAACCAACGCATTATGACCAATTGAAACGTTGTTTCCAATATTTGTAGGTGATTTTAAATACGTTGCGTGTATAACTGCTCCGTCTTGAACATTTACCTTGTTGCCCATTTTTATGTAATGTACATCGCCTCTAATAACTGCATTGTACCAAATACTGCATTGATCTCCCATTGTTACTTGACCAATAATTACTGCATTTTCAGCAATAAAACAATCGTTGCCAAATTGTGGTTTTACACCGTTTAATTCTTTGATAATCATTATAAAATTAAAATTGTATTATAGTAAAATAATGTTGGTTTTCTAAAAAGATGCGTTTATGTTAGGACAACCGCTTCTTCGAGGTTCACGACATAAGAAATTGAAACCTAAAGAAATTTGGTGGTATCCTGCATCATCAAATAAAATATCTCCTGATTGCTTGGTGTAAGTATAAGACACCATAAAGTTTTTGTAATTTACACCTACAATTGGTGTAATATAGCTTAACTCTTCAGTCTCTGCATTATCGAAACCTTGCCTGTACGAAAATGCTGCCCAAAGTTGTGCGTTCGCAATATTTTTATAAGCTTTGATATTAAAATCGACAAACTTTTCACCTGTTCTTTCAATAGATTGCGCCATTATTGAAGGCTCTAATTGAAAACTTCTGCCTTCTCCAAAATAATAGCCTAAAGTAACTAAATATCTACGCAGATTTAGTGATTCGTAATCATCATTATATAAATTACGTGCACTTAACATAATATTTTTTGCCGTAAAATAAGAGAAAAACCCTTTAAGATGGTAAGCCATACCAAAATCGGCATTAAAATAACTTTCACTTTGGGTAATTTGAGAAATAACAGGGTCCGGTATTGTAAAACTACTCTCATCTACACTGTTATTTACAGCCATTAACGAAAGAGCAAAGGATAATTGGTTTATTTCATCTAATCTACCAAGAGTAAGATGATAAGCATACGTTGCTTGAACTCCTTGTTGCGAATGGTACCCGTTTTCATCATTAAATAATATCAATCCAACTCCCATATTATCATTAATTCGTGTATGTGCGCTTAGTGTTTGTAAAGAAGGTGCGTCATCTATTCCACTCCATTGGCTTCGAGCAGTAACTCTAACTTTACCACAATTTCCAATTCCTGCTGCTGCCGGATGCACTAAATACACATTGTCTGACAAATAATCGGAATATATAGGTAATGTTTCTTGAGCATTTGTAAAAATAGTCACAAGAAAAAGTGAAATAAAAAATAAGAATTTTACTATTTTCATCTATTAAAATAAAGCTTTAAAGATAGGGTAATTCTGTTTAAATATTAATTCTTTAACACCTAAAAAAACCTATTTCTTAAAATAGCGATAAAACTTTGCTTTTGAAATCGTCATTTCTACCAATAAAAATTTTAATTTTTAAAAATTCCAATACTTTAATTAAAGTACTAAATCTATAATCATTATCCGAATCACCAATACATAAAACACTGTTTACCGCTGTTTTACTTAAATTAGTTCCTAAAATTATTTCGCTTTTTTTGATACCGTTATTTTCCATTTTTGCATGAATAACTTTAGCTATTTGTTCTTTATTATTGACTTCGGTTAAATTGATTGATAGCATAAATGAGTAAATTAAATTAACAGATTTAAAAATACATTAACTAATTTACAGAATTTAAGCTAAAATTCACACAAAAAACACCTTATATTATTGATTTATAAGTGTTTTAAACCTTAAAATACTCAAAATTATAATTTTCAATATCTTATTTTGATACTACAAAATTTTTAAACTTAGTAAATTAAATATACAATAGTTGATTGATTTCATTTCTATTTCAAAAAAAACAGACAATCTCTTTGTAAGAAACTGTCTGTTTTCGAGAACATTTATTCAGAAATAAATTTAGAATTTTGCAGATATTTGAACGCCATAGAATTGAGGTGCTCCTGCAATATAAGTTGGAATACCAAAAGAACCTCCGGTATTTCCTGCATCTATAATATATTCTTCGTCCAATACATTAGTCATATAAAAATTGATTTCATATTTTTTATTCCAAACCAATCCTGCTCTAAAATTTAACAAGCCATACGCATCTTGAGAAATATCGGGAAGATTTGTTTCTTCAAAAAACACTTTAGATTTATAGGTATATGTTGGTCTAACAAAAGCATCCAAATTATCGTTAATTTTAGGATTGAAATTTACACCAAGTGAAAACGAATGTTTAGGCGTTAATCTAAAAGTATTTCCTGCCAATGCTTGTGGATTTCCTTTTGAATCTTTATCGTCAAAAGAAGCATCAATATAGCCGTAATTTGCAAAAACACTACTTGTTTTACTAAAAGCATATTGTACAGCTGTTTCAAATCCGTACGCAGTTGCATTACCACTATCATCAGGTCTCATATCTAGTCCATTTACTTCATCAAAAGTGATTATATTTGTTTGAAAATGACTGTAATCATACATATAAGCATTTAAATCAAATTGAAGTCTGTTATTTAAAAATAACGACTTTCCTCCTATTTCATAAGACCAAACAATCTCATCAGATAATACATTAACTCCGTTTGCATCAACATTAATTACATTTGGTCTTCTTCCCCTAGCTATATTTCCAAATAAGGTTACATTCTCTGAAATATCATAATTAACAGCAAAACGACCTACAAGAGATAAAAAATTATCACTTGCATCTAATCTACCATTTGTAGGTGCATACACGTTGTTAGGAAAAGTTCCTAATAAATATCCTAAATAAGAAGGAGTTTCAGCATCTTCCACTTCATAACCGGCATTAATATTTTCCCAAGTTGCTCTTAATCCTAAAGTTACTGTAAATTCATCTGTTACATCATAGGATGCATCGGCAAAAATATCGCTAGAATAATTTTCGCCAAAGTTAGTATAAGACTCTTTATTGTATTCATTTAAAGGTGCTCCTGCTATTGCTCCATATATTGCAGGTTCATTTGGTATTGCCGGTATTAATATTGGTGTACCTCCTATTACAAAATTATTGGTTCCTAATAAAAAATCTGATAATAGTACAGCATAACTTTGCTCGTTTGTTATAAAAGGCACTTTTTGTGAACCATCTTCATAGAAAAAATTAGCACCAAAAAATCCTCTAAATTTATCTTTATTGTCAAAATTAAATCTGAATTCTTGACTGAATTGTTTTCCTTCGGCTATTTCGTGAAAAAATAAAGCAGGTGCAGCAGTTCCATCTGCATCAAAAGCTTCATCAGAATCAAATTCTCTGTAAGCAGTAGTTGACGTTAAATCCCAAGTATCATTAAAACTGTGTTTTAAAATTCCTGTAACGCCATACACTTCTCTATCTAGTCCAAGTTCTTTACCTCTTTCTAAATCTGCAAAGGTAGTTGGGTCTGTATCGCCTCCTGTTGGAGCATACAATCCACTTTTAAAAGAAGTTCCCGGAGGTGTATCTTTTTGCCAATTACCAATTAAATCAAGTGTAGTTTTTTCAGAAATTAAATATTTAAAAGCACCTCTAAAAGCCAATGTTTCTTTTCCATTTAAATCTCCACCGGAAATGTTTTTAATAAATCCATCTCTCGCATTATAAATACCAGCAGCTCTAAAAAACAACTTATCAGTTATAGGAGTATTAAAATAACCTGTAGCCAAAAACTGATTCTCATTACCATAACCCAATTTTAAAAATCCTGAAGTTTCATCTTTTGCTTTATTTTGAATAATGTGCATTGCTCCTATTTGAGCTCCTCGTCCAAATAATGTACCTTGCGGACCTTTTAATACTTCAACTCTTTCTATATCATACAATTCTACAACCGATCCTCTTGATTTACTTATAGAAACTCCATCTTGAAATATAGAAACTCTTGGCTCAACTCTTGAATCTCCATCATCACTTGTAATACCTCTTACTACAATTCCGGGATTATTAACACTTTGTATTTGAACCTGAAATCCAGGTACATATTCAGAAAAACTATCATATTCAAACGTATTGTTATTATTGATAAAATCACTTCCATACGAAGTTATTGCAATTGGTACATCTTTATTGCGTTGTTCTCTTTTTTGAGCTGTAACCATTACACCTTCAAGTAAAAATGAACTTTCTGATAACGTAAAATCCTGAATAGTTACTCCATCTCCTATAACAACATTTTTGGTAATTGTATCAAATCCTAAATATGAAATTTCTATTTGATATGTACCTTTTTTTAGGTTTTTAATAAGATAATTTCCTTCTTCATCAGAAACAGTTCCAAAAGATGAATTTTTGATTATTACATTGGCACCAATTATAGGCTCATTTTGTTCACTTTTAATATTTCCTTTTAGTATTCCTGTATTTTGAGCTGTTAAAGTAAAAAAGCCAATAAAATAAAATACTATAAAAAAGTAGTTGTTTTTCATTTCGTATAAAGTTTTGAATTAAGTGATTTTTAAATAATAAAAGTACCTTGTATATGTTATGCCACACTTAACTAAAAATTACCTTACAGTTACGGTTTAAAGCTACTTATTAGTTTTATGTTAAATTTATAAGCTGTATTTCAACTTCAAAAATGATAATTAGACTATTATTTGGCATGTAAATTTTGCAGTAATTCTTAATTATTTTATCTTTTTGAAAGTGAGTTTGATTTAAACGGCTGATTATAAACCTATCATTCCTGCCTTCGTAGGAATGTCAAAAAAGATAATTACTATGTACTTTTATTTTACAAGAATAATTATTTAAGTTATTTTTTAACTTTCTATTAATTACTTTGTTATTTCAAATTTTATACATTTGCATAACCTTATGAAACATTTTTTTACAAAAATACTGTCAATTTCAATGGCTTTTGTAGTTATATTTTCTACAATGTCATTTACAATTAGTGAGCACTTTTGTGGTGATCACTTAGTTGATATTGGTCTTTTTTCAAAAGCTGAAACTTGCGGTATGGAAATGGGAAATAAAGCTCCGGTAGATGGCTGTTCACTTGAAAAAAGTAATTGCTGTAAAGATACTGTACAACAATTTGAAGGTCAAAGTAATTTAAAAATCGATTTTTCTAAATTGACTTTTAATCAACAGTTATTCATAACTTCATTTATACATTCATACCTTAATTTATTTGAAGGATTAGAAGAAAATATCATTCCTTTTAAAGATTACTCTCCACCATTTATAGTCAAGGATATTCAAACACTTGACCAAGTATTTTTAATTTGATTTTACGTCTTATTGATTAAAACCCAATTAGTTATCTGCTAATATGGGATTATTTTGTTGTTTACACTTGCCAAACAACACTTTTCAAAAACTTTAAAATCAATTAATTATGCTAAACAAAAGCATTAAATTTTTAATAGAAAACAAATTAGTTGCGGTTTTATTACTTGTATTATTTGTTGGCTGGGGAATTTCAACCGCACCTTTTAATTGGGACACAGGAAGTTTCCCAAGAAATCCTGTTGCCGTTGATGCCATTCCTGATATTGGAGAAAATCAGCAAATTGTTTTCACCAAATGGAATGGGCGTTCACCACAAGATATTGAAGATCAAATAACCTATCCGCTAACCACTTCATTATTGGGTATTCCGGGTGTAAAAACCATAAGAAGCTCCTCTATGTTTGGTTTCTCTAGTATCTACATCATTTTTGAAGAAAATGTAGAATTTTATTGGAGTAGAAGTCGCATTTTAGAAAAATTGAATTCGTTACCTAACGGTTTATTACCTGCTGATGTACAACCAAGCTTAGGTCCTGATGCTACAGGATTAGGACAAATATTTTGGTACACTTTAGAAGGACGTGATAAAAATGGTAATGTTACCGGTGGATGGAATTTACAAGAGTTACGAAGTATTCAAGATTATTATGTAAAATACGGCTTGTCTTCAACTTCAGGCGTTTCAGAAATAGCTTCTATTGGAGGACTTGTACAAGAATATCAAATTGATGTAAATCCTGATGTTTTAAAAGAATATAATATCTCTTTACAACAAGTGGTAAATGCTGTTAGAAAATCTAACAAAGATATTGGCGCAAAAACCATTGAAATTAACAACGTTGAATATTTAATTAGAGGCTTAGGCTACGTAAAATCAATCAATGACATTGAAAATACCGTTGTAACGTCAGAAAATTATACACCTATTTTAGTAAAAGATATTGCAAAAGTATCTTTAGGTCCGGCTGAACGCAGGGGTATTTTAGACAAAGAAGGTGCTGAGGTTGTTGGAGGTGTTGTTGTAGCGCGTTATGGTGCTAATCCTATGGAAGTGATTACAAATCTTAAAAATAAGATAGCCGAAATAAGTAACGGATTACCTTCAAAAGTATTGAAAGATGGAAGAACCTCGCAATTAACTATCGTTCCTTTTTACGATAGAACTGAACTTATACAAGAAACGCTCAGCACTTTAGATGAAGCCTTAACTTTAGAAATTTTAATTACCATTTTGGTAATTGTGGTTATGGTATTTAATTTACGGGCTTCTATACTCATCTCAGGATTATTGCCCATTGCAGTTTTAATGGTGTTTATTGCAATGAAAGCATTTAATGTAGATGCCAATATTGTAGCGCTTTCGGGTATTGCCATTGCTATTGGAACAATGGTTGATGTTGGTGTAATCCTTTCAGAAAATATCATTCGGCATATTGATGAGGATACAACTAAAAAACCCATAAATACAATTGTTTATAATGCAACAACTGAAGTCTCAGGTGCAATAATAACTGCGGTTTTAACAACCATTATCAGTTTTATACCTGTGTTTACAATGATTGGTGCCGAAGGAAAATTATTCCGCCCATTGGCATTTACCAAAACTATGGCGTTAACAGCTTCACTACTTATTGCTCTGTTTTTAATTCCTCCTTTTGCCGCTTGGTTATTTGGATGGAAATCGAATCTTAAAAAAGGAAAAATAATTCTAAACATTTTTCTTGCAGTTTTAGGAATTTATGGAATTATAAGTGGTTATTATATTGGATTTGCTTTAGTTGCTTTTACCATTTATCCTATTTTAAAAAAATTCAAATTACTTCATTATAAAGAAAACCAAAAAACAGAAGAGCTTATAAACATAGTAATAAGTGTACTCACAATTATTGTTTTACTAAGTATTTATTGGAGACCCTTAGGTGTTGAAAATTCATTGTTTTTAAACCTGATACTTGTAAGTTTTGTGTGTTTTGGATTGCTGGGATTATTTACGCTTTTCAGAAAGTATTATGTTCGAATTTTAACTTGGGCATTAGCAAATAAATTGTTGTTTTTAAGTATTCCTGCAATCATTGTTGTTTTAGGAATCTCGATTTGGAAACATACCGGAAAAGAATTTATGCCGGCTTTAAATGAAGGTTCATTTTTACTGATGCCTACATCAATGCCACACTCCGGAATTGCCGAAAACAAACGAGTTTTGCAACAATTAGATATGGCTGTTGCCAACATTCCGGAAGTAAAATCGGTCCTTGGAAAAGCCGGAAGAGTAGAAAGTGCTTTAGATCCTGCTCCACTTTCTATGTATGAAAACATCATTCTTTATTATCCTGAATATAAATTAGATGAAAATGGTAAACGTTTAAAATTTAAGGTGAATAAAGATGGTTTATTTGAAACAGAATCGGGAGCATTTATCTCTTCAGGAACAAAAATAGAAGCTAAAGAACTTATAGTTGACAATAAAGGTGAATATTACAGAAACTGGAGAAAAAATATAACATCTGCCGATGATATTTGGAATGAAATTGTAAAAAGTACCAAATTACCGGGCATTACTTCTGCTCCAAAACTACAACCTATTGAAACGCGACAAATAATGCTACAAACAGGAATGCGCGCTCCAATGGGCATAAAAATTAAAGGGCAAAATTTACAGCAAATTGAAGCTTTTGGGTTGGAATTGGAAACTGTTTTAAAACAAATTCCTGGTATTAAAAAAGAAGCTGTTTTTGCAGATAGAATTGTTGGAAAACCATATTTGTTAATTGACATTAACCGAGAAAAAATTGCGCGTTATGGTTTAACTATTGATGCTGTTCAAAATGTACTTGAAGTAGCTGTTGGAGGCAAAATGCTCACACAAACTGGACTTGCAACAAAAAGTCGGACAATTTTTTTAAGACCTAAGCTACATATTTAAATTGATAAAATTCTTGTTCTACTTCATAAGGGGTTTTATATCCCAAAGAAGAGTGTAGACGTTTTTTGTTATACCATATTTCTATATACTCAAAAATGCTAGTTTTAGCTTGTTCAATTGATTTATATTGATTTCCATAGATTAGTTCGATTTTTAATGTTTTAAAGAAGGATTCTGCCACTGCATTATCCCAACAATTAGCTTTTCTACTCATAGATTGTGTAATCAAAGAATTAGACTTGATGATTTTTCTAAATTCTCTTGAAGCATA
>NZ_JAAZUI010000158.1 GCF_012524075.1 Lutibacter sp. B1
TAATCTTCTGCATTTTTTTGATGCCCTTTCTTGTCTCTTGACACCCATAAACCGACCCCTAATATTAATACGGCATATGCTATAAAAATTAAGTAGTCCCAAATACTAAAACCTGCTGTCATAATAAATTTATGTATAGTTAATTATTTATAATTGTTGTTCCTTCACTAGGATTTGCTTCAAAAGCTGTTAATTTTATATTGAATTTTTTAAAATATGCTTCTGATGCTGCTTCAATAAATTCTTCTACAGCTTCTTTATGAATTATATTTATGGTACATCCTCCAAAACCGCCACCCATCATACGTGCGCCAATAACTTCATTGTATTGTCTTGAAAAATCAACTAAAAAATCCAATTCCGGACAGCTTACTTCATATAAATGTTGTAAACCCTCGTGTGTGTGATACATTAAATCTCCCAACTCTTTTAATCGATTATTTTTCAACGCTTCTACTGAATTCAACACTCGTTCCTTTTCTTCAACAACATACA
>NZ_JAAZUI010000159.1 GCF_012524075.1 Lutibacter sp. B1
CAATCAGAAAATCAATCTTTTGAGTTTTATTTATCAAGTTTAGTATTAATTATAAAGAGAAAATGAAATATCTAAAAAAATCAATCATTGATGAATTTTTCGGTTTAGTAGAAATGATAAAAAGCAACTAAAACAATCTAAAAATCATTCAAACGAGTTTGTTTTTATCGGTTTAGAAGAAAATTAGCTTAGAAAACTAAAAATAAGAGAAAAACTCCCACGAAACGAAACTCAACTCAACGAATTCAACTCATTAAATTTCTCAATTTAGCAGGATGATAAAATAGGAGAGAAGAGTTCTCAGAGAAAATCTCAGCCGTAGCAGAAATTTAGTTTTAGAAGAAAAATAAATCAAAAACTCATTCCGGAATAGTGCTCAAAATCGGACTAATTTTCAGCTTTAATAAATCATTATTTTTGAAGAAAAATCTCTCAGCCGAGTTCTTCGCACGTTATTTTAGCTAACG
>NZ_JAAZUI010000160.1 GCF_012524075.1 Lutibacter sp. B1
GCGATAGCAGAGGATGATTATCAATCACAATCAGGTACGCTAACCTTTGCAGGCACTACCGAAGAGAGTCATCCAATTACAGTTTCAATAGCAGATGATACTTTGATAGAACCGACTGAGAGTTTGTATGTGAACTTGAGTAATTTGAGCACGACGCTGATAGGTATCAATGATTCACAAGGAGAGATAACTATTGAGGACAATGACGGAGGTGCAGGCAATGGACTAACCATCAGTGATATTACGGTTAACGAAGGTGATGGTACAGCGACAGTTCAAGTAACCTTAACAGGCAATGTACAGGGAGGTTTTACAGTAGATTACCAAACAGCCGATGGTACAGCGATAGCAGAGGATGATTATACAGTACAATCAGCAACACTAACTTTTACAGGAAATACAGGAGAGACCAAAGAGATAGAAGTTTTAATCAACGATGATACTTTGATAGAACCAACCGAG
>NZ_JAAZUI010000017.1 GCF_012524075.1 Lutibacter sp. B1
TACACCTCCCTAAAAATAAAAAAACAGCCTTTTACAAAAAAATCCGTAGTACACAAACTGGAAATTAAAAATTACCAATATGCTCTAAACAAAGGGAGTTCGGCATGACAGCTGCAACTTGGGTTAAAATTACAGAGTCATTTAGTTTAGGAGCATCGGCATCAGCAATATTTAACCCTGATACAGAAGATGCTTATTTAGTATTTATACTATCCTTATAAAAATATTTTTTGTTAATTATTATTTTAGGTTTTTTGGCCTGCTCAATAAAATTTGGGCAGGCTTTTCTTTTTAAAGTTGTTTATTGTATAATTTAACACCAACAGGTATAGCAATGTCTAAATCATTTTCTTTTGGAGGAATAGGGCACGAATATTTATGATTGTATGCACAATATGGATTATACGCTTTATTAAAATCGATAATAATAGTTCTACTTTCTTTTTCAGGAATTTCTAAATCAATATACCGTCCACCGCCATAGCTTGAAGTTCCATTAGTTAAATCGTTAAAAGGTAAAAATAAGTAATTTGCATACTCAACGGTTGTTATTAAGTTTTGATTTTGGTATATGCTTAGTTTGAATTCTCTTCCATTTAAAGTAAATTTTACAATACCGTATTTTCTGTATAAAGGCAAACGATCAGTTGTTGTTTGCATTTCAAATATTGGTGTGTTAGGTGTTAATGTAAATTCGGCTTCAACTCTGTAATTTCTGTCAATTTCAAAAAAATCTAAGCCCTTGAATAGTTTAAAACCTTCTTCTGTTAATGGAGATTTATCTTTATCGGCAAATTCTGTATTTAATTCATATTGAAATTGTTTAATTTCATCTTCATAACTTTTTGTTTGCGAGTTACAGCTCATAAAGAAAATAGAAAAGGTAAAAATTAAAATATGTTTCATTTTATTGTATAGTGTTTGGAATAATAGTATTTGTTGGTTGAAGTTGTAATTTGGTTGTAAAGGCATCAAATTCACCTTTTTCTGAAAGTTGTTTAATTGTATTGGTATTAAAATTTCCTTTCAAATAAAAAGCATTTATTTTGTTTCCGTCCATTTTATAATATACAAGTTCTTTAACAATTCCTTGATATTCTTTTCCGGAGATTACCAATCTGTTGCTTTCTTGATTGCTTCTAACAATATCAGTAAAATTAGAACTTGTTATCATATTAATTTCAGTATTTATTTTTTGAAGATTTACAGGATTGATGTTATCAATAGTAATGTATTTAAAATCGTATACATTGGTAAAAAACGAATTAATTTCAGGCGACATACCACTTAAAATATTAGTCATAAATCGTGGTAATTGAAATGCTGTAGAATTCATATCGTTTTTATGGTTATTATAAAATCGATTAAATGTGTACATAGAACCACAACTGGTAGTAATAAATGTTAGTAAAATAACAGTAAGAGTAACAATTTTTTTCATTTTTAAGAATTTGAATTTATGTAAAAATAGAATATTTATACTAATACTAAATAATAACAATAAAATAACAGTTAAGAAAATTAAATAAAATTTTATGTTAAAAATTTTTGTAGTTTTGGTATAGAAATAAGATAAACATGAATAATTATACCAAAATCAAATCTGTGCACAAGTGGTTATTTAATATTGCCGGATATTTATGATATAATTATTACAATTAATAAATTTATATATAAACCCGGCTTAGAGCTGGGTTTTTACATTTTAAATATGATAAAAAGAGCATTTAATAGCTACCAAGAATCATTTAAAGGACTTTCAAAAGAGGTTTGGTGGTTGGCTTTAATAACATTTATTAATAGAGCCGGTACAATGGTATTACCATTTATGTCTTTATATTTAACAGAAGACTTACATATGAGTTTTTCAGAAGTGGGATGGATTATGAGTAGTTTTGGAGTTGGTTCTTTATTAGGTTCGTGGTTGGGAGGAAAACTTACAGATAAAATTGGTTTTTACACGGTAATGTTTTGGAGTCTTTTGGTTACTGGATTTTTGTTTATTGGATTGCAGTTTATTACGTCGTTTGCAGGATTTGCAATTGGAATATTTTTAACAATGACAGTTGCAGATACTTTTAGACCTGCCATGTTCGTTTCATTAAAAGCCTACAGCAAACCTGAAAATCAAACAAGGTCATTAACGTTAATTCGTTTAGCAATAAATTTAGGATTTTCATTCGGGCCATTTTTAGGAGGTTTAATAATAGCGACTTTAAGTTATTCCGGACTTTTTTGGGTTGATGGACTTACATGTATTGCGGCTATAATTTTGATGAGAATTGTATTAGACCGTAAACAATATAAGCCTAAAAAAACAGAAACTAATTTGGAGAGTTTAAATGTGGTACTTTCAGTATATAAAGATAAACTTTATTGGGTTTTTTTAGCAGTAATTTTTTTAATGGGTTTAATTTTTTTACAACTTTTTACAACAATACCGTTGTTTTATAGTGAAGTTCATAAGTTAACTGAAGTTCAAATAGGATTAATACTGTCTCTTAATGGGTTTTTAATATTTTTGATTGAGATGCCTTTAATTCATTATATAGAAAAAACCTTGTTAGATAGAATGAAGATTATTACTTGGAGTTTAGTTTTACTTGCTTTAAGTTTTATTGTTTTAAATAGTACAACTTGGGTTGGTATATTAATTATAAGCATGTTACTTATAACTGTTGGAGAAATGTTGGCATTTCCATTTACAAATAATTTTGCTATGAACAGAGCTCCAATAGGTAAAGAAGGCCGTTATATGGCATTGTATACAATGGCATTTTCGCTTGCACATATATTTAGTGCGAAAACAGGTATGGAAATTATAGACAGATTTGGCTATACTGCAAATTGGTTTTTGATGGGAGGATTTGGATTTTTAGCTGTTATATTAATGTTTTTATTACGTAAAATGCTGAAAGAAGAATCCTTAGAAAAAGAAAAAAAACACCTTTTACATCACTAAAATAAATAGTAAAATTATTTATAGAAAGTTATTATTTAAGTACATTTGAGTAGTTAAATTTTAAATAAATAATTATGTTTTGCGTAGTTATTAATGTTTACTGTAAGCCTTATTAACTATGTTGAATATAGAATAAAATCAATTATGAAAAAAATAATTTTATTACAATTAGTTTCAGTATTCTTACTATTGTTTACATCTTGTGATGATAAGGCTAAAAAAGCCTTAGTAGATGAAAATTCAACACCTATAAAACTTGAACTGTCAAAAATTAGCGTAAAAGGGAACTCATTTGTAACTGCAGATGCAACTCCTATTGTTTTTAGAGGATTAGATGCCAGTGATCCTGATAAATTAGAAAAAGACGGTCATTGGGGTATTGAGTATTTTCAAGAAATGAAGAATTGGGGAGCTACAATTACGCGTTTTCCGGTTCATCCAAAAGCATGGAGAGAACGTGGAAAAGAGGCATATTTAAAGTTAATGGATGATGGTATAAAATGGGCTACAGAAGTTGGTATTTATGTTATTATAGATTGGCACAGTATAGGTAATTTAAAAGATAATAAATATTTTATGCCTATGTATGAAACTTCAATGGAAGAAACTGAAGATTTTTGGCGTACAATGGCCAAAAGATATAAAGGAAATAATACAGTTGCTTTTTTTGAAATTTTTAATGAACCAACAACCTATAACGGACAGTTAGGTGAATGTACTTGGAATGAGTGGAAAGTTATTGTTGAAAAATTAATTGGAGTAATTAGAGAGAATGGTTGCAATGCAGTTCCTTTAGTTGCAGGTTTTAATTGGGGATACGATTTATCTCCTTTAAAAGAAAATCCGATTGCTGCAGAAGGAATTGGTTATGTGAGTCATCCATATCCTCAAAAAAGAGAAAAACCATGGGAACTACAATGGACGGAAGATTGGGGGTTTGCTGGAGAAAAATATCCACTAATTTTATCAGAAATGGGTTTTTGTGGTGCTGATGATGAAGGTGCGCACGTGCCTGTAATTAGTGATGAGTCTTATGGCGATGCAATTACTAAATATGCTGATGAAAGAGGTATTTCTTATACTGTTTGGGTTTTTGATCCGGAATGGGCTCCAATGTTATTCACCGATTGGAATTACACACCATCACGTCAAGGTGTGTACTTTAAAAAAGCTTTACAAGGATATCATACAAAGTAAAAAGGTGTTTTAAAAAAAGTCCCGTTCAAAACGGGACTTTTTTTTGGTTTTAACTTTTATATTTTTCAATAATGTTTTTTACTTGTTTACTGTCTTCTTCAGCATTTACATTTGAATTTTTATAAATTACTTTTTTGTTTTTATCTAAAACAAAAGTCCATCTTTGCGTAGTAACTCCTCTTGTTAATAAAAAATTACCGGCTTCAAATGTTCCGCCATCACTTACGGGAACTCCAAATTTTTTGGCAATTTTACCTTCACTGTCAGATAACAAAGGAAAATTTAATTGATACGATTCTTTAAAATGTTTTAGACCCTCAATTTCATCGCCACTAACTCCAATAACAGTTACGCCCATTTTATCAAACGAAGCTTTATCATCTCTATAAGCGCATGCTTGTTTAGTACAGCCACCGGTCATAGCAGCAGGATAAAAATAAACTACTAAAAAATCGGTTGAAACATCTTTAGATGCCCACTGTGTACCTTCACTGTCAGTTCCATTAAAATCAGGAGCAATATCACCAATATTTAATTCTTCTGAATTTTGAGCACAACCCGTTGTAATAGTTAAAATTATAAGTGTTTTAAGAATGTTTTTCATTTTTTTAGTTTTAGTTAATACTTTCAATTAATATATTCAATATTTCAATAGCAGCTTTTGATATTTTTGTGCCGGGACCATAAACACCAACCACACCGGCATCAAATAAAAATTGATAATCTTGAGTCGGAATTACTCCTCCGGCAATTACCATAATATCTTCTCTTCCATATTTTTTAAGCTCAGCAATTACTTGAGGAACAAGTGTTTTATGTCCGGCAGCTAAAGATGAAACTCCTAATATATGAACGTCATTTTCTACAGCTTGTTTTACAGCTTCCTGAGGTGATTGAAATAATGGTCCAATATCAACATCAAAACCTAAATCGGCATAACCGGATGAAACGACTTTTGCACCTCTATCGTGGCCATCTTGACCTAATTTGGTAATCATAATTCGAGGTCTTCTTCCTTCCAATTCAGCAAATTGATTAGCTAAATCTTTTGCTTTATTGAAGTCTTTATCATTTTTAATTTCTTTACTGTACACGCCCGAAATTGATTTTATAGTTGCTTTATACCTTCCAAATACTTCTTCTAAAGCACTTGAAATTTCACCTAATGTAGCTCTTTTTTCAGCTGCAATTACAGCCAAATCTAATAAATTTCCTTCACCTGATTTTGCACAAATTGTTAAATTTTTAAGTGCAATATTAACTTCTTCGCTATTT
This sequence comes from Lutibacter sp. B1, assembly GCF_012524075.1. Lineage (GTDB taxonomy): Bacteria > Bacteroidota > Bacteroidia > Flavobacteriales > Flavobacteriaceae > Lutibacter. Next base: position 5,435 of record NZ_JAAZUI010000017.1, read on the forward strand.
CTAGTAGCTTTTAAGTTATTTAAACGTACAATTTGAGACTTTCTAACAGCTTCGTTATCAACTTCTAAAATTTGTAAAGGATCTTCTTCGGTTAATTTGTATTTGTTTACACCAACAATTGTATCCTGATTGCTGTCAATTCTTGCTTGTTTTTTAGCGGCGGCTTCTTCAATACGCATTTTTGGAATACCTTGTTCAATCGCTTTGGTCATTCCGCCAAGTTCTTCAACTTCTTGAAGCAATTCCCAGGCTTTATTCATAATTTCTTCGGTTCTTTTTTCAACAAAAGAAGAGCCTGCCCAAGGATCAACAGTTTTAGTAATTTGAGTTTCTTCTTGTATATAAATTTGTGTATTTCGGGCAATTCTTGCCGAAAAATCGGTTGGTAAAGCAATGGCTTCGTCTAAAGCGTTTGTGTGGAGGCTTTGAGTTCCCCCAAAAGCTGCTGCCATAGCTTCTATTACCGTTCTTGCAACATTATTAAAAGGATCTTGTTCTGATAAGCTCCAACCACTGGTTTGGCAATGCGTACGTAATGCGAGTGATTTTGAGTTTTTTGGATTAAATTGCTTCACAATTTTTGCCCACAACATACGTGCTGCTCTCATTTTTGCAATTTCGCTGAAATGATCCATTCCAATTGCCCAAAAGAAAGATAAACGAGGAGCAAAAGAGTCAATATCCATACCGCTTGCAATACCTGTTCTTAAATACTCTAAACCATCGGCTAATGTATATGCCAATTCAATTTCGGGTGTGGCGCCGGCTTCCTGCATATGATACCCCGAAATAGAAATCGAATTGAATTTTGGCATATTTTTGCTGGCATATTCAAAGATGTCAGCGATAATTTTCATGGAGGGCGTTGGCGGATAAATGTAGGTGTTGCGCACCATAAATTCTTTCAAAATATCGTTCTGAATGGTGCCTTCCAATAATTTTTCAGCAACGCCTTGCTCTTTTGCGGCCACAATGTAAAAGGCCAAAATAGGCAAAACGGCGCCATTCATCGTCATTGAAACCGACATTTGGTCTAGCGGAATTTGGTCAAACAACATTTTCATGTCTTCGACAGAATCAATGGCCACACCGGCTTTTCCAACATCGCCCTGCACACGTTCGTGATCCGAATCGTAACCGCGGTGTGTAGCCAAGTCAAAAGCAACAGATAAACCTTTTTGCCCGGCAGCTAAATTTCTTCTGTAAAAAGCATTGCTTTCTTCAGCTGTTGAAAATCCGGCATATTGCCTAATTGTCCAAGGTCTGCGTACATACATAGTAGAATATGGACCTCTTAAATTTGGTGCTACACCTGCAATAAAGTTTTCGTGCTCAAATGAAATATCTTTTTTATTTTGAGTTCTAATTTCTAGTTTTGAAAAATCTTTACGCTTCATTTTTCAATTTTTTTTGTTCCAATTTTTCTGATAAGCGTTTTGGTGTTATTGGAATTATTAATGTTTTTATAGCTTTTTTTTCTTTAAATGGGTTAGTTTCCATTTCATTTTTCATCAAATCTTGTTCATTAGGGTATTTGTTGGTTCCCAATAAAACTAATTCACAAGCATCAAATTGGGCTTGTTCTTTTTGAGTATTTTCTTTTATTTTACGTTGTATGGTTCCTTCTTTTAACTGATGTAAAAAACCACCACTTTTTTCAATTTCTTTAAATAATACCAATGCTTTTTCTGCGATTTGTAGAGTAATAGATTCTATGTAGTACGAATCTTTTACTATGTATTGAGCATTTTTAAAATAGCTTTCTTCTTTCAAAATTAATAATTGATTTCGTGCTATTCTTGTTCCAAATTCGTTTGGTTTTTTGAAAAGGACATCATACGAACAATTCGAAATTGTATTAGCTCCGCCTAAAATAGCACTCATACTTTCAGTTGTAGTTCTAAGTAAGTTAACATTATAATCGTATAATGTTTTATTGCGGATGCTAGGTTCAGCAAAAACTGTAGCATTACAACTTGTATTATATTCTTTTAAAATGAGATTGTATAAGTATTTAAAGGCTCTTATTTTTGAAATTTCAAAGAAATAATTGCTGCCAATGGCAAAATTAAACTGAATTTTATGTGAGATTTCTCCACCAAATTTAGTTAAATACTCATTAGCATGTGCTAATGCGTAAGCAATTTGTTGTACTGTATTGGCTCCTGCATTTTGATAAATTTGAGTATTAACGCTTAAAGTATGATGAGTTGTTGAAGTTTTAGCGAGAATATGTTCTAACTTTTTAAAATCTTCATTTAAAGATTTATACCAATTACCGCTTTGTGCTAAATCACCAACAATATCAATGTTTAAAAATACAGTTTCGTTTTTAAGAAATTCTGAAAGTTCAATACAAAATTCTTCTGAAAGAAATTCTAGCTGAAACTGAAAATCGATATTTTTATGTAAGAGGTTTTTGAATAAGTTGGTGATATTAAAAGGTTGTTTTGAAATAAATTTAAGAGAGTTTGCACCTCTTTTAATTACATCTAAAGCTTGTTTATTGGCTTCAACTTCATTGGTAACAGTAATTTTTTCGCAAATTTTAAAATCAGTATCAGAAGTTGGAATTTCTAATTTCTCAAAATCGTCTGAATGATAAAAAGGTTTTATAGTAATACCTTCAAGAGTTTTAGTTAAAAGAGTTTCATTATAATCAGCACCTTTTAAATCAAATTGTATTTTTTGTTTCCAAGCTGCAGCAGAACTTGGTTCAAAATCGGTTGTAATTAAGTTACTCATATAAATAGTATTTAAACAAAACTCTGAAATAATATTGAAATATGAGCGGTTTTGTTTGTTTATTCCGGTAAATAAATATAGCTATTTTTTAGGCAAGGTGTCATACTCAATAATGTATATTTCTTCATTCTCTTTTTTCATGTGGTATTGTTCTCTGGCGAACTTTTCTAATTTTTCTTTGTCTTCAAGTTTTTTTATAAGCTCTTTATCTTGTTCGATTTGAGATTTGAAATACTCTTTTTCATTTTTAAGCTTATGTATTTCTTTATCTAATTCTCTATGATTAAGAAATGAATTTTCATCAAAAAAAGCCATCCATACAATAAAAACAGAAAGTATTATTACATATCTGTTAGTAATAAACTTTATGATTGGTTTATTTGCGAATTGCTTAAATGTCATAAACTACAGTTTGTGGCTAATTACAGTTCTAACGATATCTACCGCTACTGTATTATATCTATCGTTAGGAATAATTATATCGGCATAACTTTTTGTGGGCTCTATAAATTGCTGATGCATAGGTTTTAGTGTGTTTTGGTAACGATTTAATACTTCGTTTATATCTCGGCCTCGTTCTTCAATATCGCGTCTTATACGTCTAATTAAACGTTCATCGGCATCAGCATGCACAAATATTTTAATATCAAACAAATCTCTTAATTGTTTACTGTTAAAAATTAAAATTCCTTCTACAATAACAACTTTTCTTGGATGTGTTACCAATGTATCTTTAATTCTGTTGTGAGTTACAAAAGAATATACAGGTTGTTCAATTATATTTCCTTTTTTTAATTGAGTTACATGATCTACAAGTAATTCGAAATCAATTGCTTTAGGGTGATCAAAATTTATTTTGGTACGTTCTTCATACGATAAATTTTCGGTAGCATTATAGTATGAATCTTGTGAAATAACACAAACTTCATCAGCAGGTAATTCATTTAAAATTTGATTTACAACAGTAGTTTTTCCGCTTCCTGTTCCTCCGGCAATCCCAATTATTAGCATATTAAAGGTTTTGTTTAATTTATTGCAAATTTAATGAATTAAAAATAGGATAAAATGAGTTTGTATTTTTTTTTGAGCCGATAGAGGGACTCGAACCCACGACCTGCTGATTACGATTCAGCTGCTCTACCAACTGAGCTATGTCGGCTTTTGGACTGTTTCAGAAAAAAGGATAAGCAAATGTATCAATTTAAAAGAATTCTTTTGAAAAAATTAGATAAAAAAAACCTCTTCAAATGAAGAGGCTTTTTTGAGCCGATAGAGGGACTCGAACCCACGACCTGCTGATTACAAATCAGCTGCTCTAGCCAGCTGAGCTACATCGGCTTTTTTGCGGCTACAAATTAAATTACTTTAAAAATAATAACCAAATTTTTTATTGAATATTTTAATCTTTTTTTTCTTTTAAGATTTTTATTTTTTTTAGCGTGTTAATTTCATAAAAAAAGCATGGATATAGGGTTTTGTATCCATGCTAAAATCAACTTAAAACTAAACTAACCTAATTAGCTACCAAGCTAAATTATAAGTATTACCACTGCCCATGGTTAAAGTTGCTGTTTGGTTGCCCGTAAAAACTATTTCACCTGAAAAGTTGTAGGTATTTCCATTAGAAGATTCTCCTGTAAAGCTTGCTGTAATTGTTCCGGAAGTTATGTTGTGGTTTGCTTTTAAAACTTCAAGATTGCTCGTTTTTAAGTTGATTGAACTTGTAAAACTATTTTGATTTCTCACAAAAGATTCTTGTGTTCCTTCTCTGGTATATTCTTGATTTAAAATATACACACTTTGAGCCTCGTCTAAACTGGTAATGTTAATCGTGGCTGCATTAGTATCGCTTGAAGACATCCTTGGAGATGTATATGAGCCTGTACCATCTAATTGAAAATTGAATTCAGAAGGATTACCTTCTTCATCACAAGTAAGCATCCAACTCCATATATAGTTTACGTTGTATGTAAAGTTTCCGGAATCGTTTGATCTAATATAGGTAGAAGTATATTCTTGTCCACATTCGTAATCATAGCTTTTTTGAGAGTCAGTAGATTTCCCTGAGGTATCAACATTACCTTCTACAATGTAGATAGCTTCCATACTTTGTTCTACCATTCCGCCGGTATCAGGAGTAACTGCCATTGAAATAGCTTCAGCAGCTTCATCTTCAGAAATTTCTACAGCTGTTGGTGTTGTGTTATTATCATCATCATCACAAGAAATTAGTGTAATGGATAAGATTGCAAATGCAATTAAAAGCATTTTGTTTTTTAATAATACTGAATTTAAAATTGGTGTTTTCATGATTTTAATATTTAAAGTTTATGCTAAAGTATTTCTATTTGATATTGTATGTTTTAGTAAAAACGTTGAGACTGACTTTTTTAAGGGTGAACTAACTATTAGCCTTTGTAATCCATTTTTCCTTTAAAATAATCGACAAAACCTTTAAAGTTTAAAACAAATGGATTGTTGCTGATAAAACCTTTGGTAGTACCGTAAACCGGAGTTTCTGTTTCTTTTTGATACGTTCCAAAAAGTTTGTCCCAAATCATTAATATGCCTCCAAAATTTTTATCAATATAAACAGCATTAGATCCGTGATGTACTCTGTGTGCCGAAGGTGTTGCCAAAATGCCTTCTAAAATTCCAAGTTTACCGACCGCTTCAGTGTGTAAAAAGAACTGAAACAATAAGTTTATTGCAAATGATAAAATAATATATTCTATAGGAAATCCAATTAAAACAAGTGGTGTTAGTACAAAAGGGGTAAGTATGGTATTTAGCCAATTTAACCTGTACGATACGGTTAAATTCATACATAAACTTGAATGATGTATGAGATGGAAAGCCCATAAAAAATGTATTTTATGAGAAAGTCTGTGATACCAATAATACACAAAATCAACAGATAGAAGAGTTAGTAAAAAGGTGAATTTTGTGGTGTTCCATTTTAGAATTGAATAGTTAGCTAAATAGTTTAGAAAACTATATTGTAAGCCAAAAAACAGTAGTTTAGAAATTTGAAAACCTATAAAAATTGAAATATTAGCAAAAGTATCTTTTAATTCGTACGTTTTTTTATTGGTACTCCAGCTCCATATTATTTCAGCAATAACTAAAAGGACTAGTATTAAAAGTACGGTGCCTTTTAAATGCTGAAAATTGTTTTTTATAGCCTCCATTATCTTTTTTAATCAAAGGTTTTAAAAAAGATATTTTTATTTTTGGAAATAAAGATGAAGCTGGTAAAAATAAGGGTGAATTAGTCGTTTAATCACTTTTAAGTTATAGAAGAGAAACATTTTATGAGGTGAAACTAATAAATTAGGAAGAGAATTTATTTTTATATTAAAGTTTGTTAGTTAACTTGTTTACTGCAAAAACTACTTCATCTGAAAAAAAGGATGCTTCAATATTGATTTTATCGGTTTCATTAATTTAGTTATTAAAAATAATTTAATGTTGATAGATATTTACTGTGTTAAAAGATAATAACAATACTAAAAACGTTAAATTATGAAAACGCGATTTATTTATACGTTACTTTTTTTTACTATGGTGGTGTTACATATTATTATTTCAATAGAGTGTATTATACAAAGTTAGATATAAAAGACTAATATAAATTATTACAGCCTGCTGTAGAAACAATTATTACTTCACTTTTAGAAGGAGAAACCGTAAAACTACAGACAATAAAATTTACTGCGAGTATGGGGATGTACTTTGTAAAAAGGGAACTATTGAAGGTGTTACCAAATTTGAAATTGTAAGTCTTATTTATTCGTCTAACCACTTTTTAAATTCAGAAGATTTGGCTTTGCTAACAATTATTTTTTCTTCCGGTTTTGGTAAAACATTTAAGAGTAATCTTCCATTAAAGTAAAAGTCAATATCCTGTATTGCTTTTTTTTGAACAATAAATTGCCTGTTGGCTCTGTAAAATTGTTTTGGAGAAATTTCTTCCTGAATTCTTTCTAGCGTAGAATCGATAACATATTTTTTACCATCATAAGTATGTGCATAAACTATTTCTTGCGTTGTGTAAAACCAATTTATTTTTTCAACATTAAGTGGAATTAATTTATTTTGATAATGCACCAAATACGCTTCTTTGTACGATTTGAATTCTTTCAATTCAAAATAGTTTAACAAAGCTTGCAGTTTATCATAAGAAAAAGCGGTTTCTTTTGGTTTTGAAGTTTTGTTAAATTTCTCAAGAGCATTTACCAAATCGCTTTTTTCAAAAGGTTTTAAAATGTAATCAATACTATTTACTTTAAAAGCTTCTAAAGCATAATCATCATAAGCAGTTATAAAAACTACCGGAATGGTTGGTGTTATTGAATTGAAAATTTCAAAAGAAAGTCCATCCGTTAACCTAATATCCATAAAAAGTAAATCACAGCGTTGGATATTTTCCTTTAACCAATTTACAGACTCTTTTACGCTGGTTAATTTGTTTAAAATGGTGATACTACTATCAATTTCGTTAAGCGAAAATTCTAAATTTCTGGCAATAGCAGGTTCATCTTCAATAATGGCTACGTTTAATGGCATAATATGGTTTTCAAATTAAAGGCAATTTAACAATAAAATGGGTTGCTGTTTTTTGAATTTCAATTTCTTTATTGAATAAAAGTTTGTAGCGTTCGTTTATATTTAAAAGTCCTATACCTGTTGAAGGTTCTTTAAACTTAGGTTCTTTAATGGTATTTTTAAATAGTAGGTTATCTCCTTCAAGAATTAAATCTACATAAAGCGGGTTTTCTAATGATACAAGGTTGTGCTTTACGGCGTTTTCAAGTAACGGCGGTAAAGACATGTATGGAATTTTTTTGTTTAAAGCATTAGAATCTGCAATGTCAATATGTATAATTAAAGCATCTTCAAGTCTCATTTTTAGCAATTCAATGTTTGAATGCAATAAGCCAAGTTCTTTTTTTAATTCAACAACTTGTTCATTTCTGTTAGAGAGTGAATATCTAAAAACCTTTGAAAGATGCGTTACATATTCTTGAGCTTTAACAGGTTTTTCTCTAATTAGGGCTGATAGGTTTGTTAATGAATTAAATAAAAAATGTGGATTTATTTGTGCTCTTAAATTGGCTATTTGTGCATCAAAATAAGCAGTTTTAAGTTTTTCGTTTTCAACATCTTTCAATTTTTGATTTCTGTACAGTAATAGGATTTTAATTAAAATTCCCATTAATCCGGCACTTACCATAAAACGAAGGATGTAGCCGCCAACAAAAAAACGAACATTAGTTACATTTTGAAAAATAACCAGTTGTGATTTAAGTCCTAAAAAGAGAAATAAAAGAAACAGAATTAAATTAAGGCCAATAAGTTTTACCCTACCGGCTGTTGTTTTAAAAGTGATTCGATTGATAAATTTAAAATTGAGATATCCTATAAAAAAGCAAAACACAAAATTGTAGATAGTTTGATAAATAAGTTCAGGCCAATTAAAATTCCACTGAATACCAACATTTTTTCCTGCAGGGAAAAGACTCAATAATTTATGAATGTTTAATGAAATAGCAATAAAAACTGCTGTGTAAATTATCACTTTTTTTTCTGTGTTAGTTACCTTCATCTTATTGCATTTTAAATTGGGGTTGTTTACTTTTTATAGAAAAAAAGAAGTAAAAACTTCTATCCGGTTTAGCTAATTATTATTAGCCATTTCTTTGCTTGTAAACCGTTTTTAATTTGTTTCTATTCTTTTTTTGTAATTCTTTGTATTTTTTAAATTGCTCTTTACTAAGCATATTTTCAACTTCAGTATCTTTTTCTTCTTGTAATTTTTTTAATGTTTTAAACTTTGACATTCGAGACACATCACTTTGTCTTGTTTCAATAATTTTGTCGAAGTATTTGTTGCTTAAATCAATAAAAGGTTGTTTTTGTTCTCCGGTTAGCGATAATTCTTCAACTTGTCCATTTAAAATTTCCTGATAAATTTGTTTGTTTTCTGTTTCATAGGTTTGAGCAGAAATCATTACTGTTGTAAATAAGGCAATTGTAAAAAAAAGTGTTTTCATAGTTTTAGTATTAAATTTGTTGTGTAAAATTACGTTGTTTAAAATTTTGTGGTGATTAATTAAGGCGAAACAGCTAAAAAGGTTGTTAAAACGACTTATTTTAAGGCTCTTAAAAATGTAGGTTGATGCAAAAATCATAATTTACCGTCTTTTTGAGGGGTAATAAATTGTATTTCCTAATTGGTAATTTAACTTAACAGCTATTGAAGGTAAATTAAACGATCTAAAACTGTGAGAAGTTCCGTAAACAATAATAGGTTCTATAAAATTATCGACAATAAGTTTACCTGTTCCCGATGGAGATTCTACCGATGTTTTCATAGACAGGTTAAACTGATAAGAAGCTTCAATATTCAACCCTAAATTTCGATTATTTTTAAAAGTAAACCTTTTTCCAATGGTAATTCCTAATTGAATAGGAACAAAAATGGGTTCTATAACGGTATTTTCGTAAAATGATTTAGCCAGTTCGTTATTGTTCACCACTTTTAGAAGCTCATCCGAGAAACCTAATGAGTCGCCAAAATCATATTTTTCTACCAATTCTTGCGGAGTTGCTTTTAGTTTAAATCGTTGAAATTGTATGTTGGCACCAAAATAAGTATCTTTCCATTGGGCAATATGGTAATTTACTCCAATCTCAAAATCAAAACCACCTTGTATATTATCTTTAATAAATTGTTTTCTTACAGCTTCTTCTTCACTGCCTTCAGGTAAAATATCTAAGGCAATAACCATATAGGCTCTTGAAAGTTGTCCAAAACCTGCATAACCTGAAATACGACTCGAAGTACAATACTCAAAACCAATAGCATTTTGAATGGGAAATTGGGATTTTAAATAAACTGTTAATGCCGGAATAAACTTATCATCTAAATAATTTGCTTGAGTTTCAGTTGTTTTCTCTGTAATTACTTCATTTAAAGCTAACAGTTCACTGTTTTCTTGCATTTGAGCATTGCAAGGAATAATTGAAACTATAAAAATAACACTACTTAAAAGCCAATAAAAATGTTTTATATTCATAAAAAATTACCATAAAATAAAGCACTAGTTGTAAATTATAATCATAATAGAAAAAAGTAAATTTATGATTTCTTACCTATAAATTTACTTTTTTAATGATTATTAACTAGAATGAAATTAAGTTTTTGGGGTTGAATTATTTTTTGATGAAGTTTTCAAAGGTTATAATGTTTAAATCATTCGTCAAGCTGCCCAACAACTTTAAAAGCTTTACCTTTTGGCGTAATTACAACTTTGTATAGTGTTCCTGCGTATTCGTAGTATTGTTTTCCATCTATTTCAACAATTTGAGCTTCTTCGGGCAAAAACTCAACAGTTATATCTTTTGGAGGTGAAACAACTTCGTATTCATTAGTTCCATCAACTTTTACGTAGTAATTGCCTTGGTAATAGTAGTAACTTGAATCTGCTACAACTATGGTTGTATATCCAACAGGTAAAACAGCCACTCTAATACCTATAGGTGCAGCAATTACCATATAGTTGCCATTGTAATACCTGTAATAAACACCTGCTCCGTAATAGTATTTTAAACCTGAATAGTTCACAACAACAGCACCGCGAGGCACAGTTTTTACCACTCTTGCAGCCGGAACTCTTTTGTGATAAACTACTGCCGGATTTCGTGCTTTTACTACAGTTCCTCTTGGAGTTTTTACTACAACTCTTTGAGCATTTATTTTACCACCTGTAAAAAGTAGCATAAAAATGCTTATGATAGTTACTAATTTATGTGTTTTCATTTTAAAGTGATTTTTTAAATTTTAGCTAAAATTAGTATAATAAGAATTCAATATTTTTAATTTTAAGGTGAAATAGCCTATTTGGACTGTGAAGCTTCCTGATATTAGTATGAACTAATATCATTCAAAAATTGATACTGATAAAGAACCAAAATAATAATTAGTTATTACTTTAAAGAAGTATTATTTAACATATAATTTTCAATGTTAATTTATTTGTTTTATACTTTTATACAATTAAATCAGTTAGATTTATAACACAAATAACTAAAAAGATGAATTATAAAAAAATTGGTAAAATAGTAGCTGTATTTGTTTTAATTTTTATCATTTCACTTATTGCGGTACCATATCTTTTTAAAGATAAATTAAAAGAATTGGTTGTAACCAGTGTGAATAATAATTTGAATGCACGTTTTGCTTTTGAAGATGTAGATTTAAGTTTGCTAAGCAGTTTTCCGCAAGCTTCATTAAAATTGAAGAATCTTTCTTTAATTAACAATGCACCTTTTGAAAACGATACATTGGTTTTTGTGAAAAATTTAGATTTAGAAATGCCAATTTCGGCACTTTTTAAAGGTGAAAGTGAAACAATTGATATTACTGCAATTAGTATTGATGAAGCCTATATAAATATTATATCAAATAAAGAAGGAATAGCTAATTACGATATATTTAAATCTTCTGAAAATAAGGATACTGATACTATAAATAACAGCGGATTTAATTTTGCTGTAAAAAAGTATGAAATAAAAAACAGCAATATAAAATATGAAGATGAAACATCTAATATGATGTTGATTTTGAATGAGTTCAATCATTCAGGTTCTGGTGATTTATCGGCTGAACAATCAAAATTAGATACAAAATCTTCAACATTGATTTCATTTAAATATGGAGAAACCAACTATTTTGAAAATAGTGAGTTGATTTTAGAAGCACTTTTTGGAATAGATTTAAAAACCAATACCTATTCTTTTCTTAAAAATGAAGCCAACATTAGTGGATTGCCTTTAACTTTTGATGGGAATTTGGTTTTAGGTGAAAACGGTCAAGATATCAATATTAGTTTTAAAACGCCTTCATCATCATTTAAAAACTTTTTGGCGGTAATGCCAAAAGAGTACTCTAAAAATTTGGATAATGTTAAAACGGAAGGAGATTTTAAAGTAGAAGGAATTATAAAAGGATTTAATAATGATGAAAGAATACCCAATATTGATATTAATATTGCTTCTAACAATGCTTCGTTTAAATATCCCGATTTACCTAAAGAAGTTAGAGATATAGTAATTAATGCTACTGTCAAAAATGAAACAGGATTGCTAAAAAATACAGCAGTAAATATCAACGCATTTAATTTTAGAATTGATCAAGATGTTTTTAAATCTAACGGAACTGTAAAAAACATCACTATCAATCCTTTGATTAGCGCTAATTTAAATGGTGTAATTAATTTGGCCAATATCTCAAAAGCTTATCCAATTAAACAAGAGGAAGCTTTAGAAGGAATTTTAAAAATGGATGTTTCAACAGCGTTTGATATGGATGCTATTGAAAAAAGTAAGTACGAAAGAATTAAAAGCAGCGGTAATTTAACATTAAATAACTTTAATTATACGTCAAAAGAATTTTCAAATCCGGTTAAAATTAGTGCTGCAGCCGTTAATTTTACTCCGGAAGTTATTACGTTAAAACAATTTAATGCAACTACCGGCAAAACGGATATCAATGCTACGGGTACCATAAATGATTTGATTGGCTTTGTAATTTCCGGTAAAGAATTAAAAGGAAATTTCATTATAACATCCAACACTTTTTCTGTAAATGATTTTATGGCTGAAGCAGCAGTTGATACCACACAGGTAACAACTAAAAAAAGTGCCTTAAAAATACCGGCATTTTTAAATTGCACAATTTCTGCTGATGCAAAAACTGTTTTATACGATAATTTGAAGCTTCAAAATGTAAAAGGAGTTTTAGTTATAAAAGATGAAAAAGTGGCACTTCAAAATGTTACATCTTCAGTATTTGGAGGAAGTTTGGCTTTTGCAGGGAATGTTTCTACCAAAGAAGCTACACCTACGTTTAAAATGGACGTTAAAATGGATGCTGTAGATATTTCCGATTCTTTTAACGGATTGGACTTGTTAACTGCATTGGCACCTATTTCTAATGTAATTAAAGGGAAATTAAATACTACATTACAGTTCTCGGGGAATTTAAATGAAGAGTTTACACCAAATTTAAATAGTTTGTCCGGCAACGCATTTGCTCAAATACTAACACAAAATATAAAACCTGAAAATGCACCATTGTTAAATGCACTTACAAGTCAGCTTCAATTTATAGATTTAGATAAACTAGATTTAAAAGATATAAAAACTCAATTTGATTTTGAAGGCGGAAAAGTAAATGTAAAACCATTTCAGTTAAAATATAAAGATATTGATATTGCTATTAGCGGAAGTCATAATTTTGATAAAACAATGGGGTATAAAGCTACTTTTATGGTTCCCGGGAAATATTTAGGAAGTGAAGTTACCGGTTTAATGGCAAAAATGAGCGACCAAGATGCGTCAAAAATAAAAGTGCCAATTACAGCTAATATAACAGGTAATTTTAGCAATCCAACCATAACTACAGATTATAAAAGTATGGTAAGTAATTTAGTTACTCAACTTGTAGAAAGTAAGTTGAAAAGTACAGGGCAAAATGCTTTATCAGGTTTGTTAAGTGGTGTTATAAAAGGAACTGATTCAACAAAAACTGGAGTGCCTAAAGTATTAGATTCTACAAATACAACAATCACAAAGCCAAAAGAAGCTGTAAATAATGCTATAAAAGAAGGTTTAAAAGGGCTTTTAGGTGGTAAAAAGAAAAAGAAAGATACTATAAACTAAACTATTTAATAAATTTAGAAGTTAATGTGTTAACAAATAGAATATTTCCTATACGGTCATAACCTTCAAAAATTTCGGTACTGTTATCAGGTTTAAGCATACTTTCTTGAAAACCAATTAGAGTTAAGTCGGCATCAGCAGAGTATTCATTAATTAATTCAATTCTGCTTTTGTTTTCATCAATAGGCAACACCCTTATATTATTGGCAGATATTGGTAAACGACCACTTGAAGTAAGTTCAATTAAGTTTTTTTCTTCTTGTAATAACTCTTCTTTAGGGAAAGTTGCGTAAATTTTGATTTCACCTTTTTTCCAATCAGGATGTCCCAAAATTATATAAGAAAGCAATATCATTAAGTTTGCATTTTCATAATCCTCTTTTCTAATCCATACGTGAATATCTTTTTTAAATCCAAAACCTTTATCAGAACTTGCCAAAATACATAAATCGTATTTAGCGGTTTTTAAAACATTGAAATTATCTATAATACTTGTAAGCCATTCTTTTTCACCTTTTTTATACTCAAAAAGCATCATATTGTTAGGCTGACCGGAAATGCCCGGTTGTTGAATTGCCTGTACAATTGCTGCTGTATTTGAAGGGAAAATTAGCGTTTGTAAAAAAACGTTAGATTCACTTGTTGAAGCGTTTTTTATTAATTTTTCGAGTTTTAATTCGGCATTTTTCTTGGTTTCTTCAGAAAAATAATCTTTTTCAAAATGTATGTAAGTTCCAAATCCGTAACGGTACGATATCCATTTCATCATTTCCAAGGCACTGTAACGTTCAAAACTGCTTTTAGAAAGGCATAGTAGAGCTGGGCGCCAAGCTTCTTCTGTTTTTTCTTTTTTTGTTTTTTGAAGAAATACTTGCATTGTTCGGCTTAGCTGATAAATAACTCCTTGAAAAATAGTAGCCATACCGGTTTTATTATCGTTTTTAGTTGAGATGTAAAAATAAAGAGCAACCATTAAAGAGATTGCTGCAATAGCATAAGGTGTATTTATTTTAAACATTAAAAAAATACACATTACAGCACCTAAGAGAGATAAATACCATTTAGATTTAAAAGATGGACGGTAAGATGGATCTGCCGCAAAATGTTGCATAAAAGAAATTAAACATAAAGAACCATAGGTTACCATAAAAAACATAGAAATAATTTCAGCCACAGCATTTACATCTCCCATTAGCACAAATAATAATGCAATTACACTGGTAACAATGGTTGCGTTTCTGGGTTCATTATTATTTTTGGTTCCTTTAGAAACCCAAAAATTAACAAATCTATTAGGGAAAACTTTATCTCCGGCAATTGCTTGTATAGTTCTGGGAGCTACCATAAATGAACCTATGGCAGAAGAAATTGTTGCAGCAGCCAAACCAATAGGTATAATAGGTCCCCAAATAGCTATTTTACTCATAATTAATTGATTGTTAACTAAATCTTCAACACTGGCAGAAGAAATAAGTTTATATGCAATAAATATGTAAATTATCATTCCAAGTATTGTTGCAGAAAGTGTGCCTAAAGGAATAGATTTTTTGGGATCACGTAAATCGCCAGAGAGTCCAACACCTGCTGTCATTCCTGTAAAAGCAGGAAAAATAATTGCAAAAACGTAAAAGAAACTTTTATCTGAAGCTACGCTGTTAAAAAGTTGTGAATTATCGAATGTTTCAGCAAAAGGAGTGTTTCCAAAAAAGAAAAACAGCAATGAAATGGCTAATATGGTAACAACTACATATAAAGCTTTTACACCTAAAACAGCACCTTTAGTTACCATCAACCAAATTAATAATAATAAGGCGGGAATACTAAATAGGCGATTGTCATAAATTTCGTACCCAAATTCTGAAAGTACCCAAGGCTTTATAGCTTCAAAAGATTCGGCAAAAGCAATTACATAAAAAGCTACGCTAACGGCTTGTGATAAATATAAAGTAATACCTATAGCTGCGCCTATATTTAATCCGAAAGATCTCGATATAATAAAATACTCGCCACCACCTTCTACTTTTTGATTTGTGGCAATTTCGGCCAAAGCCATAGCTGTTGGAATGGTTACTAAATGCCCAATTAAAATAATAGCTAATGTTCCAATAAAACCTACAGAGCCTACGGCAAAACCAAAACGTAAGAACATTATGGCTCCAAGTATTGTAGAAATAGCTGTTAAAAAAACAGGTAAAGTACCAAAGTTAGCTTTTGATGAAACCAGCGTTTTATTCATTTATAAATGGGTGAATTAATTTATTAAAAGTAAGAACTTTAATGGTAGAAAAAAAATAAAAGCAAAATTGAATTTGATGGTATTAAATAATATATAATATCGTGATTGTACATTACCTCTTTGAAAAAGGGAGATGTTGAAGAAAAGGAGGTTCATTAGTTAGAAGCTAATTGGGTAATGGAATAAATAAGTAAAATCTTTAATTAGGCTTGTTGCTAATTATTTGTTAGAAGTATTTTTTAAATAGTTTTCTTTTGGAATATTTTTAAAAAAATAAGCTACATCTAAATCGCCTTTTGGGCTATAATTAACTAATATGGTTCCTTTGCATTCGCTTTTAGTTTTAATTACATAGAGTATTGATGAATCAGAAGGATCACTCATGCCTTCAAATCTATTTTCGGCAACTATAAAAATATCTTCAGGAACAAATTCTTCTTTAGTAGATATATTTATTAATTTGTTGTTTTCATATCTAAAATTATGAGTATAACCTTGTTTTTCATATTTTTTAATATAGTCTATTTCGTGTTTTGAAAATTCATTTTTCATAATTATAAATTATTACTTTGTTAGTAATCTTAAAATTAAGAGTAATAAAAATGTACTAAGAATTTTTAAGCAATTGATATTTTTATTACCCTAAATTTATTTGTTGATTTTAACTTTATAGTTTACTCTTAAATCTTCCTGAAAATAAAGAGAGTACAAATAGTACTAGAAATATAAAGAATAAAATTTTAGCAATACTGGCAGCTCCGGCAGCAATTCCTCCAAAGCCAAATATACCGGCAACTATTGCAAGTATAATAAATGTGACAGTCCAACGTAACATAATATATAGTTTTTAGTTAATAAATATTTAATTTCTGTTTATCAGAATTTTATAGTGTAAATATCTAAATAATTAATAAGGTTTGTTAACGCTATAAATTTGAATATTAACTCATTAGGAATAGTATCAATTTTATAAATTGATTTTTTTGGATAAAAAAAGGGTGCTATTAGCACCCTTTTTTATTTCATATTTCAAAGCGTATTTCCCATTTAATTATGCTAAATCTTTTAACCCTGATATTGTAGATAAACCGCTTTCAATAGTGTTTCTTTGAGATTCTAAGATGTTTTTTGTACTCAAAGGCATTTCATCACTAATAACATCATTGTATTCAGCAATTGCGGCTTTTTCTCCTCTAATAGCTTCTTTTAACATAGCTTCTTCATCATTTGATGAAAAGAGAGATTTTATATCCATCCATGCACGATGTGTATCTCCTTTTAAACTACCACCTTTATCTATTTCTTGGCCAAAAGCTATTAGCTCAGATTTTAGTTCTCTTCCAAAATTAGAACGCTCTTCAGATTTTTGTTTAAAATATAATTTCAATCCTGAATTACTTACATTTTCTGCCGCTTTTTTATAACCTTTTTCGGCATCATATGTTTTTTCTAATAAAGCATTTAATTTGTCTCCCATTTTTTTAGTGTATGTTTTCATAATTTTAATTTTTTATAATTAGAAGTATTTTTTTTAGATGTTTACTTTTTAACATCAATTTTATTTGTCTAAATTTTATACAACAAACATACTATGTACATAAAGGTTAGATTAGTTCAAATGGTGTAAATATTAACTCATTTAAACCAGAGTAGGTTTTTTCCAATTTTATTAAAATAAAAGTATGAGCTTGTTTTAATTTAAAGGAATATTTACTGGAAAAACAACAGATTGTTACCTGTTAATTAATAGCTGTTTTTTTAAAAAATATTAAAATATGATATGCTAAGAAAGTTAAACAAAAAAAACTATCTTTGATAAAATCACCACAATAAAAAATGGCTACTTTCAATGAAATTATATTTAAATTATGACATTAATGTTGTTTATAAAGCTGTACTTAAAGAGCAGTTAGATAAAACAGATATTCAGTATGAGCTTAACGGAATAGGAGAAGTAAATTTGCTTAAAAATATTGATTCAAATGAATTAAAAACCCTTAGTGATCAGTTAGAAAAATATGGAATAACAATTATAGAAGATTATAAAAGTCAGTTGGTTCAGCGAATTAAAGATTCTGTAACTGAAATGATTTATAATGAAGAGTATGAAGAAAAATCTTATAAGGTATCGGTATATTTATCAGAAAAATTAAATTATTCATATACCTATTTATCAAACTTGTTTTCAGAAGTAACCTATACGTCAATAGAAAATTTTATAATTCTAAAACGGATAGATTATGTAAAAAGTTTAATTATTAATGATGAACTAACACTTACAGAAATAGCTTATAAATTAAATTATAGCAGTGTAGCTCATTTATCGGCACAGTTTAAAAAAACTACAGGCTTAACACCAACAGTTTTTCAAAAAATAATTACTAGAAGGAAAAAAGAATAGTTTTAATAACTAATATTTATTTTAATGAATTTGGAAATATTACAAATAGCACTAGTTGATGATGATGAAGATGATAGATTTCTTTTTAAAGAAGCTATTGAGGATATAGAAATGAACACAAACTTATCTCTTTTTAAAAATGGGAAAGAGTTTTTAGATTATATTTTTAAACCTGATATTATTTTACCTGAATTGGTTTTTTTAGATCTGAATATGCCGGTTATTAATGGAATACAATGTCTTACGGAAATTAGGAAGAATAATGATTTAAGTGCTTTGTCCGTAGCTATATATTCCACATCTTCATCAGACAAAGATATTGAAGATACATTTGTAAAAGGGGCAAATATATATATTAAAAAGCCAAACGATTTTAATAAGCTTAAAAACGTATTAGAAAAGGTATTAAAAATAAATTGGCAATATTTTACATCAGGTTTAAATAAAGAAAATTTTTTGCTAAAAATTTAATATATAAAATTAGTGTAGATGTTAAATTTTATTTCAAACTTAAAAAGAACTTATTTAGTAGCATTTATTGTAGCCATAGTTTTAATATTGCTTTCGGGTTATTTATTAAACAGGCAAATACATAAACTTAATAAATCGGCCGATTTGGTTTCTCAAACTGTTGAAGTTAAAGAAGAAATCCAAAAACTATACACATCATTAGTGTTGGTTGAGTCTGCAGAATTAAGCTATAGCATTACTAAGGATACTTTACAATTACAAACACTTCATAATTTAAAACGGAAAAGTGAAGCATCTTTAAATGAATTGATAAAAACTACAAGTAACCATTCATTTCAACAAGAAAGATTGTTATCTGTTTCAAAACTTAAAGATAGTCTTTTTAATAGTTTGCAAGTTGTTAATGAGCGATTAGATGATGAAAGGATTGGCTCTCGTTGGGTGCAAAAAGAGATGCAAAAGATTTCTGATCTACTTGATGATATTCAACTGCTTAAAGATAGGTTATTGTTAGAAGAGGACTTGTTATTAGTACAAAGAATGGAAGCATACCTTTTAGAAACAAGAACTACTCCTATAGTTTCTTTACTAATGGTTTTAATATCAATAAGTATCTTTTTATTAGCATTCAAAAAAATAAACGATTCTAGAAAAGAATTAGAAGAAACCCAATTATTATTACAAAATATTTTTAAAAGTACAGAGAATGTAATTAGCCATTTTGAAGCTGTGCGAGACGAAGAAGATAAAATTGTAGACTTTAAAATACGTTTTACCAATGAGCAGATAAAAAATATATATGGAGATACTGCTAAAAATATTGTAGGAAAACCAATTTCAAAAATTTATCCGGTATTATTTGAAAATGGTGTATTTGATTTATTAGTAGAATGTGTTGATAAAAATATACCTCAACATTATGAGCGTGACTTTAATTTTATAGGAGAACGAAAGTGGTTTTATAATACTGCCCGAAAAATTAATGATGGTGTTACAATTGCATCTACAGATGTAACTTATCAAAAGAAAGCAGAACAAAAATTAGCACAAAAGAACAAAGTTTTAAAACGATCAAATGCTGAATTAGAGTCTTTTAACCGTGTTGCAAGTCATGATTTGCAAGAACCTTTACGCAAAATACAATTATTTATTTCTCGTTTATACGATTCTGAAATAGATTCATTGACAGAAAAAGGTAAACTGTATTTAGATAAAGTAAGTAGTTCAGCCAATAGAATGCAATCTCTTATTCAACACTTGCTTTTGTACTCTAGAATTACCAAAGGAAATCAAAAATTTTCACCAACCAATCTTAATGAAGTATTAGAAAAAGTACAAGAAGATTTAGCTGAACAAATTATAGATACTAACGCAAAAATAACAATAGAAACATTGCCATTGGTAAAAGGTGTTTCATTTCAGTTAGAGCAACTTTTTAATAATGTGATTAATAATTCTATTAAATATCGTAAACAAGATGTTCAACTAACAATAGAAATTTCATCAAAACGAATCAATAAAAAATTTGTTGAAATTTATGTTAAAGATAATGGTATTGGTTTTAGTCAAGAACATGCAAGTAAAATTTTTGAACTGTTTCAACGATTACATCAAAACGAAGAATATTCAGGTACAGGTATTGGTTTAGCTATCTGTAAAAAAATAGCAGAAACACATAATGGTAGTATTTCAGCAAAAAGTGAACCGGATGTTGGAACGGTTATCACAATAAAATTACCTGTATAAACTTTATTTCTTATAAAATTTATTACTTCTAATGTAATTCAAAAATAGCATAATGCAATTTTTGTATTTATGCTTTCCACATTTTTTTAGTTAAATAATGAAATTATATAACACAATCAAAAAGTTGTATAACACAAAAACTACTGTGTTTTTTCACCTTTGTAATGTTAAATAAAAGATTATTAACTATAAAAATAACGATTATGAAAATCATACAAATGCAAACATCAAACATACAAACGATGCTGGAGCAATTCAATAATTTGCTTGGGGGAGATTTAACCGTTAATACTATAGAACATTTTTTAGAACTTAATAATAAATTAGCAAAAGGGTGTATAAAAGGATACTCATTTAAAGGAGGAGTTTCAGCCTTACAATACAATTTAAAATTTAGAGAAGATTATAAAATTAAGTTAGATAATTCTGAAAACAATCCTATTTACTTTATTTATTGTTCTAAAGGAAGCATTGAACACGCTTGGAATAATGGAGATAAAAGAAGAAAAATTGAGAGATTTCAAACTTCAATACTATCAGCAGCAAATTTTGGAAATGGGAGTGAGTTTTATTTCAAAAAAGATGAATATTGTAAAGTGTTGATAATTAGAATAGAGCGTAAAAGTGATTTTATAAATTTTTATAAAGATCAACATTTAGATAACAATCAGTTTTCTGAATTGTTTTCGGAAATTGCCAATAAAAGGTATGAGTATATAGGAAGTTATAATTTAAAAATTGCAGATCAAATAAATCAATTGTCATCTGTTAAAGAAGAAGGCATTATTAAAAGTTTATTAATAGAAGGAAGAGTTCATTTAATTTTAGCTATGGAAATTGAACAACGTGTTAATGAGTTAAATAATAATAAACAAAATAGAGGTTCTTTAACCAATAGAGAAATGTCTTTATTAAGAGAAGTTTCAGAACAAATTCAAAAAGAACCGGATTATACATATACTATTAAATATTTATGTAAAAAAACAGGTTTATCTGCATCAAAATTACAAGAAGGTTTTAAACTAATGCACAATAAAACCGTGACTGAATTTATCAGAAATGTTCGTATTGAAACTGCCGAAAAATTGATGAAAACAACCGACATGAATATTTCACAAATTGTGTATAGTATTGGTTTTTCGAGTAGAAGCTATTTTTCAAAAATATTTAAAGAAAAATACAATTGTAGTCCAAGTTTTTATTTAGACAGCTATAAAACTTTGCCAACTGCAATATAAAAAATACCCTTTATCAAATTTGCAATTGCAAATTTGATAAAGGCTTTTAGTAAATTAAAAGTTGATTTTTGAAAGCTTTTTATCAGTAAATTTTTCCCACTTTTTAAATGTATCTTCATTCATTACACGTTCCATTTTTACCTGACCTCCTTTTTTCTTATTCTTTTCATTCCATTGATAAAATATGTCTAAAGTAATTAATTTTACTTTAATACCTTTTAAAGCTTTGTTTCGGGCAACGTTATAATTTTTATTTGCATCTTTTAAAAATGAATCAAGCGATTCTTCAATTTGTTGTGTGTTAATTTCACTTTCAATTCCTAAATACCAGCAATGGTAAAAATCACCATCAATTCTTTTTGCACTTAAAACATATTCCGGAATTTTTACATCAAATTTTTCTTCTAAAAATTGTATTGCATCATTTAGTTTTTCAACAGAAAGTTGTGAGCCAACTGTATTTAAAAAGAATTTTGTTCTTCCTGTAATTTTAATTTCAATTTTATCTATATCGGTAAATCTAATAGTATCACCAATTAAATAGCGCCATGCGCCGGTAACCGTACTTATAATCAAAATATATTCTTGATTTTCTTCTACTTCTGATAGTTTTAAAGATGGAGCATCTTGTATAATAGATCCGTCTTCTTTAATATATTCCGGCTTAAAAGGAACAAATTCAAAATAAATTCCTTTATCTGTTACTAGTTTCATTGAGGAGGTTTCAGGTCTGGTTTGAAATGCTAAAAATCCTTCTGAGGCTAAATAAGTATCTATAACCGTTATAGGTTTTCCTAATAGCGCATTAAAACTTTTTTGATACGATTCAAACGCCACACCTCCAGATGTGTAAACCTGAAAATTAGGCCAAATTTCATGAATGTTTTTTAGGTTATAAAATGAAATAATTTTTTGGAGTACTATTTCTATCCACGACGGTATTCCGCTAATAGCTCCAATATCCCAATTTTTTGCCCTTTTTACAATTTGATTTACTCGTTGATCCCAGTCGTCTATTTGAGCAATATCATCACCCGGTTTATAATAACCTTTAAACCAATATGGAATATTATTAGCGCTAATACCACTTATTTCTCCTTCTAAAAAATTACCACTTTCATTAAGATTCGTAGAACTTCCCAACATTAAAATTTCCTTTTCAAAAAAATCAGAAGAAAGTTCAAAATTACTCAATGTAAATATTTGTTTTATACCTGTATCTTTAATGGATTTGACCATTTCGTCTGTTATAGGAATGCGTTTACTTTTTTTTCCTGTTGTGCCGGAACTTAAAGCAAAATAAGTTGGTTTTCCCGGCCAGGTAATATTGGTTTCTCCTTTATGTAATTTATACCACCATTCTTCATTAATTTTTTTATAATCAAAATAGGGTATTTTTTTTCTAAAGGTTTCTTCAATGTTTTCTGAATTTAAAATTTCTTCAAAATTATAATAGTTACCAAATTGGGTGTCTTTTGCTAAGCTTAAAAGATTTCTTAGCATTTCTACTTGTGTTACTTCATGGTCTATCCGAGAAGAGAATGTATCTCTAATATCAATTATACCTTTAATAATACTTCCTAAAATTGCCATTTTTATTTTTTTTATGTGATTTCTCCGAAACTACAGAGAGTAATACATATATGTTAGCTGATTTAATTCAAATATTAACTCAAAAGATTATGAATCTTAAAAATCTGTTAAATAGGTTGTTAGTTTTTTTATAGAGTTAATATTTATGTTTTTTGAGTTAAGTAAAGTAATAGAATAGCCTCAAATTTGTATTGTAATTAGTCGGATTATTGATTGATTAAATGATTTATTAACCTAAAAATTAAAAAAGATGAATAATAATAGTAATACAATATTAGGAATTTTAGCAGGAACAGCAATTGGTGCAACTATGGGAATTTTATTTGCTCCGGATAAAGGTTCTGAAACAAGAAAAAAAATAGCTGAAAAAGCAATTTCAACAAAAGATACTATAGCTGAAAATGCGAATAATTTAAAAGAGAAAGTAACAGAAAAGTTTACAAGTGAAAAACAAACGGTAGAAGATAGAATTGAAGAACTTGTTTCAGATGCAAGTTATAAAACAGAAGATTTAATAGCGAGTTTAGAAAACAAGTTGAAAGATTTAAAAACAAAAAATAAAAAATTCCAAAAATCATAATGAGTATACTAAACTCCATAAACGAAAATTCTAACAAAGCCATTGATAGAAGTGAAAGATATATAAATGCAAGTGTTAAGTATTATAAGCTAAAATTGTTTTACTTGTTAACTACTTCATTTAGTTTATTTATAAAAATAATATTTATAGGTAGTGTTTCACTATTAGGCTTGGTGTTTTTAGCCTTTTCAGGTGCTAATTTAATTAGTGAATGGTTAAATAATATAGTGCTGGGATATTTAATTATGGCGTTTATACTTTTTGGAATTTCTTTAATTATTTACTTATCACGAAAGCAAATAGAAAAAATAATAATAAAAAAAATAGCAATTAATTATTTTGAAGAATAATAAGAAAACATATAACTCATTAAAAGAAATATCTAATGATTTGAAAGTGCTTAATCTTCAAAGAGAGATAGCCTTTGAAGAGTTAAAATTGATGAAAAATAATATTCAAAAAAGTCTTGAACCTTATAGTTATTTTAATTCAGTTTTAAAATTTGTAAGTAAATATGGAGCAATAGCAATTATTAGAAAAATTATTAAATAACTAAAAAAAATAATAATTATGGATTACTTAAACTTAGATAAAAAGAAAACTGAAAATACAGTTAAAGGATTAAATGTATTATTGGCAGATTATCATGTGTATTATCAAAAACTAAGAAATTTTCATTGGAATATAGTTGGTAAAAACTTTTTTGACCTACATGAAAAATTTGAAAACATGTATAATGACGCTAAAGTTAAAATTGATGATATAGCAGAACGTATACTCACGCTAAGATATCAACCAATAAGTAATTTGTCAGAGTATTTAAAAGTTTCAAATATTTCAGAGTCTAATTCTGACTGTACAGATGTTGAAATGGTTGAAACATTATTAAAAGATCATGGAATTTTATTAAAGCAAATGCGAAAAGTTGTTGATTGCGCTTCCTTAGATGAAGACGAAGGAACAATTGATCTTATAGGTGCTTATATAAGAGAGTTGGAAAAAACTTCTTGGATGCTTGATGCCTGGATAATGAATACAGGTGATAACAAACAAAAAGTAAAAATGAAATAAACTCTATAATTACTGCCTTTAGTAAAAGGGGTAAGTTTTTTAAATCAAAAAAAAGTATTTAATATTCTGAATATAAGATTATTATCTAGTATTAAAATTTAATTATTAACTATTAAAAATTAAAAAAAAAATGAAAACACTAAAAAAAATTATAACCGTATTAATTTTGATGTTTGCGTTAAATGGATTCTCGCAAGAACAACCAACAGATGTTGTGAAAACAACAACAACAAAAAATTTTTATTTTGAAAAAGATGGAAAACAAATACCATTTAGAATCAAAGTTTTTGAGAATAGTACTCACAAAATAAAATTTGAAAAAGAAGATAAAAACAAAGTAAATCAAGATGTTGTAAAAACACCGGAATATGTAACAAAACTAATATTTGTTGATAATGATGTAGATAAAAGCTATGATAGATACATAGTGCTTAGATATCAAAAAGATTCAAATGACAGTTTTGAATTAGTGCCAACAGATAATGGATTTGGTGTTAAGGTTGATGAAAAATATATAGAATATATAATAGGAAAAGGCGCTTACTATGTAGATAATAAAGATCACGACTTTTTTATTGTTGACGAATTTAATGTGATTGATTAAAAAGAGTTTTTTAATAAGTTAAATAAAACTCCTCATTTTGAGGAGTTTTAAATTTAGAAATTAAAATAATGAATACTAACATAAAAAATAGAAAAATGAAAAATTATATTATAGCAGCAATTGCAGTTTTAGTTTTTGGTATAAATATTACTGATTTGAAAGCACAAGAGATATCAAAAAACGCACTAGGTTTTAGAATTGGAGACAATGATGGTTTTGGTGGAGAAATTTCTTATCAAAGATATTTATCACTAAATAACAGACTTGAATTTGATTTGGGTTGGAGAGACTCAAACAACGTAGAAGCTTTTAAGCTTGTTGGTTTGTATCAATGGGTGCTGCCAATTGAAAATAACTTTAACTGGTATGTTGGTGCAGGTGCAGGTATTGGTTCTTTTGATGCAGGAGATAATGATGGCTCTTTTGCCTTAATTGCAGGAGATTTAGGTATTGAATATAATTTTGATATTCCGTTGTTAATTTCTTTAGATTTTAGACCCGAAATAGGTTTTAATGACGATTATTCAGATGATGATCTGGATTTTGATATTGCATTAGGATTGAGATATCAATTTTAAAAAGGTTTAATAAAATAAGCAAACATTTAATAATAAATTAAAATAACAAATTATGATAAAGAATATAATAATAAGCTCGGTTTTAGTACTATTTGCAACAACTTTTACTGTAGCACAAAATACGGAAAGAAATAATACATTGAATATAGGAATAAAAGGAGGTTATAATTTAGCTTCTGTAACAGATGAAGATGGAAATGAAACAGATTCAAGAAGCGGTTTTCAGGCAGGTTTTTATGCCGAAAATTTTATAGGAGAACACTTTTCAATACAACCTGAGGTTTTATTTTCTCAGCAAGGTTTTAAAGTAGAAAGCAATAATTCAACATATACCTTAAAACGAGATTATATAAATGTACCAATTATGTTAAAAGGATATTTAGCTGATTCATTTTTTATAGAAGCAGGACCTCAAATAGGTATAGCTGTAAGTAAAGAAGAGTCTTTAGAAACTTCATGGTTTAATATTGAAGAAGATTCGGAACCGGAAGCTTTTGATTGGGGTATAAATGTAGGAACTGGGTTAAAATTAAATGCAACAACTATAGGTGTTAGATATAACTTTGGTATGGGAGATGTTTACGAAGATACAGATTTTAAAAATAGAGTTTTACAAGTGTATGTAGGCTTAGATTTTTAATTTGTAATTAATTGAAAAATATTATTTCATAAAAAGCAGCAATTTTAATTGCTGCTTTTTTTATGTTTGATAAATAAGTTATTTTAAAACCAAATATTAAAGCTGATTTTTAAGAAATTATAAAGGCATTACTTGTATATAAAAATTGTTAATTAATTATCAACTAAATATTTAAATCTGATATCATTTATAAAAATATGGTATTATATTTGAAAAGAATACTACTAAATTAATTATATATGAAAAAGCAATTGCTATACAGTTTTATGGTATTTCTACTTACCACAATAGCTGTTTCTCAAAACTTGAATAATCAATATATTAAAGAGCAAATTGCTTTGTATAAAAATGATGTTCGAGGACCATATAAAGATATTCGTTGGTTTTGTACTGACGGAAGTGTAAGAGCCGCAAGAGATCCTTGTCCGGATAATATTGGTCCGGGTGTGCAACATGCACGTTATAAAGATGTAGTGGAATCTATAGGAAAAAAGAATCATATTTTTTTAGGACAAATTTTAGCGTATACAGATAAAGATGAATTTTGGGACGCTTCAAATAATCATTCTCGATTAAAACAATACCAACTTGATAAATATTTACGAACTGTAGATGATGGTTGGATTTTACAAAAAGGACAATATTATAGAGGAGCAATTCAAATAGAAGATGAAGAAGCTTGGGGAGTTGATTTTTACAAATGGCTTTTAGCAAATGATCAAAATACAGCTTCAAATTACTTTTTAATCAGGCAATCTTTAAAAGATATTCCTCATAAAGGAGATAATAATTTGGCTCAATTGGTTAGAAGTCAATCTAAAGTGATTTCCGACTTGTTTCCTTCTTTTATGGATTTGAGAGTGAAAATTCATAGTCAACCTGAAGTTAACGATATAGAAAAAGTACAAGCATTTAAGCTTAAAAATAGTGCTAAATTAACGCCAAGTTTAAATACTAAAATTGATGAATTAGTTGTTACAATGATTGATTTTTATAAACCTTTTGATATTGGTTCACTTCAGAAAAAAACAACTAGTTTAAAAAATACATCAATAGGTACAGCAATTAGCAACTATGTTTTAAAGAATACTAATGAAACAAAACCATCTGTTTTAGTTGCCGAAACTGCTCAATTATTAGTCGATATAAGAAAAGCAATTTTACTTGAAAAAAGACCGGTAGCAAGATTGCAATTATTGGATACTTCATTAAAATTAGAAGAACTAATTTTTAAAAATGCTCCGCAGTGGCAAGCTAAAGATTTAAATGAACTAATTACCAAAATATATTATTTAGGTATGGCAACCACAGGTGCAGGTTATATTGAGCTTTGGGAATGGGGAGAAGTTGAAGAGATACTAAAGCCTAAAAATAGGAATGCAATGTCTTTAACGAACTTAACAACTGTTTTAGAAAAAGCAAGAAGTATTGTAGAATGGAGCGCTTCTATGGTAAAGGCAAATTATGGTGATGTTGTTACTATTTATACAGCTTTTGAACCTAAAGCATATGGTTTTATTGATGATAAAATTAGAGGTTCTGTTGCGTTGCATCTTGGAGAAAGTGTTGGAAAATTAGGTGATATTATCGCTAAGGAATCTTTCTTAACTAATAAAGTTATTGATATTCCGAATCAAAGTTCTGTTCGCGGATTAAATCCCGGGTATGCTTTTGGTGAATTAGTTGTTGTTGATGGCATTCCTGAAGCTATTGAAGTAGTTTCAACTAAAATATATGTTTTTCAAAAACCACCATCAGACCTAAAACCTGTTGCCGGAATTGCTACTGTTGCTGAAGGAAATTTAGTTTCTCATGTTCAATTATTAGCAAGAAATTTAGGAATTCCTAATGCAGCGTTATCAGGAGAAAATCTTCAAAACTTAAAAAAATATAGTGGTCAAAAAGTGTTTTATGCAGTCTCTAACAAAGGAAATGTTATTTTAAAGCTTGAAAAGGAAATGACTGCAGAGGAACTTGCTTTATTCTCTAAAAAAGAACGAAGTGAGAAAAAAATTGAAGTACCTGTAGAGAATATTCGATTAAATGAAACGAGTATTTTAAATTTAATAAATGTTGATGCAAATGATTCTGGAAAAATTTGCGGACCAAAGGCAGCTAATTTAGGGCAATTAAAAAAAATGTTTCCTGATAAAGTGGTGGAAGGAGTTGTAATTCCTTTTGGAATTTTTAGAACGCATATGGATCAGCAAATGCCTAATCAAAATGGTTCATACTGGGAATTTTTAAATAAAATGTTTGCTGAAGCTGAAAAAATGCGCGTGCAAAAAATTCCGGAAGTTGAGGTTGAAAAATACCAACTTAATCAATTGGAAATTTTAAGAGAAGCCATAAAAAAAATGCCTCTAAAGCAATCTTTTGTAACTCAATTAGAAAATGAGTTTCAAGCTGTTTTAGGTAAAAAAATGGGAGATATTCCGGTATTTTTAAGAAGTGATACCAACATGGAAGATTTGAAAGATTTTTCTGGAGCAGGACTTAATTTAACGCTTTTTAATGTTGTTCAAAAAGATAAAATTTTGCAAGGAATAAAAGATGTTTGGGCTTCACCTTACACAGAGCGTAGTTTTAAATGGCGTCAAAAATATTTATTGAATCCTGAAAATGTGTTTCCTTCAATTTTAGTAATTCCAAGTGTAGATGTTAATTATTCAGGAGTTATGATTACAAAAGGGATAAGTTCAGGAAATGATAAAGATTTGACAATTGCCTTTAGCAGAGGTGCAGGTGGAGCAGTTGATGGGCAATCGGCAGAGTCTTATTTAGTAAAGTTTGAAGGAGGTTATGAATTAATTGCACCTGCAAGAGAACCTTTATACAACAGTCTTCCTATAACAGGAGGAACCGGTAAAAAAATAGCCACTTTTGAAAAGCCTATTTTAAATGAACAAAATGTGAATGAAATTAGAGTTCTAGCTGAAACTATTAGAAAAAGACTTCCTGTAGAAACAAAATCAAGTTATAAAGGAGCTTATGATGTTGAGCTAGGGTTTTTAAATAATAAGTTGTGGTTATTTCAAATAAGACCATTTGTAGAGAACAAAAAAGCATTAAGTTCGGGTTATTTAGAATCTATAACTCCTAAAATTGATAAAAACAAAGAAATTTTACTTTCAAAAAAAATATAAGATGAAAAAATACTTGCTATACACTATTTTAATCTCGGTTTGTTTTGCGTTTACAGGTTTAAATCCATACCCAATTGATGGATATTCTCGTACTGGGATAAAGCGTTTATTACGATTAGAACGTATAAAAAACGGTGAAATTAAAGATGCAAATACGCTTCCTGCAGGTGCTTTAAAATCTTATAATGAGATTTCCTTAAATCTTCTTTCAAAAAAGAAGGATAGCACAGCTATGTTTTTAGTGAAAGATGAAAAATTTAATGGAGAAATAAACAATTTGTTTAGAGGTTTAGACAAGAGTTATTCATTAACTGTTTTAGACATTTCTGATGTAAATAATCTTCGATATGCTGCAAGAAATGAAACCGCCGGATATCAACCGGGAAGTGTTGGAAAATTAGCAGTATTAAATGGTTTGTTTACACAATTAGCTAAAATTTATCCCGATTCTTTTGAGAAGCGTTTAGAATTACTTAAAAACAAATCAGTAAAATCTGGCTCTTGGGGTTTAACGGATGAACATACAATTCCAATTTTTAATATTGAAACCAATAAATTGGTAAAACGTCAAGTAATTGCCGGTGATGTTTTTACCTTGTTTGAATGGGCAGACCATATGATGTCTGTTAGTAATAATGGTGCCGCAAGTATTGTTTGGAGAGAAGTGTTATTGATGGCTGCTTTTGGAAAAAAATATCCGGCTTTAACGCAAGAAGAAGCGGATGATTATTTTAAAAATACTTCAAGAAAAGAATTGACAGATTTAGGTAATGATGTTGTGAATTTACCACTTCGAGATTTAGGAATTACATCTGATGAATGGCGTTTGGGTAGTTTTTTCACTAAAGGAGCAAATATTTATGTAAGTGATAAAGGAGGCAGTATTGGAACTCCTATTGGGTTGATGAAATTTTTAATTCAATTAGAACAAGGTAAGGTAGTTGACGAAAAATCGAGCTTAGAAATGAAACGATTGATGTATATGACTGACCGCAGAATACGCTATGCACAATCTCCTGCTTTAAAAGATGCGGCGGTTTATTTTAAATCGGGTAGTTTGTATAAATGTGACAGATCAAAAGGTGAGGCTTGTGGTAAATATATGGGAAATGTAAACAACTTTATGAATTCTGTTTCCATAATTGAGCATCCTGATAATTGTAAATATATTGTTGTATTAATGACTAATGTATTGAGAAAAAACTCAGCTTCAGATCATATGGCTTTAGCATCAAGTATTGATAAAGTTTTGAGAAAGTAATTTAGGATGAGATTTTGTTAAGTATTTCTGAAGCTTTATTTCTTATCTTTTCATTTTTATCATTTAAAACCATTTCAACCAACGGTGTAAACTTACTATCGTTGGTTTTTTCTATTAGATAAAGAACAGCTTGTTTCAGCTTTATATCCTTTCGATTTAATAAAGTTCTATAGCATTCGGCTTCACTATAAACCTTTAGGTTTAGTTTTTTAATTTTTTCTTCAGAAGTAACCTCAACTACTATTGATTCGGCTATTGGGATCAATTCTTTTTTAAGTTCAATATCTAAAATATTATCTAAAAATTCAATAGCATGTATACGCTGTTCTTCTTGACCATTTATAATTGAATTAAAAATAGGCTCTATATCGTTTGGCGGATATTTAATTCCTAAAAATTTAAAAATTCGTTGTAATTGTCTATCTAGCCTTTGTTCCAATAAATGAATAAGTCCATTTCTGGCATTATTTTCCTCTTTGGTCTCGTGGCTTTGATCTTTCTTTTTATATTGAATTACAATTTGAGAATGTATTACAGATAAAGTGTTTTGATATAAATGGCATTCATCTAAAATTTTATCAATTACAAATCGGTCTTTAATATGTAAATGAGAATACTTCCATTTAAGTCTTCCAAGTGCTTCAATAACTTCAATTTTTATAGAGTGTTCAGTTTCTTCAGTTAGTTTCATTAAAGTATTTACGGCTTTTTGAGAAGCAAATTTTTCAATTACTAAAATTGCATAATGGGCATCATCTATATCAATAGATTCTTCTCTAATTTTGGTTGTTAAAATGTCAATTATAGGTTCACCATAATTGCTAAGAGCTTCAATTGCTGATTTTCTGGTGTCTTTACCCGAAAGTTGAGCTACAATTAAATTTATAAACAGTTGATCGAGTGTTTTGGATGCGCTTAAAATGGCTTTATTTTGGATTTTAATATTGTTTGAAGAAATTTGCTCCTCAATAACTGTATAAAAATTTTTCACTTTAGCATTACCTATGGCTTCTAAAATTGCTAACATTTTATTTGCTTTTTGCTCTTCAATATTCAGTTCATTCCATTGCTGTAGCGCTTGATTTAACCTGTTTTTTAAACTAAATTTATCTTGCAAAAGTTCGTTATTTCTTACTTCTAATGATAGCCCAATTAATGCTGCATTAGCTATTGTTGTGTCGTTTGTATTAATGTACTTATCAAAAAGATCAACAATATCACTATCATATTTTTTTAATAAATATCTAAAAGCATTTGTTGTAACTTGTTGGTCTTTATCGTTTACCATTAATTCTATTTGAGAACATAAATTTTCAGTTTTTAGAAAATACAGGTTTTCTATTGCCAATGAACGTACTTTAGGTGACTCATGTTCTAATAAGTTTTTAATTGAGAAAAAAAAGCGTTCATCTTTAACTTCTAAAGTTTTTTGAAGCATATATAAAATTTGTCCTTCAGAACCATTAGAGAAAACTTTTATAACAGTATCTATTATAGATGTAACGGGAATTTCTTTTTTATCTGATTTTTCCTTTTTAATATGTGAAATGTCTAACAACTCTTTAAAAGATACGATATACTCTTTTCGTAATTTATATATAAAATACAGCCAAATTAAAATTAAGGCAATAGTTATTAAACTTATATAAGTTGAAGAAATATCAAGTCCGTTTATAAAAAATATAAGTATAAAACCAGCTAAACCGGTAGCAATGCTGTCTACCACAACATCAGTAAAAGTTTTTGTTTTTTTCTTGATATCTATAGGTATTGGTATTGAAAGAAGCTCGGTTGCAGCTTTATTTACGGACTGTTTTAAACTTCCATCTACAATTTTTATAATGACTACTACCCATAGTTGAGGTACAAATAGCAGTAAAAAAGAACCCAATAAAATGCCTGAAGGTAACCAAAGCAATGATTTTCCAACACCAAAAGTGCCCACAATTTTTTGAGTTAAAAACAATTGAATTACAAGTGAAATTACACTTAATGTTGAATACCAAAAACCAAAGAAAGAAGTTAATTTTTCCTGATCTTCAATTAACCTTGATGCGTAATCACTGTACTGATAATCAATTAGTTTTGCAACTAAAACACTAATACCGATAACTATGGCTATTAAGCTTAATAATTTTGATTGTTTTATGAGTTTAAATGGAGAATCTCCTTTTGGATTGGTACGAAGCGATACTTGAAATGTATTTAATTTAACTACTTCGTTTTTCCATATATATTTTGTTATTGGTAAACAAAATGCTAATAATACTGCAGCAACAAAAAGCAAGTTTTCGGTACTTATAACTTTTGTTAGTATTGATGTAAGGTAACCTCCAAATATACCTCCTGCTATTGCTCCTGCACCAATAAATCCAAAAACACGTTTTGCTTCTCTAACATTATATACAAGATTGGCTAAAATCCAAAATTGAGATGCAGTTAATAAACCAAAAATTGCTACCCATACATAAGGTATATACATTATATAACCGCCCGCAGAGTTAAAATTAAAATAAACACCAAATAGTATTAATGAAACAATAGCCCCGTATATTGTATTTTCTATAATTTTATTTAAAGGATATTTTTCTAAAAATTTATTATAAAAATGAGAGCCTACAACTGCCATAATAGCTGTTAGAACATATCCTAACGGTAAAGCATCTGATGACAGTTCAGAAAGGAAAAGAGAGGTAATTGTAGGTTTAACAATTAGTAATGTTGTTATTAACAAAAAGATGTTGAGCTGTAATAGAAGGGTTTTATGCAGCTCATCTTCTTTTAAATCAAAAACTTTTAAGATATATTTTTCAATTGTATTAATAACCAACATTTAGAGTGTTTTTCTTTTATAATTTTTACCAAAAGAATTTTTATTAACGGTTTTAAAAACAAAACCTTAGGTGTTAAAGATAGCTAATCTGGTATTGATTGCAAATAATAATTTATAAAAGAATTCACCTTTTTATGGGCTTTTTAACGAAGTAATTTTAATTAAAAAACAGAACTTATTTCACAATAATAATGCATTATTATCTTGTAAATAAAATAGAAGTATTTTTAAAGTTTATAGATATAATTGACTTCTTTTTAAAACTTTTTCAACAGGTTTAACTAAATTTCTTATAATTTGTTCTCCATTTGAATCATCAATTAAGGCAACTAAAATATAACGTCTTTTAGGATCTTTACCCCAAACCAAAACTGAATCTGAATGAAAATTTTTCCAAGATC
Organism: Lutibacter sp. B1; assembly: GCF_012524075.1. Classification (GTDB taxonomy): domain Bacteria; phylum Bacteroidota; class Bacteroidia; order Flavobacteriales; family Flavobacteriaceae; genus Lutibacter. The sequence continues at coordinate 39,707 of NZ_JAAZUI010000017.1, forward strand.
CTGATTTTCTAAACAATCTTGCATCAGGAGCAATTTGATCTAAAGTGTTCACAAACTTATGGTGTAATGCCGGATTTTCCATAATGTCAAGCATTTCTTTAGAACGGTTTTGATTTACGAGTTTTCCTGTGGCTAAATAATAATAATATTTACAAACCTGTGTAACTGTTGCGGCATGACTTAAATTTTTTAAAGGTTCTCTGTTGGTATCTCCACCACCACCATATCTTTTGCCAACCCATAAACCTCCGTTTACTTTATCATAAAATTGGTATTTTTTATCTAGCATTACAGCTTCAATTTTATCATATCCTAATCTGTCAATCATTCTTGTTGAAGCTTGATTGTCTGATTTGCTAATCATAAGCTTCATGTCATTACTAATTTCAGGAGTTTCTATAAGTTCACCTTTTTCAATGGCATCCATTGCGGTTAAAAGAATTGCAATTTTAGGTAAACTTGCAGCGTACATCATTTGATTTCCATTTACACGAGCAAATTTTACGTTGTCTATATCACTTAAATCTATTACACCTACAGCCATTTTGTGTTGATTAATTAAATTTTTCCATTCAGGATTGTTCATTAATTCTTTTTCTAAGTAGGCTTGCAAATTAGGATTAACTAAACTTTTTAAAGGTTTTATTTTAGAATTGTCAACCTTAAGAGGCAAATCAGTTTGAGCCAATAAATTGGTTGTAAAACACAATATAAAAAAAAGATATAACAGATTTGTTTTCATTTATTAATAAAATGGATTAAAAATAATATGCCAAATATATCTAATATTTTGACATGTAGAATGTTAAATTTTAAGTAAGATATAAAATATAAATATCTAGTAAACACTGGGTTTGGTGTAATTTATGTAGGGGAAATGTGTTAAAAAATATTTTTTTCTAAAGAAATTAGATCTTATAATCACTTTAATTAATGAGTAGCATATTTTGAATAAAAGAAGTTTTATAACGACTTATAGATACCAAGAAAATAAACTGTATAATACACAGCATCGAATTATTGTTTTAAGAAATGTATATTGGTATGATTTTAGATATATACTGTATATAATGTTGTGAATACTTTGTTAATATTTTGTTAGTTAATACAATAATTTATATATTTATACATACATTTGCACAAAAAAGAAAAAAGATGGGAAATTTTATTAACAAAAACAAAGCAAAGTCTTCAAATTCAAAGAAGGTTTTTACTGGTGTGAGTAAAATTCAATCTATATCCACAAAAAAAGTTATTCATAAAGCTAAAGTTTTAACACCTTCTGACGTTGAAGCTAACCGTTGTATGGCATATTCTTACCTAAGCTTATAATATAATATATTTATATTTTGCTTGAAAATACGTTCAGTTGTAAATCAGTTGGAAAAGAAAATAATGAAGTGTATTATACTGATTTATATTCATTTAAATGTGGGTTCAATCAAGCGTATATAGTAGAAGTAGAATGTCATCCAAATGATATATATATTATAAAATTTTTTCAAAAAAATCATAGGGATTCTAAACATAGATATTGTTTGTTAAACAAGCCTTCAATTCGTAAAGGCTCATCAGGTGCAAGAAACTTTTTAATGATCTTAAATACTGTTACTAAAACTATTTTAGACACATATTCAAATAATAAAATGGCTTCATTTGGTTTTATGGGAGCACCTACACTAAAAGAACTAAACCCCAAAAAAAATAAAAATAGAATAAATCAGGATGGAACTGTTATAAAAACAAAGAGATTCAATACTTATGGAACATATGTAAAAAGATATTTTAACCCTAATAAGTTTGAGCATATAGAAATTGAAACATCTAGTTGTTATTTCTTAAGAAATAAAAAAAACTCAAAATTAACCACTAAAAGTATAGAAACTTTTTTTACAAACTATATTATTAATTATTGTTAATTTTATATCTTTTTGAAAATATATAGGTTTTCATTTTTTTAAATTGAATTTAGTAGAACTCATAATTAATCTTAATAGATTTAATTTATAACTTGCTTAATTTACTAGATAGACTCTCAATTTTTTTAGTTTATATTTTACCTTAAAAACGGATTTATATCAATTTTTTTTGATCTTTCTTTTTTATTCTATTTTCTACTACTTCAAAAATTTGCTTTTTAAGACGTTTATATTTTTTAAAATAATTATAAACTTCATTATCTAAGTTTTTATGAGTTTTTAAATAGTTTATGTTGCTGGTTACACTATTTGTTTCAATTAAATTAGCTAAAATAGTTTCGTGTTTATTTATTAGTTCATGTAGAGTTTTACCTATTTTTTTGTATTCATCCAATTTTTTTAAAAAAATAGTTGTTTTTTTAGTTAAACCGGCATCTAAACAATCAATATAATTAGAACTTAATAAATTATTTAAAAAACGTATTTCATCACTAATAAAATCAATTTCTGATATCCACTCCATTGATTCGTGATGGATTTCATCAATACTTTTATCTCTGTTATGCCAATCTTTTTTTATTTTAGATTTCATTGGATCATAATTAAGTTGTTTTATAAAAAAATACGAACATTATAAATTATCAATAACTTTTTTTAACTTATTACTTACGTTAATTGCAATAGTTGATAAAGATTTATTTTTAACTGCCTGCATAGATGCTATAGGATTAACAGCCGAAATTTCAATTTTTCCAAACTCTTTTTCTTGAACAATCACATTACAAGGAAGCATTGTTCCAATTTTATCTTCGGCAGTTAAAGCTTTATAGGCAAATTGTGGGTTGCAAGCTCCTAAAATTGTGTAGTTATAAAAATCTACATCAAGTTTATTTTTAAATGTAGATTTTAAATCTATAGTTGTTAGTACTCCAAAGCCTTCACTTTTAAGGTCGTGAGTAACTTTTTCAATAGCTTCGTAAAATGTGATATTCTTTAGCGTTTTTGTGAAATAATACATTTAAAATAGTTTTATAATGATTAAATATGATGTTTTAAAATAGAAACAGGGAAGCAAAAGCTTCCCTGTTTCCTTTTGAAGAGATTAAGTTTGATCTACAACTTTCAAACAATTTTTTATATTATTTCTAAATTAAAACAATACAAAAAACCATATTCACTTAGATTTTCCGTTTCATCTCTTCAAATTTAGTGTTACCTAATAAATAACACTTTTTAATTTAATAGAAACAGGAAGCCTTAACTTCCTGTTTCCTCTTTTAAAAAGATTAAGATTGCTCTATTACTTCAAATAATTTTTCTATCACTTTTATTTCTAAAATAATACTAAAATTACCTTTGATTTAACAATACCTAAACTTTTTAAAAGTATCTGTATTATTAAAACTAACAATACAGATTTATGCTGAAGATATTTTTGAAATCTATTAAATCAATGAACTTTAAATTTGTAGAGTAAAATTATATGCTAATTATTGATTGTGAAATGATATGTCTCAGCTATGGATATGATTGTTATCAGTTGATGTGATAACAATCAATATTAAAAAGGAAAGTTGCTTTTTTGTAACTAATTTTATTTTTTAATATAATACAATTTTATAAGCCATATTAAGTAAAAAAACACCTATTAAAAAAAGCAATAAATAAATAATTTGAACAAATTTCACATTAATATAGTTCAACCATTTAATTGTTTTTTTAGGAAATATAAATAGTGCTAAACCAATAATAAGTGAAACCCAACCAATAAGCGTAATAATTAGTATCCAACTGTTTTTCCAAACATTGTGAAGCAAAATGTTTAAAAGACCCAAAATAATTGCTAAAGAGGAAAAAATAATAACAAACTTTTGATCGTATAAATCTTTCATAATTTGTACTATTCTTTTAGGATTTAAACTTAGTACAAAAAAGAAAATTATTAAGTACCATCCCCAAAATTTCGCTAAAAACGTAGAAGTATCTTCCATAATTATAGTTTAATTATTCATGCAATACTAAAAAAGGGATATCTGTATGATAGCTAATTTCTTCAACAGTTGGTTTAAATAAAATTCTTTGGAAAAGATTTAAGTTTTTAGCTACCATAATTATCATATTTACATTTCTGCTTTCTATAAAACATTGTATGCCATTTTCTACTTTTTTACTGGTTACTCTATGAAAACTGTGTTTTTCATCCATAAAATAAATATTTAAAAATTCTTTATTTTGAAGTTGAAAATCGGTTAATGTTTCGTCTTTTCTGGCTATATGAAGTATTCTAATGGTTGAATTGTACATTTTACAGATATCTGTAATATCATTTAAAATTTTAGGTGGATAAAATATATTATAATCTGTTGGGAAAGCTATTTCTGTTGGTGTAATAAATGAAGCATTTTCAGGAATAATTAAAACAGGGCATTTAACTTTGGTTATTAAATCGCCTGTATTACTACCTACAATAACTTCTTTTATACCAGACGCTCCTTTAGTTCCCATAACTATTAGATCTATATTTTTTTCTTCAATTTGTTCTTTTACCGATTCTATAAAAAAATTATAGTCTGATATTGTATAAAAATTATGATTAGGGTTTTGTGTTATATTTTTAATTCTTTTAACCAGTTTTTGTAACTCTGTTTTAGCTTGGTCCAAAATGGTTTTTTCAATTACTTCATCTGATGGAACTAACGAAACTTCTGCATCAGCATAATAAGAAATTACGGTTACATGCAAAATGTAAAAATCGCAATCTATATTTTTAAAAAAATTCAAAGCGTATTTTATTGCATTCCACGAATTTTTTGAAAAGTCTGTTGGAATTAAAATTGTTTTCATTTGATTTTCAGGTTTTTATTACTATCGAATATAGTGTGTATATATATTTTTTAAAATGATATATATCAATTGAGAGGTTTAAAATGACCTTTGTTTTTAGGTAACTTTTTTTAGCTTCTCAATATTAACAATTTTAATATTTCTGCCATCAATATCAATAATTCCATCTTTTTTCAAATCGGAGAGAGTTCTAATAAAAGTTTCGGTAGCTATACCTGCTATACTAGCTAAATCGCTTCGTGAAATTTGAATATTTTCTTTGGTTTGTTTTTGAATTTTTTCGGTGAATTGAAGTATGGTATCGGCAGTTTTTTTTCTTACCGAACTATAAGCCATTTGAATTAAATGCTCTTTAATTTCCGAAACATTATCAGATAAATAATCAATTAATTCAATAGTAATTTCGTGGTTTTTTTGTAAAATATGTTTAAACTCTCTTTTGATGAGTCTTAAAACCTGAGTATTTTCTATAGCTGCTGCATGCTCAGAATGTGGTATATTTCGGATAAAGGAAGTGAAACCAAAAAAATCATTTTCTTTATGTAAACCGGTTATCAATTCTTTACCATGTTCATCCATTTTATATGTTTTTACAACTCCTTTTTGAATTAAATAAACGTAATTGGAATTATCGCCTTTACGATATATAATTTCACCTGTTTTAAATGAAAAAATTTCAACTTTTTCGGAAAAATATTTTTTTAAATGATCTAACGATTTTATTTGATTTTCAGGAGAATCATTGTTTTCAGCTTCTTCTTTCTCTAAATTATCTTTAAGAATTTCAATTTTAGCTAAACGACTTTCAATTGCGCTATATAATTCCGATTCGTCAAAAGGTTTGGTAATGTAATCATCAGCACCTAAATTCATACCTTTTCGAATATCTTTATGTTCTGTTTTTGCTGAAAGAAATATAAAAGGAATTTTTTTTGTAGTTTCTTCTTTAGACAATACTTGTAAAACCCCATAACCATTTAATTCAGGCATCATAATATCACAAATAATAATATCGGGTAAATGTTTTTTAGCTTCAATAACGCCAATTTTACCATTTGAAGCAGTAAAAACCTTATAATTTGCTAATTCTAAAAGTTCAGCAATATTTTCTCTTACTACTGTATCGTCTTCAATTAATAAAATTGTTTTCATTGCTCGCTTTTTAAGGGTAATTCAATGGTAAAAACAGAACCTTTGTTTTCTTTACTTGTAAAACTTATTGAACCGCCAATATTTTCTAAATGTGACTTTACAATATTAAGTCCAATACCGGTTCCTTGAGTATTTAATACGTTTTCAGCTCTAAAATATCGGTTAAATACAAATTTTTGATCTTTTTCCGGTATTCCAATACCTTTATCAATAACTTTAAAAACGATGTTTTTATTTTTAGTATATAACTCTAAGTTAATATCGGTATTTTCGGGTGAATATTTTATGGCATTGTGTATTAAATTAGAAAGTGCCAGTTCTAGTATTTTCTCATCCTGATGAAGTATGTAACTATCTGTATCTTTAGGAATAGTTATTCTTTGTCCGCTTTTTAAAAGCATGTTAGAATTGTAAACAACTTCATTTATAATTTTACTTAAATTAAAGGTTGTGTACTTGTAATTCAGTTTATTGGAATCTAATCGCTCAATCGATAAAAAATCGTTTAAAATATTGTTTAAATAAACAACTTTGTCGTTAATAGTTTTTATGTGTTTATCTCTTTTATCTTGTTGATCACCAGATTGATATTTTTTTAATAAAAAAGTTGATGTTAAAATGCCACTGAGCGGTGTTTTAAATTCATGAGAAACAAGTGAAAGAAATTTTGTTTTAAGTTCATTAAGTTCAATTTCTTTTTTTAAGGCTACTTTTATCTTATTTTCGGCTTCAACTCTTTTTACAATTTCTTTTTTATAGTTGAAATTCAGTTCTTTTAATTGTTTAATGGTGTTTTTTAATTCAAAGGTTCTCAATTGTATTTTTTTTTCAAGTTGAGAGTGTAACTGCTCTATTTTTTTTTCAGTTTCTTTTCTGGCAGAAATATCGGCTATTAAAGCAATAGCATAAGTTTTTTTATTAATACTGAAAGGATTTAAGCTTATTTGAGTAGGAAAAATCTTTTTAGTTTTTGTGATTCCAAAAAGGGTTAATCCATTTCTTTTTCTTCTTAATTTTTGATTGTTTAAAAAAAAGGTAAAATGTTTTTCATATTTTTCTTGGTATTTTTTTGGAATTAAAACGGTTAAATCTTTAAAATTCAATTCTCCCTTTTTATAACCAAACATTTTTTCGGCAGAAAAATTTGCAGCAACAATGGTATGTTTTTTATCAATAATAATAGCACCTTCAGGAATGGCTTCAAAAAGCGTATCAAAAATATTTGAACTTTGATAAAACATAAAAAACAGACTGAAATAGAGACATTTAAATTACTCAAAAATTATAAAGAACAAGTAAAAATATTTTTAATTTAATTGTTTTCTTTCTTCCTTTCTTCTTTTTTCTTTTGTCTTTCAAGCTTTTTAAAATACTTTCTAAATAAAAAATTATGTTTTAAAGCTTCCAAATCTTCGTTTAAGCGTATACTGCCTTCTTTAATATTTTTAACAGTTTCATCAATATTATTTACTAAAGTAGAATCGTTTACCAAATAATTTAAAGTTCCTTCTCCATTTTTAATATCCAAAGCAATTGCATTATAATTGGCAATTACAGAATCAATATTTTTGCTGGAATTGTTAAGATTGTTAATTACAGATTTCATTTTATTTGCTGAAATAGAGTCGCTTAAAAAAACTGCGGCTAAACTTTCATCATAATTAATTGATTTAATGATATTGTTCAATTCTTTTATAGTAGTTGAAATCTCTGCACTTGATTTATTTAAATTTAAAACAGTTTGTTTTAGGCTTAAAGCCAATTCATTATCAGTAATTAACATTCCTAAAGTTCCTTGTCCTTGATTTATGGCTGTTGTAATTTTTAGCAAATCGGATGTTAATAATGCAGCATTTTCATTGGTTGTATTTAAAGTAGTAAGTATATCGTTAGTAGTAATTTTACTATAAGACATTATGGTATCTCCCGATACTAATAATTCTGATTCTCCTTTTGCAGGTATTATATTAATAATCATGCTTCCAACCAAACCATCGGAACCTATTGTAGCTACAGCATTCTTTTTTAGGTGTTTTAAAATTTTATCTTCTAAAACCATATCAACACAAATAGTAGTGTCGTTAATCATAACAATATTTTTTACAGTACCTACATTTATACCGGAATATCTAACATTATTACCTAATAATAAACCATTTACATTATTAAAAACAGCGCTTATTTTAAAGGTCTTTCCAAAAATATTTTGTTTGTTTCCAATAAAATATAAAGCTGTAATTAATAAAACGGTGCTTACAATAACAAATATTCCAAGGTAAAATTTTTGTAAATTAGAGTTTTTCATAAGTTTATTATTTAAAGAATGCTTGTATTCTTTTATCATTTGAAGAAGATAACTCTTTAAAAGTTCCTTCTTTATAATTTATGCCGTCAATTAATAAAATCATTCTGTCCGAAATTACTCTGGCACAGTCAATATCATGTGTAATTACTAATGATGAAGTACCGTATTTAAGCTGAATTTCTTTCATTAGTTGAGTAATTTCTTTTGAAGTTATTGGGTCCAATCCGGTTGTTGGTTCATCATAAATAATAATTTTAGGTTTTAAAATAATGGCTCTTGCAAGCGCAACTCTTCTTTTCATTCCTCCGGAAAGTTCGTTAGGTATCAAATTTACTGTTTCCGGTAACCCAACACTTTCTAAAGCATCACTTACCAATGTTTCTTTCTCTTTAGCACTTAATTTTTTTTTGCGTAATGGAAATTCTAAATTTTCACGAACAGTCATAGAATCGTACAAGGCACTACCTTGAAAAAGAAACCCAATTTCAGTTCTCAAATTATCAAGGTCATTTCGTTCTAAGTTAACAATATTTTTGTTCATTATTTTAACAATACCGCTGTCTGGCTGCATTAAACCTATCAAACATCTGATCATAACAGATTTTCCAGATCCGGATTTCCCCATGATAACTAAACTTTCACCTTTGTTCAATTGCATTGAGAAACCATTAAGCACATGATTATTTATAAAGCTTTTTTTCAAATCTTTAATTTCAATAATTGGCGATATGTTTGTTGTTTTTTCCATTATTAAATTTCAAATAAAATATCAGAAACAAATACAGCAATAAAATCAATTATAAAAAGGAGCATTGAGGTATATACTACTGCCGAATTTGAAGCTTCACCAACGCCAACAGTACCTTTTTCACAATTATAACCTTTAAAGCACCCAACTAAACCAATAGCAAATCCAAAGAAAAAAGATTTTACAGTAGCAGGAATTATATCTGAAAAATGTAAAGCTTTAAAAACCTTGATAAAATATAACTGAAAGGATACATCTCCTCTTAAATTTTCAACTAAAGCAGAACCGAATAAAGCGATGGCGTCTCCAAAAATAATGAGTAAAGGAAGCATTAAAGTAGCAGCTAAAATTCGGGTAACCACTAAATATTTAAAAGGATTAGTGCCGGATACTTCCATTGCATCAATTTGTTCGGTTACTCTCATTGAACCTAGTTCAGCGCCAATTCCTGAACTTATTTTGCCCGCACAAATCAGAGCAAAAATAACAGGCCCTAATTCTCTAATAATTGAAATACTAACCATTGACGGCATCCACGATTCTGCACCAAATTTCATTAAAGTTGGTCTGGTTTGAAGTGAAAAAACCAAACCTAAAATAAAACCGGTTACACCAACTAAAATTAAAGATCGATTTCCCATAGTATAACACTGGCGCAAAAGTTCTTTAAACTCAAATGGTCTTGTAAAAAACTCTTTAAAAAATCTGCCGGCAAAATAAGCCAGTTCACCTATTTCAATAAAAAAGTTTTTAATCTTGTTATAAAATTGAAAGGGTTTCATCACTATAATTAATATGGAATTAAGCAGTTAAACCAATATAGCTTGCCTATCAAATATAGTGATTTTTATTGTTAAGCTAAAGAAAGTAAATCATTTAACGTAGTGTTAATTGAATAATTTTAAATAAATTTAATTGAAATTTTAGTTTAAAACTGTTTAAATATACGATTTCATATTTTTTAAGTTGAATTGATACTACTAACTTTTATATGTAATAATTGATACATTTCTCGATACTATAATAACGTAAATTTAGTATAAATTATTATTAAAATACTGATTTACAGATTTTTGCAAAACGTATCGTTCAAGTTTTGTATTGATAGTTTGCAGAGGTGTTTTTTTAAACCTTTTATATAGACTATAGTCTAATATAAACATAAAATTAGTAGAAATGAGCAAATTAAACTCACTTGCAATTAGTGATAACGGATTCATATTCAAACCATCTACGGGAGAATCGTTTACAACTAATGAATTAGGCCTGCATATTATTCATCTTTTAAAAGAGAATAAATCTACAAATGAAATTATTACTGAGATTACCCGAGAGTTTGAGATTGATAAATTAACAGCTTCACGCGACTTGGATGAGTTTTTAGACTTGTTAAAGCGTGAGAATATGGTCTAATTATGAATAAAAAACTTACAATTGCTGTTACCGGACTTAATAATATTGACAGTCCGGGACCCGGAGTTCCTGTAATTAGAGGAATTAAAGATTCTAATTTAGATGTACGAATTATAGGTTTGGCGTACGAGAATTTGGAGCCCGGAATTTATATGCCCGGATTGGTAGATAAAACTTATTTAATGCCGTATCCTTCAACAGGAAGCGAAGCTTTTTTAGAGCGTCTTTCGTATATTCATTCTAAAGAAAAGATCGATGTTGTTATTCCAAATTTTGATTCTGAATTGTATTTATTCATAAAGTTTGATGATGAGTTAAAAAAAATGGGCATTCGTACATTTTTGCCAACTTTAGAACAGTTTGAAGAACGCCACAAATCCAACTTACCCGAATTTGCTGAAAAATACGACATTAAAGTACCTGAAAGTATAGCACTTACCAGTATTAAAGATTTAAACGATTTACCAAAACCTTTAGTTTTTCCGTATTGGATTAAAGGTAAATTTTATGAGGCTTTTAAGGTAACTGATAGCAGTCAGGCAAAATATTATTTCAATAAACTATCGGCAAAGTGGGGACTTCCGGTAGTTATTCAACAATCAATTTACGGTACCGAAGTTAATGTTATTGCTTTAGGTGATGGAGAAGGCAATACTGTTGCAGCAGTTCCTATGCGAAAGCAATATATTACCGATAAAGGCAAAGCATGGGGAGGTATTACTATTGAAGATGAGCGTATGCTTGAAATTACAAGGCATATTATAAAATCTACAAAATGGAGAGGAGGAATGGAGCTTGAAATGATTAAGACAGAAGATGGTGAGTATTATCTTATCGAAATAAATCCTCGTATTCCTGCTTGGGTGTACTTGGCTGTTGGAGCAGGTCAAAATATTCCTGAAATGCTTTGTAAACTTGCTATGGGAGAAACTGTAAAACCGATTAATACTTATAAAAATGGAGTAATGTTTATTCGCTATTCTTGGGATTTGATAGGTGATATCAGTGATTTTGAAAAGATTGTAATTTTTGGTGAATTGTAAAAACGTGTAATTATGAATAAAAAAATATATGAGCGTCCAATATTGCGCAAAGTTGTAGAAGGAATGCCAAATAAGTTTGGAAGTATGAAAAGAATACGTCCAATAAATACGATTGATAATGTTTTAATTGATGATATAATTGATAGCTATGGTTCGCCTGTTTTTATTCTTTCAGAAAAAACAATAAGAGACACATACAAATCGGCTTACAGGGCATTTTCAAACCGATATCCTAAAGTTCAGTTTGCATGGTCATATAAAACCAACTATTTAGACGCAGTTTGCAGAATTTTTCATAGCGAAGGTTCTTGGGCCGAAGTGGTTTCTGGTTTTGAATACGAAAAAGCATTGGCAAACCATGTTCCCTGCAATAAAATTATTTTTAACGGACCTGATAAAAGTAAAAATGATTTAGTAAAGGCCATTCAAAATAAATCGTTAATTCATATTGATCATTTTGATGAATTATATACAATTATTCAATTAACTGATGAGTTAAATGAACGTCCGCAAGTTGCCATACGAGTTAATATGGATACCGGCATTTATCCGCAGTGGGACAGGTTTGGTTTTAATTATGAAAACGGAGAGGCGTGGAATGCCATTAATCGCATTTTAACCAATTCTAAAATAGATTTAATAGGTTTGCATACTCATATTGGTACATATATAACAGTGTCTAAAGCGTATGCAATTGCTATTGAAAAATTGGCATCTTTGGCCAATAAAACTTTTGAACGTTTTAAAACAACTATTAAATATATTGATGTTGGAGGAGGTTTTGCTTCACAAAACACATTGCAAGGAGCCTATTTACCTGCTACCGATACTACACCAAGTTTTGATGATTACGCACATGCCATAACAACAGCACTAACTTCAGTAAACTTCCCAAATAATGAAGTGCCAACACTAATTTTAGAAACCGGCAGGGCTTTAATTGATGAAGCCGGTTGGTTGGCAGGAACCGTTTTGGCTAATAAACGATTGGCTGACGGACACCGAGCAATGGTTTTAGATGTTGGTGTAAATATTATGTTTACCGCCTTTTGGTACGATTATGAAATTCATCCTGTAAACGAATCCAGCTTTCAATCAGAGCCAACAACTATGTACGGACCGTTATGTATGAATATTGACGTGATTAGAAAAAATATAGATTTTCCATTGTTGAATAAAGATGACAGATTTGTTATAAAAAGAGTTGGTGCTTATACCATGACTCAGTGGATGCAGTTTATAACCTATCGTCCAAATGTGGTTTTGATTGATGAAAAAGGGAAGTTACATTTAATACGTAAAGGAGAAGATAAAGAAGTTTTTCGTAAACAAGAAATTGTTCCGAAACACCTTCTTGAAAAGGCAGAATTAAAAAACTAATGTTATATCAAAATATTTGGTTAACCTAAATACATGAAAAATAAAGTATTAACAAAGGGTTATTTTATAGTTGAAGCTATTTTAAACAGCTATCCTCAAATTTTTTTCAGTGAAAATAAGCTGTTGGCGGCTATTTTAATTATAGTAAGTTTTATCAATTGGTGGACCGGCTTAAACGGTTTATTGGCTGTTTTAACTGCTGTAATTTTAGCTGAGGTTTTTGGTTATTCACCGGAAACTACTCGAAAAGGATTTTTTAGTTTTAATGCTTTATTGGTAGGTTTAGGTGTTGGTACTTATTTTTCGCCGGGTATAGAAGCTTTTTTTTTGGTTGAAATTGGTGCTGTTGTAGCTTTTTTTACAACCATTTTAATAATGGGCATTTTTACAAAATACGGTTTACCTTTTTTAAGTTTTCCTTTTATTTTGTCTATGTGGTTGTTGCTTTTGTCGTTTCAATCATTTACCGATATTAGTTTAAATACAGAGGTTATATATCCTTCAAATATGTTTTTTAAACTTGGAGGAGGTTGGTTGGTTATTTTGGTTGATGGACTTAACAAATTGTTTTTAAACACGGTTGTAGGTACTTATTTTTTGTCGTTGGGAGCCATTTTTTTTCAATTTAATTTATTGGCAGGATTACTTATTGCTATAGGATTATTATTGCATTCAAGAGTGCATTTTCTTTTTTCTGTAGTAGGTTTTTTGATAGCTTTTTGGTTTTATTCTTTTTTAGGAATTTATACCGGCTCTTTAAATTATACGTATTACGGCTTCAACTTTATTTTGTCGGCAATTGCTATTGGAGGGTATTATTTAATACCATCTAGGCAATCATTTTTATGGAGTATTGTTTTAATTCCTGTTTTGGTAGTTACCACTATTGGTTCTGACCGACTGTTTGCATTATTTGAATTGTCGGTTTTTGCATTGCCTTTCAATTTAATAGTGATTGGAATGTTGTATGCATTTAAAATACGTTATAACCAAATACATCCGCCAATTTTAACTGGAATTCAACAAAAAAATCCGGAAATTAATGCGTATTTATATCATAGTCAGCCGGTAAAAAAATATGGAGCTTATACCATACCAATAAGATTGCCATTTATGGGTGAATGGACAGTAAGTCAGGGTCATAAAGGGGAGCATACTCATAAAGATTTTTTTAAATACGCATGGGATTTTGTTATTAAAGATTCATCTTCAAATAAAGAATATGCAAATGAAGGAAACTTAACCGGTGATTATTTTTGTTTTGACAAACCCATAGTTGCTCCTGCTCAGGGAACAATAGTTGAAGTAGTTGATACTGTTGATGATAATGAAATTGGTATAGCCAATACACTTCAAAATTGGGGTAATACAGTTGTAATTAAACACGAAGAGTATTTGTATTCCAAATTAAGTCATTTAAAAAAAGGTACTATAAAAGTTTCGGTTGGAGAAGTTGTTACAGAAGGGCAATTTATTGGTAAGTGTGGTAATTCAGGGCGTTCACCATATCCACATCTTCATTTTCAAATACAATCAACTCAAGCTATAGGCAGCCAAACAATTTTTTGGCCGCTTTTTGAATATTTTAGATCAGATACGTCTCAATTTGAATTTATTCCGAAAGGAATTCCGAAAGAAAATGAATGTATTGCAAACATTTCAACTTCGCAATTATTGAATGATGCTTTTTTATGGAATCCCGGAGATGAATTTATGTTGTATAAGTTGGTAAATGAAGAAGAAGAAACTTCTTATTTAATTAGAAATGAGGTTAATGCTTACAATCAGTCCTATTTAAATTGTATAAAAACCGGAGCAAAATTGTATTATGAAAATAATGGAAAAACTTTTTCCGCTTTAAATTATGTAGGTTCAAAAAAAAGTCCGCTATTTTATTTTTACAGCTCTTTTTTCAAAGTTATTTTAAGCGAAAGTTCAAATTTGGTGGTAGAAACACGTTTTCCTATACATCATTTATACAGTTTTCCGTTGCTTACAATTCAAGATTTTTTAGTGCCTTTTGGAATATTTTTAAAAGGAAATTACATACTCAAATACAAGGAAATCACACAAATATTTAATCCTTCAGAAATAAATTTGGAATCAGAAATTTTAGGTAAAAAAGAACAAAAACTTTTTTCAGCAAATATAGTTATTGGTAAAGATAGAAGTATTGAAATGCAATGTAGTTTAAAAAGAAATAATAAAATTAAATTAAGATGGGAAAAAATAGAATAATAGTATTGTTATTGCTGTTAGTAATTACAGTACATGCACAAGAAACCCAGTTGTCATTTAAACAAGTCGACAGTACATCGTACAGCTTCTATTTAAAACAAGATTGGAAATCGGTTATAGATTTAGGGAAAAAATCTCAACAAGCCGGAATTGATTTTTATTACCTTAAAGTAAGAATGGGAGTTGCTTATTTTAAAGTAGAAAAAATGTTAAGTGCCGTTAAAATGTTTGAAGAAGCTTATGCTGTAAACCCAAGTGATATTTTTGTGCAAGAGTATTTATATTGGGCTTATGTGTATAGCGGATTGAATTTAGAATCACAGTTGTTTTATCAAAAAATGGCACAAACGGTTAAAGATTCCGTAAAATTAAAATTGCCTGTAGTTTCTGCCATTGATGTTGGATTTGTAGCAACAAATAACAGCGATTATGATGATATGTTGACATCTGTTGGCTATTCTGATGATGGCGAATCACGTTATTTTCCGGATAAGTATCAGTTATACACTTTAGGTTTAAATCATCCTTTATCAAAAGGAATCAATTTGTATCATAGGGTTACCTATATGCCTATAGAATCCAATTATCAACTTAATTCAGCAGGTGAAGTTGAAAATACTTCGTACGAAGGAGAGGAAATAAGATATTATGCTGATGCTACTTTCGCCCTTGGAAATAAGTGGTATTTAGATATGTATTTAGATTTAATTTTTGGCAGTTACGATGATTTAACCACTCAAACAACAGTTGGAAATGGCAATGGAAACGGAAGTGGAGTTAGATATAAATATGATGAAGAAAATTATACCGATTATGTTTTTGGAGCTTCAATTACCAAAGCAATGTATTTTACAAGAAATACAGTAAATGTTTCTTATTCAAATTTAAATGATGCCGATCAATTTCAGGTCGGTTATACCATTTCAATTTATCCTTTAGGAAGCACTTATTTTGTGCCATTTGCATCGGTACAATATCAAAATGAAAGTAAAAATTCCAATTCCGATTCTCGTTTTATTTTTTCAGGAGGAATTTCAGCAGGAACAAAAGATTTTAACATCACTGGTTTTGGAAACTTTGGAGATATGCATAATTTTAATTCAAACAATGGTTCGTTAATTTACAATCAATCTGCTACAACTACTAATGAATATGGGGCTATATTACAGGTTTATCTAAAAAAAGCCATCATTAAAGTTGGATATTCTTATATGGAAATGGAAGATAATTACGTAACGGCAGATTATTTAATTTCTACAAAAAAATACAAATTCAATCAAAATAATATAATAGGAGGTATCACATGGAGACTATAAAAAAACTAATTTTTATTGGAATATTTTTGATGGGAAATTTAGCAAATGCCCAAATTCCTTTTGAAAATTTACAAGATGCATTTAGTAAAAGCTACGAGTTTGAAATGAAAGGTAATTATGTATCGGCAGTAGATCAGTTAAAATCTGTTTATCAAGAAAACTCTTACGAAACCAATTTACGCTTAGGTTGGTTAAATTATATGGCAGGTAATTTTAACGAGTCTATTGCTTTTTATAAAAAATCAATTGAATTAATGCCTTATGCCGATGAGCCAAAGTTTGGTTATACTTTTCCGTTATCTGCATTAGGGAAATGGGATGAAGTAGTAACTGTATACAATCAAATTTTAACCAATTCAAGCCATAATACTCGAGCAATGTATTATTTGGGAACAATTTATTACAATCGTGGTCAGTTTGATAAGGCGATAACCTATTTTAAACAAATTGTAGATTTGTATCCTTTTGATTATGATGGTTTGTTAATGTATGGTTGGACAAATTTACGGTTAGGAAATAAAAAAGATGCAAAAATTTTGTTTCAAAAAGTGTTGCTGAATCGCCCTAAAGATAATTCGGCTAAAGAGGGCTTATTGATGGTAAAATGATAATTTATATTTAGTTTGAATTATTTTTCTAATTTATGATTAAAAATAAGAATTCTAATCATAAATTAGAAAATATTGCCTTTAATTTAAAAAGATAATGTAATCAAAATAGGAATTAAAATAATTTATATTATATTTGTGTAATCGATTACAATTACAACTTTATTATGATAAATTATAATTTCAGATACGCTTCAAATCCCATAGATGCACAAAAATATGGGACAACAGAATTACGAGAACATTTTTTAATTGAAAAGCTATTCGTTGAAGATCAAATCAATTTAACGTATTCAATGTACGATAGGTATATTGTAGGCGGAATTATGCCGGTTAATGAAGATTTGAAATTGGAAACCATTCCTTATTTAAAGTCTGAGAATTTTTTAGATAGAAGAGAATTGGGAATTATTAACGTTGGTGGAAAAGGTGTTGTAAGCGTTGATGGTAAAAAGTATGAATTGCAAAAAAAAGAAGCACTTTACGTAGGTCAAGGCTGTAAAGAAGTAATTTTTTCTGGTATTAATGGAGAACAACCTTTATTTTATGTCAATTCTGCTCCGGCACATAAAAAATATCCAACAAAAAAAGTTGGATTAAATGATGCTGAAGTAATTCAGTTAGGTGACCAAAAAAATGCTAACAAAAGAGTTTTAAATAAGCTGATTGTAAATAGTATTGTTGAAACCTGTCAGCTTCAAATGGGTCTTACCGAGTTGTTACCTGGTAATATTTGGAATACAATGCCTGCGCATACACATAACAGACGTATGGAAGCTTATTTCTATTTTGATTTAGAAGAAGGACAAACAATAAGTCATTTTATGGGAGAGCCACAAAACACCCGACATATTTTTATGGAAAATAATCAGGCTGTATTATCACCTGAATGGTCTATCCATTCTGGCGCAGGAACGTCAAATTATTCCTTTATTTGGGGAATGGCCGGTGAAAATTTAGATTATGGAGATATGGATGTTTGTGCACCAAACGAATTAAAATAAAACCAATGAATTTATTCAATTTAAAAAACAAAAGAGCTTTAATAACAGGAGGAACTCATGGTTTAGGCTTGGCAATGGCGGAAGGTTTGGCAAGTGCAGGAGCCGAACTTGTTATAACAAGTACAACTCCTAAAAAATTAGAGGAAGCCTTAACTTACTATAAAAATAAAGGCTATAAAGCTTCAGGTTATATTTTTGATATTACTGATGAAGAATTAGCAGCTGAACAAGTTGAAAACATTGAAAAAAATGAAGGGGAAATTCATATTCTTGTAAATAATGCGGGAATTATAAAAAGGGAACTTGCAGTAAATATGTCCGTTTCTGATTTTAGAAGAGTTGTAGATGTAGATTTAGTTGGTGCTTTTATAATGTCTCAATTAATTGGTAAAAGAATGATTGAACGTGGAGGAGGAAAAATCATCAATATTTGCTCAATGATGAGTGAACTTGGGAGAGATAATGTAAGTGCTTACGCTGCTGCTAAAGGTGGTTTAAAAATGCTTACCAGAAATTTAGCAACAGAATGGGCGAAATACAATATTCAAGTTAACGGTATTGGACCGGGATATTTTGCAACAGCACAAACGGAGCCTATACGTGTTGATGGAAATCCTTTTAACGAATTTATTATTAACAGAACACCATCGGGTCGTTGGGGAAATCCCGAAGATTTGGCAGGAACTGCTATATTTTTAGCTTCTGAAGCGAGCAATTTTGTAAACGGACAAATTGTTTATGTAGATGGCGGTATCTTAGCAACAATTGGAAAGCCATTAAATGAAAAATAATTTTATTAGAAATAAAGTAAAATGAGTACGAAATTTATATATGATAATTTTTTGCTGGAAAATAAATTTGCAGAAGAATTGTATCATAACTATGCTAAACAACAGCCAATAATAGATTACCACAACCATTTACCTCCACAACAAATTGCTGATGATACAATTTTTAGTAATATCACAAATGTTTGGATAAATGGTGATCATTATAAATGGCGTGCAATGAGAACACTAGGTGTAAATGAAGAGTTTATTACCGGTGGAGCTTCAGATGAAGATAAATTTAAAAATTGGGCTAAAACGGTTCCATATACAATGAGAAATCCATTGTATCATTGGACACATTTAGAGTTGGCGAGATATTTTGATATTCATGAATTGTTGAATGAAAATTCGGCAGAGAGAATTTATCAAGAAACAAAAGAAAAATTAAATACAAATGCATACAGTTGCCAAAATTTACTTCATAAAGTAAATGTGGAAGTTGTATGTACTACAGAAGATCCAATAGACAACTTAGAACATCATCAAAAAATAGCTAAAAGTAATCTCAGTATTAAAGTAAGCACAGCTTTTAGACCGGATAAAGCGATTTATATCAATAATGAAGGTTATAATAGTTATATTGATTTGCTTGAAAATGCGGCTGATATTTCTATTAACTCTTACCAAGATTTATGCGATGCTTTAAAAAGCAGAATTGAATTTTTTGATAAAAATGGTTGTAAACTTTGTGATCATGGATTGGACCAAATCTATTTCGAAAATTTTACTGAAAATGAAGTAAATTTGATATTTAAAAAGAAAAGAAACAATCAAGAAGTAAGTAATAAGGAGGCACTTAAGTTTCAAAGTGCTATTTTATTATTTTTATCAGAAACTTATCACGAATTTGAGTGGGTGCAACAATTCCATTTAGGAGCTTTGAGAAATAATAATGAACGTATGTTAAGAGTTTTAGGACCTGATACAGGATGGGATTCAATTGGAGATTATTCTCAAGCTCAAAAGCTATCAAAATTTTTAAATACCTTAGATAGCAAAGATAAATTAACCAAAACCATTCTATATAATTTGAATCCTGCTGATAATGAAGTTATGGCAACTATGATAGGCAATTTTAATGATGGAAGTATAAAAGGAAAAGTACAATATGGATCTGGTTGGTGGTTTTTAGACCAAAAAGACGGGATGACAAAACAAATAAATGCGCTCTCAAATATGGGGCTTATAAGTTGTTTTATTGGAATGTTAACCGATTCAAGAAGTTTTTTATCCTTTCCTCGACATGAATATTTTAGAAGAGTGTTGTGTAATCTTTTAGGTGATGAAATTAAAAGAGGAGAATTACCAAACGATATGGAGTGGATTGGTAAAATGGTTTCCGATATTAGTTATAACAATGCAAAAGAATATTTCAAATTTTAAATTAAAAAAATTAATATACAATTAACAATGGGCAAAGTAGTAACCTTTGGAGAGATTATGCTAAGATTAGCACCTCAAGGATTTTTAAGATTTTCACAAGCAGATAATTTTGATGTGGTTTACGGTGGAGGTGAGTCAAACGTAGCGGTATCGTTAGCCAATTATGGAATTTTGGTAGATTTTGTAACGCGTTTGCCAAAAAATGATATTGGACAGTGCGCAATGATGGAAATGAGAAAAAGAGGCGTAGGCATTGATAAAATAGTATGGGGAGGAGATCGTTTAGGAATTTACTTTTTAGAAACAGGAGCAGTATCTCGTGGTTCAAAAGTAGTATACGACAGGGCGTATTCCGCAATAGCAGAAATTAAACCGGGAATGATTAATTGGTCTGATGTTTTTGCAGGAGCTGAATGGTTTCACTGGACAGGTATAACTCCGGCTATTTCTCAAGGAGCAGCCGACGTTTGTTTAGAAGCTGTAAAAGCAGCAAGTAAATTAGGTATAACTATTTCAACCGATTTAAATTACCGAGCAAAATTATGGAAATACGGAGGCGATAGAGAAGCTATTATGACAGAGTTAACATCCTATTGTGATATCATTTTAGGTAATGAAGAAGATGCAGAAATGCACTTTGGAATTAAACCTGAAGGATTGGATGTTACAAAACACGGACACGATGTTAAAGCTGAAGCATTCTTATCAGTTTGTCAACAAATGATGGAAAAATTCCCAAAAGCCAAAAAAGTAATTACTACCTTAAGAGGATCTATATCCGCTTCTCATAATACATGGGCAGGTGTATTGTACGATGGAAAGAAATTATACGAAACCCGTCAATACCAAATAACAGATATTGTTGATAGAGTTGGTGGAGGAGATAGTTTTATGGGCGGATTAATCTATGGATTATTAACGTATCCTGAAGATGACCAAAATGCGTTAGATTTTGCAGTGGCAGCATCTTGTTTAAAACATACAATTAAAGGTGATGCAAATTTAGTAACTGTTGATGAAGTTCAAAAACTAATGGGAGGTGATGCTTCCGGTAGAGTTGCAAGATAAACTTACGATAAAAAAATAATAATGGCACAATATTCTAGATTAGAAGTAGCTTCTGTAATGAAAGAAACCGGAATGATTCCTTTATTTTTTCATACAGATGTTGAAGTAAGTAAAAAAGTATTAAAAGCATGCTACGATGGTGGTGCTCGCTTAATGGAGTTTACATCTCGTGGTGATTTTGCCCACGAAGTTTTTGGTGAATTAACAAAATACGCTATTAAAGAATTACCGGGAATGATAATGGGTGTAGGTTCTGTTACCGATGCAGCATCAGCATCCTTATATATGGCTTTAGGAGCAAATTTTATAGTAACTCCGGTATTAAGAGAAGATATAGCAATTGCTTGTAACAGACGTAAAGTGTTGTGGTCTCCGGGTTGTGGAACTTTAAACGAAATTGCAAGAGCTGAAGAATTAGGCTGTGAAATTGTAAAATTATTCCCTGGAGATATTTACGGACCTCAATTTGTAAAAGGAATAAAAGGTCCTCAACCTTGGACAAGTATAATGCCAACGGGAGGTGTCTCTCCAACAGTTGAAAATTTATCCGGCTGGTTTAAAGCCGGTGTAACTTGTGTAGGAATGGGATCGCAATTAATATCAAGTGAAATATTAAAATCTGAAAATTATACAAAACTTGCAGCAAAAGTTAAAGCTGCATTAGATATTATAAAAGAAGTAAGAAAGTAAAAATAACAGTTAAAATCATTTGGTAATCAATATGTGAGTTAAACATTCAATTGCATATAGCCAATAAATTAGTAATTATGAATAAAACAAATCAGAAGATAGGTAACTACCGGTATAGAATTTTAGCGCTTTTAATGTTTGCAACAACCATTAACTATTTTGATAGAAGTATTATTGGAGTGTTAGCTCCAACCCTTGAAAAAATGTTTGATTGGACTAATAGTGACTATGCCTTTATAATGATTTCATTTAAAGTAGCTTATGCTTTAGGAATGCTTTTAATGGGTGGAGTAATAGATCGGTTAGGTACAAAAAAAGGATATACTTTATCAATAGGTATTTGGAGTGTTTTTGGAATGTTACACGCATTGGTTCGTCCGGGATTTAGTGTTATAGGATTTGCGGCCGCACGATTTGGATTAGGTTTTGGAGAATCAGGAAATTTTCCGGCAGCAATTAAAACAACTGCTGAATGGTTTCCTAAAAAAGACCGTGCATTTGCAACCGGACTTTTTAATGCAGCAACAAGTATAGGAGCAATTGCAGCACCATTTGTAGTTGGTTGGATAGTACATAAAGACGGCAAAAATTGGCAAATTCCATTTTTAATTACAGGAGCTCTTAGTGCTATTTGGGTATTTTTATGGTTTCGTATGTATAAAAAACCTGCAGTTCATCCAAAAGTTTCAAAAGAAGAATTAGCCTACATACAAAGTGATTCTGAGACAGAAAATGAAGAAAAATTACCATGGTCAAGCGTATTTAATAAGCGTCAAACTTGGGCTTTTGCTTTGGCTAAAGTAACAGATGCTGTTTGGTGGTTTTATCTTTTCTGGGGAGCAAAATTTTTGGCAGTAACTTTTAATGTTGATATTAAAAATATAGCACTTCCATTTTTTGTTATATATATTTTAGCTGATGGGGGAAGTATTTTAGGAGGTTATCTATCGGGAGTATTTATCAGAAAAGGATGGAGTGTAAATAAAGCTCGGAAAATTACGCTTTTAATTTGTGCCTTAATTATACTACCTGTAAGCTTTGTAGCTATTACAGAAAGTAAATGGATTGCCATTTTTCTTATAGGTTTAGGAGCGGCAGGACATCAAGCGTGGTCTGCTAATATATTTACATTAGTTTCTGATGTTTTTCCAAGAAAAGCAACAGCTTCGGTTGTAGGAATTGGAGGAATGATTGGAGCAGTAGCAGGTATTGTTGCAGATGCTGCTTTAGGTTCGGTATTAGATCAAGCAGGTAATAGTGGGTATTTTTGGGCATTTCTATTTGCAGGTTCAATTTATCTTATAATACTTGGTCTTGTTCATTTATTAATGCCAAAAATGACACCGCTTGATGAAAATTTAAAACCTATAACAGAATAATAAGTTCAAGGTTTTTAAAAATTACTTCCTAGTTCAATGGGTTAGTGCCCAAAGGGATTGATATGTTTTTCAAATAAAAGCCTTATATATTTATATAGAAAATGAAAAAATTAAATAGAAAAAATACTGGATTAGAAAATAAACTTCCAATTAAAATAGTACAATTTGGAGAAGGAAATTTTTTAAGAGCTTTTGTAGATTACGCAATACAAAAATTAAACAATACAGTTAATTTTAATGCTGGAGTGGCAGTTGTACAACCAATTGATAGAGGATTGGTGAATATGCTTAATGAACAAGAAGGGTTGTATACTTTATTTATGAAAGGTATAGTTAAAGGAAAAGAAGTTCAAGAAAAAGAATTGATATCAAACATTGAAAAAGGTGTAAACCCTTATACAGATTTTAATGAGTATTTAAATCTTGCAAAAGAAGAAAATCTTGAATTTATCATTTCTAACACTACCGAAGCAGGTATTGCTTTTGTAGGTTCGGATACTGCTGAAATGCAACCTCCAAGTTCATTTCCTGCTAAATTAACAGTGCTTTTGTATGAGAGGTATAAGCATTTTAAAGGTGATATTACTAAGGGTCTTACTATTATACCATGCGAACTTATCAATTACAATTCAGATACTTTAAAAGAAATTATTTTAAAATATATTGATGATTGGAAGCTGGAAGAAGGATTTAAAACGTGGCTTATAAATTATAGTACTTTTCACAATACATTAGTCGATAGAATTGTGCCTGGCTACCCAAAAGATCAAATAGAAGAATATAATAGTCAATTAAATTATGAAGATAATTTAATTGTTAGTGCTGAAAAGTTTTTCTTATGGGTTATTGAAGGTGATGAAGTTTTAAAAGAAAAATTACCTTTTCATAAAACTGATTTAGACGTGAAAATTGTAAATGATATGCAGCCTTATAGAACAAGAAAGGTTCGTATATTAAATGGAGCACATACCTCAATTTTTGCACTTTCATATTTATACGGAAATGAAACAGTAAAAGAAACTGTAGATGATAATTTTACAGGAAATTTTATTTATAAGGCTATTTTTGAAGAAGTTATAGATATTTTGAAAATGGATAAAGCAGAATTAACTTCTTTCGCAGAAGAAATATTTGACCGTTTTAGAAATCCATTTATAAAACATTTATTGTCAAGTTTATCGCTAAATGCAATTTCAAAATTTAAGGTAAGAGTTTTACCAAGTTTGTTGGAATATATCTCCATCAAAAATAAAATTCCAAAACATTTAACATACGCATTTGCTTGTTTAATTAGGTATTATAAAGGGTCTTGGAATGGAAAAGAAATCTTATTAAATGATAGTGAAGCTGTTATTGATACTTTTAAAAATATTTGGACAACCAATAACTTAGAATTGGTAGCAAAACAAACATTATCAAACAAAGATTTTTGGGATCAAGATTTATCAATAATACCAAATTTAACAAAAGCCATTGTGTTAGCGTTAGAAGAAATAGAACAAAACGGTATAGAAAACGGTTTTGCTAGTTTTAGCAATAAATTATAATAATAAATTCATCTTCTATGCAAAAGAAATTAATAAAAGTTCATCCATTAGATAATGTAGCAGTTGCGTTAGTAAATTTAACTGCTGGAGAAGTAGTGTCTTTTGATAAGGAAGAAATACAAATTATAACTGAGACAAAAGCGAAGCACAAAATTGCATTAAACAATTTTAATTCAGGAGATAGAATTATTATGTATGGTGTTTTGGTTGGTAAAGCTAACGGAATTATAAAAAAAGGAGAAGTTTTAACAACTACTAATGTAAAGCACGAGAGTGAAAAAGTTTTCAAAAAAACGGATACAATTGGTTGGTTAGCACCAAATATCGATAAATGGAAAGATAAAACATTTTTAGGGTATCATAGAGAAGACGGACAAGTTGGAACTGCTAATGTTTGGTTATTTTTTCCTTTGGTTTTTTGTGAAAACAGAAACATTGAAATTTTAAAAGAAGTTTTTGAAAAAGAGCTGTTAAATCAAAAAGTTAATAGTCATCAACTTTTACTTCGTTCGTTAGTAAATAATGAAAAAGGAAATACACAAGAAGAAACCAATAATACTTCAACAAATGTATTTGAAAATATTGAAGTAAAATTTATAATGCACTCAGGAGGCTGTGGAGGTATCCGTCAAGATTCTGAAAGTTTAGCAAAATTATTGGCAGGTTATGTTAATAATCCTAACGTTGCAGGAGCAACAGTGTTAAGTTTAGGTTGCCAAAATTTACAAATTCAGATATTTAAAGATGCTTTAAAATCAATTAATCCTAGTAGCAATAAGCCTGTTTTAATCTATGAACAGCAAAAAATGGGAACTGTAGATGAAATGTTGGGAGCAATAATTAAAGATTCATTTGAAGCTATAAAAAAAGCAAATAAAATAGAAAGAAAACCTGCGCCATTATCTAAACTTAGAATTGGTTTAGAGTGTGGTGGCTCTGATGGCTTTTCAGGAATATCGGCAAACCCAACTTTAGGACATACTTCGGATTTGTTAGTTGCTCTAAATGGAACTGCGATTTTATCGGAATTTCCAGAGTTATGTGGTGTAGAACAAGAAATTGTTAATAGATGTGTTGAAGAAGAAAAAGCTGATAAATTTTTAACACTAATGAAAGCCTTTGAAAAATCAGTTGTTGATGCCGGTTCAGGATTTGATATGAACCCTTCACCTGGAAATATTAAAGACGGTTTAATTACCGATGCGATGAAATCAGCAGGGGCTGCAAAAAAAGGTGGAACATCACCTGTAAATGATGTTTTAGATTATGGAGAATATGTTTCTAAGTCAGGTTTAAACTTATTGTGTACACCAGGTAATGATGTAGAAAGCACAACAGCAATGGTTGGTTCTGGCGCAAATATTGTTTTATTTACTACGGGTTTAGGAACGCCAACAGGAAATCCAATAGCTCCAATAATCAAAGTTTCGTCTAATTCGGAATTAGCAGATAAAATGTCTGATATTATTGATATTGATACTGGAGCAATTATTAAAGGTGAAAAGACGATTGAAGAAATGGCAGAAGAAATGCTCGAATTTATTATTGATGTTGCAAGTGGTAAAATAAAAACCAAGTCGATGCTTTTAAATCAAAATGATTTTATTCCTTGGCGTAGAGGTGTGTCATTATAAAATAAAAAAACTGCTTTAAAGCAGTTTTTTATTTGATTACTCTACGCATTGTTCTTTCTTAAAGTTGATTTTCGTATATGTAATTTAGGTGTTAGAACCACCTTTTTTTCAATCTTAACCTTACCGGAGTCTTTAACCTGTTCTAAAAATACTTTAGCAGCCATTTTTCCCATTTCTAAGGGAAATTGATCTACCGAAGTTATGGAAAGTTCCATAAATCTGGTAAATGGTTCGTTACTAAATCCGGCAACACAAAATTCTTCAGGAATTTTAATTCCCTTAGATTTTAGTTCTTGAATTGCTCCTAAAGCAACAAAATCACTTGCTGAGAATATAGCGTCAGGCGGATTTTTCATTTTTAATAGTTTTTTTACAGCTTTTCTGCCTTCTTCAACTTTACTTTTAGTTTGGATAATGTAATTTTTATCGAATTCAAAACCATTATCAAGTAATGCTTGCTTATATCCTAAACACCTATCTTTATATATTTCCATAGATTTATCACCAGATAAATGGGCTATACGCTTACACCCTTGATCTATTAAGTGTTTGGTAACCTTATATCCTGCTTCAAAATCATTAATAGTTACTGTGCTAACGCCATCTATGTTTTTCTTTCTATCAAAAAATATAAGTGGTACATTTTTTTTAAGAACTCTGTTAATAATATGATCTTTATCAATCTCTGCATTAGAAATAGACATTAAAATACCATCAACTTGTGCATTTAAAAGAGTGTTAATATTTTCAATTTCTAATTTTTCCTCCTCATGTGTTTGGCAAATTATAACATGATATCCATGAGGATACAAAACTTCTTCAATTCCTCTAATAGTTGATCCAAAAAAATTACTGTCAATACGAGGTACAATCACACCTACATTATTACTTTTACCACTTTTAAGTGCTAAAGCAAGTTTATTTGGTTTGTAATTCATTTTAGCAGCTGTTTCAATAACTAATTCACGTGTACTTGCCTTTATTTTTGGATTGTTATTTAAAGCTCTGGAAACTGTAGCTGCTGTTATATTTAGTTTTTTAGCAATATCGTAGATGGTAACTTTTTCCCCCATTCATTTATTGTTAATAATAGTAATAATTTGTAAAAGTATAAAATCTAATGGTTACTCCTAATATATTTTATGTTATCGATTACCTTTTTATATAAAAAGCTGTTCTTTATTATATAAAATTAAAAAAATAAGGTATTAATTTACCTAAAAACACACATCTTTTTATAAGCATCTCAAAAATTACCCTATGCAAATATAAATTTAACATTTTATTATGATAAAATTTGGTTTTTCAACACTAATTAATTAGATTTGTGTAATCGATTACATTAATTTAATCAAAAGATAATTTAAATAATGCATTTTATTAAAACTGGATTTAAGAAAAAAAGAAAGCCTTTCAAAAAAGGTTTTTTCTTGTTATTTATTGTGCTGCTCATTTTTGTTTCATGTAAAAATAAAAAGGATTCAATTAGTTCTATTACAAATAGTTCTTGGGAAATTATGTATCAGGTAATTGATAGTGTTGGTACAATAACATTTCCTGATAAGACTTTTAATGTTTTAGATTTTGGAGCAAAATCAGATGAAATTTTTGATAATACACAAGCTTTTAAAAAAGCAATTGAAAAGTGCGCAAATGATGGTGGCGGTTCTGTTATAGTTCCTGAAGGAAAATATCTGACCGGTCCAATACATTTAGAAAGTAATGTAAACCTTCATTTAGATGAAGGGGCAGAAATTTTATTTAGTACAAACCCTAATGATTATTACCCTTTAGTTCATACCTCATTTGAAGGAACTGAACTGATGAATTACTCACCTCTAATTTATGCTTATAAGAAAAAAAACATTGCTGTAACAGGTAAAGGTATTTTAAATGGGCAAGCTAATAATGAAAACTGGTGGCCTTGGTGTGGAAAAGACACTTATGGGTGGAAAGAAGGTATGCCAAATCAACAAGACAGCCTTAATAGACCGCAATTGGTAAAGTTAGCTGAAATGAATGTTCCTCCAAAAGAAAGAGTTTTTGGAGACGGACATTATTTGCGTCCTAGCTTTTTTGAGCCATTTGAATGCTCAAATGTTATGATTGAGGGAGTTAAAATTGTAAATGCTCCATTTTGGGTTATACATCCTATTAAATCCGTTAATGTTATTGTTAACGGTGTAACTGTTGAAAGTCATGGGCCAAATAATGACGGTTGTGATCCGGAATATTCAAAAAATGTAATTATACGAAATTGTACTTTTAATACAGGTGATGACTGTATTGCAATAAAATCTGGAAGAAATGAGGATGGAAGAAGGGTTGCTATAAAAAGTGAAAACATTATAGTACAAAATTGTAAAATGATTGATGGACATGGTGGTGTGGTAATGGGCAGTGAAATATCTGCGGGAGTTAAAAATGTTTTTGTTGAAAATTGTAGTATGGATAGTCCAAATCTTGATAGGGCTATAAGAATTAAAACCAATTCTAAAAGAGGAGGTGTTGTTGAAGGGGTTTATGTAAGAAATATTGAAGTAGGGCAGGTGAAAGAAGCTGTTTTGAAAATAAATATGTTTTATGATGTTCATGGAAATCAAACAGGGAATTTCATTCCTATTGTGAGGAATGTGAATTTAGAAAATATTAAAGTTAAAAATGGAGGTAAGTTTGGAATTTTAGCAAAAGGTTATGCCGAGTCTCCTATACAAAATATACATTTAAATAATGTCACAATTGATAGTGTTAAGACCCCTTTTTCTTTAGAAAATGTAAAAGATTTGCATTTAGAAAATACATATATAAATGGAGAACTTATGAAAAGCATCATTAATTAGTACAATCATTAACCAAAATAATAGCAAAATTATGAATATTAAATATTTATTTAAAAACAGCTTAAAATGTAATTATACATTTTTCCTTCTCCTGTTCTTATTCATGGGAAACGGAATTTTAGCTCAGGATGGGGTTACAGTAAGCGGGATAGTTACAGAAGCATCCAATCAATCTTTACCAGGTGTAAATATCATTGAAAAGGGTACTAAAAATGGTACAACTACCGATTATGATGGTAAGTATACAATAAAAGTTTCAAATTCTAACGCTATTTTAATATTCAGCTATGTTGGTTTTGAAAGCAAAGAAATCAATATATCTGGTAAAAGTACAGTAAATGTTGTACTAAAAGCTGATTTAGAATCACTTGATGAAGTAGTAGTTATAGGTTATGGTACAGCTCGTAAGTCAGATTTAACAGGCTCAGTAGTTGCTATATCGGGCGAAGATTTGAAGAGGCAATCAATTTCAAATGTTGCAGAAGCTTTAACAGGACGTATGGCAGGTGTTCAAGTTACATCTTCAGAAGGATCTCCTGATGCAGATATCAAAATTAGGGTTCGTGGTGGAGGATCTTTAACTCAAGATAGTTCACCATTAATTATTGTTGATGGATTTCCGGTAAATAGCATGAGTGATGTTTCTCCAGCTGATATTGAAAATATATCTGTATTGAAAGATGCATCATCAACTGCAATTTATGGTTCAAGAGGTGCTAATGGAGTTGTTATTATAACTACTAAAAGTGGTAGGGATGGTAAGATAGATGTTAATTTTAACACATACTACGGGTTTAAATCTATTGCAAAAACAATTAATGTTCAAAAAACTGAAGACTTTGTTAAATGGCAATACGAATATGCTTTACTTGATGATGACTTAGAATCGTACGAAAAATATTTTGGTCAATGGCAAGATTATGACCAATATTTAGGAATAAAAGGAAATAACTGGCAAAAACAAATTTATGGAGAGTTAGGTGAAGTTCAAAATTATGATTTGGGAATTCGTGGAGGATCTGAAAAAGTAAGTTTTAATTTCAACTATTCACTTTATGATGAAAAAACAATAATGGTTGGGTCAGATTATAGAAGAGATAACCTTTCATTATCATTAAAAAACAAAACGAGTGATAAAGTTGATTTGTCATTTACAATTCGTTATTCAGATACTGAAATTAACGGAGGTGGAACAAATGAACAAGACGAAGTCTCATCGACTGATGCACGTCTTAGACATAGCGTAGGTTATTCTCCAATACCACTTCCCGGTTTAACAACTGATAATACAGATGAAGCTGTTTCAAGTTATCTTGTAAATCCTTTTGTTGCTGTTGATGATAGTCAACGTTTACAGAAAAGAAAGAACTTTAATATGATAGGTAGTTTTTCTTGGGAAATATTGGAAAACCTTAATTTTAAAACCGATTTGGGATTTGACAATTACAATAGTTTGGATTACCGTTTCTATGGTCGTTCAACCTACTATTCAAACAACAAACCTGCAGCTGAAAACCAAGGCCTACCTTCATTAATAATAAAAGATAGAAAAAGAGACAGATTTAGAAATGCAAATACCATTAATTATGATTTTAAAAATCTTATTGGTGAAGATCATAGTTTAAAATTGCTTGTTGGAGAGGAAATGCTGGTTACCAAAAACAATGAAGTATATACTGAGCTTCAAGGTTTTCCAAAGGATTTTGACTTTGATACTTCTAGAAATCTTACAACTCAAGGTGTACCACAATCGGTTGATAATTTTTACAGCCCAAATGATAAATTATTATCTTTCTTTGGTCGTATAAATTATGCTTATAAAGATCGTTATCTTTTAACAGCTACGTATCGTGCCGATGGTTCAAGTAAATTTTTAGGGGATAATCGTTGGGGCTATTTTCCATCAGCAGCAGTAGCTTGGAAAATTTCTGAAGAAGATTTTTTAAAGAACAGCTCTTGGATTAATGCACTTAAATTAAGACTAAGTTATGGAGAAGCAGGTAACAATAATATTCCTTCAGGACAAACGGTTCAAAATTTTGAATCGAAAACTACAACATATTTAAATGATATTCCTACTTATTGGGCTGCATCAACAACATTGGCAAATCCTGATTTGAAATGGGAAACTACAGTTACGCAAAACGTGGGGCTTGATTTTGATATTTTTAACAATAGAGTAACAGGATCATTAGAAGCTTATAAAAATTTAACAAAAGACCTTTTAATTAACTTCCCTGTTCCGGGTACAGGTTATACAACACAGTACCGAAATATGGGGGAAACTCAAAATAAAGGTATCGAAGCTTCATTAAATATAATCGCTATACAAAATGATAATTACGGCTTGAGTTTTTCTTTCAATATAGGGTTCAATAAAAATCGTATAAATTCACTTGGAATTATGAAAGATTTCAGGGAAAATACAAACTGGGCATCTACGCAAATTGGAGATGATTATGTTGTAAATGTTAGTAAGTCAATAGGTGTTATGTATGGGTACTTGAATGATGGGCGTTATGAAGTTTCAGACTTCGATTATAATCCTACTACTCAAGAATATACTCTAAAATCTGGAGGAGCAAATTATAATGACATTGTTGGTGATATTATGCCTGGAACTATGAAATTAAAAGATATTGATGGTGATGGAGTAATAACTACAGGTGATAATACTATTATTGGGGATTCAAATCCGAAACATACAGGAGGTTTTGTTATAAATGCCAACGCGTATGGTTTTGACTTGTCGGCAGTTTTTAACTGGAGTGTAGGAAATGATGTATACAATGCAAATAAAGTTGAATTTACCACATCTAATCAAAATGGACAATATAGAAATTTGAGTACTATAATGGCTGATGGAAAAAGGTGGACGAATTTAGATCCGGTTTCAGGACAATTGGTGACTGACCCTGATGCATTGGCCAGTCTTAATGCAAATACCACAATGTGGTCGCCGTATATGAAAAATTATGTTTTCAGTGATTGGGCAGTGGAAGATGGCTCTTTCTTAAGATTGAACACACTAACATTGGGTTATACATTACCGGAATCTGCATTGTCAGGTTATGGCATTTCTAAGCTAAGATTTTATGTTACGGCTAATAATGTATTTATTATTACAGACTATTCAGGATTAGATCCTGAAGTTTCTACAAGAAGAAAGACTCCTTTAACGCCGGGAGTAGATTATTCACCATTTCCACGTAGTAGACAAGTGGTATTTGGGTTAAACCTAAATTTTTAATTTAATAATTATTTAAAGATGAAATATAAAATAATAATCGCAGGAATAATAATTGCAGGGTTATTTAGCTCTTGTCAAGAGTTTGAAGATGATTTTTTAGAAGCACCGGCGAAATCAACGCTAGATGAATCTGTTATTTTTTCAACTGTTGGGTTAGCTAAAGGTGCTGTAGATGGTATTTTAGAGCCTATGGGGCAAACTAATTCTTACAGAGGACGTTTTATACCTTTTTATGGGTTTAATACCGATGCTGAATGGAATTACAGTTCTGATGATGTTGGAAGCTCTCAAGGAGAACTTTGTATTTACGATGCCAAATCTACCAATACTCAAATGAATTCTGAAAATAATGCTTGGGCAATGATGTATTCAGGTATTGAACGTGCAAATATCTGCATTCGAGGATTACGTAATTTTGGTAATCCTGAACCTGAAACAGAACTTGGGCAGTTATTAGGTGAAGCCTTAACCTATAGAGCTATTTATTATGCAGATTTAATGAAAGCTTGGGGAGATGTGCCAGCACGTTTTGAGCCAATAAATTCGGAAACGATATATTTAGAAAAATCAAGTCGTGATATCATTTATAAACAAATCATACAAGATTTAGAAGAAGCTTCTACTTTAGTGGCATGGCCTAACGAAACTTCTAGCACAACTAGTGTTGAACGAATTAACAAAGCTTTTGTAAAAGCTTTTAGAGCACGTTTGGCTATGACTGCCAGTGGTTATCAACAATATCCTGATGGAGTTAGAAGAAGTAATGACCCGGATCTTTCTGTTAGTAAAATGTATAAAATTGCATTAGATGAATGTCGTGATGTAATTCTGAGTGGGACAGCACAATTAGAATCTTCATTTGAAACTTTATGGAGAAATTATAATGAAGAAAAAATAGCTTCAGGAGGAGAATCTTTGTGGGAAATTCCATTTTCAGCAGGTCGTGGTCGTGTATTGTTTTCTTTTGCAGTACGTCATCGTAGTGTTGACCAATATACTGGTCAAGCCAGAGGTGGAATAGCCGGACCGCTTCCTATTGTTTTTTACGATTTTGATGAAAATGATACTCGAAGAGATATAACATGCATTCCTTATGAATGGGGAACAGCTGTAAACGGAGTTTCTCAACAGGAATTAGTAGGATTAGACACTTGGTATTTTGGAAAATATCGTTATGAGTGGATGACACGCTATGTTACTTCTACCAATGATGATGGTGTTAATAAAATTTATATGCGCTATGCTGAAGTGCTTCTTATAGCTGCTGAAGCAGCAAATGAATTACAAGGACCGGCTGTTGCAGCATCTTATTTGAAAGAAATTAGAAGAAGAGCATTCTCGTCAGAGTATCATAATGAAAAGGTAGAAAATTATGTTAACTCTTTAACAAGTAAGCAAGATATGTTTAATGCTATAGTAAAAGAACATATGTATGAATTTACAGGAGAAATGGAACGTAAGCAAGCTCTTATTCGTTGGAATTTATTAAAAGCTAATTTAGATGAAGCCAAAGCAAAAATGCTGAACTTACAAAATCGTACAGGTGAATATACCGATGTACCTACAACATTATATTATAAGTATGATGATGATAATGAAACTTTGCAGATTTATGGTTTAAATAGAGGAGAAGATCAAGATCCCGGTATAGAATATTCCGCTTTTGATTGGAATACGATGTTTGATGATATGATTAATTCTCTTTATAAAGCAGGTGTAAATCCTGATGACCGACAATTCTGGCCAATATGGCAAGTATTTATTGATGGAAGTAATGGAAAATTGGTTAATGACTATGGCTATTAGAAATTTGCCAAGAAAAATAAGAAATAATAAGCTATTATGATTATGAAAACAAAATATATATTAAAAGGAATAGTGGTAATTTTCCTAACATTAACGTTCTCCAGTTGCAGTGATAGTGAGGAATTGATAGAAGAATTGTCGATTGAAAGAGAATTTGCTCCGGTAGCATTAAATGCGAGAGTAAGAAATCAAGTAACAGTTGAATTGAATTGGACAGTAAATGATTACGTTGATTATTACGTAGTTGAATTTAGTGACGACTCTGGGTTTTCAACTATTGTTGAAACTGTAAACGTTACTGCAAGCCAATTACCTATTCAGGTTACTTTAGATGGTGAAACGCTATATTCAATTAGAGTAAAAGCAGTAAGTGCCAGAGGTTTAGATGATTCTAAATGGGCAACTACAACAGCACAAACATTAACAGAACAGCTTTTTATAACAGGAGAGCCTGGAGATATAAAAGCAGTAGAAGCTACATTAAGATGGGTGCCTAATAGTAATGTTACACAAATTGTAGTTCAGCCAGGTGATATTATACATGATATTACAGCTCAAGAAAAAATTGATGGAGTAGCTACAGTAGTTGGGTTAACCGGAGAAACAGAATATACAGCTGTATTATTCAATAATACTAAAATAAGAGGAACAACAACCTTTACAACAGGAATAGATATTGGTACCGGAATTTTGGTTACAACAACTGACGATTTATTACAAATGATTGCTGATGCAGCTTCTGGTGATATTTTAGTGTTGGAACCTGGTGATTATACAGAGCAAACAGGAACAATATCATTGGATAAATCAATTACAATTAGAGGTTTAAGAAGTTATGATAAACCACTTTTAAAAGTTTCTTTCTCCTTAAATCCGGGTGCAGATGATGTTAGTTTAATTGATTTGGATTTAACAGGTGATGTTGATTTAGGTTTAACAGATGTAGTAGACTTTGCAGTACCGGGAAACTTCAACTCATTATTAATAAGCGGTTGTAATATACATGACTACGATAAATCACTTATAAAGGGTCAAACTCTTGATGCAATTGTACAAACTGTAACTATTGAAAATTGTATAGTTACTAATATACTTACAAATAGTGCAGATTTCATCGATTTTAGAAATTCAGATGTATTGAACTTAAATGTAACCACGAGTACATTTGATAATTGTGCTCCAAGTAGAGACTTTATTAGAATTGATAATGCTGGTACTTCTGCCGGAACAGGATTAACCTGTAACGTTTTGTTAGAAAGTTGTACTCTATATATGGTTTCAAATTCATCAAGTAAAAGAATTGTTTATGTAAGGTTTGATGCAAATGAAATTGAGATTAGAAATACTTTGATTACGGATACTCCAGATATAGATGCTATCTCAGATCGTGACGAAACAGATGAAGATATTGTTTTTGAAAATAACAATTACTTTAATGCACCGGCATTAACAGACCCGAGTGAAAAAAGATATGACCCAACTGCTACAAATTTAGATCCTGGATTTGTAGACGCTGAAAATGGTGATTTTACAATTACAAATCAAACATTAATTGATAATGAGGTGGGAGATCCGCGTTGGAGACAATAATAAGATCTAATGCATAGGTTGTTTTAATTTTAGAGGTATGCATTTTTTGCATACCTCTTTTAATTAAATCCTAAATTAAATTTCATTTAACTAAGAAATAAAATATAACTGTAAATGAAAATGAAAGTAATAAATATGTTACTTATTATTAGTCTTTTTTCTTGCTCTAAAGATGATGATAATTCAGAAGTTATAATACCAGAACCAATTGTTTATGTTCAATCAATAACAATTAACGGTTCAGATATTACTTCGGGAACTACTGGTCAAATGACAGCTGAGGTTTTACCAACAAATGCTAATAATAAAACTATTGTATGGTCTTCATCTAACGAAACTATAGCGACTATTTCTTCAAGCGGACTAATAACCGCGTATCAAAATGGAACTGTTATAATTACAGCTACTGCAATTGATAAAAATGTTATAACTGCTACAAAAGAAATCAAAATTTCAAGTTTTACTACTACAGCGTATGATTATACAGTTTCTACAACTGCTGAACTTTTGTCGGCTTTAGCCAATGTAAGTGCAGGCGAAACCATATTTTTAAATGGAGGAAATTATGTGGTGAATAGTAAAATAACATTGAGTATTTCAGGTGAAGAAGGAAATGAAATTACAATACTTGGTCAAACTGAAGGAGCAAGAGTTAAACTTGATTTCTCTTCAATGTCTGAAAATTCTTCAAATCAAGGAATCGTTTTAACAGGTAATTTTTGGCATATTAAAGGAATTGATATTTACAAAGCTGGAGACAATGGTTTACAAATTAAAGGAAATAATAATCTGATTGAGTTTTGTACTTTTTCTGAATGTGCTGACACAGGTTTGCAAATAGATGATGGAGCTTCCAATAATACAATTTTAAATTGCGATTCTTATTTTAATGCAGACTCTTCAATTGAAAATGCTGATGGTTTTGCTTGTAAATTAAGTGCCGGTACCGGTAATAAATTTATAGGCTGCAGAGCTTGGCAAAATTTAGATGATGGTTGGGATGGCTATTTAAGAAATACTGATAATATAACAACTACTTATGAAAATTGTTGGTCTGTAAAAAATGGATATTTAAAAGATGGAACAAAAGGAAATGGAGATGGAAACGGTTTTAAAACAGGGGGAAGTGATGATAAGTTGTTAAAACACAATGCAACTTATAAAAACTGTATAGCTGTTGGAAATGTTTATGATGGTTTTGATCATAACAGTAATAGAGGTATTGTCGTTTTATATAATTGTGCTGCTTATGATAACGGAAAAAATTACTCATTTAGCAGTACCAATCCGCTTGAAAAATTAACAATAAAAAATAGTAGCGCATTAGGAGCATACGGAAGTATAAATGCAACAACCATTGATGTAACACATAATAGTTGGCAAAATGGTATTATTACTTCTGAAGAGGATTTTAAAGGTATAGATTATAGTGAACTGTTGGCTTCAAGAAAAGAAGATGGAAGTTTACCGGATGTTAATTTCTTTCATCTAAATAGTGATAGTGATTTAATTGATAAAGGGATTGATGTTGGATTACCATTTAATGGTTCAGCACCAGATATAGGTGTTTTTGAATATTGATAATTTTAAATGAAAATAAATAAAGTAATATTTATAATTTGTTTTTTGTGTTCAAATCTTATTTTTTCACAAATAAGTCGTGCTATTGACACATCTTATACAGTAAATAGTGCATTTAAAAAATCAATAAAAAAGTATCCATTTATTGAAATTGTAAAACCTCAAAACTTCGAAAATATAACCGAAAAAAAGGAAATTATTTATAAAGAAATAGGAGGAAGAAAACTTCATTTAGATGCTTATTTGAACACTTCTGAAGAAGTAAAACCAGCAGTAGTTTTATTACACGGAGGAGGATGGAAATCAGGGAATAAATCACATATGAAACCTTTAGCTCAAAGTATTGCTTCAAAAGGATATGCTTGTTTTACTGTTGAATATAGATTATCACCGGAAGCTAAATATCCTGCTGGAATTTATGATGTAAAAAATGCTATTCAATTTATAAAATTGAATGCTGATGAATTCAAAATTAATTCTGATAAAGTGGCTATTTTAGGATGCTCATCCGGAGGGCAAATGGCGGCTCTAATTGGTGCTACTAACAATAATCATGCTTTTGAAGATGCAAAGAGTAAATATAAAATGCCATCTTCTGTTCAAGCTATTATTGATATAGATGGTATTTTGGCTTTTAAGCATCCTCAATCTAAAGAAGGAAAAGCAGCCGGTTTATGGTTGGGGGGAAGTTATGAAAGTATTCCTGAAATTTGGAAAAACGCTTCGGCACTTACACACACAAGTAAAAATACATCTCCAATTTTATTTATAAACAGTCAATATGAAAGGTTTCATGCAGGAAGAGATGATATGATTAAAATTTTAAATTCACATAATATTTATACTCAAGTTGAAACCATTGAGAATTCGCCTCATACTTTTTGGTTGTTTCATCCGTGGTACAACAATACGCTTGAATATATCGTTAAATTTTTAGATAAAATTTTTAAAGAAAGCTAATCTTATATAACCATTTATAATTTTAAAAATGAAAATAGTAAAAATCATTGCAATTTTGTTATTAATAATCTTTACTGCTTGTAAAAACCAGGAAAAGAAAGAGGAAATTGAAACAGCTGTATCTGAGACTTCTTATAACATCAAAACTGCTAAAACGTATGCAGAATTATCGATTAAAGAAGGTGGTCATTGGGAAGGCAGAGAGTATATCGGCGGAACTTTTAAAAATATAACACAGCTTAAAATACCTGTTGAGCATACTGACCATTCTTGGTTTATTAGATATGAAGGACCGGGTTGGGAAAACAATAAAATAGCTTACAGAATGTATCTGGATTGGAGAAATTGTATTGACATTTTTGGAAAAGTAACTGATAGTATGGTACTTTCAAAAGTTGGTCAAGATGGTTTTGATTCTTACCATGAAAAAAATGATTGGGGACAGGATATTTTAAAGGCAGGAAAAGGTTTAGGAATAGGTTCTATTGGCCGATATATAAACAAAGAAGTATTGCATTTTAATAAAGTTGATTCTACAATTGCTAAAGTTGAAAATGCATATGACAAATCAACAGTTATAACAGATTACTATGGTTGGAATACAGCAAATGATACCATTAATTTACATCAAGTGTTATCAATAACTCCAAATGTTCGTTATACCAAGCACACTATTAAACCTTCAAAAGGGGTTGAAGGAATTTGTACCGGAATTGTAAAACATGGTGTTAATTATTTTACTAAAGAAAGTGAAAATAAAAAATGGGGGTATGTAGCAACTTATGGAGAACAAACTTTGGTTCCGGATAAATTAGGGATGGCAATTTTTTATGAAGTTGAAACAGTTAAAGAAATAACTGAGTGGGAGCACGACTATCTTTTAGTATTTAAACCTACAACAGCCGAAATATCGTTCTACTTTTTAGGAGCTTGGGAACAGGAGAAAAACGGCATAAAAACTGAAGCAGAGTTTTTATCTTATTTAGACGGACTGTTAAATGAATTAAATGCTAAGAATACATTAAAATAAAGATAATGACTGATTTTAAACTTAAAAATATTTTTTTAATGTGTTTGTTTATAGTTTCATTCCAATCTATATCAGCTCAAGAAGAAGCTACCAATGATTCTGTAAAAAAATATACAATTGAAAACTGTGTAAATCAGTTTAATATAGCAGATACGGTTAAAACTAAAGTTGGTTATCAATATTGGTTTGCCGATAAAGATTTTATTGATGGACGTACCCTTAAAATGAGTGTGGTTGCACCACATAAATCAACACACGCACCGCATAAGCATATTGAAGACGAGTTCTTTTTTGTTTTAGAAGGAACAGCAACTTTCTTTTTAGATGGAAAAACTACTACTGTTGGTGCTTATACTAGTTTATATTGTCCGTCAATGGTTATGCATGGAATTTCTAATGCCGGAGATACCGAATTAAAGTACCTTGTTATTAAAAAATATCAAAAAAAAATAAAAAATCAATAATATGGTAAGTGATAAATTAAAAGGTTTATATAAGATTTCAATTGGATTTATTATTGTATTTGTTGCAATTGTAAGCTGTAAACAGGTTAAAACTGAAAATAAAGATGATGTTGTTGAAATAAAAGAAATGGTTATTTCAGATACTTTAAAATGGTCTGAAAGAATGGCGTTATCTATAATGAAACGCAATCCGGAAGCATATCAAATTGATGGAAAAACAAAACCAAAGTGGGATTATGTACACGGATTAGTTTTAACTTCATTTGAAAAGTTATATAAAAAAACGCATCATCAAAAGTATTATAACTATATCAAAGAATATGCAGATGTACTTATTGATAGTGCAGGAAATATTAAAACATATAAGTTCAGTAATTATAATATAGATATGATTGAAGCTGGAAATATTCTTTTCGAATTGTATAATACAACAAAAGATGAAAAATATGTAAAAGCAATGCAATTGTTAAGAAAACAATTAGCAGAACAACCAAGAACTAGTGAAGGAGGTTTTTGGCATAAAAAAAGATATCCAAGTCAGATGTGGTTAGACGGTTTGTATATGGGTGAGCCATTTTATACAAGATATACTGTTGAATTTGAAGATGGTAAAAATTTAGGTGATGTTGCAAAACAGTTTGAATTGATTCAAAAACATGCATTAGATAGTAAAACAGGTTTGTTATATCACGGCTGGGATGAAAGTAAAGCAATGGATTGGGCAAATAAAGAAACAGGCACATCTCCTAATTTTTGGTCGCGTTCTTTAGGTTGGTATGTTATGGCATTGGTTGATGTGTTAGATTATTTTCCTAAAGAACATCCCAAACAACAAGAATTAGTTGGCTATTTAAATCAGCTAGCTGTAGCACTCACAAAATATCAG
The DNA here is from genome assembly GCF_012524075.1 of Lutibacter sp. B1. Classification (GTDB taxonomy): domain Bacteria; phylum Bacteroidota; class Bacteroidia; order Flavobacteriales; family Flavobacteriaceae; genus Lutibacter. The sequence continues at coordinate 80,615 of NZ_JAAZUI010000017.1, forward strand.
GATGAATCCGGAATGTGGTATCAAGTAACTGACATGGGAGGTAAAGAAGGAAATTATTTAGAATCTACAGGTACTTCAATGTTTGCTTATGCACTAGCAAAAGGTGTAAATAAAGGATACTTGCCTATTGAATTTAAAGCTATTGCAAATAAAGCATTTGACGGTTTAACCAGAGATTTAATAAAAGTAGCAGATGATGGTGAAATAACGATTACCCAAGCTTGTGCAGTAGCAGGTTTAGGTGGAAATCCATACAGAGATGGTTCATATGAATATTATGTAAATGAAAGAAAAAAAGATAACGATCCTAAAGCGACAGGGCCATTTATTTTGGCTGCTTTAGAATTAGATAGATAATAACTGAAAGTTAAAAAAAGCTTTTTTATAACTATAGGAATCTATGAGATTTTTTAAAATTATAATTATTATTTTAATATTTAGCACTAATCAATTAGTGTTAGGGCAAATTGAAAACGATAATAATTATTCTAATGTTTGGGTTGCAGATAATGGAGATGGAACTTATAAAAATCCTATTTTACATGCAGATTATTCTGACCCAGATGTTATAAGGGTAGGAGATGATTATTATATGACAGCATCTTCTTTTAATTGTGTTCCGGGTTTGCCAATTCTTCATTCAAAAGACATGATAAATTGGGAGTTGATAAATTACGCACTTAAAAAGCAACCACCTTTTGATGTTTTTGATAAACCACAACATGGTAATGGAGTTTGGGCACCTTGTATTAGATTTCATAAAAATGAATTTTATATCTATTATCCTGATCCTGATTATGGAATTTATATGGTGAAAGCAAAAGATCCAAAAGGTATTTGGTCTGAACCAATTTTAGTGAAAGCAGGAAAAGGATTGATTGATCCAACTCCATTATGGGATGATGATGGTAAAGTTTATTTGGTTTATGCTTTCGCAGGAAGTCGAGCCGGAATAAAAAGTTTACTTGTTGTTTGTACTATGAATGAAGAAGGAACAATAGTTAATAATGATGAAGTTTTACTTATTGACGGACATATAGATGAGCCTACAATTGAAGGACCTAAGTTTTATAAATACAATGGCTATTATTACATTTTTGCTCCTGCCGGTGGTGTTTCCACAGGTTGGCAAACAGTATTAAGGTCAAAAAATATTTATGGACCATATGAAAAGAAAAAAGTAATGGAGCAAGGAAAAACGGATATTAATGGTCCACATCAAGGTGCTTGGGTACAAACTCAAACTGGAGAAGATTGGTTTTTTCATTTTCAAGATAAAGGTGCTTATGGAAGAATTGTACATCTTCAGCCTATGAAATGGGTAAACTATTGGCCCGTAATAGGAAATGATGATGATGGAAACGGAATTGGAGAACCTGTTGTGAATTATAAAAAGCCGAATGTTGGAAAAATATTTCCAATTGTAACTCCTCCAGATTCAGATGAATTCAATGAACCAAAACTTGGTTTACAATGGCAATGGCACGCAAATTCACAAGTGTATTGGGGATTCCCAACAAATATGGGGCATTACATAATGTATTGTCGTTCAATGCCTGATGAAGCAGATAATTTGTATGATGTTCCTAATTTATTATTACAAAAATTTCCTTCCGAAGAATTTAAAGCTACTGCGAAAATGACTTTCAATGCTCGTTTTGATAAAGAGCAAACAGGTTTGTTGATTATGGGGTTAGATTATAGTTATTTGAGAGTGAAACAACGAGAAGGGAAGCTCTATTTATCTCAAGTTATATGCAAAAATGCCGATAAAAATAAAGGTGAAGTCGAAAGCGATTCCGTTCAATTGAAAAGCAATACTTTTTATCTTCAAGTAAAAGTAAAAGCAGGAGCAATATGTGATTTCTTGTATAGTGAAGATGGTGAAAAATTCAATGCCATAGGTAATAGTTTTACTGCTAGAGAAGGTAAATGGATTGGGGCAAAAATAGGGTTTTTAGCACTTCGTGAAGGAAAAATAAATGATGCGGGAAATGTTGATATTGATTGGTTTAGATTTAATAAAATAAATAAATAAAAATGAATTATTTTAAAACTATTTTAATTGCTGTTGTATATATAAGTATATCAATTTCAGTTATTCATGCTCAAGTTCATAACAAATCTTGGGAAAGTATTACAGAAAAAGAAGAAGGACCTTGGTTTGCTTCAAAAGAAGCTATAGCAATTGCAGAAAATGTATTGCTTTATCAACGCGATATTGGTGGTTGGCCTAAAAATATTCAAATGCAAAAACCACTTTCTGAAAAAGAAAATCAAGAATTATTAGCTGCAAAAAAATCTACCAAAGGGTGTACAACAGATAATAGGGCAACATATCAAGAAATGATTTTTTTATCAAAAATGTACAGACAAGTTTCTGATGAAAGATATAAAAATGCGTTTCTTAAAGGGTTAGATTATATATTGGAAGCTCAATATGATAGTGGTGGTTGGCCACAATTTTATCCGCTAAAAAAAGGGTATTATACGTATATTACTTATAACGACGACTCTATGTATAACATTCTTAGGGTATTAGAAGAAATAAAAAATAAAACAGATTATTTTTCGATACAACCATCAGAAGAAACAGTTGAACGTGTTAAAGTAGCATTTGAAAAAGGTATAGATTGTATACTAAAAACACAGTATAAGCAAAATGGAGTATTAACAAGTTGGTGTGCACAACACGATGAAAATACTTTGTTACCGGCAAAGGCACGTGCTTATGAACTTCCTTCTTTAAGCGGAAAAGAATCAGCTAAAATAGTTTTGTTATTAATGTCAATTGAAAATCCGTCTGAAGAAATAATTACTGCAGTAAATAGTGCTGTGGCTTGGTTTGAAAAAGTGAAGATAACCGGATTAAGAGAAGATCGTTTTTATAATGAAAAAGGTAAAATAATTGACAAAAAAATGATTCCTGATCCTGATGCGAAACCAATTTGGGCGCGTTTTATGGAGTTAGATGATAATACTCCTTTTTTCTGTGATAGAGATGGTATTAAAAAAGCAACGTTAGCTGAAATAGGAGCAGAACGTAGAAATGGATATGCATGGTATACAAATGAACCAAAAGAAGTTTTAAAAAAATACCCGAAGTGGAAAAAGAAATATGGAATTAAGCCGGTTGAAACTAAAACATTAAAAAAAAAACTAAAAAATGAATTTAATATAGTTGTTACAAAAGATGGTAGTGGTGATTATACCAGCATTCAGGAAGCAATTAATAATACAAAGTCATTTCCGTATCAACGAGTAACAATTTTTGTAAAAAATGGAATTTATTATGAAAAAATAAAGATTCCCGAATGGAATACTAATATTTCGCTAATAGGAGAAAGTAAAGAAAATACTATAATCACCTACAATGATTATTTTGGGAAAATGAATTTGGGTAGAAATAGTACCTTTTATACTTATACTTTATTGGTAGAAGCCAATGATTTTTATGCTACAAATTTAACCATACAAAACACATCTGGTGAAGTTGGTCAGGCAGTTGCTTTATCGGTTTTTTCAGATAGAGTTGTTGTTGAAAACTGTAATATTTTAGGAAATCAAGATACATTATATACTTCAGGAGACGGCAATAGACACTATTTTAAAAATTGTTATATTGAAGGAACCACCGATTTTATTTTTGGTAAAGCAACAGTATTATTTGAAAACTGCACAATTCACAGTAAAAAGAATTCATACATAACAGCTGCATCTACTCCAAAAGGAGCTAAATATGGTTTTGTATTCAAAAATTGTAAACTTACTGCTAATGAAGATGTAACTAAAGTTTATTTAGGAAGACCTTGGAGAATTTATGCTAAAACAGTTTTTATAAATTGTGAAATGGGAAATCATATTAAGTCTGACGGCTGGCATAATTGGTCTAAACCTGAAGCTGAAAAAACAGCTTTTTATGCTGAATATAAATGTTTTGGAGAAGGATTTAAACCAAAAGAAAGAGTTTCTTGGTCGCATCAACTTAAAAATAGAAAGGCTAAAAAATATACTATTGAAAATATTTTAGGATCAAAAACTGTTGATATAGATTATAAATGGTACGCAAATTTTAAATAATTGAAATATGAAATTAAAATTTATAATTCTGTTATTATTAACTGTAAATTGTTTAGCACAAAAAACAACAGTTTACACAATTGGAGATTCTACAATGGCAAACAAACCCAATCCTGAAGAAAATCCTGAGCGTGGTTGGGCTCAAATGTTGCCACAATTTTTCAATGATAATATTAAAATTGATAATAGAGCAGTTAATGGTAGAAGTACTCGAAGTTTTATTAATGAGAAAAGATGGGATTCTGTTTATAACAAACTAAAAAAAGGAGATTATGTTTTTATTCAATTTGGACATAATGACCAAAAAGAAAAAGATCCAAAACGCTATACCAATCCACATACAGCTTATAGAAATAATTTAATAAGGTTTGTGAAAGAAACACGAGACAAAGGAGCAATTCCTATTTTATTCTCATCAATTGTAAGAAGAAATTTTAATGAACAAGGGGTACTTATAGATACGCATGGAGAATATCCTTTAGAAACAAAATTAGTTGCTCAAGAACTAGATGTTATTTTTATTGATCTTCAATATCTTACCGAAAAACTGGAAGAATCTTATGGTGTTGAAAAATCAAAAGAACTTCATTTACATTTTAAACCGGGAGAAAATTCGTATTTTCCAGAAGGTAAAATAGATGATACGCATCTTTCTGTAAAAGGAGCAAGAGAAATAGCTAAATTAGTGGTACAGCAAATAGAATTGTTAGATATCCAAATAAAAGAAGAAATAATTCTAATAAAAAAATAAAATATGAAAACCTATAATAAGTATTCACTTCTTTTTTTTATAACCTTTTATTTGGGATTGAGTGGTTTTATATACGCGCAGCAAGAGGTCATTTCATTATGGTCAGAAAATATTCCAGGGTCAATAAATAACGACAATTATAAAGAAACGAAAGTTATTAAAGAAGATAAATTTTATCGTACAAGTAAGGTAACAACACCAACACTTTCCATTTTTTTACCTGAAAAAGATAAATCTAATGAAACAGCTGTTGTTATTTGTCCAGGAGGTGGTTATTATCATTTAGCTATGGATAAAGAGGGTTTTGAGGTTGCTAAGTGGCTAAATACGTTAGGAGTATCTGTATTTGTGTTAAAATATAGATTGCCAAGTGATAGTATAATGAAAGATAAAACTATTGGGCCTTTACAAGATGCACAGGAAGCTATTCGATTTGTAAGGCGTAATGCAAAAAAATGGAATATTGATATTAATAAAGTTGGAATTATGGGATTTTCAGCTGGTGGACATTTAGCTTCAACATTATCAACTCATTTTAATGATAAAACATATGATGTTCCAGATAGTATTAGTGCTCGTCCTGATTTTTCAATTTTAATTTATCCGGTTATTTCAATGACCGATGAAATTACACATATTGGATCTCGAAATAATTTATTAGGAGAATCACCCTCTGCTTCATTAATTAAAAAATATTCTAACGAACAACAAGTTACTCAAGATATTCCTTCTACTTTTCTTATACATGCAACTGATGATACCGTTGTTCCAGTAGAAAATAGTATTAATTACTTTCAAGCGCTTAAGAAATTTAAAGTTCCAGTTGAAATGCATTTGTATGAAAAAGGAGGACATGGTTTTGGTGGAGTTGTTACCTTTACTCGGACACAAAATTTAAGACCGTTTGTTACAAAACAAATATCTTAGAAACATGAAAAAACGTATTTACAGTAAAGAGTTTAAAGATCAAACAGTTCGATTAAGTTATCA
>NZ_JAAZUI010000161.1 GCF_012524075.1 Lutibacter sp. B1
TTAAAGATATTCGGATTCGTTGCTCAAAATCTTAACCGTTTCAATGCTCAATTCCGGTAGAGTGGAAGTCAATCTGGAATTTTTCAGGTTTGTACATATTTTTCATTCAAAGCAAATTCATTCCGATACAATTCTCATTCCGTTTTGAGTATAAATCACTCAGAAATTTCTCGGTTTAGTACAATTTTTTCAGTAAAAACTCAATTCTTTCCGTTTTCATTGCTCAAATCTGACCGCTACAATTTTTACTCCGAAATATTGCTAAAAATCATAGTTTTCAATTAACTTTTTCAACTTTAATTTTTCTGACCAAAACTCAGTCGAGCTATTTTTGGTAACGATTTCTATATGCGCCGTTTTAATGGCGTATATGGGTTGTTGTGTTTAGTATTTTGTACATCTGTAAATATACAATTTTTTAAATACGGAGTCTGTCAGCCGCCACCATAAAATGTCTCCA
>NZ_JAAZUI010000162.1 GCF_012524075.1 Lutibacter sp. B1
AAACCAACGATTCTGATTTTGATTCCCTATGATTTAAATGCAAATGGTGGATTTTCTCCAGAAATTCAAGAAATACTTGAAAAGAAATTTTCAAAAAGTTCAGAAATACAATTAATAAAATTTCCTCTAAAAAGATTAATGAATATTCCTTATCAGAATGTTTATGATAAAAAGTATTGTAAACCGATTCTTGAAAAAGTCAAGGCGGATTTTATAATTATGTCAAAAATTGACATTGAAAATATTTTAGATTCACCGAGAAAATGGGATTTAAGTTTTCGGATTTTTAATGTAAGAAAAAATGAACAATTTGATTCAGAATTAAAAGGAGAAAAATTGACAAGAAATCAAATTGAGGAAAGAATTGATAATGATTTTGAAATATTGATTAATGAGATAAAAAAACATTAGCCAACAACTCATATAATTTATGCTTAAATTTGAACTAGTACAAA
>NZ_JAAZUI010000163.1 GCF_012524075.1 Lutibacter sp. B1
TTCTGCAACTGCAAGTAGAGATTTAAAAAAAGGGGCAGAATTAAATTTATTTAAAAAAATCGGGGAAAAGAATAAAACTAAGTACAAATTAATAACTGGGCACAACAATGTATAACCAAAATTGCTTATTTCTGTAAATTAGAATGTTTCTAAATCTAAAAAATATTATATTTAAACAACCGAAAATTGCAATTTAAAACTCGCAACTTTCGTTATACTAACCCGTTGTATTTAATATGATCAGCCTTTTGGGTTCCAAATAAACATTTTCGGACTCATTAAAGATAGGATTAAGTACAATTTTTAAAATACTAATGAAAGAGACTTTTATGGAAGTTTCGACTCAAACTGTACGATTGACATCGTTGAGAGTTTCACTATCAAAACGTTGATAACGTATAACAGTTTGGCGAAGTTAGCAGAAAATAATGACATAGTCAAGTGATTTTCAGA
>NZ_JAAZUI010000018.1 GCF_012524075.1 Lutibacter sp. B1
AAAGGAACAAATTCTAAACAAAAATCATCTATAGAACAAAAAATTTGAGTAATTTTAATAGCAGAAATCATAAGCGAAATATTTAGTTATAAAATTGAATTTCAATACTTTAATTTACTAATTATTTCGCTTTTTTCTTGTAAATAAATCAACTTTTTTATGTCGAACTCACGTTAAATAAGATTGCCATTTAGTATATTCATTTGGAAAATCTAAACGAATATCGGGCATAATAGAAGTTATTGCATTAAATAAGTTGCTTTTTTGAGCTTGTAGGTTCGCATAAAACTCGTCGCTATTAATTTTTATTAATGTTTCGCCTTTAGAATATGTTGTGCCTGATTTAAAATCTTTTGTGCCATTTATTAATACACCTTGTACTTCAGAATATAATTCAATTTTATTTTTAGCAATTAAATTTCCATTAGTAGTTATAACAATTGGGATAGGTTTATTTGTAACTGTTTCGGTATAAACAGTTTTAACAATTCTATTAGTTACTTGCTTCGTTTTTTTCTTATTATCTATTAAATATTTTGCCAAAAAAAATGAACCAGCTAAAAGTAATATTGATAATGCTATTCCTATTGTTTTTCTCATCTAACATGAATTTTAATTTTGCAAATATAATATTATGCTAAATATGACAAATAATTTTGGAAACGATTACAAGTTTGTTTTAAATTATTAAATATTTAACAAAAAAAAAACACTCAAAAGAGTGATTTTTTAATGAATATCTTTATATAAGAATTTTATTCCGGTTTATAAGTTGCTTGTGAAACTGTAGTATTTTTTAAATTAGTTACTCCTGCATTTTTATACTCAAAATTGGTTAACAAAGGTAAATTATTAATAGAACTATCAATATTTCCAACAAATTTATTATTATTTAAAAGTAAAACTTCTAAACTTGTTAATTTGCCTAGTTTGCTCGGAATTTCACCTTCAAATACATTATTTGCTAAAGCAAGTACTTTTAAATTTGATAAATCGCTTAGTTCATCAGGAATAAAACCAAACATTGAATTATCAAGCAAACTTAATACTTTTAAATTCTTTAAACTTTTTATTTCAGGAGATATGATGCCAATTAGCTTATTACTACTTAAATGTAAAACTTCTAATTTAGCCAGATTGTAAATAGAGTTTGGTAAATTACCTGTAATATTATTGTTATACAATACTAATTTTTTCAAGTTTTTTAAAGCACCAATATTGGAAGGAATATCTCCTCCAATCTGATTCATATAAAGCTGTAATGTTTCTAAAGAGGATATAGTTGTTAATTCAGCAGGTATTACACCGTCAATTTTATTAAATCCTAAATTTAGATGTTTTAAAGATTTTAAATTTCCAATTGATGAAGGTATTGAACCTTTTAAATTATTCATACTTAGGTTTATTCCTGTAACAGAATTATTTTCAATAGTTACACCATACCAAGAGGTAACATCTTTTTTTAAATTCCATGAAATATTCCAATTTTTACCATTGGTTGATTTGTAAAAATCTATTAAAGCAGTTTTTTCAACATCAGAAATCTGTGAAAATGAAAGTGAAGAAAATGCTATCAAAAACAAAATTAAAGCAACTGTTTTTTTCATCTTAATTATAGATTTTCAGGTTATAATTTTCTATGACACTTATCTAAATTAAAGAAAGATTTTCAAAAAAACAAAATATCGAACCATTTATAGTGTTTTCTTAACCATTTATTAATTTAAAACAGTTTTAATTTAAAATTTTAAAATCAAAAAAACACTATGTTTACGGGTGCTTAACGTAACTTTAGTTACAATATACCGGTTACTAATTATTTTTTAAGGTTTATGAAATAAATTTACAGAAAGTGCTGAATTTTAAAATAAATCATTAAATATAATGATATTTAATTAGTTTGGGTGATGATAAATTTTCTTTAGATTTTGTAAAAAATAAATAAAAAAATCACTCAAAAAGAGTGATTTTTAACGAAAACTTTAATTTAAATAAAATTATTCTGGTTCAAATGTGGTTTGTGTTATTGCAATATTAGTTAAACTTATTGTATTTGATTTTTTATAGTCAAAATTTGTTAAAAGTGGTAAGTTAATGATAGAATTATCTATTGATCCTACAAATTTATTATTAGTAAGTAATAAAGTTTCTAGGTTAGTTAATTTGCTCAACTCATTTGGAATTTCTCCTTCAAATACGTTGTTTGCTAAAGCAAGTTCTTTTAACTGAGTTAAATTGCTAATTTCACTTGGTATAAAACCAAACATTGAATTGTCAAATAAACTTAAAGTTTCAAGTTTATTCAAATTTTTAATATCTGGAGATATAGTACCAATTAATTCATTACTACTTAATTGCAATACTTCTAAATTGGTTAACTCATATAAAGAATTTGGCAAATTTCCTGTTAGCATATTATTGAATAATACTATTTTTTTTAGGTTAATTAATGCACCAATATTAGAAGGAATATCTCCTTCAAGTTGATTCATATATAACTGTAATGTTTCAAGCGATTCTATAATTGTTATTTCAGAAGGAATTTCACCATTTAATTTATTGAAACCTAAATTTAAATGTTTTAATGATTTAAGATTTCCAATAGAAGATGGTATTGTACCTCTTAAATTATTCATGCTTAGGTTCAGTTCTGTAACTGTATTGTTTTCAATAGTTACACCGTTCCAAGTACTAACATCAGTATTCAAATTCCATGAAGTATTCCAATTTTCTCCATCAGTAGATCTATATAAATCAACTAAAGCATTTTTTTCCAAATCTGAGATTTGAGAATAGCAAAGAGGGGAAATTGCTATTAAAAAAATGATTAATGAGGTTATTTTTTTCATAATGTTTTGGATTTAAGGGGTTCATGTTTTGCAAAATCCTATAGCTAAAGTAAATTATTATTTTCAATTTACCAAATAAATACTACCATTTATTGTGTTTATTTTACCATTTATTAATTTTTTGTCATTTTTTAAGGTTTGGTAAAATATTTATAACGGTATAGTTTACAAGTGTTCTAAGTAATATAGGTTACATTAAAAATGTTATATATTTGTTGCAACATTTTAACAATTATTTTATATGAAACTAGATATTTTAGCAATTGGAGCTCATCCTGATGATGTTGAATTGGGTTGTGGAGCAACAATTGCAAAAGAAATTTCGTTGGGGAAAAAAGTAGGTATTTTAGATTTAACAAGAGGTGAATTAGGTACTAGAGGCTCAGCCGAAATAAGAGATAATGAAGCCGCTAAAGCAGGTGAAATTTTAGGAATTTCTGTTAGAGAAAATGTAGCTTTTGCCGATGGTTTTTTTATAAATGATAAAGCACATCAAATTGAAATAATTAAAATTATTAGAAAATATAAACCCGAAATTATTTTGTGTAATGCTGTTGAGGACAGGCATATTGATCATTCTAAAGGAAGTAAATTGGTTTCTGATGCCTGTTTTTTGTCGGGTTTAATTAAAGTTGAGACCGAATTAAATGGCAGTAAGCAAGAAGCTTGGAGACCAAAACTGGTGTATCATTATATACAATGGAAGAATTTAGAACCCGATTTTGTAGTTGATATTTCTGATTTTATGGATATTAAATTAAAAGCCGTTAAAGCATATAGTTCTCAATTTTACGATCCTAAAAGCAAAGAGCCGGTTTCTCCAATTTCAAGTAAAAACTTTTTAGATAGTGTAACATATAGAGCACAGGATTTAGGCAGAATAATAGGAGTTGATTATGCAGAAGGCTTTAATGTTGAACGTTATGTTGCCGTGAAATCTTTAGAGAATTTAATTTAAAAAAATGTTTGCAGAAAATAAGAAATGTATTACATTTGCATCCGCATTAAATGGTGGTTGTAGCTCAGCTGGTTAGAGCGCCGGATTGTGGTTCCGGAGGTCGCCGGTTCGAACCCGGTCTTCCACCCAAAATAAAAGGTCTGAATTTTCAGACCTTTTTTTGTTTTTTAATATTTTATACAACCCTGTTTTATTGTTAACTTATTTGTTTTAATTGAGTTAGTATCTCTAAACATTTATTGAGAACTTCATTATATTATTTTTCAAATTGCATTAAAACTTTTATTAATTAACATTAATGTTAAATAAATACCCTATTAATGCTGTAAGGCCCATAGCAACCGTTCCCCAAAATGTGATTCTAGAAATTGCTTTCCAGATGGGTGCACCTCCTATTTTTGCAGATAACCCGCCTAAAATAACAAGAAATAGAATTGCAAAACCATATTGATAGAAAATCATTTGTTTTACAGGTAAAAAATAGGAAACGAGAAAAGGTAATAATCCTCCAAATGTGAAAGAAGCTCCGGAAACAAATGCAGCTTGGAGTGGTTTTGCCTGACTAATTTCATTTATCCCTAATTCATCTATCATATGAGCTTCTAATGCATTATGTTCAGTTAATTGTTTAGCTACTTCTAAAGCTGTTTCCTTTTTTACACCTCTTCTTTCATAAATTTTGGCAAGTTCTTTTAACTCTACTTCCGGCATTTGTTCTAATTCTTCTTTTTCTCTTTCAATGTCTGCATTCTCCACATCGGTTTGAGAGCTTACAGATACATATTCTCCGGCTGCCATTGATAATGCTCCGGCAACCAATCCTGCTAATGAGGCTAAAACAATTTGATCTCTAATATCACTTGCGGCAGCTACACCGATAGCAATACTTGCAGTTGATAAAATTCCGTCGTTTGCTCCCAATACAGCTGCTCTTAACCAATTACTTCGGTTTATAAAATGTTTTTCTAATTCTTCTATATCATCCATATTTTTCTGATTTAGTTTTCTAATTACTTGCAACAACTTACTTTATTTTTTTAATTAAAGTAGTATATTTTACCTTTCAATATTATTGTAAAAGTTAGAATTATACATATCTTACTTTTCTTTGAAACTGATTAGCTATATTATTGATTACTTTGGTTAGGTAATATTAATTTTATTATTTTTTTTATTCCAAATTGTAAATAGAACCATTAATAAAGTAGCAATCAATGCCATTATAGAACCAAAATAAAATGGAGCACTCGAATTTATCTTATCATATAATAATCCGGCAATTAAACTTGCAGGGAGGAGTGTAATACCAAGTATAGCGTGATAGAGTCCATAACCGGTTCCTTTTAAATCTTTACTTATTATATCTGAAATCATTGCTTTTTGACTACTGTCAGTTAATGCACTATAAAATCCATACAGCATAAATAAGAAAATAAAAATTTGGATATTATTAAACTTGCCAAAAAAGTAATACGTAATTGCATATACTAAAAACCCAAGAGTGATTAATTTTTCACGACCAATTTTATCGGATAGTTTACCAATAGGTATTGCAATTAATACAGATATTGTGTTAAAGATCATATACATAAAAGGAATGTATGATTTATCTATGCCGGTTTCAGTTGTTTTTACGAGTAATAAAGCATCAGCAGAATTACCAAGTGTAAACACAAAAATTATAATGAGAAAAAAATAGAATTTTTTTGGTAATTGTTTTAGGGAAATTTTATTAGTTTCTCCATTTTTTTCTGACTTTACTTCTTTTATAAAAATAACAATTGTTAAAACTCCAAAAATTGCCGGAATTGTAGCGAAAAGAAAAATATTTCTATAATTTAAAGGAAAAAAATATAAAAGTAAAAATGCAATCAAAGGTCCAATAATAGCACCACTGTTATCCATAGCTTTTTGGAATCCGAATGTTTTACCAGCCTCGTTTTTTTGTACTGAAGCACTTATAAGACTGTCGCGCGGAGCAGTTCTTAAACCTTTTCCAATACGTTCAAAAAAACGGAAAAATAAAATTTGAACAGGTATTTTTGCTAATGCATAAAAGGGTGTTATGATGGCAGTTATACCATAGCCAATAATCATGAATGGTTTGTTTTTTCCTATTTTATCGCTCCAATATCCTGAAATTACTTTTAATAAGGATGCAGTGCTCTCTGCAATTCCTTCAATTAAGGCTATAGTTGTTTTGGATGCTCCTATTGATAACAAAAATAAAGGCATAATACTATAGACCATTTTAGTTGATGTATCGGTAAAAAAACTTGTTAGCCCTGTAAAAAAAGCATTTTTCTCTAGTCCTAATATTTTCTCGTTTTTCATTTTATAATATGAATGTTATGAAACGGCTACTGTAAAAGTAGTTATTATTCACTAAGTTTTTATAGTATAAAAGAAGGTGTGTTTTTTGTTCGATTTTATTTTGATTTCGCTCAGTAACCAGACAGAAATAATAATTTAATCTTCGGTATTTTATAACTAGAGTATTTACAAACTTACAATATAGTTTGCATTAGGGATTGAAGCTTTGTTTGAGCTCTTTTTGTTTAACAAAAAAGCGAGTGCGTAAAGCCCGGCCCAAAGGGAATGCCAAAGAAATTAGTTTAATTTTTCAGCCAAAAAAGGTGCTGTATAAGAATCTTTACATTTTACTAACTCTTCCGGTGTTCCTTGAAAAATAAGTTCACCTCCTTGTTTTCCGCCTTCTTTTCCCAAATCGATGATGTAATCGGCGCATTTAATTAAATCGATATTGTGTTCAATTACAATAATTGAATGTCCGTTTTTGATAAGCGCATTAAAGGAGCTTAACAGTTTTTTGATATCGTGAAAATGTAAGCCGGTTGTTGGTTCGTCAAAAATGAATAACGATTTGCTTTGGCGGCTGCCTTTTACTAAAAATGAAGCTAATTTAATGCGTTGTGCCTCGCCGCCTGAAAGGGTAGAAGAGGATTGACCTAAAGTAACATACCCTAAACCAACATCTTGCAAAGGTTTTATTTTTTTTACAATTTTAGTTTCTTTGTGTTCGGTAAAAAAGGTTATGGCATCATCAATTGTGCAGTCAAGTATATCGTTGATCGATTTGTCATGAAATTTAACTTCTAAAATTTCTTTTTTAAATCGTTTTCCTTTACAAGCCTCACATTCTAAATGCACATCGGCCATAAATTGCATTTCTATAGTTACTTCACCATCACCTTTACAAACTTCGCATCGACCACCTTCTACATTGAAGGAGAAGTGTTTAGCCTGATAATTTCTGATTTTTGATAATTTTTCTGAAGCGAATAAAGTTCTTATATCATCATACGCTTTTATATACGTTACCGGATTTGATCTGCTTGAACGCCCGATAGGATTTTGATTGATAAACTCGATATGTTCTATGGATGAAATATCGCCGGTTAACTCGGTAAACTGACCAACTTTTTCGCTATATCCATTTAATTTTTTTTGAATTGCCGGATATAATATTTTACTTACCAATGTACTTTTACCACTGCCCGATACACCTGTAACAACAGTTAAACTGTTTAAAGGGAAGTTTACATTGATATTTTTCAGGTTATTTTCTCGAGCTCCAATAATTTGAACGAGTTTTTTAGGTTTTCTTCGTATTTTAGGAACTTCTATTTTTAATTGATGATTTAAATAGTGTGCTGTTAATGAGTTTGACTTTAAAATTTGATTGTAAGTTCCTTCAGCTACAACTTCACCACCGTAAGTACCGGCTTCCGGGCCAATATCAATAATAAAATCGGAAGCTTTCATAATGTCTTCATCATGTTCTACCACAATTACGGTATTGCCTAAATCTCTTAAATCTTTTAATACTTTTATTAAACGTTGTGTGTCTTTAGGATGAAGTCCAATACTTGGTTCATCTAAAATATACATAGAACCAACCAAACTACTGCCTAATGATGTTGCTAAATTAATTCGCTGACTTTCTCCGCCGGATAACGTATTTGAAGTTCGGTTAAGTGTAAGGTAATTTAAACCCACATCGTTTAAAAATTGTAATCTGTTTTTTATTTCAATTAAAATGCGTTTGGCAACGTTATTTTCGTATTCACTAAGTTCAAGAGTATTAAAAAACACGCTTAATTCATTCAAAGGAAGGTCAACCAGCTCGCTTATACTTTTATCTTTTATTTTTACGTTATTTGCTTCATAACGTAATCGTTTGCCATTGCAAGTAGTACACTTTGTTTTTCCGCGATAGCGAGAAAGCATAACTCTGTACTGAATTTTATAACTTTTTTCTTCTAAATGATTAAAAAAATGGTTTAGTCCACTAAAATATTGATTTCCTTTCCAAACTAATTCTTTTTGTTCGTTAGTAAGTTCAAACCAAGGTTTGTGAATAGGAAAATCGAATTTATATGCATTGTTAATTAAATTGTCTTTATACTTTTTGAAAGAATCTGATTTCCATGGTAAAATAGCATTTTCGTAAACTGATAATGAGGAGTTTGGAATTACCAATTCTTCATCAATTCCTATTACATTTCCGTAACCTTCACAATTTGGACAAGCACCGTACGGATTGTTAAAACTGAATAAATGTGTATTAGGTTCAATAAACTGTATTCCGTCTAATTCAAATTTATTATTGAATAATGTTTGTTTGTTGGTTTTTAACTCTTCAATTAAACACTCACCCTTGCCTTCAAAAAAAGCAATTTGTACGGCATCACCTAAACGGTTATAGAAATCTTCATCATTTTTAACAACAATTCTGTCTATAACAATATAGAAATCATGGTCAATTTCTGTATCAATATCTTCAATTCTAAGTACTTCATCTTTATATTTTATTCTTGAATAACCTTGTTGCGCCAAAATTTTTAAGGTTTGCAACACACTTCTTTTAGAAGGAATATGAACTGGAGAAAGCAAAAGTAACTTTGTATCAATTTCTAAACTTTTAATAAAATTTATAACATCTGTAACCGTATGTTTTTTAACTTCTTTACCCGAAACAGGAGAGTAAGTTTTACCAATTCTGGCAAATAGTAATTTTAAATAATCGTAAATTTCTGTTGAAGTGCCTACAGTTGATCGTGGGTTGGTTGAATTTACTTTTTGCTCAATAGCAATTGCCGGAGCAATACCTTTTATATAGTCAACTTTTGGTTTGTCTAATCTTCCTAAGAATTGACGAGCATAAGATGATAAACTTTCAACATATCTGCGTTGCCCTTCAGCAAATAGAGTATCAAAAGCAAGACTCGATTTTCCCGAACCTGACAAACCTGTTATTACCACTAATTTATTTCTTGGGATAGCAACATCAATATTTTTTAAATTATGAAGTTTAGCTCCTTTAATAAGGATATTTTCTTTGGGATTTAATGTTGCAATATTGTTGGTCATTTTTTATAAAAAAGGAATAATTGCAAAGATAGCTACAATAATTGAAAGTAAAAATAAAGGGAAATATCAATTATTTTAAAAAATGACTTTTTATTAATAGGTTATTTAAAATTTGTAATTGTTAATTTTTTTTTTAATATTTGATGCATAATTCAAAAATAAAACGCTTATACAACAACTTTACTTTTTATAAAAAATAAAAATACAAACAACTAATCCCTACATTGTATTCAAATTATGGAAAGTAAATCTATCTTATCTGATGGCGTTTTGGTCAGCAATTACATTAGTGGAAATGAAAAATCTTTAGAGATTTTAATTATTCGTCATAAACAACGAATATTCAGCTTTATTTTGTCTAAAGTACTAGATAAAGAAATAGCAGAAGACATTTTCCAAGATACGTTTATTAAAGTTATAAATACCTTAAAAAGAGGAGCTTATAATGAGGAAGGTAAATTTTTACCTTGGGTTATGAGAATTGCTCATAACTTGATTATAGATCATTTCAGAAGAAATAAAAGAATACCAATATTTAATAATACTGAAGAGTTTGATATTTTTACTGTAATAAGTGATGAAGTTTTAAATGTTGAAAAACAGCTTATTAAGTCTCAAATATTAGATGACGTTAGAGGTTTGATTTTAGAATTGCCTGAAGATCAAAAAGAAGTGTTAATTATGCGTATGTATAAAGATATGAGTTTTAAAGAAATTGCAGAAAATACAGGTGTAAGTATTAATACTGCATTAGGTAGAATGCGATATGCTTTAATTAATTTGAGAAAACTAATTGAAAAACATAATATTATTTTAGTAAGTTAAATAATAAAAGTAAAATTTCATCGTTCAAAATATATAAAAATGATATATATGATGAAACTTTACTCACAAAAGTCTCTTATGAAAGAGCAACCTAGACCTGAAATAATTCAATATTTGCTAGACTACTCAAGGCAGTTAAGAGTAGTAAAA
Source organism: Lutibacter sp. B1 (assembly GCF_012524075.1). Taxonomy (GTDB): domain Bacteria; phylum Bacteroidota; class Bacteroidia; order Flavobacteriales; family Flavobacteriaceae; genus Lutibacter. The sequence continues at coordinate 10,177 of NZ_JAAZUI010000018.1, forward strand.
ACCAACAAAAACAACCATATTGAATTACATTTGAATTAATGTTCTTAAACCCATTTTATAACCTAAAATGGGTTTTTTTATTTCAATAACGATTTTCTTCCTATTGTTTTAGTAATTATATCTTTTTCAATATTCCAACTTCTTGCAGGCGAATATTCTCTTCCGTAATAAATAATTTGCAAATGGAGCTTGTTCCATAATTCCTTAGGAAATAGTCTTTTAGCGTCTTTTTCGGTTTGCGTAACATTTTTACCATTACTTAATCCCCATCTATACATTAACCTGTGTATGTGCGTATCTACAGGAAAAGCAGGAATTCCAAATGCCTGGCTCATAACAACACTTGCAGTTTTATGTCCAACAGCAGGTAAAGCTTCCAAGTCTTTATAGTTTTGAGGTACTTTACCATTGTGTTTTTCAATTAAAATTTTAGAAAGGCCATAAATTCCTTTTGATTTCATGGGTGATAAACCTACTGGTTTGATAATTTCACGTATCTCATCTACCGAAAGTTTAATCATATCGTACGGATTATCGGCTTTTGCAAATAATAGGGGTGTTATTTTGTTTACACCAACGTCGGTACTTTGAGCTGATAATAAAACGGCTATTAGTAGGGTATAAGGATCTTTATGGTTTAATGGAATTGGCGTCTCAGGATATAATTTTTCAAGGGTATCAATTACAAATTGTACTTTTTGTTGTTTTGTCATTCTTTAATAAAATTTGAAGGCGAAAGTTAAAAGTCAAAAGTTGACTGCACAAGTATTAACGTAAAAATATTTTATTTTTAATTAAAAATGGAATTAGTTTATAACTTTTAAACTTGTTAACTTTGAACTTTATAACAAAAATAAATTATGACAACATTAAAAATAGGAGATATAGCACCAAATTTTGAATCGCTTGACCAACAAGGAAACAGTATAAAATTATCGGATTATAGAGGTAAAAAGTTAGTATTGTTTTTTTACCCAAAAGCTAGTACACCGGGTTGTACTATGGAAGCTTGTAATTTACGTGATAATTATCAATCTTTTTTGGCTAAAGGATTTGATGTATTGGGCGTAAGTGCCGATTCTGCTAAAAGACAACAGAATTTTATAGAAAAAAATGAATTGCCTTTTCCTCTTTTAGCAGATGAAGATAAAAAGGTTATTAATGCTTTTGGCGTTTGGGGACCTAAAAAATTTATGGGACGAGAATATGACGGAATTCACCGAACTACTTTTATTATTGATGAAAACGGAATTATTGAAGATATAATTACAAAAGTTAAAACGAAAGAACATACCAATCAAATTTTGGGTTAATTTGTAATACCTAAATATAAGTAATATGAATGTTGTGTTTTTTTAAGTGAAACTATTTTTTTCTATAAAAGGTAGCGTTTAAAGTACTTGTATTTCCAACATTATCGGTTACAATAACTTTTAAATTGTGTTTTGCTTCACTAAAACTTTTATCGCTTAAATTATAGTTTAGAGTATTGGTTTTTATATTGTACTCCATTAAAATCCACTCGCCATCAATTTCACCTCTAAACGATTTAATACCCGATTCATTATCGAAAATTTTAACTCTTAAAGTAGAAAAATTAGTTACCCATTGTTCGTTTTTAAAATTATGTAAATTAATTGTAGGTTCTTTATTATCAAATAATAATGTATAATTACCTAAATTTTTTGTAGAAGTATAAAATGTGTTATCTTTTTTAACTGTTGTTTGATAACTTGTCTTTCCTTTTTTGTTAATTGATGCAATGTATAAATGCTTTTGTTCTTTTTCAGTATACTTTGAAACATCAAAAGCAATAGTAAATTTTTTATGTAATGGCAGTGTAGGTGTGTGAATATGCGCTATAGAATCTGCTACCTTAAAATCGAGATAAAAGTCGTTGTAAAAAGTAAACGCTGGAAAAGTAACAGTTACACCGTTTTCAGCATATTTTTGAAATACATTGTACTTAATAGGATAAGGAGTTTTAAGAATTTTGTCCTTCACTAAAATACTGTCTTTTTTACCAATAACAGGAATAATTATTTTTTGTTGATTGCCTTTATAATCTTTAGCAATAATTTCGACATTATAATTTAAACTATCTTTAATTGTTAAATAACCATTATCGATAGAATTATTATACATGCTAAGTTTATTTAAAGGTTCAATAAAGCATTTTTGAATACGTTGATTTAAATTACCGTATCTTTCATAATCAATTAATAGATTAATATACCTAGTTTCGTAAAAAGAAAAAGTAGTAGCTTTAAACTCATGCACTTTTTCAGCATTCACAAACATTTCTAAACTGTAAAGCCCATTTTTATTGTAAGCTCCGTCTAATTGATCATAGGCATTTATTCCAAACCCAATTTTACCATAGGCAACTGTTTTATTAGCTAGTAAATCGCCATTTGCTAATTTTTTAAGAGGTATTTGAGTAGGTTTTCCTATTTGATTTATGTGTGAACTATCACCAAATGAATACCCAATTAAAGTATTTATTGTTGGTGGTTTAGAATCGTTCACATCAATACCAAAAAATAGTGGATTTATAGGTTTTTCAGTTTTAGAATCTCTAATTTCAAAATGTAAATGGGGTCCAACAAAACCACCTGTACTTCCTGTATATGCAATAACCTCGTTTTTTGAAACAGGTAACTCATTTGCTGAAGGAAAAACTTCAATTTCATAATTTTCTTTACTGTATTGTGTATTTTTCACATATTCTTCTATACGTTTATTAAATTTTTTTAAATGTGCATAAACGGTTGTGTATCCGTTAGGATGTGTTATGTAGATTGCTTTGCCATAACCCCATAACGATACTTTTATTCGAGAAACATAACCTTCGGCAGCAGTATAAACATAAAAACCTTCTCTTTGTTGCGTTTTAATATCTAATCCGGCATGAAAGTGATTAGATCTTAATTCGCCAAATGTACCTGATAAAAGTATTGGTATATCTAAAGGCTTTCTAAAATAGTTTGTAGGGTATAAATTGTTAGAAGATGTTTCTCCTTGGCTATAAACTGCAAAATAGCAGCACATTAAAATAAATAAGACTAATTTTTTCACGAAATTTTGTTTTGGCTAAAATACTAAATATAATTTTTTTATAATGTAAATAGAGTTAGTCATTTAACATCAATATTTAATCGTTTATCATAAAATAAAAAAAAACAGTTGTAATATTGGCTTACTAACACTAACTTTGCGTTTGATAGTTTTGTTATCTTTAGATATTATGAGTAGTATAACACAAGTTGTTAATTTAGTTGAAGATAAACTTAAAACACTTTTAGAAAATTACAAATTTTTAAAAGAAGAAAATGAGTTTTTATACGGCAAATTGGCAGTTTTAGAAAATCAAATTACTAAAGAAAAGCAAAATTTTAATGAGATAGAAAATAAATATCAGTTATTAAAAATTGCTAAAACTATCGAGGGCAGTAAAGAAGATACAAGAGAAACAAAACTCAAAATAAATGCTTTAATTCGTGAAATTGACGCATGTATAACCCAATTAAGCGAATAGGATCTTTAAAATGGCAGATTCTCTAAAAATAAAGGTAACCATTGCAGGTAGAGTGTATCCACTTAGTATTAAGAATGCAAATGAAGAAGAAGGGATGCGAAAAGCTGCAAAGCAAATAAATGATTTGGTTACTAAATTTGAAAAGAACTATGCAGTTAGTGATAAGCAAGATGTATTAGCAATGTGTGCTTTACAATTTGCATCATTAATAGAAATAAATGCTATTAATAAAGAAAATGACATGAAGGAAGCGGCTGAAAAATTAAATAAATTAAATGTTTTATTAGATGAACATTTAAAAAAATAAGTTCTTTAAATAATATTAATTAATAATACTGCCTACATTAGTTATTGTTTGTTAAACTCAACACTATATCTTTATAAAGGATGAGTCTTAATTGGTAAAGCAAGCCGTCTTAGAACGGATCCTTGAACAATTAGTTAGTCCTAAACTTGTTTATAAGGAGTTTACAAAAACCTCGCTAATGTAGGTTTTTTTATATATAAATTTGAATTATGATAGAAAATATAATACTGATTATTATTGGTATAGGATTTGGATTAGCTATAGGCTATATTGTTGCAAAATTGATAGAAAAAAATAAAGCAACTATACTTTTAAGAAACACAAAAAAAGAGGCTCTAACAATTATTAAAGAAGCCAAAGTTGAAGCAGAAGCTATAAAAAAAGATAAAATTTTACAAGCTAAAGAAAAGTTTATTGAATTAAAATCTGAACACGAAAAAGTTATAATAGCTCGTGATAAAAAAATAGCAGATGCCGAAAAGCGTGTTCGTGATAAAGAATCTCAAGTTTCTCAAGAGCTTGATAAAAACAAAAAATTAAATCAAGAACTTACATTTAAGATTAGCGATTACGATAAAAAAATTGATTTCTTAGAACGTAAAAACGAAGAGATTATAAAACTTCATCGCAAACAAGTTGAACATCTTGAAGCAATTTCAGGACTTTCTCCAGACGATGCAAAAAAAGAATTGGTTGCATCGTTAAAAGAAGAAGCAAAAACTGATGCTATGAGCTTTATTCAAGAAACTATTGAAGAAGCTAAATTAACTGCGCAGCAAGAGGCTCGTAAAGTAATTTTAAACACGATACAACGTGTTGGTGTTGAGCAAACTGTAGAGAACTGTGTTTCTGTATTTAATATTGAATCTGATGATGTTAAAGGTAGAATTATAGGTAGAGAAGGGCGTAATATTCGTGCTTTAGAATCTGAAACAGGTGTTGAAATTATTGTTGATGATACACCTGAAGCCATTATTTTGTCTTGTTTTGATCCGGTTCGTAGAGAAATTGCCCGATTATCATTACATAAATTGGTAACTGATGGTAGAATTCATCCTGCACGTATTGAAGAAGTTGTAAAAAAGACTGAGAAACAAATTCAACAAGAAATTATTGAAATTGGTAAAAGAACAGTGATAGATTTAGGTATTCACGGTTTGCATCCTGAACTTATAAAAACTATTGGAAGAATGAAATATCGTTCTTCTTATGGACAAAACTTATTGCAACACTCTCGTGAAGTAGCTAACCTTTGTGGTTTAATGGCTGCTGAACTTGGATTAAATGCAAAACTAGCTAAAAGAGCAGGATTGTTGCATGATATAGGTAAGGTTCCTGAAACTGAAAGTGAATTACCTCATGCTTTATTAGGTATGGAATGGGCCCAAAAATTTAATGAAAATGAAGAGGTTTGCAACGCTATTGGTGCCCACCATGATGAAATAGAAATGAAATCGCTTATTGCGCCAATTGTTCAGGTTTGTGATGCTATTTCTGGAGCAAGACCGGGAGCTCGTCGTCAAGTTTTAGATTCGTATATACAACGTTTAAAAGATTTGGAAGATATTGCGTTTGGTTTTACGGGAGTTCAAAAAGCGTATGCTATTCAAGCCGGAAGAGAACTGCGTGTAATTGTTGAAAGTGAAAAAGTAAACGATGCTAAAGCTTCTGAACTTTCATTCAACATCTCACAAAAAATTCAAAATGATATGACATATCCTGGTCAAGTTCGTGTAACTGTGATTAGAGAAACCAGAGCTGTAAATATTGCTAAGTAAGTAAAAATTTAAAATTAGTAGATATTATAAAAAAATCCTGTTTTTACGGGATTTTTTATTTTCTGGGATGAAAAGTATTCACAACTTCTTTTAAAAAGCTTTTATCTAAGTGCATGTAAATTTCGGTAGTAGTTATGCTTTCATGTCCTAACATTTGCTGTATAGCTCTTAAATCGGCTCCACGCTCTAATAAATGAGTAGCAAATGAATGTCTAAAAGTATGCGGACTTATTTTCTTTTTGATTCCGGCTTTAATAGCCAAATTTTTTATGATAGTAAAAATCATAAATCTTGTTAAATTTTTTCCACGTCTATTTAAAAAAACGGTATCCTCAAAGCCCTTTTGTACGTCTATATGAACGCGAATGTTATTAACATATGTTGTAATAAATTGTTGTGTTTGGTAATTTATAGGTACAAACCTTTGTTTATTTCCTTTTCCAATCACACGAATAAACCCTTCATCAAAAAACAGGTCAGATAACTGTAAATCAATTAATTCCGAAACTCTTAGTCCGCAACTGTATAATGTTTCTAGAATAGTTCTGTTACGTTCGCCTTGTGGTTCGCTTAAATCAATAGTACTTATCAAAACGTCAATTTCATCAACAGAAAGCGTGTCAGGTAATTTTCTTCCAATTTTAGGAGATTCTATTAAATCTGTCGGATTGTCTTTTCTGTATTCTTCAAAAATCAAATAATCAAAAAAGTTTCGTAACCCTGAGATTAAACGAGCTTGTGAACGTGCATTAATTTGTTTTGAAGCTGTATAAATAAACTGCTGTATTTCTTCCTGTTTAATTTTAATTGGAGAAACACTTATTTCATTTTCCTCTAAATAAGAAATTAGTTTTTTTACATCACGAGAATAACTGTTAATTGAGTTAACAGCCAATCCTTTTTCTATTTTTAAATAAAACTGATAATCTTGTAAAGCACTGTTCCATTTCATAAAGTAAAAATAAATATATTTACACTTAAATAATATAGAAATGAAAATAATTATAATAAACGGCCCAAACCTTAATTTACTGGGTAAAAGAGAACCTACTATTTATGGAGATTTATCTTTTGATAATTTTTTTAAAGAATTAAAGAAGAAATATGCTGATGTAGAATTGAGTTATTTTCAAAGTAATATTGAAGGCGAAATTATTGATAAAATACACGAAGTAGGCTTTAATTTTGATGGAATTATTTTAAATGCAGGCGCTTACACACACACATCAATAGCCATTGGCGATGCAATTAAAGGCATAGAAACTCCTGTGGTTGAAGTACATATTTCCAACGTACATTCTCGCGAAGATTTTCGCCATATTTCCTATATAGCTCCAAATGCAAAAGGTGTAATTGCCGGTTTCGGTTTACAAAGTTACGAGTTGGCTTTAGAAAGTTTTCTTTAGGGCGTTACCCTTTCGGGTCGGGCTTTACGCACTCGCTTTTTTGTTTTTACTAACAAAAAGAGCTCAAACAAAGCTTCAATCCCTAACGCAAAATTTAGATATTAAGTCAAGTATTTATTTTTAGGTAGTTTTTAAACATTGGTTGAATCAAAACCTAAAATTTTTCAAAAACACCCAAACCAAACAAAGCAAAATCGTATTTAACAGGGTCATTTTTATCCATTTTACGTAAATTTTTATCCAATTCCGTCAAAGCCTTCGCATCATTTTGCTTTCGGGTAAGTAAGCCTAATTTACGAGCAACATTACCTGAATGTACATCCAACGGACACGAAAGTTGGGCAGGAGAGAGGTTATTCCAAATACCAAAGTCAACTCCGGTAGTATCATTTCTAACCATCCAACGTAAAAACATGTTAATACGCTTAGCAGCCGAACCTTTTAATGGATCAGATACGTGTTTTTTAGTACGTTCCAAATGAGGAATTTCAAAAAATAATTGTTTAAAGGCTGTTATTGCAGGTTGTGTAGAATTTGAAATGGCATTTTTTGAAAATACACTTTCTAACCCATTATAATTTTTATAAATATGTTGTAAAGCTGTTATAAAATATTTAAAATCAGCAGTATTAAAAGTTCGGTGTACAAAATGTTCAATGTTGTCTAAATGATAAGATTTGTGGTTTAGAACAAAATCGTAAGGAGAATTCCCTAACAAATCCATCATTTTTTTTGCATTATTGATAATCATTTTTCGGTTTCCCCAAGCAATAGTTGAAGTTAGAAATGCTGCAATTTCAATATCTTCTTTTAAACTGAATTGATGCGGAATTTGAATAGGATCACTTTCAATAAACTTTGGGTTGTTGTATTGAATTACTTTTTCATCTAAAAATTCTTTGAGTTCTGTTTTATTCAAAATGGATCAGGCTTTCAATTTTCTTAATAATTTTTGAAGTATCATCTTCAAAATCAAACCAATGTATTTCAGTATCTTTTTTATTCCAGGTCACCTGTCTTTTGGCAAAACGGCGTGTATTTTTTTTAATTTCGTTAATAGCAAAATCCAAACTGTATTTGCCTTCAAAATAATTGAAAAGTTCGCGATAACCAACAGTTTGTAAGGCGTTTAGCTGTTTGTGTTCATGTAATTTTTTTGCTTCTTCAATTAAGCCATCTTCAATCATTATATCAACTCGTTTATTTATGCGGTTGTACATAATTTCTCTATTGGCGTCCAATCCAATTTTAATGGGTTTAAAATTACGTTGAGATTTGTTTTTATTTTTAAAAGAAGAATAAGGCAAACCGCTTCCTATACAAATTTCTAAGGCTCTAATTAACCGGTGCGGATTTTCAATTTCAATGGTATTGTACGATTCTATATCTAATTGTTGTAATTGTTTTTGAAGTGCTTCAATACCTTCGTTTTCCAATTTTTCAGTTAAGTTTTTTCTTGTCTCCGGTAAAACATCAGGAAAATAATCTAATCCTTCTAATACAGCATTGGCGTATAATCCGCTTCCGCCAACCATTATAACTACATTATTTTTTAGAAATAATTCGTCTAATTTATTTAAAGCATCTTTTTCAAATTGTCCAACACTATACTCATCAAAAATTGAAAGGTTTTGTATAAAATGATGCGGTGCTGCAGCTAGTTCTTCTGAAGTTGGAACAGCAGTGCCAATTTTCATTTCTTTATAAAACTGACGTGAGTCGCATGAAATTATTTCAGTATTAAAATGTTGAGCTAATTTTATACTTAATGCAGTTTTACCAATTGCAGTGGCACCAATAACGGTTATTAAATAATTATTCATGGTTTAATTTTTCTCCACATTGATGGCAAAAATCGGCATTATCTAAATGTTTTGAACACGAACAGTTTGGGCAAGACTGTGTATTTGTAGGTATTTTAGCATCTTGTCGTGTCATTTCAGAAGTTACAATTCCTGTTGGCACAGCAATAATTCCGTACCCTAAAATCATTACAATACTTGCAATAAATTGACCTAATGGTGTGTGAGGCGACATATCACCATACCCAACGGTTGTTAAAGTTACTATTGCCCAATACATGCTGTGAGGAATACTTGTAAAACCATTTTTTGGACCTTCTACAAGATACATTACAGTCCCTAAAATTATAGTTAATACAATAACGCTGAATAAAAAAACAGAAATTTTTATTCTACTGGCTTTTAAAGCAGAAAGTAGCTTAGTTGAGGCTCCTAAATAGCGTGCCAATTTTAAAATTCTAAAAACCCTTAATAATCTTAGTGCTCGTAAAGCTATTAATGCATGTGTCCCAACAAAAAATACTGATAAATATTTTGGAATAGTTGCTAAAAAGTCAATAATTCCATAAAAACTGAATATATACGATGTTGGTTTATTTATTGAAATTATACGGGCTATATATTCAACAGTAAACAATATTGTAATTATCCATTCAGCAATATTTAAAAAGTTATGAAATTTACTGTCAATGCTTTCAACACTTTCAAGCATTACAAATATAATACTTAATAATATGGTGAATATCAGTATTATATCAAACCATTTTCCTTCAGGAGTATCTGCTTCATAAATAATCTCATGTAACCTTTCTTTCCAGTTTTTTTTGTTTTCTTTCAAAATTTGATAACTAAATAATATTACTAAAATAAATGTTTTATTTTAATTAGAAACACTTACTTTTTTTTAAGTAGAATTGGCGTTTTTTGTTTGATAATTACTTGATTAAATAATTCTTTTAAAGTTTGATATTGAAAATCGTAAAAAAGAGGTTTGTTTATATTTAAACTGCTTATTAACTGAATTTTAGAATTATTTTCTTGTTTTGTCAAAAGATTAAAATTTCCATCTTCTTCTTTTTCTAATTTTACTTTTATAGATTCTGGGATTGATTCAATTGAATAGTTATCAGGAATTTCTATATGAAAAAGAACAAATGATTTTCTAGGATATCCAAAATCAACGGGGTACGATCTTTCTTCTTGTTTAAAAGGGTTGATTTTATATCTTTCATCAAAAAAGGGATTTAAATAAATGGTGTTGTTATTATTTATATCTTCCATTGAGATTTCAAACACTTCTATTAAAGGTTTTTCAATATCCAATTTATTTTCTAGGGAATAATCTATTACTTCCAAATTATTGAAATTGCTTTCAAAATCTGAGATTATTTCATCATTCTTTTTATTCAAAATAGATTTTCTTCTGTTAATAGCATCATAACCTTTATAAAGTTTACGTAATTTACCCGATATGCTACCATTTTCGTCAAGTTTTAAATCTACAGTTAATTTTGATTGTGAGCTGTTATTTGGTGTAATATCTAACCAATAACTATCATTTTTAAAATCAAAAACTCTACCGTAGCTATTAAGGCATTTAAAAGGCACTATACTAAACGGAGTTTCTTTGTCGGTTGCATCAAGTAAATAAAAAGTATTATCAATATTAACTTTAGCTATTATATAATTGAAATCTGATATTACAGGATGAATTTTTGTAGGAAATCCATTATCTCTAGTAGAAATTAGCATTAGTTCTGTATTTAATCCAGAAGCATTTAATGCATTAATTAAGGCAATATTTATTTCTCCAACGTTACCTGATTTATTTTTATAAGCGTCAACTACATCTATATTTTTAAATATATTATACTTACCATTCCATGCAAAATTATTTTGAATGAAATAATAAACAGCTTTTGCTTTATCCAAATCTGATGTAATTGATTTAATATCATTTGGCAACTGTTTTTTAAAAAAGTTAGTTTTTTTAAATTGACCTCCAACATTTTTATTTTCTTTAAATTCTTTGTCAACTGCTTCCCAAGTAGTAGTATATTTTTCAATAGAACCATCAAATTGTTTCATCTCCGAAAGTTCAAATTTCATTTTTGAAATAAAATTATCCTTACTTGTCATGTATTCTTCATCATTTTTAAAAGCAGGGATGTTTTTCATTCCATAACTTACATTTTCACAATCGGCATAACCTATACCAGGTACTTCAAAACATTTCTTTGTAATTGATGAAGAATTTTTTGTTAGTTTTAAATAGCCATTTAAAGATCTGTTATAAAAGTAGTTACCAGGAATTAGGGCCTTATAATTACTTACTAGTTTTGGTATTTCAGATTGAAATTCCCATCCTGTTAAATTAAATTTAAAAGGAGTTTCTAAAGTGTATTCAACTTCTATAATACTGCCCTCATTTATATTAGGCATTGTAAATTTTGTTTCACGCCAGTTTTCAGTAACCCTTTCCTCAAAAATATCCGATTTTTTTAAAAATGTTTTATTCAAATTATTATGAGTTACTGCTTTAATACCAATTATATTTTCTTTATTCTCTTTATTATTATAAAGTGGTATTCTAAATGTTGCATATTCAAAACCTTCTGAGTTAAAAATTTTAATTTTTTTATAAAATTTTGTATATATATAAATTCTTCTGTTTTTTAATTCGAAAAATGAATTTCCAGATTCAAATAAAACTAATGCATTTGCAGTAGTGTCTAACTCATATCTTTTTAAATTAAGTTCTTCTTGTGAAATTTCACCAAAAGTATAATTGGTTTTATTTTGGGAATAACTATTTAAAACCAATAATAAAATGAGTAGGGTTGCAATTTTTTTCATTAAGCAATTATTTTTTTAAAAACGAATTAATTTTTCTATATTATTTTTTTGTAAGTAATTTTTAATAATATATCTGTTATGTATTGAGTTTTCCATAGGAGAGATCAGATTTCGCAATACATCAATATTAGTTATTTGATAGCTTAAATCGGTAAAACAAAAACCCTTAAACTCATTATTTTCAATTAGAACAACCGATTTTTCACTACTGTGCCTCCCTTTATCAATTATCAATAAATTTTCGTTATTGAGTTTTGAAACCGAGATTTTAGGCTTCTTTATATAATTGTAAATTGGTTTGTTTATTTTAACTTCTTCAACATATTTTAAATTTGCAATCAGTTCATTACCGGTTTCTTCATAACTAACTGAAACAACTTTATCTTGTATTATTTTAGCATTTTTTGATGTACGTAAAAACAATTGATTTACAGCTTTTTTTATGTTTTTACCTTTTCCTATATATAGGATATTACTTGTACAATTATGCACATAAAACAAACCTGTTTTTGAAGGTAGTTCATCTAAAATAGAGAGTAGTTTAGGAGCTAAATTTCGTGGGTTTTCAGTTTTAACAGCATTTTTAACTATTGTTTTTGTAGTATCTTTATTTAACAATAATTTAAATAGTTGAACTGTTGCAATAGCATCGCCTTCAGCTCTGTGACGACTCGAAACAGGAATTCCTAAAGACCTGCATAATCTACCTAATTTATAAGAAGGTAAATCAGGAATTAGTTTTTTACTTAATTCAACGGTACAGAGTGTTTTTCGTTCAAAATCATAACCTAATCGTCTAAATTCAGTGGCTAAAATTCTACTGTCAAAATTGGCATTATGTGCAACTATAACACAATCTGTTGTAATTTCAATAATACGTTTAGCAACTTCAAAAAACTTTGGGGCATTTTTTAACATTCCGTTGTTTATTCCGGTTAAGTTTACTACAAACGGTTGTATTTCTCGTTCCGGATTTATTAAGCTAACAAATTGATCAACAATATCGTGTCCATCAAATTTATAGATTGCTATTTCGGTAATACCTTCTTCATTGTATTTACCTCCTGTGGTTTCTATGTCTAATATTGCGTACAAATTAATTATAGTTTCTTTCTCCAAAAATAGCACTTCCAACTCTAACCATATTGCTACCTTCTTCAATAGCAATTTGATAATCTCCACTCATTCCCATAGATAATTTAGTAGGTGTGAAATTAAACGATTTATATTTTTTTAATGAGTTAAAAATGTTTTTTAGTGTTTTAAATTCGTTTTTAATAATATTTAGGTCATCAGTAAAACTTGCCATTCCCATGAATCCTAATATATGGATATTTTTTAAACTTTTTAATTCTTCTGAAGTTATAAAATTTTCAGCTTCTAAGGCAGATAATCCAAATTTTGTTTCTTCACGGGCAATTTTAATTTGAAGTAAACAGTTTATAATTCTTTTATGTTTTATGGCTTGTTTGTTAATTTCTTTTAATGTTTTAAAACTATCTACACCATGTATTAAATGTACAAAATGTGCCATATACTTTACCTTATTACTTTGTAAATGGCCAATCATATGCCACTCAATGTCTTTAGGCAAATCTTCATATTTTTGAACCATTTCCTGAATTTTATTTTCACCAAAAGCTCTTTGTCCGGCATTATAGGCTTCTAAAATATCAGAAACTGGTTTTGTTTTAGATACCGCAATTAATGTAACGTTTGCGGGAATTGTGTTTTTTATTTTTTGTAGACTTTCTGCTATACTCATTATAATTGTTAAAATAAAGTACAAATGTAATTGAAATATAATTAATCATTTATTTCAAATATGGTTAATCCACTTCTTAATTTAGGTTCAATATAAGTGCTTTTTGGAGGCATTTTTAAATTTTCATTTACTACGGCCTTTAATTGTTCTACTGTTATAGGAAACATTCCAAAACCAACTTTGTAATTTTCAGAATCTACAATTTTTTTTAATTGTTTTTTGTTGTAAACTGCAGGAATACATTTAATTCGGGAATCGGTTTTTAAATTTTTAATTCCTAAAATAGGTTTTAATATAGTTTTATATATAATATGTGTATCTAAATCTGAAAGTGCGTTGTTTATTTTATAGTTTGTATTTTTTAAATATAGAGAATAATAATCTCCGTCTAAATACATATTAAAATGATGCTTTTTTGTTGGTTTATAAAATTTTTGACCTCTATTTTTTACTGTATAAAATTCACTTAGTTTATCTAAAAAATCTTCTTTAGTTAATCCATTTAAATCTTTTATAAATCGGTTAAATTCAGAAATTTTCAAGTTAGAATCTGAAATCAAATAGCTCATAAAATAATTATAACCTTCATTTCCGGTATGATTTTTATTGAGTTTCTTGTACTTTTTTGCTAAATAGTTTGAAGATGCTGTTCTGTGATGCCCATCAGCAATATAAAGAGCGTTCATTTTAGAAAATTCTTTTTCGATAAGTTCAATATCAATATCATTATCAATAATCCAGAGTTTATGCAATCTTTTTGTATGTGTTGAAAACTCGTATTCTGAACGCTTTTTGGAATACTTTTTATAAATAGTATTTAAAATTGTATTTTCAGGATACGTGAGTAGTACCGGCTCTGCATTAAATCTTGTAATGCCTAAATAATTTCCAAACAATTCCTCACGTTTTTTTAAAGTATCCTCGTGTTTTTTTATTATGTTATTTTGATAATCGTTAACGTGTGCTATAGCAATTATTCCCCAAAAAACATCATTTTCGAAAGATTTTTGATGTAGGTAATAACAAGGTTTTTTATCTTTTGTATAAATATTGGCATATTTAAAATCTTCATAGGTTTTATAAACCATTTTGAAGCGTTCTTTTCCAGTAATTCTTTGATGTAAATTGTAACCGGGTTCAATTATATGTAAAAACGAAAAAGGGTTGTATTTTAATTGAGTTTTAAGCTCTTTTTTTGAATATTCATCATAAGATCTTGATGTTGCTAATGCAGCTTTATCTCTTGTAGGCCTTATTGCTTTGAATGGTTTGATTATAGCCATAATTTAGTTTAAATAATAAGCTAAATCAAAGTTACAATTTTTAGAAGTTTTAAACTAAAAAAGGCTGTTAAAACAACAGCCTTTTAAGGATTTATTTTATTGTGAAAATTATTTTAATATTTCAATAATTTGTTCAGCTAATTCTGTACCAATTCTATTTTGAGCTTCGCCTGTTGCAGCTCCAATATGAGGTGTAAGTGACAGATTAGGGTTCATTAACAATTGAATTTCAGGTGTTGGCTCTTTTTCAAACACGTCAAGTGCAGCTTTTGAAACTTTGCCACTTTCAATGGCTTTTATCAGTTCAATTTCATTAATTACACCACCACGAGCTGCATTTACAATAAATACACCATCTTTCATTAATTTAAATTCTTTTTCAGAAATCACGTACTCTTTTTGTGCCGGAACATGTAATGAAATAAAGTCGGACTGTTTTAAAACTTCTTCTTTAGAAATTGTATTGATTTGGAAAAAAACTGCTTGATGATCAAAAAATTCTATTTCAAGATTTACCTGTTCAATAAAAGGATCATACGCTACAACTTTCATTCCTAAACCAAGGGCAATTTTTGCTGTTGCTTGTCCAATTCTACCAAAACCGATAATACCAATTGTTTTTCCTTTTAACTCTACACCTTTAGCATAAGATTTTTTTAAAGTATTGAACTTTGAATCACCCTCTAATGGCATATTTCTGTTAGATTCATGTAAAAAACGAACCATACCAAATAAATGAGCAAACACTAATTCTGCAACAGAATGAGAAGATGCAGCAGGTGTATTTATTACATTCAGTCCTTTTTCACGCGCATACTCAACATCTATATTGTCCATTCCAACACCACCACGACCAATAATTTTAAGTGAAGGGCAGTTATCTATTATATCTTTTCTAACTTTTGTAGCGCTTCTTACAAGTAATACAGATATCTCATTTTTATTAATATAATCTACCAGTTGTTCTTGAGCTACTTTTGCCAGGTCTACTTTAAATCCGGCTTGTTCTAATGCAATAACGCCACTAGTTGCTATTCCGTCATTTGCTAATACTTTCATCTTTTTGATTTTTTGTTTTATAGTTTTTTTCTAGTTGTTGCATTACATCAACTAATACTTGGATGCTTTCTATTGGCATAGCATTATAAATACTGGCTCTATATCCTCCAACCGAACGATGACCTTTTAACCCACTTATTCCGGCATCATTCCAAAGTTTGTCAAAAGCTTCTTTATAAGCTTCATCTATAAGGTTAAAAGTAACATTCATTAACGAGCGGTCTTCTTTTTCAGCAAAACCAATAAATAGAGAATTTCTATCTATTTCATTATAAAGTAAAGTTGCTTTTTCTTGGTTTATTTTTTCGATAGCAGAAATTCCTCCTAAATCTTTTAGCCATTGTAATGTTAACATTGAAACATAAACCGCAAAAACAGGAGGCGTGTTAAACATACTGTCTTTACTAATATGAACTTGGTAATCTAACATTGAAGGGATGGTACGGCCTGTTTTTCCTAAAATTTCATCTTTCACAACAACTAAAGTTGTACCTGCAGGGCCCATGTTTTTTTGAGCACCGGCATAAATTAAATCGAATTTGTTAAAGTCTAATTGACGTGAAAATATATCAGAACTCATATCACAAACCAGTAAGCTGTCAGTTTTAGGAAATTCTTTTAGTTGAGTTCCAAAAATTGTATTGTTAGATGTACAATGTACATAATCAACATCAGTTGGTACGGTATAATTTTTAGGAATATAATTATAGCTTTGGTCTTTCGAGGAGGCAAATACTTCAACTTCGCCTAACAATTTTGCTTCTTTAATTGCTTTTGAACTCCAAGTACCTGTATCTAAGTACCCGGCTTTTCCGCCAACTTTTAAAAGATTGTAGGCAGCCATTAAAAATTCTAAACTGGCACCACCTTGTAAAAACAAAACGGAGTAACCTTCAGGAAGGTTTAAAAGTTCTTTAACTAAATTACGAGCATTTTCCATAACCTCAATAAACTCTTTGCTTCTATGCGATATTTCGATTAAAGATAAATCGATACCATTAAAATTTACTACCGCTTCAGATGCTTTTTTTAAGACTTCTTGAGGTAAAATGCAAGGACCTGCACTAAAATTATGTTTTTTCATTTTATGAAGTATGAAATTAATATAAAACAAATTTCGTTAAAAAAAGGTAAAAAAGGCTATATATTTTTACAAAAAAAAGATTAAATTCTTAACAAAAAATCAACAGTATCAACATTATCCGCATAATTCCATAATTCAGGTTGCTGAGTTTTTCCAAACTTCACAAAATCGAAAACGTTTTCGTTACATGCAACACATTGAATGGCTGACTGTTCGCTATTTAGCCTTTGTGTTAAGTTGTTAAATGACGTATAATACTCGTAAAACAGAGTTGCAATAGGAGAGGAGTAGCTAGTATCTTCTTTTAGCATTATAAAACCATTTTCTCTAAGTTTATATAAACTCATTAAATAAACTGCTTTGTTATAATCGTAGTTATTTTCGTATTTTTTGTAGTTTATAATATCTTTGAATTTATACAAGGCATTAAAAAGTAAATCGAAATTATAATTTGGGGGAACAAATATTTTTGAAACGCTTCGGCAACCTAATCCAAAATATTGAAAAATATCTTCACCTAAAGCTTCTAATTCTTCTTTAGTTTCTTTACCGGTTATAATTGCAACTGAATTTCTGTTTTTTCTAATTATGTTTGGAAATTTCCCAAAATAATGCTCAAAATAGCGTGCTGTATTATTGCTTCCTGTTGCAATAACAGCATCAAAATCAGTTAATTTATCTTCAGTAAAAGTTATTTTATTTTTAAAGGAAGGATTGTAATATTCTAAAAATTTTGCGATTAGCGGTAAAAAATGTTTATCGTTTGACGATAGTTTTACCATAGCATTATGTCCACATATTAATACGGATAAAAAATCGTGAAAGCCAACTAAAGGAATATTACCGGCCATAATAATGGCAACATTTTTGGGCTGTTTCAGTTCGTTAAAATTATAGGTAGAAGTCCATTTTTGTAGATTTTCATTAGTTAGCGTTTCACTCCAACTTTCAAATGCTTTTAAAACGTTATCTTTTGTAAACCAACCGTTGTATTCTTGTGCTCTTTCAATTTGCATTTTAAATACATCAAAAAATAGATCATTAAATTCTGATATTTCTTTTTTTTCTATTCCTTTGGTTGTGAATTGCTTAAAAAAACGACCTAATTCTGTAAATGCTTCAATTCGCTGGTTTAAATTCATTAATGATAATCTTAAAATTAAAGTTTTATATTTACTGCAAAATTAATCTAAATAAAATTATGGCAATAAAAATAACTGATGAATGTATAAATTGTGGGGCTTGTGAGCCGGAATGCCCAAATAACGCTATTTATGAAGCAGCTGAAGATTGGAGATTCTCTGACGGAACTTCACTTTCAGGAAAAATAATATTACCTAATGGTGGTGAATTTGATGCTGATGAATCGCAAGAACCGAAAAGTGATGAATATTATTTTATAGTGACCGATAAATGTACTGAGTGTAAAGGATTTCATGATGAGCCGCAATGTGCAGCTGTTTGTCCGGTAGATTGTTGTGTGCCCGATGAAGATAATGAAGAAACAGAAGAAGAATTACTTTCTAAACAACGTTTTTTACATGACGAATAGCTAATGCTAATAAATTACAAAAAACTCCAAATTATTGGAGTTTTTTTGTTTTAAAGTGAGTTCGATTAATTAAAAAATTTAATTAATTTCAGATATTTTTAAACCAAACTTACTTTTTTACCCTTTTTGTTCTATATATGAATTACTTTTTTTAGCAAAATAAAAGATATAGAAGTAACATAAAATCATAACTAATAAAGCTGGTTTAAAATCAAACTTATCAGTAAAAAAGCCATATAAAGGAGGTATAATTGCCCCACCTGCAATGGCAGTACAAAGTATTCCTGAGGCTTGTGGTTTGTACTCACCTAAACCGGTTAATGATAATGTAAAAATTGTTGGAAACATAATTGAGTTAAATAACCCAACCAATAAAATACTCCACATTGCAACAAAACCATTAGTATTCATTGAAATTGCCAATAAGGTAATGGCCATAATTGCAAATATTGCCAATATTTTTGAAGGAGCTACAATTCGTGTTAAATAGGCTCCAATAAATCTGCCAACCATTGCACCAGACCAGTAAAAAATTACAAATGCTCCAACAATAGCTTTATTATCTACACTTTCAAGATTTTTATTCAATACAAATTCAGAAATTTTAGACATAAATTCACTATTTCTAATCAATTCAGGCATATTCATATTTAAAAAATAGTTTACTAAGTAACTTCCAATTGCAACTTCAGCACCAACATATAAAAAAATGCCAACAGCACCCATTTTTAGTATGTTGTGTTTTAATGCATTTTTGTATCCAAAACCTTCTTTTTTCTTTAAAATATTAGGAAGTTTTATAAATGAAATTATAAATGCGAGTAATAATAAGGAACCTGCCAATACTAAAAATGGATTTTGAACAGCAGATGCTTCTCCAATTAAATATGT
This sequence comes from Lutibacter sp. B1, assembly GCF_012524075.1. Lineage (GTDB taxonomy): Bacteria > Bacteroidota > Bacteroidia > Flavobacteriales > Flavobacteriaceae > Lutibacter. The sequence goes on from NZ_JAAZUI010000018.1 coordinate 29,498, forward strand.
TTCTTTTTCTGCAGGTAATAAATTATTTATTTCTTCACTATTTTTTATGGAGTCGCTTAATATAAACATTGCTCCAAAAGCCGGTGCAATTGCAGTTCCTAATGAGTTAAATGCTTGTGATAAATTTAAACGGCTTGATGCTGTTTCTTCGGGTCCTAAAACTGCAACATAAGGATTTGCAGCTACTTGTAATACGGTCATTCCGCCTGCTAAAACAAAATAGCCAAGCATAAAAAGAGGAAATATTCGATATGAAGCTGCCGGATAGAATAATAAACATCCTATACCCATAACAGATAATCCTAAGAGAATACCTTTTTTATAGCCTATTTTTGATAAAATAAAACCAGAAGGTATAGAGAGTAAACCATAAGCCATAAAAAAAGCGAATTGTACTAATCCTGCCTGAAAATAAGTAAGCTCAAAAACTTCTTTAAGCCTTGGAATAAGAGAATCTACTAATACAGTAATAAATCCCCACATAAAAAAAAGCGAGGTTAATAAAGCAAATGCTTTATTGTAATTTTTGGAAGAATTCAAAAGAAAATATTTTATTTATTAGAAGAAATAAAGATAAAAAATATATGCTAATTAGTATTCTAAAAATCAAATTTAAATAACCAAAACTTAATACTATATTTGTAGCATTAAAAATATTTAGATGAAAGCAGGAATTGTTGGATTACCAAACGTAGGTAAATCTACTTTATTTAATTGTTTGTCGAATGCAAAAGCACAAAGCGCAAACTTTCCATTTTGTACTATTGAGCCAAATATAGGTGTGGTAAATGTACCCGATAATCGATTAACCAAACTTGAAGAATTGGTAAAACCGGAGCGTGTTTTACCTGCAACAGTTGATATAGTTGATATAGCAGGATTGGTAAAAGGTGCAAGTAAAGGCGAAGGATTAGGGAATAAATTTTTGGCAAATATCAGAGAAACAGATGCTATCATTCACGTGTTGCGTTGTTTTGATAATGATAATATAGTTCACGTTGACACAACTGTAGATCCTGTTAGAGATAAAGAAACAATTGATATTGAGTTACAGTTAAAAGACCTTGAAACTTTAGATAAAAGATTAGAACGTGTTAGAAAAACGGCGAGAACTGGTAACAAAGAAGCGCAAAAAGAATTAGAGGTTTTAGAAAAAGTTAAAGTTGGATTAGAAGCGGCAATTTCAGTTAGAGCAATAGATTTAACAGATAAAGAAAGAGAAGAATACATAAAGCCTATTCAGTTTATTACAGATAAGCCGGTATTGTACGTTTGTAATGTTGATGAAAATTCAGCAGTTACCGGTAATAGTTATGTTGATGCGGTAAAAGACGCTGTAAAAAATGAAAATGCTGAAGTTATTATTTTAGCTGTAGGTACTGAAGCCGATATTACAGAATTGGAAACTTATGAAGAACGTAAGTTATTTTTAGAAGATTTAGGTTTAGAAGAACCCGGAGCATCGGTTTTAATTAGAGCGGCTTATAAATTATTAAATTTACAAACCTATTTTACAGCCGGTGTTAAAGAAGTTAGAGCCTGGACTATACATATTGGTGATACTGCACCTCAAGCAGCAGGTGTAATTCACAGTGATTTTGAGAAAGGTTTTATTAGAGCTGAAGTTATTAGCTATACTGATTTTGTTAATTACGGAAGCGAATTAAAAGTAAAAGAAGCCGGAAGAATGCGTGTTGAAGGTAAAGAATACGTTGTACACGATGGAGATGTTATGCATTTTAGATTCAATGTTTAAACAATTTTTTAGATAAAAATTCTTTTGAAAGTCTGTTAATAACTAAATTAGCAGACTTTTTTATTTTTTGAGGCAAAATAGTACTTTAGCATTTCTTCAAGAATTTTACTATATAAATGGCAGAACAAACAACGTATACAGAGGATAATATCCGTTCACTCGATTGGAAAGAACATATTAGAATGCGTCCCGGAATGTATATCGGTAAATTAGGTGATGGATCATCTCCTGATGATGGTATTTACATTCTTATTAAGGAGGTATTAGATAATTCTATTGACGAATATGTAATGGGAGCTGGAAAAACCATTGAAGTTTCGGTAAAAGAAGAAATAGTTACCATTAGAGATTATGGAAGAGGCATTCCTTTAGGAAAAGTAGTAGATGTGGTTTCTAAAATGAATACTGGTGGTAAATACGATTCTCGTGCGTTTAAAAAATCAGTAGGGCTTAATGGTGTTGGTACAAAAGCTGTTAATGCGTTGTCGTCTTATTTTAAAGTACAATCAATTCGTGATGGTCAAACAGTTTTTGCCGAATTTTCCGCAGGAGATTTAACTCTTGAAGAAAAAGTTCAAGAGTCTTCACTACGTAAAGGAACCAAAGTAACCTTTGTTCCCGATAAAACTATTTTCCCCAAATTTAAATTCAGAAGTGAATATATTGTAAAAATGATTAAGAATTATGTGTATCTAAATACAGGATTAACCATAATTTTTAATGGAGAAAAATATTATTCTGAAAATGGTTTAAAAGATTTATTAGAAGAAAATATAGCAGATGAATTTATGTTATTTCCTATAATTCATTTAAAAGGTGAAGATATTGAAGTGGCATTAACCTACAGTAAAGCACAATATAGTGAAGAATATCATTCATTTGTAAATGGACAACATACTACACAAGGAGGTACTCATCAAAATGCATTTAGAGAAGCTATTGTTAAAACTATAAGAGAGTTTTTTGGAAAAAATTACGATGCTTCAGATATACGAAAATCGATAGTTTCAGCTATTAGTGTAAAGGTAATGGAACCTGTTTTTGAAAGTCAAACAAAAACAAAATTAGGTTCTACAGAAATGGGAGGAGGTTTACCTACTGTTAGAACTTTTATTACTGATTTTGTTAAAACTAATTTGGATAACTATCTCCATAAAAATCCTAATGCTGCAGAAAAAATTCAGAGAAAAATTTTACAAGCAGAAAAGGAACGTAAAGATTTATCCGGTATTCGAAAATTAGCTCGTGAACGCGCAAAAAAAGCAAGTTTACACAATAAAAAATTACGCGACTGCCGTATTCATTTAAACGATTTAAAAAAAGACGATCGTTTAGAAAGCACTTTGTTTATAACTGAGGGAGATTCGGCAAGTGGCTCAATTACAAAATCGAGAAACGTAAATACACAAGCAGTTTTTAGTTTACGTGGAAAACCGTTGAATTCATATAATATGAGTAAAAAAATTGTGTATGAAAACGAGGAGTTTAATTTATTGCAAGCGGCTTTAGATATTGAAGACGGATTGGAGAATTTACGTTATAATAATATTGTAATAGCTACCGATGCCGATGTTGATGGTATGCATATTCGTTTATTACTGATCACTTTCTTTTTGCAGTTTTTTCCTGAATTGATTAAAGAAGGACATTTGTATATTTTAGATACACCTTTATTTAGAGTTAGAGATAAAAAACAAACATTTTATTGTTATTCTCCGGAAGAAAAACAAGACGCTATTAATAAATTAAAAGGAAAACCTGAAATTACTCGATTTAAAGGATTAGGAGAAATTTCACCGGATGAATTTGTTCATTTTATTGGGAATGATATTCGTTTAGATCCTGTAATGTTAGATAAAGAAATGTCTATAGATAAATTGTTGGAATTTTATATGGGTAAAAACACTCCCGATCGTCAAAAATTTATTATAAATAATTTAAAAGTTGAATTAGACTTAGTAGAAGAATAAGAATTTTACGTAATAAAATAGGTTACTGAGCGGAGATGAAGTAATGGCAAAGGATTTTTTCATTATAAAAAATGAATAATAATAAAAAAGAATAATAAGTTTCCTTCCCTTTGGGAAGAATTAAGGTTGGGAATATAATATGCAAGAAGAAAACAACGAGCATTTAAACGAAGAATTTGGAAATCAGGAAACCATTACCAAAGTTACAGGAATGTATAAAGATTGGTTTTTGGATTATGCTTCGTACGTTATTTTAGAAAGAGCAGTACCTGCAATTAAAGATGGTTTTAAACCGGTACAGCGTAGAATTATGCATTCAATGAAAGATTTGGATGATGGACGCTATAATAAAGTAGCCAATATTGTGGGGCATACAATGCAATACCATCCGCATGGTGATGCTTCTATTGCCGATGCAATGGTGCAATTAGGGCAAAAAGAATTATTGATTGATATGCAGGGTAACTGGGGTAATATTTTAACTGGAGACGGTGCCGCAGCCTCACGTTATATTGAAGCTCGTTTATCCAAATTTGCATTAGATGTTGTTTTCAATCCTAAAACTACCGAATGGCAAGCTTCTTACGATGGTAGAAAAAAAGAACCCGTAGATTTACCTGTTAAATTTCCAATGTTGTTGGCTCAAGGTGCTGAAGGTATTGCTGTTGGTCTTTCAACCAAAATTTTACCGCATAATTTTAACGAATTGATTGATGCTTCCATAAAACATTTAAAAGGGCGTAGTTTTACATTAGTTCCAGATTTTTTAACAGGAGGTATTGCTGATGTATCTAACTATAGCGATGGAAAACGCGGAGGTAAAATTAGAGTAAGAGCTAAAATATCTCAACTTGATAAAAAAACGTTGGTTATTACTGAGATTCCTTTTGGAACAACAACAACTTCATTAATTGATTCAATATTAAAAGCAAACGATAAAGGAACCATTAAAATTAGACAAATAGAAGATAATACAGCTGCTAATGTTGAAATTTTAGTGCATTTGCCTAATGGAATTTCACCCGATAAAACCATTGATGCATTATATGCATTTACAAATTGCGAAAATTCAATTTCTCCTTTAGGTTGTGTTATTGATGATAATAAACCGGTATTTATTGGTGTGTCAGAAATGTTAAGACGCTCAACAGATCATACAGTAGAATTATTAAAAGAAGAATTAGAAATTCAATTAAATGAACTGGAAGAGCAATGGCATTTTGCATCATTAGAACGTATTTTTATTGAAAATAGAATCTATCGTGATATTGAAGAAGAAGAAACGTGGGAAGGTGTTATAAAAGCTATTGATGAAGGATTGAAACCTCATATAAAACATTTAAAAAGAGCGATTACTGAAGAAGATATTATTCGATTAACCGAAATCAGAATTAAAAAAATATCAAAATTTGATATAGATAAAGCAAAACAATTTATTGAAAGCTTAGAAGATAAAATTGCTGAAGTAAAAAATTATTTAGCCAATTTAATTGATTTTGCAGTTGAGTATTTTAAAAACTTAAAAACTAAATACGGTAAAGGTAAAGAGCGTAAAACCGAATTGCGTTTATTTGATGATATTGTTGCAACTAAAGTTGTAATGAGAAATACAAAACTGTATGTAAATAAAGAAGAAGGTTTTGTAGGAACTTCACTTAAACGAGACGAATATGTTGATGATTGTGCTGATATTGATGATGTTATAGTTTTTAGAAGAGATGGCGTTATGATGGTTACAAAAGTTGATGCTAAAACTTTTGTAGGAAAAGATATTATTCATGTTGCAGTATTTAAAAAGAACGACAAACGTACGGTTTATAACATGATTTATCGTGATGGTAAAAGTGGGCCAAGTTATATGAAGCGTTTTAATGTAACAGGTGTAACACGCGATAAAGAATATGATTTAACTGCAGGAAATAAAGCATCAATTGTACACTATTTTACGGCTAATCCAAACGGTGAAGCTGAAACAGTTACCATAAATTTACGTGCAGTAGGAAGTATTAAAAAACTTAAATGGGATATAGATTTTTCTGAATTAGCAATTAAAGGACGAGGTGTAAAAGGAAATTTAGTAACAAAATATGCTATTAAAAAAATTGAGTTAAAATCGGAAGGAGTTTCTACTTTAAAACCTCGAAAAATTTGGTTTGATGATGTTGTGCAGAGATTAAATGTTGATGGAAGAGGTGAGTTGTTAGGTGAATTTAAAGCTGAAGACAGATTGCTGATTATTACTCAAAAAGGTATAGTTAAAACAATTAAACCGGAGTTAACTACGCATTTTGAAAATGATATGATTGTTTTGGAAAAATGGATTCCTGAAAAACCAATTTCAGCAATTTATTTTGATGGTGAAAAGGAAAAATACTTTGTAAAACGATTTATGATTGACAATCCTAATAAAGAAGAAATATTTATATCAGAACATCAAAAATCTCAATTAGAAATTGTTGCTACAGATTACAGACCAATGGTTGAAGTTGTGTTTTCAAAAAGAAGTTTAGAAAATATAACTGTTGATTTAGAGGAATTTATTGCTATAAAAGGTATTAAAGCGTTAGGAAATCAATTGACTGCTGATAAAATTAAGCAAGTTAATTTGTTAGAACCATTACCTTATGAAGCTCCTGTAGTAAATGAAGTGGAAGTAAATGAAGAAGAAATTTTTGACAATTCTAAAAAAGATGACAATGAGGATAAAGAAAATAATAAAAATAAAGACGATGGGCAAACAACACTATTTTAATACTTTTATTTATTTTCGAAACCTAATTTTTCTATTTTTTTCAACCATTTTATTCTAAACTCATTTTTAGATAATCTGACAGGTCCTATGGCTGTTATTTTAACTTTTTGAATACCTACAAATTGCAGTGTTAGCTTTTTCATTGCTTTGTGGCTTGGTGCTCCATAAAACCATTTGTAATACCAAACGGGAGCATCCATAGTACATATTAACCGAGCAGTTTTACCGGTTAAACATTTATCCCACCAATGTGAATTTTCTCTGTACTTGAAGGCAAAACCTGGAATAAATGTTCTGTCTATAAAACCTTTCATTATAGCCGGTATTGATCCCCACCAAACAGGATAAATCCATACTATATGTTGTGCCCACTTAATTTTTTCTTGTGATTCAATTAGATCAGGTTCAAGTTCGGTCCTTGTTCTGTAACCGGCTTTTAAATTAGGATCGAAATTTAACTCTCCAATATTTATTTCTTTCAGTTGAGAGCCAGAACTAATAACTCCAGTTTTATATGCTTCAGAAATAGAATAGTTAAAACTTTCTTTATCAGGATGTCCGTTAATAATGAGAATTTTTTTCATTTTCTCAAAATTTGTTTATAATAAAAGACTTAATGTAAAACCCACTCAATAGCTGCTTCCATACTACTAAATGGGCTAGATTCGTAACCATCATCTTTAGTTTTAACTAAAATAGGTATTACAACATCTTTAGGATTATCAGTAACAATGCCTATTTTATAATTTCTAAAAATTTCAATATGTTTTTTATAAAAATCAGCTATTGCTGTATGTTCATCAGGTTTCATGTCAAGAGTTGCATTTGTATAATCTAATACAAAACCTTTTGTATCTTTCGGAATTAAATTGTTTTTAAATGCATATTCCCAAGAAGACTCAATATCATTAATGGTAATATGGCCATAATAATATTTAAATAAAATTTTTAATGAATTGTTGAAATGGTATTTAAATTTATTATTCATAATTTATTGCGTCATCTTTATAAAGATAATAAAAAAATCAATATAATTTTTGATAAAATGTAAAATTATAATCTTCAAGTAGTTCAGGATGAGCAATTTTTATAATATCTTTTAAAACCAAATCAGGTCTTGAAGGAGCTAATTCAAAATAAATAATTCCGCCTTTTTCACCTTGATTATTTACAAAAGAGTAGATGTTTTTATTTTTAAACGCTTTGAATTTCGGATAAATATCGTTTGCGTTTTCAAGTTGTTTTAAAGAGGTATAAAAACTTGGAGATAACCAAATATCAGCATCTTTTCCTTTTTCAAAAACATTTTCGATATTTAATGACAGGCTTCCTTTTCCATTGGAGTTTTTCCATAGATAATTTGTATTGGCATCATTTAAAAAAGCAGCTTCAAAACTATCTCCGGCAGGCAAATTCCATATATCTTTAAATAGTCCACCCGAAATAACAGTAGGTTTATTTGTTGCTTTTAAGGCAATATTTTTTGCTTCAAAATAATTTTTTTCAATAGCATTAAAAATACTGTCAGCTTCTTTTTCTTTATTAAAAAGAATACCAAAAAATTTAATCCATTCTGCTCTGCCTAAAGGAGTTTCTTCTAACCAATCACCATTATAAATTACAGGTATTCCTAATTTATCAATGTTTTCAAGCATTTTATTATTGCTATTAATTGAAAAACCAATAACAGTATCAGGTTGTAAGTTTAATAGAACTTCAGTATTTATATTTTCTTCATTTCCAAGCTCCATAATTTTACCCGAATTTATCAACTCACGTGTTTTTTTGGATGAAATATAATCGGTATTTGGATATCCAACCAACTTATTTTCAACGTGTAATAGTTCAAGCATTGGAATATGAGTGGTGCTGGTAACAACAATTGAATTGATGGGAGTTTTAATAATTTTTCGACTTTTATCAATAACTGAATCAGAATTTGTTAAAATATACTCAAAAGTGTTTTCAGCGTTTTGATAAGGAGTTTTGATGATTAGTTTTTTATAATCCTCATTGTATTGAATATCAAAACCTTTTGCATATTTTATTGCACTTTCTTTAGATGAAAAAGTATTAAATAAATGTTTCTCTTTTTCATTTTTACATGAAAAAAATGAAAGAAAAAGTAATGTTAATACTACAATTTTTGTGCTTAGTGTATCCATCTAAAAAATTTATGACAAATGTAATATTTTAGAATTTTAATAGTACTTATTACTCTTAAATTAATTACTTTTGTTTTCAGATTATGGTTCTTATTTATACTTCGTGTAAATAAGTGAAAAGGGAATTCGGTTAAAATCCGAAGCTGTTCCCGCAACTGTAAGCTAAGCCAATTTTTTGGTGGTTGTTATTTAAACTTTTAACCACTGTTCTAATAGAATGGGAAGGTAAATAACAATACGCAAGCCAGGAGACCTGCCACAATCAATATAGTTCAAACTTTCGGGCGAAAGGTTTGAGTATGGTTTTCTATACTTAAAAATTTACCTGATTTATTTTATTAATTAAATCATATTAAAAAATGAAAAAAAATTCATTTTATCTGGGTATTTTATGTTTATTATTTGCGCAAAATACTGTAAAAGCTCAAGAAAAAAATAGTATTGAGCAGTTAAACGAAGTTGTAGTTACGGCAACTAAATTTGCGATTAGAAAAGAACAAGTAGGTAAGCTTGTTTATCAAATTTCACCTGAAGAAATTAATAATTTTAAAGGGCAAACCATTGTAGATGTGTTAAATACTATTGCCGGAATTGAAATTAATGGTACAAATAGTGCTGCCGGAAAAAACAAAAGTATGTATGTTAGAGGAGGTAGAAACCGCCAAGTTTTAGTTTTGATTGATGGTGTTCCTGTAAGTGATCCGTCAGGAGTTACTACAACCTACGATTTGCGTTTGCTCACTTTAAGTCAGGTTGAATCAATTGAGGTTATGAAAGGTGCATCAAGTACGTTGTATGGTTCTGGTGCAGCAACGGCCGTTATCAACATTAAATTAAAAAAATCATCAAAAAAGTCTATTTCAGTTAATTATCAAGTGTCTTTAGGTACTAATAATTCTGAAGATAATTCTGATATCAATTTAAATGATGCAAATCAAAATATTGCGCTTACAGGTACCGTAAATAAATTCAATTATTTAGCTTCGTTTAATGCAACTAATACTAACGGTTTGTCTGAAGCAAGTGATAAAGATAGTTCTGTAAAATTTGAAAGTGATAAGTTTACCGCAACTAATTCTTTTATTCGTTTTGGTTATGAATTTAGCCATAAATTAAATGTGCAATTATTTAGCAATTTTGATAAAAATAAGTATGATTATGATGCTGGTGCTTTTGCAGATTCTGATATCAATAATGGGGAAAACGAGCAGCTTAGATTTGGTGTGTCTTCAAATTTTATCTATGCAAAAGGAAGTTTAGCTTTGGTGGCTTCATATAATAAAATAGACAGAACATTTGATAGTTTTAATAGTTGGACAAATACTGTTGATGGATATAAATATAAAGGAGTAACTTACGATGTAGATTTGGTAAATAACTATAAATTATCAGATCAAATTCAATTTATAACAGGAATTAATTATCAGCAACAAAAAAACAACACAAACACACCTTATGGCAATATAAGTGATGCTATTGCTAAGTATGATATTGTTGATCCGTATGTTTCTGTGGTTTACAATACTTCTTTCGGATTTAATATTACAGCAGGTACACGTTTAAACAATCATAGCGAATACGGAAATCATTGGGTATACAATATCAATCCTTCTTATAATTTTTCTGATAATTTCAGGATAATTTCTTCCTACAGTACAGCATTTATAGCACCAAGTGCTTACCAGTTATTTTCACAATACGGAAATGTTGATTTAGAACCAGAAGAAAATAATACAGTTGAAGCCGGATTTGTTTTTTCGCAGGATAAGCAATTTGAAATAAATTCAGTTTTCTTTTACAGAGAAGAAGATAACGCTATTATTTTACCTGATTACGTAACGTATGTAAATTCTGAAGAAACTCTTAATGCAAAAGGTGTAGAAACAGAAGTTCAAATAGATATTTTAAAAGATTTTACTTTTAGATTAGGACATACATACACTCACAAAAGCTCAGATTTAGATTATATTCCAAAAAATAAATTTACAGCTTTGTTGGAAACAAATAGTATCAAAAACACCTACCTGTCATTATTGTTTAAAAATATTTCAAAAAGAACTTATTTTGATCAGTGGGGCACAGGCTCAACAATAAATTTAGATGCATATAATTTAGTAGATTTTAATGCAAATCATACTTTGATAAAAGATAAACTAACCGTTTTTGTAAATGTGACTAATATTTTTAATGAAGATTACGTAGAAACTATAGGTTATACAACAAAAGGTAGAAATTTTAAAGTGGGATTAGATTTTACATTTTAAGAAAATAGAAAAAGGTTAATTAAAAACATAATTTATTTGTCATTACAATGACAGTTTTTAATTAATCTTTTTTTATATGAAGTTTCTTACTTCATCTTTTATAAAAGCTAAAGCTGTGGTTGAAGGAGGAGAACTGTTAAGCATTCTTTTTAATATCGCTTCTCGTAGTTCTTGCGCATTGGTAATCAGTTCATCTTCAGAAGTTTTTTTTATAATATGTATAGTAGAATTTTTTGATGCTATAATAACATTCCAACACTTTTCAGAAATATAAATTTGTTGAGCTATATTATGTTCAAACTCTTGCTCAATAGTGTTTATAAGGCTTTGTGTGTAAGCAAATTTATCATTATTAACAGATGTAACCCTTAACAAAAGGTTTGAAGGGTTTATCCGTTCCAAAAATAATGTCATACGCTCGTATGCCTGAAGTTTTATAGGAAATGTGTGTTTACTATTTTCTTTAAGTATGTTCAACTGCATCTTACGTTCTTCATTTTTGGTATGATTTACAAAAAAATAATAAGCAACTAATCCGGTTATAATTGATGGTATTGTGTAACTTAATAAATCTATAATTTTTTCTATGTCCATAAATAACTTATTTCGTTCAAAAATATATTTTGTAAAATTAACACACAATTTATAATTAAATTTTATTGAAAATATAATTATTTAAACTTTTATTAGTAAAATAAAATTTTGTTCCTTTTATTTGTAACCTATGTTACATTTGTAAAACCTAATTCCTGACAATTGTCAGTTATTCTATGTATTAAACAAATTATTTTTGTCAATGAAAAACAGATAAAAATATCCGTAATTCAAATATAAATAACAAAATATTAAATGAAAATTAAGATTATGAAAAAATTACTACAATTAGCAGTATTGTTTTTAACAACAGTAACTTTTGCTCAAGTTGGCCATGTTATGCAGGGTATTGGATCTGTAAATATGTCAATGGGTGGAGCTGCAACTGCGCAACCATTAGATATAAGTGGTGCTTTACAATGGAATCCTGCAGCGATTTCAGTTTTTGATGATAAAATAATAAATTTTGATATTGGGTTATTCTTTTCATCGCCGGAATTAAGCGCTAGTTTACCTGCCGGAATGATGGGAGAAGGTTCTCCCGCAGTTTCAGGTATTACAAAAGATGATAAAGGAGTTTCACCAATGCCTGCTTTAGCCATGGTTTGGGGAAAAGAAGACAGCAAACACACGTTTGGTGTTTCAGTATTTGGTATTAGTGGTTTTGGAGTTACATTTCCTGAAGAGAAAAACAATCCAATGAGTCCTACTTTCAATCCTACACTGAATTCAAACCCTATAAGCTATGCACAAAATATGGGAGGCTTTGGGCATTTTGAATCAAACTATATGCTATTACAAGTTGGAGTAACGTGGGCGTATGAGATAACAGAAAAATTTTCAATTGGTATTCAACCAACTATTAATTATGGAGCTTTAAAAATGGAACCAAACCCAATAGCATCTCCAGGTGCTGCCGGTTATCCAAAAAGTGATAATGCATCTGCAATAGGTTTTGGAGGACAAATAGGTTTATTTTATGATTCAAAAGAAGGAGTTAAAATTGGAGCTTCTTATAAAACAGAACAAGAATTTGGTGATTTAGAATTTGATAACAAATATTTAGATGGTACTGAAGCTCCGGGAGCTGATTTTAAAATGAATTATCCTTCAATTTTATCATTTGGTTTGGGATATTCTATAGAAGATTTTGATTTTGCTGTTGACTATAGATTGATTGATTATGAAAATACAGATGGTTTTATTAAAAAGGGTTGGACTCAAACAGGTTCTGTAAAAGGATTTGGTTGGAAAAATGTAAACGTATTATCGGCTGGTATTCAATATAAAGGAATTGAAAGACTACCTTTAAGAGTTGGTTATACTTACTAGTAGTAATCCTATTGATGAAGAATTAGCATTCTTTTCAATGCCTGCAACTGCTGTTATTAAAAATGCCATGCAATTTGGATTTAGCTATATCATAAATGATAACTTTACATTAAATGGAGTATACCACCATGGAGATAGTGGAGACAAAACAGAAGGTCCTATGCTAAACCCAATGATGGCTTCACCTCAAAACCCTTATGGAGCAATGCCTGGAACTAAAGTAGGTTATGAAATGACTACCGATATGGCAATGGTAGGTGTAACTTATACTTTTAGTAAATAAGTTTAAAAGAAAAAAAACTAAAAAAACGGCTTCAATTCGAAGCCGTTTTTTTGTTTTAAGCCGAAAAAATAACGTGTAAAAACATTGTCAATAACTTTTATTGCTTAACTTAATTTGTAATAGTACTTTTGAATTTTTAAAGAATTCCTGTGACTAGTTACTTAAAAAACCTTAATGAATCTCAACGAGAAGCCGTTTTACATAAAGATGGCCCCATGATAATTATTGCCGGTGCCGGTTCAGGAAAAACACGCGTATTAACGTATAGAATAGCCCATTTAATGAATCAAAATGTTGATCCGTTCAATATTTTAGCATTAACTTTTACCAATAAAGCAGCACGTGAAATGAAAGATCGTATAGCGGGTGTTGTAGGTTCTTCTGAAGCAAAAAATTTATGGATGGGTACTTTTCACTCGGTTTTTGCTCGTATTTTACGATCAGAAGGTGATAAATTAGGTTTTCCTTCAAATTTTACTATTTACGATACGCAAGATGCTGTTAGGTTGTTAACTTCCATTATAAAAGAAATGGAGTTGGATAAGGAAAAGTACAAGCCAAAACAAGTTTTAAGCAGAATTTCTTCCTTTAAAAACAGTTTAATTACCGTTAAAGCTTATTACGCTAATCCGGAATTAATTGAGGCTGATAAAATGGCACAACGTCCAAAAATGGGTGAAATATACCATCAATATGTTGAGCGTTGTTTTAAAGCTGGAGCAATGGATTTTGATGATTTATTATTAAGAACCAACGAGCTTTTAACTCGTTTTCCACAAGTATTAGCAAAATATCAAGATCGATTTAAATATATTTTGGTTGATGAGTATCAGGATACCAATCATTCGCAATATTTAATTGTTCGTGCATTGGCCGACAGATTTCAAAATATTTGTGTAGTAGGTGATGATTCTCAAAGTATTTATGGGTTTAGAGGAGCAAATATTCAAAATATATTAAACTTTCAGCGCGATTACGAAAATGTAAATATTTTTAAATTGGAACAAAATTACCGTTCTACTAAAAATATTGTTGAAGCGGCAAATAGTGTTATTGAAAAAAATAAAACAAAACTTGATAAGCAAATTTGGACTGAGAACACTGCAGGATCTAAAGTAAAAGTAATGAGAACTTTTACGGAAGCCGATGAGGGTAGATTTATTGCAAATTCTATTTTTGATAATAAAATGAATTTGCAACTTAAAAATGATGAATTTGCAATTTTATATCGTACAAATGCACAATCGAGAGCTATTGAAGATGCGCTTCGAAAAAAAGATATAAAGTATAAAATTTATGGGGGTTTGTCTTTTTATCAACGGAAAGAAATCAAAGACATTCTAGCGTATTTACGTTTGCTTATCAATCCGAAAGATGAAGAAGCATTAAAACGTGTTATAAATTATCCAATGCGTGGTATTGGAGCTTCAACTGTTGATAAGCTTACAGTTGCAGCAAATCATTATAAAAAATCAATTTTTGAACTGCTTTTAAATCTTGACAAAGTTAATCTGAATTTGAATTCAGGCACTAAAATAAAGTTAAACAACTTTGTAACCATGATACAACACTTTCAAATTGAAGCACAAACTAAAAATGCGTTTGAAGTTGCAGAATTTGTAGTGAAGCAAACACGGTTAATTAAAGATTTAGAAAAAGATGGAACACCAGAAGGAGTTAGTAGAGTAGAAAATGTGCAAGAATTACTGAATGGAATTAAGGATTTTATAGAAATACAAAAGCAAAAAGAAGAAGATGATTCTTTAGCATTTTTTTTAGAGGATGTAGCCTTAGCAACCGATTTTGATAGTGAAAAGAAAGATGATGAGCCAAGAGTTTCGTTAATGACAATTCACTTAGCAAAAGGTTTGGAATTCCCTTATGTTTATATTGTTGGCTTAGAAGAAAACCTATTTCCTTCAGCAATGAGTATGAATACACGAAGCGAATTAGAAGAAGAGCGTCGTTTATTTTATGTGGCTTTAACAAGAGCTGAACAACAAGCTTATTTAACGTATGCGCAAACCAGATATCGTTGGGGAAAATTAATAGACTGTGAGCCAAGCAGATTTTTAGAAGAAATAGATGAGAAATACTTAGAAAATTTAACTGAGAAAATGGTACAACCAAAACAAAGTAAATTTATAAATGAAGATATTTTTGGAAGTGTACCACAAAATAAAATAAGATTTAAAAAACCAATACCTCGAACACCAGTTAAGAAAAAGGAAGAACCAAAAATAACATTTCAGCCACCAAAAAAATTTAAAAAAGTACCAAATATTCCAACTAAAAATTCAAACTTATTCGATATAAATTTGACAGTTGGAAATATTGTTGAGCATAAAAAGTTTGGTAAAGGTGAAGTTTTAAATTTAGAAGGTACAGGAGTTAACCAAAAAGCTGAAATTAAATTTGAAACTGTAGGTGTTAAAAAGTTATTATTACAATTTGCAAAACTTACAATTATAAGCTGAAATAAGATTGTAAAACCAATATTTTAGTTGTAATTTGCATAAAATAAAAGAGAAGAACAGATACATGGAATTTGATTTAGAATACAATTCGGAAAGACCTCATTTAATTATCCCGGAATACGGTCGTCATATACAAAAATTAGTCAATCATTGCGTAGCTTTACAAGATATTGAAGAGCGCAATAAAATGGCAAAAGCAATTGTTGATGTTATGGGAAATTTGCAGCCTCATTTACGTGATGTGCCCGATTTTAAGCATAAATTATGGGATCAATTATTTATTATGTCTGATTTTAGATTAGATGTAGAGTCACCTTACGAAAAACCGGAAAAAGAAGTATTACAAGCAAAACCGGAGCCCTTGGCATATCCGAGAGCATCTTCAAAATATAAATTTTACGGTAGAAATATTCAAACTATGATTGATACTGCTTTAACTTGGGAAGAAGGAGAAGCACGAGAAGCATTGTATTATGTTATTGCAAATCACATGAAAAAATGTTATTTGAATTGGAATAAAGATACCGTTGAAGATCAAATTATTTTTAACCACCTTTCTGAACTTTCTAACGGAAAAATTGATTTAACAAAAAAAGAAGAATCTTTATCAGAAGTTAAAGACTTAATGAGGAAAAGAAAACCAACAGGAAATAAGCCTCGTCAAAAGAAAAAAAAATAATCAACTATAATTAATATATAATGGCAACATTTGTAATTGAAGGAGGCCATAAATTAAGTGGAGAAATTATTCCTCAAGGAGCTAAAAATGAGGCACTACAAGTCATTTGCGCAGTCTTATTAACAGCAAAAAAAGTTACAATTAGTAATATACCTGATATAAGAGACGTTAATAAACTGATTTTTATTTTAGGAGAATTAGGAGTAAAAATAACTAAAGTAAACGAAGATACTTATACTTTTCAGGCAGATGATTTAGATTTAGAATATTTAGAATCTGAAAAGTTTAAAATAGATGGTAGTTCTTTACGAGGTTCAATAATGATAGTTGGGCCATTGTTAGCGCGTTTTGGAAAAGGTTATATTCCGCGTCCGGGAGGTGATAAAATAGGAAGAAGAAGGTTAGATACTCATTTTGATGGTTTTATAAAATTAGGAGCTAATTTTAGATACAATAAAGATGAAAGGTTTTATGGTGTAGAAGCAGAACAGCTAACAGGAACAAAAATGTTGTTAGATGAGGCCTCTGTTACCGGAACAGCAAATATTATTATGGCAGCTGTTATGGCCAAAGGTATTACAAGTATTTACAATGCTGCTTGCGAACCATATATTCAACAATTATGTAAAATGTTGAATAGTATGGGAGCAAAAATTAATGGAGTTGGCTCTAATTTATTAATTATTGAAGGTGTTAGTGAGTTGAAAGGTTGCTCTCATAGAATTTTACCTGACATGATTGAAATAGGTAGCTGGGTTGGGATGGCTGCTATGACAAAATCTTCATTAACTATAAAAAATGTAAGTTGGGACGATTTAGGTTTAATTCCTCGTGTTTTTCAAAAATTAGGTATAAACTTAGAAAGAAAAGGTGATGATATTTTTGTGCCGGAACAAGACAGCTACGAAATACAAAACTTTATTGACGGCTCAATATTAACCATATCAGATGCTCCTTGGCCGGGTTTTACTCCAGATTTGCTAAGTATTGTTTTGGTAGTTGCTACTCAAGCAAAAGGAAGTGTTTTGATTCATCAAAAAATGTTTGAAAGTCGTTTATTCTTTGTTGATAAATTGATTGATATGGGCGCAAAAGTAATTCTATGTGATCCTCACAGAGCAACTGTAATAGGTATGAACCACGAATCGAGCTTAAAAGCTACAACTATGACTTCACCTGATATTAGAGCCGGAATATCATTGCTAATAGCGGCACTCTCAGCTAAAGGTACAAGTACAATTCATAACATTGAGCAAATCGATAGA
The DNA here is from genome assembly GCF_012524075.1 of Lutibacter sp. B1. Classification (GTDB taxonomy): domain Bacteria; phylum Bacteroidota; class Bacteroidia; order Flavobacteriales; family Flavobacteriaceae; genus Lutibacter. The sequence continues at coordinate 47,035 of NZ_JAAZUI010000018.1, forward strand.
GGATATCAGCATATTGATAAAAGATTGCAGGCAATTGGTGCTAAAATTACGAGAGTTGAGTAAAATATTTATATAATTATGGAATCCCGCATTAAGCGGGATTTTTTATATAGTGTCATATTGGCATATTTCAAAAAATGGCAATACTTTTGCTAACTATTATTATGAAATTTTTTTAATGAAAAATTATGAGCAAAAAGAAGGAAAGTAAAAAAGAAGAAGTAAAAGATCAGGAAGTAAAACAAGAGGAAATTCAGGAAGTAAACGTTGAACAGGAGTTACAAAAAGAGTTAGCACAAGAAAAAGATAGGTTTTTACGTTTGTTTGCTGAATTTGAAAATTATAAAAAACGTACTTCGAGAGAGCGTATTGAACTATTTAAAACTGCCAATGAGGAATTAATGACAGTTTTATTGCCAATTTTAGATGATTTTGACAGAGGTTTAAATGAAATAAAAAAAGCGAAGGACAAAGAGTTGTTAAAAGGAATGGAATTAATTAATAATAAATTAAAAAATTCTTTAACACAAAAAGGTCTAAACCATATAAAAGTTGATCAGGGAGACGCTTTTGATGTTGAGTTGCACGAAGCAATTACACAAATTCCTGCACCATCAGATGATTTAAAGGGGAAAATTATTGATGTTATAGAACAAGGCTATAAGTTAGGCGAAAAAATAATAAGATATCCTAAAGTGGTTGTAGGACAATAAGAATAAGCAATAAAAAAATGAAGCAAGATTATTACGAAATATTGGGCATTTCTAAAAATGCTACACCTGCCGAAATAAAAAAAGCCTATCGAAAGATGGCTATAAAATATCATCCTGATAAAAATCCCGGAGATAAAGAAGCAGAAGAAAATTTCAAAAAAGCTGCAGAAGCTTATGAAGTTTTAAGCGATGAAAACAAAAAAGCGAGATATGATCAATATGGTCATGCAGCTTTTGAAGGTGCAGGCGCTGGAGGCTTTGGTGGCGGAGGTATGAATATGGAGGATATCTTTAGCCAATTTGGAGATATATTTGGTAGTGCATTTGGTGGTGGTGGCTTTGGCGGCTTTGGCGGCGGCTCAAGAGGAAGAACTCGTGTTAAAGGCAGTAATTTACGTATTAGAGTAAAATTAACTCTTGAAGAGATAGCTAATGGTGTAGAAAAGAAAGTAAAAGTTCGTAGAAAGGTAAAGGCAGCAGGTGTTACATATAAAACATGTTCGAGTTGTAACGGAACAGGTCAGGTTATGCGTGTAACTAATACTATTCTAGGCCGTATGCAATCAGCTTCTACATGTCCAACGTGTCATGGTGCGGGAGAAGTTATAGACAGAAAACCAAAAGGAGCAGATAGTGATGGTCTTGAAATAAAAGAAGAAACCGTTTCAATTAAAATACCGGCAGGTGTAACAGAAGGGGTTCAACTAAAGGTAAATGGGAAAGGTAATGCTGCACCGGGTAATAATTCTTTAGATGGCGATTTATTAGTTGTAATCTCAGAAGTTGAACATAGTACGTTAAAAAGAGAAGGAACAAATTTACATTACGATTTATACATTAATTTTTCAGAAGCTGTTTTAGGTGCTGCAAAAAATATTGATACAGTTTCCGGAAAAGTTAAAATTAAGATTGATCCGGGTACACAATCAGGAAAAATTCTACGATTAAGAGGTAAAGGATTGCCAAGTATAGATCATTATGGAAATGGTGATTTATTAGTTCATGTAAATGTTTGGACACCACAAAATTTATCGAAGACTCAAAAAGAGTTTTTTGAAATGATGAAAAATGATGAAAATTTTAAACCGAACCCTTCAAAATTTGATAAATCATTTTTTGAAAAAGTAAAAGATATGTTTACGTAAAAAAAAAGTTAAAATATTTTTTAAATAAATATAATTAACTTATTTTTGTTCAAGTTATTAGAAATATCTGATAACACTTTTTCTTTTTCATAGCAATTTTCCCACTCAATTTTTTGAGTGGGTTTTTTTATACAGAATTATTAGCTTATTTTTGGAAAATTAAGTAGGTCGTCTTATCGCTTCATAAGAAGAGGAAAGTCCGGACACCACAGAGTAGCATAACGGATAACATCCGTCCGGTGAAAATCGAGGACAAGTGCAACAGAAAGCAAGTACAGTTCGGCTGTAGTGAAAACAGGTAAACTCTATGCGGTGCAATGCCATGTATATTGAAATTTTAGAGTTACTCGCTCTATTTCAAGGGGTAGGCAGATTGAGCTATAAAGTAATTTATAGCCTAGATAAATGATAAGAATTTACTTCGGTAAATACAAAATCCGGCTTACAGACCTGCTTAATTTTTATCATATTCTTAATATTTACAACGTTTTCGCTAGCTTTATTTGTGTTTTTAAAAAAAATAGTTGTCAATCACATTTATATATTTAAAAATACATTTGATAGGGTATTGTATGCTAGTTAAAAACTTCATTTTTTGTAACTTCGCTAAATTAAAATAACTAAAAAAAAATTATATAGATATGGCTTTTGATATTGAAATAATTAAAGAGGTGTATAACAGAATGGCAGATAGAGTAGATGCTGCAAAAGCTGTTGTTGGTAAACCTTTAACTTTAGCTGAAAAAATATTATACAATCATTTATGGGACGGAAAAGCAAAAACTGCCTTTGTAAGAGGTAAAGATTATGTTGATTTTGCGCCTGATAGAATTGCTTGTCAAGATGCAACTGCACAAATGGCTTTATTGCAATTTATGCAAGCGGGTAAATCAAAAGTAGCTGTTCCTACAACTGTACACTGTGATCACTTGATCCAAGCTAAAATAGGTGCTGATAAAGATTTACAAAATGCGCTAAATAACAGTAGTGAGGTTTTTAATTTTTTAGCATCTGTGTCTAATAAATATGGAATTGGTTTTTGGAAACCGGGTGCAGGAATTATTCATCAAGTAGTATTGGAAAATTATGCTTTTCCAGGAGGAATGATGATTGGAACGGATTCACATACCGTAAATGCAGGTGGCTTAGGAATGGTAGCAATAGGTGTTGGTGGTGCTGATGCTGTTGATGTTATGGCTGGGATGCCTTGGGAACTAAAATTTCCTAAACTGATAGGTGTTAAATTAACCGGTAAACTTTCTGGTTGGACTGCTCCTAAAGATGTTATTTTAAAAGTTGCAGATATTTTAACTGTAAAAGGCGGAACCGGTGCTATTGTAGAATATTTTGGAGAAGGAGCAAAATCTATGTCGGCAACAGGTAAAGGTACTATTTGTAATATGGGAGCAGAGATAGGTGCTACAACTTCAACTTTTGGGTATGATGAATCTATGGAGCGTTATTTACGTGCCACAGGTAGAAATGAAGTTGCTGAAGAGGCAAATAAAATAGCTTCCTATTTAACTGGAGATGATGAAGTATACGCAAATCCTGAAAAATATTTTGATCAGGTTATTGAAATTAATTTATCGGAATTAAAGCCTCATTTAAACGGACCTTTTACACCTGATTTAGCTACGCCGGTTGGAGAAATGACTGAAAAAGCTACAAAAAATGATTGGCCATTAAAAGTAGAATGGGGATTAATAGGTTCTTGTACTAACTCTTCTTATGAAGATTTATCAAGGGCAGCTTCAGTAGCAAAACAAGCGGTTGATAAAAAATTAACAGCAAAAGCTGAATTTGGAATTAATCCAGGTTCAGAACAGGTTAGGTATACTGCAGAACGAGATGGTCTTTTAGAAATATTTGAAGATTTAGATGCTAAAATATTTACTAATGCATGTGGACCTTGTATAGGACAATGGGCCAGAGAAGGAGCAGATAAACAAGAAAAGAATACAATTATCCACTCATTTAACCGTAACTTCTCAAAAAGAGCTGATGGTAATCCAAATACACACGCATTTGTAGCTTCACCTGAAATGGTTGCGGCTATAGCAATTGCAGGAAGGTTAGATTTTAATCCAATAACGGATAAATTAATAAATGAAAATGGAGAAGAAGTAATGTTAGAAGAACCTACTGGTTTTGAGTTACCACCTAAAGGATTTGATGTAGAAGACGCAGGGTACGATGCCCCTGTTGAAGATGGATCTGGAGTAGAAGTAATTGTAAGTCCTGAATCTGAAAGATTACAGTTATTAACACCATTTACACCTATTGGTAATGAAATAAAAGGAGCTAAACTACTAATTAAAGCTTATGGTAAATGTACTACCGACCATATTTCAATGGCAGGACCTTGGTTACGTTTTCGAGGTCATTTAGACAATATTTCCAACAACTGTTTAATTGGTGCTGTTAACGCCTTTGGTAAAGAAACTAATAAAGTTAAAAATCAATTAACAGGAGAGTTTGGTGCTGTACCGGATACTGCAAGAGCTTATAAAGCAGCAGGGATTTATTCAATTGTTGTTGGTGATCATAATTATGGAGAAGGTTCTTCACGTGAGCATGCTGCAATGGAACCACGTCATTTAGGAGTTGCTGCCGTAATTGTAAAATCATTTGCACGTATTCACGAAACAAATCTTAAAAAACAAGGAATGTTAGGTTTAACATTTGCTAATGAAGCAGATTATGATTTAATTTTAGAAGACGATACTTTTAACTTCTTGGATTTAAATGAATTTGCACCGGGTAAGCAATTAACTCTAGAAATTGTTCATGCTGATGGTTCAAAGGACATCATTAAATTAAATCACACATATAATCAAAGTCAAATAGATTGGTTTAATGAAGGTTCGGCATTAAATTTAATTAAAAAGGAAAATGTTTCTTAATATTTTAAAATATAATTTATTAAAACTCACAATTCTTATTGTGAGTTTTTTTATTTTTATACAAAAGATTTTTTTATGAGTAGTATTTGGTATCTAGAGAGTGTAAATCTTTTTAAGATTTTATGTCCGCATAAATTTTCGGAATATAAAGCTACTCATGCTTTTAACACCTATAATAAAACTGATTATATTTACTTTACTGATGATACAGCTAATAAAGTATACTTAATTAATGAAGGAAAAGTTAAATTGGGTTACTATACTGAAAGTGGAGAAGAAATTGTAAAAGCAATACTTTCTAAAGGAGAAGTTTTTGGAGAAAAAGCAATTTTAGGAGAGGTAAAACGGAACGAGTTTGCACAATCTATAAATAACAACACTTCTATTTGTCCAATTGATTCAAACACATTGCAGAATTTAATTTTAGATAATAAAAAATTTGCTCTTGGTTTTTATAAGTTTATTAATTTTCGAATAAAAAAGCTAGAACGCCAGTTACAATTATTATTATTTAAAGATACTAAGACACGTTTTTTAGAGTTTATCAATGAATTAAGTGAAGAATTTGGAATAACACCAAATAAAACGAACTACATACTTATTCAACATCCTTACACACAGAAAGATATGTCTACTTTAATAGGTACCTCTAGACCAACTTTAAACATTATTATGAATGAGTTAAAAGAAGATGGAATCATTGATTTTGATAGAAAGAGTATCAAACTTTTTAAAAAATAATTTGAAGTGTTAGCTTCCTAACATTTTCTGCATATTGTCAACTTTATATTTGTCGTAATATTAATTTTAAAATTATAATTATGAAGAAAAAAGTTTATTTATTTGCAGTGTTTACTTTAGGTTTTTTTACAGTTTCGTGTAATGAAGATGATAATCCAAGAAATTTACCGTTGAATCCTGATACTGCTGAAAGAGCCAGTATTGATAGATTTAGTTCTAGCTCAGGAACATTAATGGTTAGAACAAGTTCAAATGGATTGCCAGAAGAAAATCAGCCTATTGATTATGATAGTGGTGAACCTTTTATAACTCAAGGTTTTTCACCTGATGGTTCTGTAGTTCAATATTACAACTTTGACGTACAAACCACAACTCCAGCACCTATTTTCTTGTTTATTGATAGTGATGGTAATAGTGTTGAAGGTCAGATAAATGTGGTTAATGTTATTCCGGGTGATGTTGGGTATAATGATTTTTGGCAAGTAAACATGGTTACAGTTCCAGAGAAATATGTGCCTAATACCATCACCAGTATGGATGATATTATATCTTCTGGCTATTTGGTAGAAACTACAACAACAATTGTAAATTGTCCAATTGTTCCAGAAGGATCTATTGCTTTAAAAAGACTAGGTACTGAAAGTAATGAATTGAATAGAGGTTGGTACAAAGATAAAGTTGTATTTTACTTTTCATTCTTTGAAAAAATATTAGAAGCCAATAATGGTATGACTCCGATTTCTCCAATTTTTGTAAGTTTTAATGTGAATCCTGACGATAATAATGCAAATAGTGGGCCAGCTTCTGGCTTTATGACTGAAATGGGAACAGCTCAAACACATAATGTTATTGCATCGGTACCGGTAGATGATTTCTATTCACCTTTATGGTCGGTGAATGTTTATGATAATGCTGACTTTAATAATGTAAATGATTTATCTTCGGCTACTTCGTCAAATATTTTAGCAAGTGGTATAGCAACAGTTAATTGTCCTGTAGTATTTATGCAATAAAAAAATAGATAATTATAAAATAAGGCTGTTGGGTTTATTTAGATGTTGAATAAAAAGTGTTTAGAAATAAAAAGCTAAAAACATAGATAATTTTAATTAAGAATATTATTTTTTTATTTTGAGATACTGAAAATTAGAATGTTAAAAAAGAGGAGTTATTTAAAGCTCCTCTTTTTTTTGAAACATATTCAAGCATTGCTATTTTATTGGGAATTAACAGAAATTTAAACGTTTAAATCATAAGATTTATGAATTATTTTTTGTAAATTTCTATTTAAATAAAAAACCATGAAAATACTTCATATTAGTGCAGAATGTTACCCTGTTGCAAAGGTTGGAGGATTGGCTGATGTTGTAGGTTCTTTACCTAAATATCAAAATAATCTAAATTGCTTAGCTCAGGTTATAATGCCTTTTTATGATAATAAATTTACACGTAATAACGAATTTTCGGTAGTATTTGAATCATCCTTAAATTTAGGAAAAACAACCTATGATTTTCGAATTGTAAACTATAAAGCTTCATCGTTAGGATTCGATTTATTTTTAGTTGATGTACCGCAACTATTATTTAAAAATTATGTGTACTCTTCTGATGATACAGATCGATTTTTAGCATTTCAAATTGCTGTATTAGATTGGATATTGACTTGGGAAGACAAACCAACGGTAGTTCATTGCCATGATCATCATACAGGGCTTATACCTTTTATGATGCAAGAGGCATATAAATATAATGCATTAAAAAAGGTATCATCTGTTTTAACTATTCATAATGCACAATATCAGGGCTGGTTCTCACATGATAAGGTGTATATGGTTCCTGAATTTAATTTTAATAATGTAGGTTTGTTAGATTGGGGAGGAGTTATAAATCCGTTAGCTGCAGCTATAAAATGCGCATGGAGAGTTACAACAGTTTCTCCAACTTATATGGAAGAATTGAAAAGTTCGGCCAATGGTTTAGAAGTTTTACTTAGCCATGAAAGCGCAAAATGTGTTGGTATTTTAAATGGTATTGATAGTGAAATTTGGAATCCGGAAACAGATAGTTTTTTGATAGATAATTTTAATGCAGATGATGTATTTCAAGGGCACTTAAATAATAAAAAATGGTTGTGTGATAAATTTGATTTGGAGTTTGATAAACCTCTGTTTACTTTTATTGGAAGATTAGTTGGAGAAAAAGGAGTTGATAAATTACCGGAATCATTTAAAAAAACATTACAAAAGAATGAGTGTGCTATCCTTTTGTTAGGGTCTGGTTTAGAAATTATTGAAAATCAATTGAATGAACTTTGCATTCAATATAAAGGAACATACAATTCATTTATTGGGTATGATGAAGAATTGGCTCATGTAGTTTACGGAGGTGCAGATTTTTTATTAATGCCATCTCGTGTTGAGCCATGCGGTTTAAATCAGATGTATGCTTTGAGATATGGAACAATTCCTGTTGTAAGAAGTATAGGCGGTTTAAAAGATACAGTTATTGATATTTCGGAAGAAAATGGTTATGGAATTTGTTTTGATAGTGTAACTGTTTCAGATATAACTCATGCAATTGAAAGAGCGGTAGAACTTTATCAAGATCAATCAAAATTTAAAGAACTAAGAAAATATATAATGGGTTTAGACCATTCATGGAATAAATCTGCTCAAGAATACATTAATTTATACAAAACAATAAATTCATAATTATGGTTAACAATAACGTTCTGGCAATAATATTAGGAGGTGGACAAGGATCAAGATTATACCCGCTAACACAGGCAAGATCTAAGCCTGCCGTTGCAATTGCCGGGAAATACAGATTAGTAGACATACCAATTTCGAACTGTTTAAATTCGGATATTAAGCGTATGTTTGTTTTAACACAATTTAATTCAGCCTCCTTAAATCGTCATATTAAAAATACATATCACTTTAGTTTTTTTAGTTCAGCATTTGTAGATGTTCTTGCAGCAGAACAAACACCGGGAAATCACACTTGGTTTCAAGGTACTGCAGACGCAGTTCGTCAAAGTATGCATCATTTTTCACGTTATAATTTTGAGTATGCGTTAATTTTATCAGGAGATCAATTGTATCAAATGGATTATAATGAAATGATTGAAGCTCATATTGAAAGTAAAGCGGATATTACTTTAGCTACAATTCCTGTAAATGCAAAAGACGCTACATCATTTGGTATTTTAAAAAGTAATGAAGATAATGTAATTACTTCTTTTATCGAAAAACCTTCGAGTGATTTATTACCCGACTGGACATCTGAAGTTAGTGATGAAATGAAAGCTGAAAACAGAAATTATTTGGGGTCTATGGGAATTTATATTTTTAATAGAGATTTATTAATTGAATTAATGAATGACCCAAATACTATCGATTTTGGAAAAGAAATAATTCCACAATCAATAAATAAGCATCGTGTTGTAAGTTATCAATATGAAGGTTATTGGACAGATATAGGAACTATTCATTCATTTTTTGAAGCAAATATTGGTTTAACAGATGATATTCCAAAGTTTGATTTGTATAGTAGAGATAAGCGAATTTATACAAGAGCTCGTATGTTAGCCACTACAAAAATAGAGGGCACTTTATTGGAAAAAACTGTGATTGCTGAAGGTTGTATAATTAATGCAGCCGAAATTGTACGCTCTGTTATTGGAATCCGCTCTAGAATTGGTAAAGATTCAAAAGTATTTAATACCTATATGATGGGAGCAGATTTTTATCAAAAATTAGAACAAGTTATAGATGAAAATATAATACCAATTGGAATTGGGTCTCGTTGTTTTATAAAAAATGCTATTTTAGATAAAAATTGCTGCATAGGAGATGATGTTAAAATTCATGGTGGAAAACATTTAAAAGATATTGATACCGATACATATACAGTTAGAGACGGTATTGTAATAATTAAAAAAGGAGCCGTAATCCCAGATGGGTTTATGATATAATATATGACGAAAGTAAAAGTTTACAGTCTGTTTACAGACTTTGATATAAACCTATTTAAATCAGGAAAACATTTTAGACTTTATGAAAAGTTTGGAGCACACATTATTACATTAGATGGTGTAAAAGGTACTTATTTTTCAGTTTGGGCTCCAAGCGCCAAATCAGTTTCTGTAATAGGAGACTTTAATTATTGGACAGAAGGTGAACATGTGCTAAATGTTAGGTGGGATGAAAGTGGTATTTGGGAAGGTTTTATTCCAAATGTTGGAAAAGGAACACATTACAAATATAAAATTCAAAGTTTTCATGATAATATAGTTACTGAAAAAGCTGATCCTTTTGCCCGAAGATCTGAACATCCGCCCAAAACTGCATCTGTTGTTTGGGAAGATGATTATGAGTGGGAAGATTCAAATTGGATGAAAAACAGAAAGAAGAATAATGCACTTGACGCTCCTTATTCTGTTTATGAAGTACATTTGGGTTCATGGAAAAGAAAGATTGAAGAAAATAGATTTTTATCTTATTTAGAACTTGCTGATGAGTTAGTTAGCTATGTGAAGGAAATGAATTTTACTCATGTAGAATTAATGCCTGTTATGGAATTTCCTTACGATCCTTCTTGGGGATATCAAATTACAGGATATTTTGCTCCAACATCTCGTTTTGGCTATCCACATGAATTTAAATATCTAGTAGATAAATTGCATCAAAATGGTATAGGTATAATTTTAGACTGGGTACCATCGCATTTTCCTGAAGATGTACATGGTTTAGGGTTATTTGACGGCTCTTATTTATATGAACATCCCGATTCTAGAAAAGGTTATCATCCTGATTGGAAAAGTTTGATTTTTAATTACAGTAGAAATGAAGTACGTGCTTTTTTAATAAGTAATGCAATATTTTGGTTAGACCAATTTCATGCTGATGGTTTACGGGTTGATGCGGTAGCATCTATGTTGTTTTTAGATTATTCAAGAGAAGAAGGCGAGTGGGAGCCAAATCAGTATGGAGGAAACGAGAATTTAGATGCTGTTTCTTTTTTAAAAGAATTAAACGAAGAAGTTTATAAATCATTTCCTGATGTTCAAACTATTGCTGAAGAATCAACAGCATTTCCAATGGTTTCAAAGCCAACTTTTATTGGGGGACTGGGTTTTGGAATGAAATGGATGATGGGATGGATGCACGATGTTTTACAATATTTTTCAAAAGACCCAATTTACAGAAAGCACCATCAAAACGATATTACGTTTAGTTTAGCTTATGCTTTTACTGAAAATTTTATGTTGCCACTTTCACACGATGAAGTAGTTTATGGCAAAAGATCAATTTTAAGTAAAATGCCGGGTGATGAATGGCAGCGATTTGCTAATTTAAGGTTGCTTTATGGGTTTATGTATACACATCCCGGTACCAAACTTTTATTTATGGGAGGTGAATTTGGGCAATATGAAGAATGGAATTTTCAAAAAAGTTTAGATTGGAATTTATTAGATTTTTATCCGCATAAAAACACACAAAATTATTTTAAAGAATTAAATAAATTTTATAGAAATACTCCGGCACTTTATGAAAAAGGCTTTAGTGGAAATGGATTTGAATGGATTAGTTTTGAAGACTACAATAACTCTGTAATTTCCTATATAAGAAAAGGATATGATGAAAAAGAAGATGTAGTTGTTGTTTGTAATTTTACGCCATCAACACATCAAAAATATAAAATAGGACTTCCTAAAAAAGGTAAATTAATTGAGGTATTTAATAGTGATAATAAGAAATTTGGAGGTACAGGAGTATTGAATACAGGTGAAATAACTATTAAAAAGAAAAGTTGGAATTATAAGCAGTACTCAGCAGATATAATATTGCCACCATTGGGAGTCACAGTTCTTAAATTTAAATAGAAAAAAATAAATTTTATTTAAAAATTCATCTAAAATTTTATATTTAATTTATTTCATATCAAGTTTATATTTTTTAATAAAAAATTAAAGTATTGAGTTTATAAATTTAGTAGGTTTGCTCTTATTAAATTAGATATTTATGATTTTAAGTACTGAATTAGAATACAAAGGAAATTTATTTCCATCAAAAATAATATCATGTAGAAAAGATGTAGACACATTTTATTTTACAAGCGAAAATAATGTTGTACTTCAAATAACTATAGAAAGAGACAGTATACTTAGGTTTAGGTATACAACTACTTCTATTTTTGAAAAAGACTTTTCATACGCTATAACCAGATATGCAAGTAAAGGTTTTAACCATCTTGAAGCTGTTGATGGACAAGATAAATATATAATCACAACATCTAAATTAATTTGTCACATATCAAAAAAAGATATGAGAACATCAATTTACGATGCTCTGGATAATACGTTGTTGTGTGAAGATGAATTAGGTTTTCACTGGGAAGAGAGTTATGAGTTTGGTGGTGACATTGTTAAAATGTCTAAAATAGCACAAAGCAGTGAAAGCTATTACGGTTTAGGAGATAAGCCTGTAGATATAAACCTTAAAGGCAAACGTTTTGAAAATTGGGTTACAGATTCGTATGCTTATGGAAAAAATACAGATCCTATTTATAAAGCTATTCCTTTTTATATAGGTTTACATCACCAAAAAGCTTACGGAATATTTTTCGACAATACGTTTCGTTCATACTTTGATTTTTGTCAAGAGAGAAGAAATATTACAAGTTTTTGGGCACAAGGTGGTGAAATGAATTATTATTTTATTTATGGGCCTGAAGTATCTGAAGTGGTTTCGAACTATACAGATTTAACAGGAAAACCACATCAATTACCGGCTTTATGGACTTTAGGATATCATCAATGTAAATGGAGTTATTATCCTGAATCAAAAGTTAAAGAAGTTGCAAGTAAATTTAGAGAGTTAAAAATACCATGTGATGCAATTTACTTAGATATTGATTATATGGATGGATTTAGATGTTTTACTTGGAATAGTGAATATTTTCCAGATCCAAAAAGAATGGTTAAAGAATTAGCTGATGATGGTTTTAAAACTATTGCTATTATTGACCCGGGAATTAAAATTGATAACAATTATTCAATTTTTAAAGAAGGTTTAGAGAACGATTATTTTTGCAAAAGAGCAGATGGGCCTTATATGAAAGGTAAAGTTTGGCCGGGTGAATGTTATTTTCCTGATTTTACAAATCCTGAAGTACGAGACTGGTGGTCTGAATTGTTTAAAGAATTGATTGAAGTTATTGGTGTTAAAGGAGTTTGGAATGATATGAATGAACCTGCAATTATGGATGTTCCCGGAAAAACATTTCCTAACGATGTAAGACATAATTATGATGGAAACTATTGTAGTCATAGAAAAGCACATAATATTTATGGAATGCAAATGGCTAGAGCCACATATCATGGACTTAAAAAGTTTTCGTTTCCTAAAAGACCTTTTGTTATTACCAGATCGGCATATTCGGGTACGCAGCGTTATACGTCAACATGGACAGGAGATAATGTAGCTTCGTGGGAACATTTATCAATAGCAAATATTCAGGTACAACGTATGTGTATGTCGGGATTTTCTTTTGTAGGATCGGATATTGGAGGTTTTGCTGAGCAACCAAGTGGAGAGTTATTTGTCCGTTGGATTCAATTAGGAGTTTTTCACCCATTTTGCAGAACTCATTCTTCCGGTGATCATGGAGATCAAGAACCTTGGGCTTTTGATAATAATGTTACAAATATTGTTAGAAAATTTATTGAAATCAGATACCAATTATTACCTTACTTATACACTGCTTTTTGGAAATATTCGGATGAAGGTATTCCAATATTAAAATCATTGGTAATATTTGATCAAAATGATACACATACACATTACAGAAATGATGAATTTATTTTTGGTGAAAAAATATTGATATGTCCAATTTTAGAACCAAATGCTAAAGGAAGAAGAATGTATTTTCCAAGAGGGAATTGGTATAATTTCTGGGATAGTTCTATAATAGAAGGAGGTCAGGAACTATGGGTAGATGCTGATTTGGACAGTATGCCAATATTTGTAAAAGAAGGGGCAATAATTCCAAAATACCCTATTCAACAATATGTTGGAGAAAAAGAAATTGAAGAATTAAAGTTGGATGTTTATTTTAAGTTTGGTAAAGAAATATCAGTAGTATATGAAGATGATCAAGATGGTTACGATTATAGAAAAGGAAGATTTTGTTTAAGAAACTTTACATTAATAGGTAAAGAAGATTCATTAACTATACAACAATTTAAATCGGGTAAGTATGAAACCTCATACGAAACCATTAAAATAAAATTACATGGTTTACCTTTTACAGTAGGTAAAGTTGAAATTGATAATGAAGAAGTTGATTTAATAATAACTGATAATGAACTAGTGGTTACTAAAGAATTTACAGAACTACATATTACCGGAGTTTCAAAATAAGAAAAGTATTTTAAAAACTAAAAAAGCTCCTTAAATTTAAGGAGCTTTTTTAATAAAAGGATATTTGTTATAAGTTTAGCATAAGTCGGGCAAATAAAAATCTACCGTTTGCTCCAAATTGCTGTGATCTTCTTGAATATAAAAAACGACCGCTACTTTGATTTGCTTCAATGGCTTTATCAGGATATATATCTAATAAATTATTAGCACCTAAAGTAATATTAAAGTTATCAGAAATATTATATCCAAAACTTAAATCTGTTACAATTTTACCTTCATATTCTTGTTGATTGTCAATGTTGTTTGTGGCTTCATTAACTGAACCAAAATATACATTTCTTAAAAATACATTCCATTTATTAATATTGTATAAAAATGTTAAATTTAATTTTGTTCTAGGTACTGCAGATTCAAGATATATACGAGAAGTTTCATCAAAATAAGTGTCTAGTTGACTTTGAAGTGCGTCAGAAGCATGGATATCTCCAACTCTTTTTGTTTTAGAAAAAGTCGCTGCTAAATCACTTTGCAGCTTACCGTTTCCTAATGTTGATGTGTTGGTTATTACCACGTCTAATCCTTTTGTTTCAGTATCAATAGCATTGGCAAAAAAGGTAGCTCCTGTTGCATTTGCTCTATTAAATAGCGATTGTAATTCCGCATCATCACCAGGTGTAAATTGGCCTGTTAAAACAACTCTATCATCAATTCCTACAAAATAGCCATCAACAGTAATTTTTAAATTGGCATTTGGAATGTTTGATGTAAATCCTAAACTTACACTTTTTGAAGTCTCCTCTTTCAATTTAGGAATTCCTAAAATTTTAGCAATTCTACTGTCATTAGAAAAAGTACCAACTTCATTAGGAATACCATCAACAAATAATGTAGAAACCGAATTGTAATACATTTGGTGTAATGAAGGAGCTCTAAACCCCGTACTTGCAGCCGCTCTTATGTTCATATTTTCTCCGGCTTTAATTCTTGAAGATAATTTAAAATTTATAGTAGAGCCAAAATCTGAATAATCTTCAAATCTAGTAGCAAAACTTGCTAAAAAAGATTCAGAAAAATCAGCTTCAACATCAAAGTACCCGGCTACACTATTTCTGTATTTTGAAAGTTCATTAGATGGTTTAAATCCCGGAAAAACTTGGGCACCTCCCGGACGAGAACTTCCAAAGAAATCTGTAGGGATAATGCTTTCAGAATCAGTTGGGTCATGTACATTGCCATTGGTATTGTACTGTGCATAAGAATTTTCATTACCGGCAACAATTTCATAGTTTTCTAAACGATACTCTGCTCCAAAGGCAATATTTAAACCAGACATAATATCATCAAAATATCTTGTAACATCAAAATTAGTAGTATTTTGCATAAAGGCAAAACCACCCGCATCAAAACTGGTAGGAGTAGAGTTTTGTAGCGTTGCATTTGAAGAGTTAGCTACTGTATAATCAAAGCTGTTTTTACCCCATGCATTGCTAAAATCAACATCCCAATCTCCAATTTTTCCTTTAATTCCAATAGCAGCAGACTTATCTACAATATCAGAATGTATTTCAGGTAGAAACCCGTTCATATTAACAGGCGTATAGGCTCTTGATTGATTAGGTAATCTGTAAAAACCAGCCGCTTCACCATTTCTGTAACTAATTCCTCCAAACGAATAAATTTCGGCATTTTCTCCTATTGGTATAATTAAGTTGGCAAAAAATTTACCGCCTCTTAATTTAGATTGCCCAACTCTCATATTAAAATCACTGCGTTCCATACCTCTGGCAGCTAATTCAGCTTCGGTTACATCAGCACTTAAAACACTTTGTAATTCTTCTTTGGTAGAAGCCCCGTTTAGGTTAATACCTGCCATTTCTGCATAATGAATTACATCATCAACATCATCATCTAATAAATTAGTGATATCATAACCATCGTCAGATGCAACTCTTTCCACAGAATTATAGGCATTAAAAATAGTTCCTCCCCATTCCTTCATTCTATTAGTATAATCTCTAACATCAAAATCACCTGTAAAATTAATTACACCACCTTTTTCACCTAACGGTAAGCCGTAATTTAAAGCTATATTAGTGGTTGCACCATCAACATCATCTTCAGAATTTTTTGAAAAATGGGCTCCTGTTGTAACAGAAGTTGATAATTTATTATAAGATTTTTTTAAAACAAGGTTTATAACACCTGCAATAGCATCTGAGCCATATTGTGCTGCAGCTCCATCTCTTAGTACTTCAATACGTTCAATTGCTGCTGAAGGAATTGCATTTAAATCGGTTCCAACACTACCACGACCAAAAGTACCGTTTACGTTAACCAAAGAAGATGAGTGTCTTCGTTTACCGTTAATTAATACCAATACTTGATCGGGTCCTAAACCTCTTAAAGAAGCAGGGTCAATATGGTCTGTACCATCTGATATCGTTTGGGTATTAGAAGAAAATGACGGAGCAACATAATTTAATAACTGATTTAAATTAACCTGTGGACCGGCAGAAGTTAATTCAGTTATATTAATTATATCTACAGGAACCGGCGTGTCAACAGCCGTTCTATTTGGGTTTCTTGTTCCAACTATTAAAACTTCATTTAGAGCAATACCAGAAACCAAAACTACATTGAACACTTTGGTTCCATCCATTTGTATTCTTTTATTTTCAAAACCCACATACGAAAAAATAAGATTTTCACTTATGTTAACATTAATAATATAATTACCTTCAAAATCTGTTGTAGTTCCTCTTGAAGTACCTTCAATAGTAACAGATACTCCAGGTAATGGTTGTTGATCAACATCAGTAACTTTTCCTGTTACTTGATAAGATTGTTGTGCATAGTTTATCATTGAAAAAAATGATAAAAAAGCTAACATAAAAAGTTGTTTATTTTTCATACGCTATTGGCATTTAATTAATAATATTAGCTAAATTAATATAATAATATAAATATTTAAGAATATTAATGTAATTTTTATTACATTTTAAGAGATTTGATAAAATAAATATAATTTAAATAAATTTAAGACATATCATTTTAATTTATTTATTAGTAATTAAAAGATTAAATACGAAATTGAAATTTTATATTTGTTGGTAATACTAAAATATATTTTATGGATTTAAAAAGAATTTTCAATAAAAAGAATATATCAAATATTGTATTTGTAATTGCTATAGCTGTGCTGATATACCCTCCTTCAAGAGAATGGGCTATGAGGCAAATAGCATTTGCACCATCCATAGAAAAAGGGGAAGATATTGAAAGAATTGAAGATTATAATTGGCAATTAAATGGACTAAATACCGAGAGTATTAATTTTAATGAATTTGAGAATAATGTTGTGTTTGTTAATTTTTGGGCAACTTGGTGTCCTCCTTGTAGAGCAGAATTACCTATGATTCAAGAATTTTATAATGATTATAAAGATAAAGTGAAATTTGTTTTTGTAACTACTGAAAATTGGAATACAGTTGAAAATTTTTTTACTGAAAAAGGATATAATTTCCCGGTTTATAACTCACAAAGTTTACCACCACAAAATTTTACCGAAACAAATAGCATACCGGCAAGTTATTTAATGGATAAAAATGGAAATATTTTAATAAAAAAGGTGGGTGCTGCAAATTGGAATAGTAATAGAGTTAAAAATTTATTAGATAAATTAATTTCAGAATAGTACTTAATAAATTTTAAATTAATAAAAACCTATCATAGAAGTGTAGCGTTTTAAATTATTTTGACGTATTGATATTAACTGTAAGGATAATTGTGATTATAAGTTTATAAAAGAGAAGCAATCGACTCATATGAAAAAGGGAAATGTTTGTTTATAAAAATAATTTTATGCAAACATTTAATGTAAAATGGAGTAGACTAATTGCTATTTATGGTGATAAAATATAACCGTTTTTTATACAATGTAAACATAGTCTAAATTGTTATTATTGTTAGTGTTGAATATTAAATATACCTATAGTATTGCATAAGATTAACTTAGTTTAAGTTGGAACAAAAAAAAAGTAAACACACACATATAGAAAATATTTTAGTAGGGTGTGAGAAAGGTAATATATTTTATCAAGAATTATTATACAAGCATTTTTATGGGTATGCATTAAGTATATGTAGGTTGTATACCTATTCAAATGATGAAGCTGTTTCAATATTAAACGATAGTTTTTTAAAGGTTTTTTCTTCGATAAAAAAAAAAGGGTTTGATAATTCAATTCCATTTAAAAATTGGTTGAGAAGAATACTTATAAATACTGCAATTGATAATTATCGTAAAAATTCAAAACATCTTTATCATTTAGAAATTGAAGAAGCTGAGCAAATACAAACTAACACAAGTATTATAGATGATTTAACCGCAGAAGATATTTTAAACTTGTTAGATCAATTACCTGAAACGCATCGACTTGTATTTAATTTATACGAAATTCAAGG
Organism: Lutibacter sp. B1; assembly: GCF_012524075.1. GTDB lineage: Bacteria > Bacteroidota > Bacteroidia > Flavobacteriales > Flavobacteriaceae > Lutibacter. Next base: position 65,430 of record NZ_JAAZUI010000018.1, read on the forward strand.
TTTTAATCATGAAGAAATATCTTTAAAACTTAATATTAGTAAAAGTACATCGAGGGTATTTTTAGCAAGAGCTAAAAAGAAATTAAGAGTTTTAATTCACAAAAACTTTTGAATGTTATATGGAAGATAATTTTGATAAAATATTAGGCAATAAAATCAAGGAAGTTTTTGAAAACAGAGATGTACCTTATAACCCTGAACATTGGGAAATGTTGATTGCCAAAAAGAAAAAAGACAAGAAAAGAGCTTTTTTATATTGGCGTGTTGCAGGTTTTCTTTTACTGGCTTTATTAGCGGGAGGTATAGGTACTTTTTTGTTTGATAATTCTGATTTAAAAGAAAAAGTTAAACCGGAAATAATTGATAATAAAAATGATTCATTAAAGAAAGATACTTTAAAAAATAATAAGAATATTTTTATAACTTCAGAAAGTAAAAAGGATAGTATTGGCAGTTTTGAGTCAAGAATTAGCCAAATTGATTCAATAACTAGTAAAATTGAGGTTAAAACAAAATCAAAAAAATATTACAAAACCGATGCTGTTTCAAAAACCGTTATTACATATAATAACAACCAAAATATTTATAATAAAGATTCTATATTTGAAATAAATGATTTAGTTGATTCTTTAAAAATAAACAAATTAACTACCTTGAATGATTTATTGAAAAAAAATGACAGGTTAACCAATAATGATGAAACAAAAAAAGATACGGTAACTGAAAATAAAGTAATAGCAGCTAACGAAAAAAATCTAAACAAAGATTCGCTAAATGTTAAAAAAGATTTAATTGCAGTACTTGAAGAACAGAAAGAAAAAGATAATGAAAATGATGCGGTGTCTAATTCTATAAAAATTGGGATTGGTTTAGCGCCTATATTAAATTATAATAATGTAAATAATAATTCAAATATTGGGTTTTCAGGTGGTGTTTCAGTTGAAATACCAATTTCAAAAAAGTTTGATATTTATACAGGCGTTTTATACACTAATCAAAAACTTAATTTAAACAAATCCGATACCTACTTATCGGCAGCAGATGTTGTAAATTCTGATAATTACAGCGAATTAAAATCTGAAGATGCTATAGTAAAAGGAATAGAAATTCCTGTTAATTTAAAATATAACTTTTCAATAGATAAAAAAAAGGTATTTGTGTCAACCGGTTTTTCTTCAACATCGTATTTTAAAGAAAATATCGAGTCAAATTATATTGTAAGTTCTAGAGTAGAAGTAACTACTCAAAATCAAGTAGGTAATAATATAGTTACATATAAAACAGAACAAACAAATGATAAAATTGTAAGTGAAAACAATTCAAATAAATTTAATTTTGCCAATATTCTTAATGTTTCAATAGGAGTTGAGTTACCTGTGAGTAAACAAAATCAATCAATTATTATTGAACCCTATTTTAAATATTCATTAAAACCGGTTACAGAACAAAAAGTAGATTTTTCAAGCGTAGGAGTTCATTTACGCTATAATTTTAGTTTTTAGTGTAATTAATTTAATGCTTTTGTAGCGTTAAACATTATTTTAACGTATTGTAAATATAGAGTTGATATTTTTAATAAAAATTGTTTTATATGAGTTTTAAATTAGTAATACTTATAAAATACACATCTATTATTATATTATTTTTTTTAATAGGGTGTAAAAAAAATGATAATGTTAAATATTTTGATGAAGCTGCTCAATATATTTTTCATAAAAATTCAGAAATTAATATATCCGAAAGTAATGGAGTAAACTATACGGATATTAAATCTGGAAATAAAATTGTTTTCAAATATAAATATGAAGAAGAGGATAACCCTATGATTGAAGATGACGAATTTTCAGAAGAGATTATATTTGAAATAGATCCCACAATAAATAGCTTTGTTATTAATAATAATGATTTTAAAAAAAGTAATGCATTATACAGTTTACAATGCAATTGTGATTCTTCCGGTAATTTTTCGGTAACAAAAGGAGAAATTAAAGGAGAAAAATTAAATGAAGATAAATGGAAGATTGATATAAATATTGTTATTCAAACAAAACAAAATGAAATTTCAAAAAATGTATCAGCTATTTTTATCTCAAAAAATGAGAGCAATATTATTGCATTTATAAAAAATATCTTGCAAAAAGATGATAAGACAGCAATAGTGCAAAAATATTAGAATATTAAACTTCAAAATAATTTAATATAAAATAGCTTTAAAAATACAATTGAATAAAAAAACCTGTAGAATTATATTTTAGCTACAGGTTAAAATTTTTTTTCATTTTGTTTAATAGAATTTTTACAGACAATATCTTCTGTAATTATCCCATTGTAATCTTTTGGTGTTTGTAAAGTTTCCAATTAAGATTTTTTTCTTGTTTTCTTGTGGTAATGTTGAATTTAAAGTTTTCATTTTTATTTAGTTTTGAGTTTGTTTTGTACCTAAATGACGTTTAACAATACTTTTTGTTACGCTAATATGTATAACATAGTACTGTATTAACAAATTTTTAACTAAATATTTGTGAATTAACTTATTAGTGTTAATGTGGAGTTAAGAAATAAAGTTATTGTTCATCTAAAACTTCATTAAAAGCTTCAATAATTATAGTGCATCCTTTTATAATTTCTTTATTAGAAATTGTAAGTGGTGGAGTGATTCTAATGGCTTTTCCTTCAAATAAAAGCCAGTATACTAACAAACCTTTATCAAGACATTTCAAAATAATTTTAGACGCTAATTCACTTGTTTTTGTAATAATAGCAAGCATTAAGCCTTTACCTCTAATTTCAGTTATTAAAGGGTGAATTAATAATTCTCTAAATAATTTTTCTTTTGAATGAATTTCCAACATTAAATTAGAATCAATTAATTCTTTAAGAGTTGCATGAGCGGCTGCAGCAATTACAGGATGTCCGCCAAACGTTGTAATATGACCTAATTTTGGGTTTTGAATCAAGCATTGCATCATTTTATAAGAGGCAATAAAAGCACCAATTGGCATACCTCCACCTAAACCTTTGCCGGTAACAATTATATCCGGTACCACATCATAATTTTGAAAGCCAAATAGTTTTCCGGTCCTTCCAATACCTGATTGTATTTCATCTAAAATAAGTAAAGCGCCAACTTCATCGCATTTGGTTTTTATTTTTTTAAGATATTGGTTTTTGGGCTCAATAAATCCGGCACCACCTTGTATGGTCTCTAAAATTACTCCGGCAGTTTTTGTGGTAATTTTAGAAATATCCATTTCATTATTGAATTCAATAAATTTTATGCCTGGAATTAATGGTCTAAAAGCGCTATTTTGTTGCTCAGCTCCACAAACACTCATAGCACCTTGCGTATTGCCGTGATAAGCATTTTTAGCGGCAATAATTTCACTTCTTCCAGTAAATCGTTTAGCTAATTTTAAAGCACCTTCAGTAGCTTCTGTACCTGAATTTGTTATATAAACAGTTTCTAAAGATTTTGGTAAATTATGGGCAAGTATTTTAGCTAATTTAATTTGTGATTGTTGTATAAATTCACCGTAAACCATTACGTGTGTATAAGTGTCAACTTGTTTTTTGATAGCTTCTGAAATTTTAGGATGATTATGTCCTAAAGTATTGGCTGAAACCCCGGCAATAAAATCCAAATATTCTTTTTGATTTTTATCATAAATATAACATCCATTGGCATATGAAATTTCAATAGCCAGTGGAGTAGGAGATGTTTGAGCCTGGTGTTTTAAAAAATCTTCTTTCAATTGTCTTTGATTTCTGTTTTTTTAATTTCTACTTCATCATGTATAAAAATAGCTTCTTTTGTTAAAGGTTGCTCTTCTTCTCGCCAAATGAAACCTCTTAAAATCTTATCATTTTCTAGTAAAAGAGATAAAGGATATGTTTTTCCATCGGCACTTTTAACAAAATCAATCGATTCAATTTCATTATTGTCCATTGTAATAAAGATATTACTGCTACATTTCATTCTTGTGATACCTATCAATTTTTTATCTTCATCTCTTCCGTAATATATAACTTCACTGTTACCCACAACATTTAAAGATTTTAGTTTGTTTTTCTCAAACTTGCCGTACATATTTTTCCCTTTCATTTGACTAAATCCACTCGAATCTATTTTAAATTGAATGGTGTCTTTTTGAACCATAAATGCATTGCTTAATATTTTTAGAGAATCTAACTGTTCCGTTTTAGGATTTGATATTAAATGAATGGTATCTCCTGTAATTTGGTTTCCTTGAGCCCACATAACCGGGTTAATAAGTAATTGAGTTAAACCTGTTTTTTCATTAGATACCAGTGAATCACACTTGCCTTGTAAATCTGATTTAAAGAATTTTACATGATTGAAAGCTCTAACTAAGCGTTCTTCAACTTTTCCTGTAACCAATAATATATCTCCATGAATATAAATTGAATCTGTATCAACTTCTGAAATGGCTACGGCTTTTTGGGTTATAAAAACAGAATCCTTCAATTTAAAATATTCAGCATAGCCTCCTTTAATTAAAGATTTATTTATGGTATCTGTAACTTTAATATTTCCTGTTGCAGAAGCAAAATCTATATTTTTATTGTAATATAAACTGTCTCCTTCAATAATTCTATCTCCATAAAATATTTTAGAATTTTTTATAAAATGAGAAATATTTGTTTTAGAATTATAATGTCCTTTTTCAGTATAAATGGAATTACTTTCACTTGTTATAGTAGAAGGACCATATAATTCGGCAATACCTGTATCAGTAAAGTAATCGAGATGATCAGAAACCAATTTACTGTCCTTATTTGTAACTTCTACGTTTGTAAATGCTTGAAATTTATTATTTTGTAAATAATAATTTCCAATTTTACTTTTTAAAATATTGGTGGTGTCTTTTATAGTGCCTCCACTTTTGTAGTATAAATGTTGATTGGCTCTATCGAATCTAAGAGTGTCGGTTCTTAGTTCCATCAACTCATCTTTTAATAAAACATCTCCCCATGATGTTGCAATTTTTTTATCGCTGTCGTAATCTGTATACTTACTGTATTGAAAAATTGTATCACCTTGATTAACCACAACGTTACCCATTGCTTTAATTAAGTTTTGCTCTTGGTATATATATGCTTTATCACAGCGCAAAGTTGCACCTGCATGTTCAACAAAAACATTACCTAATGAAATGGTTGCTCCGGGATATTTTGGATCAACCATAGTATTATCAGCTTGTAATATTTTTATTCTTTTTGATTGAGATTGAGAATAACCATAAAAGCTCAATAGTATAAATGTAATAAAAAGTAATTTTTTCAAACCTATTTTATTTTTTACAAATTAACGAAAAAGTGAGTTGTAAATTATAAAAATGAAGTTAAAATAAAAAAGCCTCAAAATTCTGAGGCTTTTATAATTTTTATCTCATTATTGTTTGTTTTCGATCAGGGCCAACAGAAACAATTTTTACCGGAACTTCAACAAAATCTTCAATAAATTTAATGTATTCGTTAAGTTCTTTAGGTAGAGTTTTAATGTTTGTCATAGAAGTTAAATCTTCTTTCCATCCTTTAAATTCAGTATAGATTGGAGTTACGTTATGTTCTTCAATATTATATGGTAAATGACTAATTTCAGTACCTTTATAATTATAAGATGTACATACTTTTATAGTATCAAAACCAGAAAGCACATCGCCTTTCATCATCATTAATTGTGTTACACCATTAACTTGTACAGCGTATTTTAAAGCAACCAAATCTAACCAACCACAACGGCGTGGTCTTCCGGTTGTTGCTCCAAATTCGTGGCCAACTTTAGACATTGTTGCTCCATTTTCATCAAAAAGTTCAGTAGGAAATGGGCCGGAACCTACACGTGTTGTATACGCTTTAAATATTCCAAATACTTCTCCAATTTTATTAGGAGCAATACCTAAACCTGTACATGCACCTGCTGCAGTTGTGTTTGATGACGTAACAAATGGATATGTACCAAAATCAATATCTAGCATAGAACCTTGTGCACCTTCTGCTAAAATTGATTTATTTTCTTTAATTGCATTGTTTAAAAACTCTTCACTATCAATAAAAGGAAGTTGTTTTAAAATGTCAATAGCATTAAAAAATTCGGCTTCTAATTCGGCTAAATTGTATTCAATATCAACATCATAAAAATCAATCATTTTTATGTGTTTTTCGGTTAAAGCACTGTATTTTTCTTTCCAGTCGTCTAATTCCAAATCTCCAATACGCATTCCGTTTCTACCTGTTTTATCCATATAAGTTGGTCCAATTCCTTTTAAAGTTGAACCAATTTTAGCTTTACCTTTAGAAGCTTCACTAGCTGCGTCGAGTAAACGGTGTGTAGGTAAAATTAAATGCGCTTTTCTTGAAATAAAAAGTTTAGATGATATATTGATATTGAATTTTGATAAGTTTTCTAATTCTTTTTGAAAAATAACAGGATCAATAACAACACCATTACCTACAACGTTCATTGCATTTTTATGAAATATACCTGAAGGAATTGTGTGTAATACATGTTTTTGACCATCAAAAATTAATGTATGCCCTGCGTTAGGACCGCCTTGAAAACGAGCGATAATATCATAGTTTGAAGTAAGGACATCTACAATTTTACCTTTACCTTCGTCTCCCCATTGTAGTCCTAATAATAAATTTACAGCCATTTGCTTAATAATTATTGTTTATGTTGTTTTTTTGTTCCGTAGAAATAGAGTGAATGATTGTGAATATCAATATCAAAAGTTTCTTCAATTGTTTTTTTGATAATTTGAATTCGTGGATCACAAAATTCGACAACTTCCCCCGTGTCAGTTAAAATAACATGGTCGTGTTGTTTATCAAAATAAGATTTTTCGTAGTGAGCCTGATTTTGTCCAAACTGATGTTTTCTAACTAAGCCACATTCTAATAACAACTCAATTGTGTTATACAAAGTTGCTCTACTAACTCTGTAGTTTTTATTTTTCATTTGTATATAGAGTGATTCTATATCAAAATGTTCATTTAAATCATAAATTTCTTGTAAAATAGCAAAACGTTCAGGAGTTTTTCTATGGTTATTGGCTTCAAGGAAATTTACAAAAACATTTTTTACAATTTTTTGGTTTTCGTTACTACTCATAAACGTTAAATTTGAGTTAAGTACTATTATACAAAGTTAATTCTTAATTTTTAATTTATACGTTGTATTAATCATATTTATTAACTTTATTGTGTATTAATGTTTATAAATTCTTTCAACGGTTTCAATACCATCAATTTTTTTAATACTATCGCTTAATTTTTGAAGTTGATCTTGATTTTTTACACTTACGGTAATTCTTCCTTCAAAAATACCATCATTTCCGGAAATATTTAAACTTAAAATATTTACACTCATGTTTTTAGAAATAATTTGAGTAATTTCATTAACTAAGCCTACATGATCTTCGCCATATATTTTAAGGATAGCTTTAAAGTCTTGTTTGGTAGAGTCAATCCATTTTGCGCTTATAATTCTATATGCGTAATTGGCTTGTAAGCTTATAGCGTTAGGGCAATCTTTTTTATGAACTTTAATTCCGTCATTTATTGTAACAAATCCAAAAACTTTATCTCCAGGAATAGGATTGCAACATTGAGACATTTTATAATCTAAGCGTTCTTCTTCTTTACCAAAAACAAGCAAGTCGTATTTGTCACTAATTTCATCTTTTTCAATTACTTCAAGGTTACTGCTTCTTTTAATTCTGTTTTTAAAGAAATTAACAAAAGCATTGTTGCGTTTTGAGATAAAGTCTTTTAATTGATTATTGTCAATTGATCCAGTACCTACTCTATAAAACAGATCTAAACTTGTTCTAAGTTTAAAATACGAAACCAGTTCGTTTATTATTTTTTCGTTGAGGGTAATTTTTAAATGACGAAGTTTTCTTGTTAGAATTTCTTTTCCTTCATCGGCTATTATCTTTTGGTCTTCTTTTAAAGCGTTTTTAATTCGTGTTCGTGCACGTGCGGTAACAACAAAATCTAACCAGCCAACGTTAGGTTTTTGATTTTTTGAAGTGATAATTTCTACCTGATCTCCACTTTTAAGTTCGTGGCTTATTGGTTTTAATTTTCCGTTAACTTTTGCACCTCTGCAGTTCATGCCAACTTGTGTATGTATTGCAAAAGCAAAATCTAATGCTGTAGCATTTTTAGGAAGCGCTTTTAAATCTCCGTTAGGTGTAAATACAAAAATTTCTTTTGCATAAAGATTTAATTTGAAGTCTTCAACAAAATCGATTGCATTGCTATCGGGGTTTTCTAAAGTTTCTTTAATTTTATTTAACCAATCATCTAAACCACTTTCTTTTTCACTTTGGTTTTTATATCGGTAATGTGCTGCATACCCTTTTTCAGCAATTTCATCCATTCTTTCAGATCGAATTTGTACTTCAACCCATTTTCCTAAAGGACCCATTACTGTAATATGTAACGATTCGTATCCTGTAGATTTTGGTTGGCTTATCCAATCTCTTAATCTGCTTGGATTTGGTCTAAAATGATCTGTTACAATTGAATATATTTTCCAAGCGTCAAATTTTTCTGTATGAAGCGTTGATTTGTAAATAATTCTTATAGCAAACTTATCGTAGATTTCTTCATAAGAAACACCTTGTGATAGCATTTTTCTTCTGATAGAATAAATTGATTTTCTACGACCTTTTATGTTGTAATTGAAACCTTCTTGATCTAACGATTCTCTTATAATATTTGAGAAAGATTCTATGTATTTATCTTGCTCATCTTTACTTTGTGTAATTTTTTTGGCAATATCATTATAAACATCGGGTTCAGTATATTTTAACCCCAGATTTTCTAATTCAGTTTTGATATTGTACAAACCTAATCTGTGAGCAAGAGGAGCATAGATGTATAATGTTTCTGATGAAATTTTTACTTGTTTATCCGGTGGCATTACATCCATGGTTTGCATATTGTGCAACCTGTCTGCAATTTTTATTAAAATAACTCTAACATCATCATTTAAAGTTAATAACATTTTTCTAAAATTCTCTGCTTGGACAGAAGCATCCTGATCTTTTTTAAGATGAGATATTTTAGTTAATCCACTTACTATTCTCGCTACATTTTCACCAAATAAGCGCTCAATATCTTCAATAGTATAATCGGTGTCTTCAACAACATCATGCAATAATGCTGAAATTATTGAAGTTGTATCTAGTCCAATTTCATAAGCAACAATTTTAGCTACTGCAATTGGATGATATATGTAAGGCTCTCCTGTTTTTCTTCGCTGTGTGCTATGAGCTTCTACTGCTATATCAAAAGCTTTTCTGATTTCTTTTTTATCTTCATCAGTAAAAGTTTGATAAGCTCCTTTCAATAAGTCTTTATAGCGACGAGCTATTTCCTTATTTTCTTCCTCTATGCTTAAATTATATATCATAGATTAAAATTACTATTTTAAATTTATTAAACAATTTACACAGTTTATTTTTTTAAGTTTATAATACGCTGTAATAAAGTTGGATGAGAGTAATGTATTTTAACATATAAATTATGAGGGGTTAAATTGCTTAAACTATTTTTTGATAATTTTTTTAATGAAGATATTAAAGGTTTAGCAGCAAAATTTTGCTTTGCAAAATCATCAGCCTGATATTCGAATTTTCGAGATAATAAGTTCATAAACAGATTTGTAATTTCTGATATTGGGCTATATAAAATTCCGAAGGCAATTAAACCTATATGAAAGCTTGCTTGTTCTACACCTAGTGCTTGAGACAATGTTAAATTTCCAATTAATAATGATAAAATATAAAGTGTAAAACCTGTTAAGGCAATAGATAACAATAGATTATATATAATATGCTTTTTTTTATAATGACCAACTTCGTGTGCTAAAACCGATACAATTTCATCTGTTTCCAAGTCGTTTAATAGTGTATCAAATAAGGTAATTCTTTTTTGAGCTCCAAATCCGGAGAAGTATGCATTTGCTTTTGTAGAGCGTTTAGAGCCATCGATTACAAAAATATTATCAATCTTAAAACCTATTTTTTGAGCAAAATTGTGAATTGCTGTTTTTAGTTCTCCTTCTTCCAAAGGTGTTTGCTTGTTAAAGATAGGAACTATTAATTTTGAATAGAACATATTCATAAAAATACTGAATACACTTATTAAAATCCATGTATACAACCAAAAGTTAGTTGTGGTAAGCTGATAAAACCATGTGATTAAAGCTAAAATTCCGCCTCCAATAATAATGGACATTCCCCAACCTTTGATTTTATCTAAAATGAAAGTTTTTTTGGTTGTTTTATTAAATCCGAATTTTTCTTCAATTACAAATGTTTTGTAGTATGAAAACGGTAACGATAAAATATCGCTTACAAACAGTATTATTCCAAAGAAAATTAAGGTAATTATAATTGAATTATTAGAAAAATATTTAGCAATTTCATCAACAAAAGCAAAACCATCTAAAAAGAAGAATAGGAGAGTTGCTATTAATGAAAATACACTTGTAAGTAATGAAAAATTATAATTTTCCTTTTTATATTTTTGGGATTTAAGATATTCTTCTTCATTATAAATTCCTTCTAACTCTGAAGGAATTTCATCATTAAAATGTTTTGCATTTAAAGCATTTATAATTGTGTCAAAAATAAATTTAACAATAATAATACCTACTAATATGTAAAATAGTATTTGTGGATTCATGTAATAATTATTTATAAATTTCGTTGCCTAACGGCTTCAAAAAGGATTATAGCGGCACTCACCGATACATTCATAGAATCGATAGCTCCTCGCATAGGAATTATAATATTTTTTGTGGTATTTTGTAACCAATCAGCACTTAATCCTGTAGCTTCGGTGCCAACTACAATAGCTGAAGGTTTGGTATAATCAATAGTTTGATATGCAACTGAAGCAGTTAAAGCGGCACCATAAATATTGATGTTGTTTTCTTTTAAAAAATCAATAATTTCTAGCGTAGAACCTGTAGCAATTTTAGTGGTAAAAATACACCCTACACTTGATCTTATAATATTTGGATTATACAGATCGGTTTTAGGGTTAGCTATTAAAACAGCATCAATTCCGGCTGCATCAGCAGTTCTTAAAAGAGCGCCAATATTCCCCGGTTTTTCGGGTGCTTCAGCAACAAGTATTAAAGGATTTTTATTTTCAAATTTTAAAGAATTTAATAGTAAGTCTTTACTTTTTGTAATGGCTAAAATACCTTCTGTTGTATCTCGATGTGCTAATTTTTTATATACTTCGTTAGAAATTTCAATAATTTCAATTTTATAATTAACAGTGTTTGTAATTTTTTCAACTTCATTTAAATCAGTAATTGAAATATCTATTAAAAGAGTACTTATTTGATAATTACCTTTAATAGCCAGAGAAATTTCACGTAATCCTTCAATAATAAAACGTTGTGTTTTTTTTCGAAGGCGCGATTTTTCTTTTAACTGAACAAGCTCTTTTATAAACGAATTATGTATACTTGAAATTTGTTTGTGCATATTTTTAAAATATGCTACGAAGATAGTAATTATTAAAATTGAAAGACCCGAAAAAATTTCGGGCCTTTGGTTTTTATTGTGAACTGTATTTTTTAGAATATCGCTTCCATAAAGTTGTTTGATGCGATTCCAAACTTATTTTCCGTCCCTGAATAAAAGCATCAGTAAGTTTATTGGTTCTCATATCTAAAGCATCTCCTTCCGAAATAAATAAGGTGGCATCTTTACCAACTTCAAGTGTACCAACAATTGCATCAATTCCTAAAATTTTAGCCGGATTTGAAGTTATTAGTTTTAAAGCTTGTTCTTTATCAATTCCGTAAGCCGCACAAGTTCCTGCATAAAAAGGAAGATTTCTGGCACTCATACGTTCCATATCACCCTCCATACCAATGGCTACAGTAATACCTTTATCAACTAAAAGTTTAGCCGTTTTATAAGGTAAATTGTAATCATCGTCTTCATTATCAGGTAAACGATGCGGTCTTTCAATAATAACAGGAATATTATTTTCAATTAAAAGATCAGCAATTTTGTATGCTTCATTGCCATGTACAATTACTAATTTTGAAATACCAATTTTTTTACTGAAAGCTATGGCGTCGGTAATTTCTTTTACGGTTGAAGCATGTATATATAGGTTTTGTGTATTGTTGAAAAGGCCTTCTAAAGCTTCGTAAGGCAAATTTTGAGGATACCTTTTTCCTTTAAAATAATTTTTACCATTCAGCATAAAGGTTTTAATACTTTCAATATTTTCAGTGTATTTTTTGTTAGGTTCCATGCCGCTTCCTTCTCCCATCCAAGCTCTTTTTCTGGTAAAACTTTTTGGCCAGTTTAGATGAATGCCTTCATCAACTTTAATTGCTGCGTCTTCCCAGTTCCAAGCGTCAAATTGTACAATTGATGATGTTCCTGAAATTACACCGCCACGAGGAGTTATTTGTCCCATTAAAACTCCATTTGGTCTCATGCTTTCAATAACTCTTGATTCAGTGTTGTAAGCAATTAAGCTTCTTACATGAGGCAAGAAAGTACCAACTTCGTCTGCATCTAAAGTTGCTCTTACTGCATCTATTTCGCCTAAACCTAAAGTGGAGTTAGCTATTATAAAACCAGGATATATATGTTTGCCTTCAGCTTTTATAATGGTTCCAATTCTGCTTATTTTTTCTGAAGCACTGCCAACAAAAGTTATTTTTCCTTTAGAGAACATTACTAAAGAATTTTCAATTAATTGGCCGTTACCAATATGTGCGGTAGCTCCTTCAATGCTAAAATCGGTTGTTTGAATTGGGGCAGGTGTTTGTTGCGCACTGATGTTTATGGTTATACATAAAATTATCAGGTTGAGTATATATAATTTTTTCATTGTGTTTGTGTTTTTAATAGTCTAGTACTGTATCACAGTGAAACTGCATTTGAGTTCTTCTTTTTGGCGATTGTACATCACCACCGCTATTTTTCTCGTTCAACATTAAGTTTATCAATTTATTGCGCTCTTTTTGTACATCTTTTCTTAATTCCAAATCTTTGTCAATATCAAAATAAACAACACCTTCAATAATAGTTTTTTCAGCTTTTGAATAAACTGAAAGAGGGCTGTCACTCCACAGTACAACATCGGCATCTTTGCCAATTTTTATACTACCAACTTTAGTATCAATATGAAGTAATTTCGCAGGATTTATAGTTACAAAATTCCAAGCATCTTCTTCACTGATACCACCATATTTAATAGTTTTAGCAGCTTCTTGATTTAATCTTCTGTTCATTTCGGCATCATCAGAGTTAATTGCCACATTTACTCCAATATTATGCATAATTGCAGCATTATAAGGAATTGCATCGTTTACTTCATATTTGTATGCCCACCAATCTGAAAAAGTAGAACCGCCGGCTCCGTGTTCTTTCATTTTATCGGCAACTTTATAGCCTTCTAAAATATGTGTAAAAGTATTTACTGTAAAATTGAATTTTTCAGCTACTTTCATTAACATATTTATTTCACTTTGAACATAAGAATGACAGGTAATAAAGCGTTCTTTATTTAAAATTTCAGCCAGGGTTTCCATTTCTAAATCTTTTCGGTAAGGCTTGCCGCTTTTTTTCAACTCATCATATTCTTTCGCTCTTTGGAAATAATCAAGATATACATCTTCAACTCCCATTCTGGTTTGAGGAAATCGAATGGTTTGAGCACTTCCCCAATTAGATTGTTTTACATTTTCACCCAAAGCAAATTTTATAAACTTGTCGTTTCCTTTATAAAGTAAACCATTGGCTGTTTCGCCCCATTTTAATTTGATGAGGGCAGATCTTCCACCGATTGGATTGGCAGAACCGTGTAATACCTGAACTGTTGTAACACCACCCGATAAGCTTCTGTAAATCTGAATATTATCAGGATCAATTACATCTTCTAAAGTAACTTCAGCAGAAGAATTTTGTCCGGCTTCATTTACAGCAACAGTTGCAATGTGTGAGTGTTCATCAATAATTCCGGCAGTTAAATGTTTTCCTGTACCATCTATTACCGTAGCATTTCCGGCAGAAATATTTTTGCCTATTTTAGATATTTTACCATCTTTTATCAATACATCAGTATTTTCAAGTATACCTTCTTTTTCACTAGTCCAAACAGTTACATTTTTAAATAAAAGGGTTTCTTTTTTAGGTTTTTCTGAAAACCCAAAAGCGATATTTGGAAATGTAACAGGAACAACTTCAGGAGCAGTTGTATCTTGTTTTCCTTTTTTTAAAGTTTCTTTAGTGGAATCGGAATTTTTTATGGCAGTGAATTTTGATTCAAAACCAGTGATGTCAGTTACTGTTCCGGTTAAATCATCAGAGTTTTCGTAAACTCTGGCTACTAATCTGTCGTATTTTGTAGAGTCTAAACTACTTTCAATAAGTAAACTTAACCAATTATCACTATACGAAAGTTTTGAATTTATTTTGGTTTCGCCGTCTTTAATAGAGGCATTAGGTTTATCTGGTTTTCCGTCAATAGATAAATTAACGTGAGTTCGACATAAAAAAGTTGATTTATTTACAAGAAAAAAGCAAAATAATTAGTAAATTAAAGTATTGAAATTCAATTTTATAACTAAATATTTCGCTTATGATTTCTGCTATTAAAATTACTCAAATTTTTTGTTCTATAGATGATTTTTGTTTAGAATTTGTTCCTTT
>NZ_JAAZUI010000164.1 GCF_012524075.1 Lutibacter sp. B1
AACGGGTTTGTATATGGCTTCGTTGTGGGAAAATCAGCGAGATTTTTCCGCCGAAGCAATTTTGATTATAAATATAAGGAATTTTTCAATTAAAAAATTCCGCCACAATGAGCTATATACGTTGTTGCCTAAAGTAACTATTTCAAATCATATCTAATTTTTCATTATTAAGCAGAATTTTAATCAATTCATTGCTTAAATCTGACCGATATAATTCTCATTCCTTTGCTTTTTAAAATTCAATTTTTCGATTAGTAAGAATTTAAGAATAAGAACTAAAACAATCATAAAATCAATCTTTTCGAGTTTGCATTTTCAAGTTTAGTATTAATTATAAAAAGAAAATGAAATATCTAAAAAATCATTCATTGATGAATTTTTCAGTTTAGTAGAAAAGATGAAAAGCAACTAGAACAATCTAAAAATCATTCAAACGAGTTCGTTTTT
>NZ_JAAZUI010000165.1 GCF_012524075.1 Lutibacter sp. B1
AATTCCGAATGGAACAAATGGGAATGAATCAAAAAGATTTAGCAGAAGTTGTTGGCTTTAAAAGTAGAGTAAGTGAAATACTAAATAAAAAAAGAAAACTGACTTTGAATATGATAAGAAAACTTAACACTAATCTACATATACCAACTGAAGTTTTAGTTCAAGATTATTAAAATAAAGCCAGTGGCTAACAATGGCTATATTGCATTGTGGCGGATTTTCTTTTTCAGAAAATCCTCGTATATTTACTAACACAATTGCTATGGCGGAAAAATCTTGCCGATTTTTCCACAACGACAACATAGCCTAAACCGTTGGTAAACATTACGATGAAAAAAATTGCTATCATATTAATTCTTCTAATTTTCATAACAAATTGTACGAAAAATGACAAGTCTAAACTGTTGATTGGAACTTGGAAGATAATTGGCAATAAAG
>NZ_JAAZUI010000019.1 GCF_012524075.1 Lutibacter sp. B1
CAGAAAATCATTACTTAATAAATCTTCTTTCTTCATGACTGTATAAAAGTTTAAAATTAAACAAAAAAATATCGGGGGTTGCAACCCCCGATATTTTTATTTACACAGTTTATGAGATAGTGCTTTTTTGGTATACTAAGACATTTTAATTTTGCGGAACAAGATGAAATTGAATACTATTCTGAACGTAATGTTTTAGGTGCTTATGGTCAAGCAGAATTCGGTTTTAAAGATTACCTATACATGACATTAGCAGGAAGAAATGACTGGGTTTCTAACTTATCAGAAGATAATAGATCTATTTTTTATCCTTCTGCCAGTATATCATTTATACCTACCAAAGCTATTGATGGTTTACGTGAAGGTGTTGTTTTAGATTATCTAAAACTAAGAGCCGGATATGGTACATCAGCTAACTTCCCAACAGGTTACCCAATATCTTCAACTTTAGTATTAGACACACAAGATTTTCAAGACAGAACAGGCGTAAATGTTGTAACAAACACAACCGGAACTCAACTTGGGAACTCTAATTTAAAACCTGAAAGAATTGATGAACTAGAATTTGGTATTGAAACTCGAATGTTTGATAATCGTTTATCAATAGACGCTTCTGTCTATACTAGAAAAACCAAAGATCTAATTGTTGAAAGGCCTTTAGATCCATCAACAGGTTATACTTACACACAAACCAATGTTGGTGAAATAAAAAATGATGGTGTTGAAATTGATTTAAGTTATGACATTTTTAGAAAAAGTGGAAATGGTTTTAACTGGACTACAAATTTTAACTGGTCTACAAGTGAATCTAAAGTAACTGATTTAGGTTTAGATACTGATATTGTAGTTTATGCTGGTTTTACTAATTTAGGAAATGCTGCCATTAAAGGAAAATCTTTAGGCACCATGATAGGTACAGCTATTGATAGAGATGAAAATGGCAACTTTAAAGTAAATGCCGCAGGTAATTATGTGATTAAAAATGGAAATAATATTATTGGTGATGCTAATCCTGATTTCAACTTTAATATGTCAAACTCAATATCCTATAAAAACTTTAAATTAGGATTTTTATTTACTTGGGTAGAAGGAGGTGATATTTATGCCCAAACTGTTCAAACATTACTAGGTAGGGGAAGTATTAATGACGATAAAGGAGATAGAACAAACTCCTTTATTTTACCGGGCGTTAACCCGACTGGTGAACCTAATACTACTCAAATTAATAACTCTGCTTATTATTTTGATAATGTACTATACGGTCCTGATGAGATGGGTGTGTACGATGCAACAGTATACAGGTTACAAGAAGTATCCTTAGGTTATAGTATACCGGATAAATATTTAGATAAAACTCCTTTTGGTAATTTAAGCATAACTCTTTCTGGTTATAACTTATGGTTTGATGCTCCTAACATGCCTAAAAATTCTAACTTTGACCCTAACGTTGCCGGTTTAGGAATTGGAAACGGTCGAGGATTTGAGTATTTAAACGGTCCAAGTTCAAAAAGATACGGAGTAAGTATAAAAGCTTCATTTTAATCAACTAAATTAAGATTTTACATTATGAAAAAAATAAATAATTTAATAAAACTAATGTTGTTTTGTGGGGCATTCATTTTTAGCTCATGCGAAACTACTGAGTTGGATTTAACCGAAAATCCAAACGCCCTAACACCAAGTCAGGCTAATCCCGACTTTTTCTTAAACTCTATCCAAGAAGATTTTGCAAGGTTTGTAGAAAGCTTTGGTGCAACAGGAGCTGAAGTTACTCGTATAGACCATATGAGTGGTAGAGACTATACAAATGCCTATTCTCCAACCGATTTTGATAGTGAATGGACATCGGCTTACAAAGGTATGATGGAGGATATAAGATTAATGAATATACTTGCTGAAGAATCAGAATTAAGTTATCATATAGGTATGGGACAAGTTTTTCAGGCCTATATCATGATAACTTTGGTTGATTTTTTTGGTGACGTTCCTTATACTGAAGCTTTATTAGGTAGTGAAAATTTAAACCCTAAAGCAGATTCTTCTGAAAGCATTTATACTACTGCCATCTCTTTATTAGACAATGCAATTAAAAACTTTAATAGTAAAGCAGCAGCAGAACCTCAATATGATTTTTATTACGACGGAAATTGGGAATTATGGATAAAAGCTGCTAATACTATTAAAATGAAAGCTTATATCACCACAAGATTAGTTGATGATAGTGCTGTAAATAATTTTAAAAATATTGTAAATTCAGGAAATTACATTAGTTCTATATCTGAAGATTTTCAATTTACTTGGGGAACTAATGAAATTCAACCTGATACACGCCACCCAAGATATGTAGGTAGTTATACTTCAACCGGAGGTGAAGATTACATGTCTAACTGGTTTATGAATGAACTGTTAAGCACAAACGACCCTAGAAGATTTTATTACTTCTATCGTCAAAACGAATTCACACCGGGTAGTGAAGCAGAACCAGATGAAGAAAAACTAGACTGCTCACTATATACTGCTCCTGCCCATTATGATGGATACACCTATTGTACACTCCCTAATGGTTACTGGGGAAGAGATCACGGTAACGATGCAGGTATTCCGCCAGATGGTTTTGAAAGAACTTTAGTTGGAGTTTACCCTGCCGGAGGAGCTTTTGATGATAGTTCTTTTGAAGCAAAAGTTAATGGTGACGGAAGAGGCGGTGATGGAATTACTCCTGTTATGCTTTCGAGTTGGGTTGATTTTATGATAGCAGAAATTAAGGTTTTGGTTGATAAAAATGAAAGTGCCGGAAAAGATTACTTTTTAAATGGTATAGAAAAATCCGTATCAAAAGTTATAAGTTTTGCTGATAGTGGTAGTGAAGAAGAAGAAGCTAATATTCAATCACATATGTTAGATATGGAAGGAGCCTATGATGATGCAAGTGACAAAATGGAAGTTGTAGCATCTCAATATTTTATAGCATTGTACGGTAACGGTATTGATGCTTATAATTTTTACAGAAGAGTGGGTTACCCAACATCACTTCAACCAAACATTGAACCAAATCCAGGAGGGTTTATACGCTCTTTTTTCTACCCTGCCAATTACGCTAATACAAATTCGAATTCAAAACAAAAAAACGGTGTAGATGTTCAAGTTTTTTGGGATACAAACCCTTCATCACCAGGCTTCCCAATTGCTAATTAATAAAAACTTATAAACATGAAAAAAATAATAAATAAAATAATTTTAGTAGCATTGGTCTTTTCAGCCATCTCAAGTTGTAAAGATCCAGACAATGCAATATACGATGTGTTTGATGACACTACTCAAGGAGCAATTTTAAGAACACTTGATTATGTTAGCGTTAATTTCAATTTATTTGATCCATCATCAACTTTTGAAGTAGTAATCGAAGAACAAGATGTAGAAAACGGAGCATTATTATCTAAAGTTGATGTATATGTAAGTTTTGAAGATAATAAAGATGATGGTACCGATTACTCTAAACCGGAAATTTTAGTTACCTCATTTGACGCAAGTGAATTTACCAAAAGTGCTAATGGACTTCCTTCAACAAGTATTTTTACCACATTATCTGAAACATTAGCTGCGCTTAAATTAGCTGATGGTGAATATAATGGAGGAGATTTATTCTATTTTAGATTAGAGCTGGTACTAACAGATGGAAGAACATTTAGCTCTGATGATTCTAGTGCCGCTTTATCAGGTTCATACTTTAGTTCACCTTACGAATACAAAGTAGGTATGCTTTGTATTCCTGAAAGCCCATTTACAGGAGATTATGTTATTAAAATGCAAGATTCATACGGAGATGGATGGCAAGGTTCTAAAATAACTGTAGAAATTGATGGTGAAAATACCGATGTTTTTCTTTTAGATTATTGGAGTTCAAGTGAACCTTATGGACCTATCTATTATGATTGGCAAGAAACAGTTACTGTTCCTGAAGGAACAAGTACACTTATATTTTCTTTTACCGCAGGAGATTATCCTTCAGAAGTTACTTTCCAAATATATTCACCAAGTGGAAATTTAATTGCTGACGTTGGCCCAGGTCCAATAGAAGGAGAAATTGCATTAAATTTATGTGATGAGTAATTAAAAATCTAACGAAAAAACCGCAATATTGCGGTTTTTTTAATACTATTAAAACTCTATATTTATAATATAATAATATTTTGAAAATATGAATTTTAAACTTTTATACTTCTGTTTTTTTACACCCTTGATTATTTTTTCACAACAAGAAAAAACTTATAATGCATATAGAACTCAAAACGCATACAATAAGCTTATATATAAAATAACTAAATCAGGAACTGCACTTGAAGAACCTGTTGAAGGAAGTCCTTATTATTTTGATAATTTTCAAGAAGGAAAAATTTTAATAAAAAATATACCTGAAGATAAAATTTACTCTTTAAGATACAATGCCTTTACAGATGAAGTTGAAGTCCAAAATAACAATGGCTTTGATTTTTTAATTAAAAACACAAATGTAAGTCTCACTATCGGAACTGATAAATACATATATTTTCCATTTCAATCAAAAGAAAAAAATAAAAATATTAAATTGGGTTTTTTTAAATGTGTTTTTAATGGCAAAAAAATTATGCTTTTAGAAAGCAAAAGAAAAAAAATAAAAGAAGGAAAAAAAGCGCAAACTAGTTTAACAAATTCTTTCCCTTCAAAATATGTAGACCATATTACATACTACCTTGTAAAAAATTCAGAAAATATTGCAAAACCTATAAAACTGAGAAAAAAAGAAATAATTTCAACTATTGATAGCAAACATCAAAAAGAAATGGCTTCTTTTATTAAAGAAAATCAATTAAACCTAAAGTCTATTAACGATTTAATAACTTTTTTTAAACATTATAACTCATTACTAAATGAGCAATAATTTCCTTCTTTTTAAACCACTAACTTAACCTATTTCTAAAAATTTTAGATTTTTAACACAAAAAAGTTTGGTGTATTAACAAATTATTAAGATTTTTGACACAATTAATTCAAATAATTATATAATGAAAACAAAGTTAAATGGTTTTTTTACGCTATTATTAGCGTTACTAGTGCAAATTTCATTTGCACAAGAAAAAACTGTTACGGGTATAGTTTCCGACGCAAGTGGACCTCTACCGGGAGTAACAGTTTTAGTTAAAGGTACAAATGTTGGTACTCAAACCGATTTTGATGGTAACTACACTATCAAAGCTAGCCCTGGAAACATCCTTCAATTCAGTTTTATTGGTATGAAAACTGTAGAAAAAGCAGTTGGAGCATCTAATAAAATTGATATTGTAATGACAGAAAGTGCTGAAACTCTAGAAGAAGTTGTTGTTACTGGTTTCGGTAGAAAAGTTGAAAAAAGATCGGCAACTTATTCTGTACAACAGATTGGTGGTGATGAAATGACTCAAGCCAGAGAAACCAATATTGTTAATTCATTATCTGGTAAAGTAGCTGGTGTACAAATTACAAATAGCTCTGGTGCCGTTGGATCATCATCTAGAGTAGTTCTTAGGGGAGCCAGTTCTATAACAGGAGATAATCAGCCTTTATATGTTGTGAATGGTGTACCGCTGGAAAGTGGTAATTATGGGACTTCAAATTCAAGTGGTGGTGCTGATATGCCAAATGGTGTTTCTGACATTAACCCTGACGATATTGAATCAATGTCAGTACTTAAAGGACCTGCTGCTGCTGCACTTTATGGTGTTAGAGCAGCAAATGGTGTTATACAAATCAAAACTAAATCTGGATCTAAAGGTAGAGGCTTAGGTATTTCATTTAATACTACAACATCTTTCGAATCTCCTTTAGTTTTACCTAATTTCCAAAATTCATATGGTCAAGGTGGTAATCAAGATTATTTTGAATGGATTGATGGTTCTTCGGGAGACGGAGGAGTTGATGAAAGTTGGGGACCTCCTTTAGATGTAGGATTAGAATTTGTTCAGTGGAATTCATATACAGTTGATGGCGCACCATTACCTTGGGTGTCTCAACCAGATAATATTAAAGATTTTTATGATACGGGAGTTACCTTAAACAATAGTATCTCTTTTAGTGGTGGTGCAGAAAATATTGGTTATAGATTATCTGTTGCTTCAATGAGTCAAACAGGTATGGTTCCTAATACCGATTTAAGAAGATTTTCTGTTGGTGGTTCTTCATCATACACAATCTCAGAAAAGTTAACAAGTTCTATAGATTTTAATTATACACGTTCTACAAGTGACAATTTTGTTACACAAGGTTATAATAATGAAAACCCTGTACAACAAATGCTTTGGTCTGGTAGAAACGTTGATTTTACTTTACTTAAAGACTGGAGAAATTTACCTCTTTCACCTGTAGGTACTGCTGCTGAAGGAACTCCTTTAAACTGGAATACTGTTTTTCAAAATAACCCTTATTGGGTGTTAGACACAAATAGAAGAGAATATGAAAGAGATAGAATTGTGGGTAACATTGCTTTAAATTATGACTTTAATGAACATTTTAGTCTATCTACCAAAGTTGGTACTAACTTTTGGAATATGAGACAAAACAGAAGACAAGCTTTTGGAAGTAATGAATCGCCAAACGGTTTTTATTCTGAAACTGCTCGTACTTTTTCTGAAACAAATGCTGAGGTTATAGGTTCTTACACAACAAAAATTACTGATGATTTAAATTTAGATTTTAGTGTTGGAGGTAATACCATGTATAAAAGAGCTGAATTACGTTATACAGCTGCTCCTCAACTTCAATTACCTAACCTTTATAATGTTAGTAACTTAGCAGCGGGAAGCAGTTGGGTAGTAAACAACCAATATAGTGAGCAAAGAATTAATAGCTTATTTGGTTTTGGTAAATTGTCATATAAAGACTACCTATTCTTAGAATTTTCTGGTAGAAATGACTGGACTAGTTTATTACCTGTTGAAGATAATTCATTCTTTTACCCATCAGTTTCTATGAGTGCTGTTATTACTGATATGTTTAAAATTGATTCTAATGCTTTATCATTTTTGAAAGTTAGAGGAAGCTGGTCTGAAGTAGGTGGTATTGGAGCATTAAGCCCATATCAATTACAACCTGTTTATGAATTTGAAACAGAAACATGGGGTGGAAACTCTGTAGCAATTTTACCTTCTCAATTAAATAATCCAAACATTAAATCAGAAACAACAAATGGTTACGAAGTTGGTATGGATGCAAGATTTTTTAATAGCAGATTACGTTTAAATGCTACTTATTACGATCAAACTAGTGAAGACTTAATAGTTCCTGTTCAAATATCTGCTTCATCAGGTTACTTAAGTACAGTACAAAATGTTGGTGAGATGAATAACAAAGGAATTGAATTACAATTAGGTGCAACTATAGTTGATAGCCGTGATTTTAAATTCGACTTAGATTTAAATTTTGCTAAAAATGAAAATACTGTAGAATCTTTAGGAGGATTAGAATCATTAGTTTTAGGTGGCCAATGGAATATGACATTAGAAGCAAGAGAGGGTAAACCTTATGGTTCAATCGTTGGAACTTACTTTGAAAGAGGACCAAATGGAAAAGTTTTATATGAAGATGGTTTACCTGTAATTGCAAGCGGCACAAAAGTATTAGGTAATATTAGTCCTGATTGGACTGGTGGAGCTAGTTTCACTTTTACTTATAAGGATTTTAGTTTAAATACTTTAATAGATGCTAAAATTGGTGGAGATATACATACTATGACAAATACATGGGGAAGATATGCGGGTGTTTTAGCAGAAACTGTTGTTGGTAGAGAAACTGGTGTAGTAGGAGACGGTGTAATGTTAGTTGATGGGGAATATGTTCCTAACACAGTAGTAGTTAGTGCAGAACAATACAATAAAAGAGCTTATTCTAACAGTGTAGTAGAAAGTTCAGTTTTTGATGCATCTTATGTTAAGCTTAGACAAGTAATGCTTACTTATAAAATGCCTAAAGACCTAATCAAGAATACATTATTTACTGATATTAGTTTTTCATTAGTGGGACGTAATTTAGCAATATTACATAAGAATGTTCCTCATATTGATCCTGAATCATCTTTTAGTGATGATAATGCTGAGCAAGGACAAGAATTTGGTCAATTACCTTCTGCCAGAAGTGTTGGTTTTAATATTCAATTAAAACTATAACGTAAACTATTAAAAAAATATTTAAAGATATGAAACATTTAAAAATTATAACATTTTTATTATTTGGCTTATTGGTATCAGTAAGTTGTGATAGTAATTTTGATGAAATAAATCAGGATCCTAACAATCCTACCGCTGTTCCGGCAGACTTACTTATTCCTGGAGTAATCAGATCTGCCCAAAACAATTCATACAGTACATTTATTGGTGGAGATATGGGTGCATGTTGGTCACAACATTTTGCTAAAGTTCAATATAATGATGAAGAACGTTATACACCTCGTCAAAATGTAATTACATCTGTTTGGAATAATTTTTATGAAGATGTTATTTCTGATGCAAATGCAATGTACATAAATGCTGAAAGTGAAGATAATAATAATATGAAAGGAGTTGCCTTAACACTTCAAGCGTATGGTTTTGCATTTTTAACAGATGTATATGGAGATATACCTTTTACTGAAGCTATAAAAGCAGAAGAAGGAATTATTGCTCCAGCATATGACAGTCAAGAAACTGTTTATAAAGGAATTTTATCTATGTTAGATAATGCTATAGCTTTATTAAATACTTCTGGATCTATAGATGCAACTAATGATATCCTTTATGGAGGAGATGCTTCTTTATGGAAAAAATTTGCCAGTTCATTAAAATTTAGAGTACTTATGAGAGCTTCTGATAAAATGAATGTTGCCTCTCAATTACAAGCATTAGTTAGTGCAGGTAATTTATTTAACACTAATGATGATGAAGCTAAATTAGTATACTTAGGTGCAGATCCAAGTGCTAATCCATTATATGAAACTATAGTTTTTGGA
The DNA here is from genome assembly GCF_012524075.1 of Lutibacter sp. B1. Taxonomy (GTDB): domain Bacteria; phylum Bacteroidota; class Bacteroidia; order Flavobacteriales; family Flavobacteriaceae; genus Lutibacter. The sequence goes on from NZ_JAAZUI010000019.1 coordinate 8,993, forward strand.
ACAAGAGGTGAATGGAAAATTAATTCTGCAATAGTAGAAATTTTACAAAATAGCGGTGACCCTAGATTAAGTGTGTATGCCGGGGAAAATGCAGACGGAGAGTTTAGAGGTAAACCTTCTGGTTATACTGATGTTCCTAATGATGATTATAATTATGAAAATGTATCTCCTTTAGGTGAGTTTTATTTACGTCCGGAGCTACCTGGTTTCTTTATTTCAAACTCAGAATTAAAGTTTTTAATGGCAGAAGCTGCTACAAAAGGATATATTTCTGGAAATGCTAATAATTACTTTAAGGAAGCTATTGCTGCTTCTTTAGAATTTAATGAAGTTCCGGCGGCTGAATCTACATCTTTTTTAGATTCTCAAATTCTAAATCCTGAAAAATCTGCTGCTTTAAAACAAATTGCAACACAAAACTGGGTTGCTTTATTTTCACAAGGTGTTGAATCATGGACAGAATGGAGAAGAACAGGATACCCTGAATTAACTCCGGCTATTGAAGGTGCTTTAAAAGAAATTCCTTCTAGATATAATTATCCAACAACAGAAAGTTCAGTTAATAAAGCAAATTATGATGCAGCAGTTGCATCACAAGGCCCTGATTTATTAACAACCCCTATATGGTGGATGAACTAAATAATTAAAACATCAAATTAAAAATATGAAAGCAATAAAAAAATTAAGCATCTTATTTTTATCATTAATTACTTTTTATGCATGTAATGATGATGATTTAAATGTTGATAACCCAGATGGTAAAATTACAGAAGGTGGTTTGCTAGACGTAAAAAACACTTCTATAAATTACGTTGTTGGGAATAATGGTCCTTACACCTCAAATATAAGAGTATTCCAAGGTGATGTTAAAACTACAAGTATTAGAGTTGCTAAAACTTTTTATACAACAAAAACAGTTTTAGATACTGATGGAGAAGAAGTAAAAGAAACTGTAGTTTCTAATACAGTTAGTGATTTTAAAACTATTGATGTTCCAACTACAGATCAAAATAGTATGGTTAGCTTCACTTTTAACTTCTCAGAAATGGTTGAAGGATTACAAGCCGATGGTAGTGCATTATCAACATCAGATACAGATTATAAAGTTGGTGACTACTGGATATTTGACTATTATGTAACAACTAGTAACGGAGAGCGCATAAATTATGCTAGTACAAAAGTAACCGTTTCTACACGTTTTGCAGGAACCTATAGTGTAATTGAAGGAGATTATTGGAGGATAGGTGTTTATTATCCTGATTATTTCTATGATACGGTAGTAATTGAATCTGTAGATGCAGCTATTTATAAGCATTACGGTATAAGTGCATGGCCAAGTGACGATACTGGAAAACCTAATGATTTTTATTTTACAGTTGATAGTGATACCGGTGCTATTACAGTTTTAGAAACTGATCCTGATGGAAATGCTGTAACACTAAATACACAACCTATAATTACTTGTGAAAATTTTGCTTTTACAACAGCTCCATGCGAAGGATCAAACATAGCAACTAAAAATGATGAAACCGGTGAGGATGTATTACAAATTACTGTTGGTTATTTAACTGCAGGATCTGGACCGAGAGAATTTTACGAAAGACTTGTAAAAATAGTTGAGTAAATTAACAATATTAAAAATTAAAGAGATGATAACAAAAATAAATAAAAGCATATTTTTATATATTGCAGTAATAACTATCGGACTGTTTGCGGTTTCATGTGATCAGGAAGATAATGATGGTTATTCTACATTTATACCTACGTCTCCATCATTGACAGTTACCACATCAGTTAGTAACAAAACATTGATAGAAGACGACTCTGAATATCAATTCACAGCTACATTGAGCACTGCGCAATTAGTTGATATTAAACTAAAAGTTTTTCAAATTGGTGGTAACGCTACATCTGGAGCTGATTATACTGTAGATGGTTCTTTAACAATTCCTGCAGGCTCATTAAGTGCAACAGGGAAGATTAAAATTCTATCTGATGACTTGGTTGAAGATAAAGAAACTGTTAAAATTCAAATTGGAGATAATACTACTGCAAATGCACTACTTACTCCAGCAACTATGGAATTTACAATTTTAAATTATGAAGACGGAGATTTAGCTATTGACTTAAGTTGGGCTATGTCTGAAACAACAACTGATAGCTCTGGAGAAGAAATTGATCCAACAGATTTTGCTGACATGAGATTACTTATATCAAGTGCACCAAACAATGCAGATATAGTTGGTGGTGCTGATGGTGGCGCATTTGAAAGCTATGTACTATCTTCAGACACTCCTGATGGTGAATATTATGTAGTTGCAGATTTTTATGCTGCTAATGAAGAAATTATAAGAACTCTAGATTTAGACTTAACATTCAATCAAGCAGGTTTAATTAATGATGAAAATTATGTTTTTGAAGGAGCAATTGATAATGAACTTATTTGTGAAGCTAACTTCTTTGTTTTAGCTAAAATTATTAAATCAGGTGAATCATATACAATTGAAGAAGTTGGTATCAATAATTTCAAAAATAATGAAATTATTTGGGGAGGAACAGATGTAAAAGATTTTTACGCACCAGATGGTTGGCCAAGTCATGTTATAACAGGTATCGACTGTGAAGGCTTATTAGTTATTTCAGGATTAAACCAAGAATGGATATATGAAGTATGGGGAGAAACTATTCAACAAGAAGGTGTAGTTCATTATACAATTGATACTGAAGGTGTTGTAACAATTGAAGAGCAATATATATTTACTACTCTTTACAGTGGAGCGTTATACGATTATACCGTTTCAGGTACCGGTACCTATGATGAAGCAACAGGTGAATTAAATATTCAATATAATTTATTCCAAGATGGCTGGTCAGTAGATGGATATTGGTTCGGCGCAGGTGGTTTAACTACCCCTTATTTTGAAGCAAATTTGATAAAGGAATAGTAATTTTTTATCCATAAAAAAAACCATCAAAATTAAATTTTGATGGTTTTTTTATTATCCTAAATGGGATATGATTATTCATTATTAATATACCTTAACTTTTATTTTATAGCTTTAATATATAATTTTATTGATACCACCAAATTGTATTAATTTAAAAGCAACCATATTAATATTTACTCATCTAAAAATAAATATCTTTATAATTTATTAGTAATTACACTTAACTGATTTCTATCCGTTAATTAGGTAATTTAATAATTATTTAAGATTTTTGACAAAATTTAATTCAAACAATTTTACAATGAAAACAAAGTTTAATGGAATTTTAACGCTTATTCTAGCGTTACTCGTGCAATTTACCTTTGCACAAGAAAAAACAATTTCAGGTACAGTTTCTGATGAAAGTGGACCATTACCTGGAGTGAATGTTATAGTTAAAGGTACTTCAAATGGTACCCAAACAGATTTTGACGGTAATTATACCATAAAAGCGAATACAGGAGATATTCTGGTTTTTAGCTATGTTGGTATGACTACTGTTGAAAAAGCCATTGGTGCATCTAACACTATTAATGCTCTTTTATCTAGCTCTAATATACTTGAAGAAGTTGTTATTATGGGATATGGTTCTCAAAAGAAGACTGAACTTACCGGCTCTACTGTTCAAATTAAATCTGATGAAATTGCTCAAGTCCCAGTAGCTTCCGTTGATCAAGTGTTACAAGGGAAAGTAGCAGGTTTAGTATTTAGTGGTAATTCGGGAACCCCTGGTTCAACAACAGATATAAGAATTCGTGGTATTAGTTCAATTACAGCAGGTAATGAACCGCTTTATGTTATTGATGGTGTACCAATGAATAATTCAAATATTTCTGCAACTACTTCTGGCTCATCATTATCAGCATTATCAAGTATCAATAGTAATAATATTGAAAGTATTACTGTTCTAAAAGATGCTTCAGCAACAGCTGCTTATGGAGCTCGTGGAGCAAATGGTGTAATTGTGATTACAACTAAAACAGGTAAGGAAGGTAAAACTTCTTTTAACTTTACTTCTTCATATGGTTTTTCAAATGATGCAACTGATGGCCCTGATGTCTTAACAGGGCAAGAAAGAATGGAACTTGCTTATGAAGCTGTTTACAATACATATGGTCCTATTTATAATTTAGCTAATGTCGAAGAAGCAGGAGAATTTTATGACATGTATTTAGGAGAAGAATATGCTGCTTGGCGAGAAGCTGGAAGCCCTGAAGCTGATTGGGATAAAAGAATCAAAAATAATGATGCTCCAGTACAAGAATATAATATTTCTGCTACAGGAGGTAATGAAGATTCTAATTTCTATGCTGCCTTTGGATATTTTAAACAAGAAGCTACTGTAATTGGGTCTGAATTTGAAAGATATACTGGCAATTTAAATTTTAACAAAAATCTAACTGAAAAATTAAAATTCAGCACATTAAATTCTGCTTCATATACATATCAAGATGGATTATTAGAAGCAAGTTCATATTTTTCATCTCCTAGAACTGTTAAATATTTTATGCCTCCAATTGAACAGCCATATAATGAAGATGGTACTCTTAATCTAAATACAACATTACCAAATCCACTGTGGATTGCTGAAGAAGATATTGATGATTCTAAATATACCAGAATTATTTCCAATAACTCTTTAGAATGGGAAACACCTATTGAAAATTTAAAGTTCACAACCAGAGCGAATATTGATTATATAGTTTATAATTATAAAAGATATAGAAACCCAATAAGTGGTGATGGATCCAGTTCAAATGGTTATGGATGGCAAGCTCATAATAGTAATACCACTTATGTATTCCAAAACTCCTTAGACTATACATTACAATTAAATGATAGTCATAAGTTTGATTTTAAAGTATTACAAGAATATCAAACAAACAGAGACTATTATTTAGAAGCTGATGCTGATAATTTTAGTGATGTAGGCTTAACAAATTTAAATACAGCAGGAAATCCAACAACTGCAAATTCAACTTATTATGACTGGCATGTAGCCTCATATATGGGAACTATTCATTATGCTGGATTTGACAGTAAATATATTTTAGATGCAACCTACAGAAGAGAAGGTAATTCAAGATTCGGTTCAGACAATAGATGGGGTAATTTTTGGTCTGTTGGTGCTGCATGGAATATGCACAAAGAAAATTTCTTACAAAATGCAGACTTCTTAACCAATTTAAAATTAAGAGCTTCCTATGGTAAAACCGGTAATGCTAACATTAGTTTAAATAGATACCAGTCTCTTTTAAATTTTGATGCAGATTATGCTGGAGAAGGAGCTTCTTACCCTGGAACTTTTGGTAATAAAGATTTAACATGGGAAACATCAAACACACTAGATTTAGGTATTGATTTTGGCTTGTTTGATAATAGAATTTCAGGTTCATTAGCCTACTTCAATAGAAAATCAAAAGATCTTTTATTAGATGTGCCACTTTCACAAACTACTGGTATACCGGACAGTAATGGATCTATCTATCAAACCAAAAATATTGGTGAAATGGAAAATAAAGGGTTTGAGATGGAAATTAATTTTGATATTGTACGATCAGAAGATTTTAATTTAAGCTTGGGTGGTAATTTAGCAACAAATAAAAACGAAGTTACTAAATTAGCAAAAGACCTAAATGGTGAAGAAATTAACATAACTACTTCTACAAGAAGAGTTGAGTCTGGCCATCCTGTTTATGGTTGGTATATGCCAACTTGGGCAGGTGTAGATCCTGATACAGGTAATGAAACATGGTATATAGATGGTAAAGGAAGCGAAACAACTTCTAACTTTAATGAGGCTAACCAAGTATGGCAAGGAGAAAGTGCTTTACCAAAATTAACTGCAGGCTTAAACTTACATGTTGATTTTAAAGGCTTTTTTGTTGATGCTAACGCCTACTATTCAGGAGGTAATAAAGTATATGAAGATTGGGCTCGTTATACAAATGGTACTGATGTATATTCTGTAGTATATTATCAAGGTGTCGATGCTTTATTAGACAGATGGCAACAACCAGGAGATGAAGGTACTAGATATGGTAAATTTGAATATACAGGAAGACCTTGGATGAGTCATTCAAAATTTTTATACGATGGTGATTATATAAGATTAAAGAATGTAACTTTTGGCTATGACTTTAACAACGAAATGATGGATACTATTGGTTTAGATGGCTTAAGAGTATTTGTTCGTGGAACGAACTTATATACTTGGGTTAAAGATGATAATTTAAAATATGACCCTGAAGTTGATGCAACAGGTTTTACTTCATTAACTACACCTCCTGTTAAATCAATTATTTTTGGTATTAATGTTAAATTTTAAAAACTCATGAAAAAAATAAATAATTTATATAAAATTGTATTCGCATTAATATTTTTAGTTATACTAAATGCGTGTACAACCGATGATTTGGATCCTGCACTTAAACAAAACAAGGATTCTGAAACAGGAATAGTAAGTGTTGATAATCTTTATGCCTTAATTAAAGGAGCATATAGTCGTATGACAAATTCAGAATACTATGGTAGAGATTATATTGTAACAAACGAAGTAAGAACAGATAACTGTTTCTCAAATGGTAACTCCGGAAGATTTACAACTCAAGCTGGCTTTACATATTCAGCCAATACCGGTTATATATGGGATAATTGTTATTCTGTTATTTCAAGCGCAAATCTTATCATAAATACTGATCTCAATTCACTTGAAGGAGATCTTGATGAAGGAAATCATATTAAAGGGCAAGCATACGCAATAAGAGCTTTGGCACATTTTGATTTATTAAAAACTTATGGACAGCAGCATGTTGGAGGAAATTTAGGAGTTCCTTATATAACTCAATTTTTAAGTTCTACAAGTTCCGAAGAAGAATTATACAGATCAAGAAATACAATTGAAGAAGTAAAAAACTTTATTTTAAGCGATTTAGGTACCGCTTATGATTTAATGAGTGTTAGCTCTAATAAAGAATTTTTCTCAAAATATGCTGCTAAAGCATTAGAATCTAGAGTTGCTCTATATTTTGAAATGTGGGGAGAGGCTAAAGCAGCTGCTGAAATTGTTATTAATTCTGGTAAATACTCAATAATACCTAAAGATAACTATATTTCTTCTTGGGAAAGTAACCAAAATGTTAACTCGATATTTGAATTGGCATTTAGTGCTACTGATAATCAAGGTATTAATGGATTAGCATATATTTATAGAACAGATAATGGTGTAGGTAGCTATGGTGATGTTTCTGCTTTACCAAATGTTGCTACATTATATGAAGAAGGTGATGTACGTGCTGATATTTTAGGTTATGATACAAACAGAAGAGGAAATACCTATCTTGTCAATATTGGCAAATACCCTGATAACCAAGGGTACGATAATATTCCTTTAATAAGATATGAAGAAGTAATTTTAAACTATGCCGAAGCATTATTTGAAACAGGAGGAGATGCTTTAACGCAATTAAACTTAATTACCTCTAATAGAGGAGCTACTGCATATACTTCAGTAACAAAAGATGATATTCTTAATGAAAGAAGAAAAGAATTAATTTTTGAAGGATTTCGCTTTGACGATTTAGTTAGAACAGGAAAAGATATTGAGAAAATTGAATTAGAACAAAATTTTTTAAATACTATTCCTTATGGTGATTATAGATTGGCATGGCCAATCCCTCAATCGGAAATGGATGCTAACTCTAATATGGAACAAAATACAGGTTATTAAAATATAAAACTTTTTAATACCAAAAAACCATCTCTTTTTTGAGATGGTTTTTTTATCATATCATAAAGAATAATAATAATTTATCAACTTCATCACGTCATTTTCTTTACTAAATTTTATTTTGTTAGCTTTAATATAAAAATCTATATCTTGCGAGTGGTTTGTTAAAATTGATTTAATATCTTTTTTCTTAAGCTTAACATTAACATATAACCCTTCATTATTTTTAATATAATACTCAACTATATCGCGATATTCCAAAGGATAATTATTTATAGTTTGTGTTCCTTTGCTTCTATTTGGGTCATATAAAACTTTACTATTCTTTTTTATAAAATAATTAGTATTTTCTTTATTAAATACTATTTCATAAAATCCTCCTTGGTCTTCATCTTTAAAATTTTCACTTGGAATTTTAACAAAATCATGCTTTATATTTTTTTTACCCTCAATAATAGAAAAACCGGTAAAAGATTTATCTTTAATTTCTATAACTTCACTAATGTTATTCATATTTTTAATTAAAACTCGATCTTTATATGTATCGTATTTTAAATAATCTTGCTTTGAAAAAACACTGTCGTTTAATACAAGTATTCCTTTATTCCATTCATCATAAATAAAATCTGTCCCTTTAATTTCTCTACTTTGACTAATCTCTAACCGCCCTCCTTTTTCTTTATTAAGACTCTCACTTACAGGGCTCTGCCCTAAAACACTTGTGAAACATAAAATAAAACTTAAATAAAATACATATTTCATAATAATAAATTTTTAACTTTTGAAAAAATATCAGCAAAAACTATACCTTAATTTAAATAAATAGAATATTTGTATTAGACTTTATTCCCACAATATAACTACATTTGCAAAATGGAAAACGAAATTTCAAAAATATTTGGTATTAGAGCTGTTATTGAAGCTATAAACTCAGAAAAAACCATAAGTAAGGTTTTTTTACAAAAAGGTTTAGGTGGTCATTTATTTTCTGAATTGAACACGCTTATAAAAAAGAATACTATAGCAACAAGTTATGTACCTGTTGAAAAATTAAACAGGCTCTCAAAAAATGGCAATCATCAAGGAGTTGTTGCAGAAATTTCGCCTATAAAATTTGCTGATTTAGATGAATTAATTTCTAAAACTTTAGAAACTACTTCTACTCCACTCTTTTTATTGTTAGACCAAATTTCCGATGTTCGGAATTTTGGTGCAATTATAAGAACTGCTGAATGTACCGGTGTAAATGGTATTATTATTCAAAAGCAAGGAAATGCTCCTGTAAGTTCTGACACCATAAAAACATCAGCAGGTGCTGCTTTTAAAGTTCCTATTTGTAAAGTAGATCATATTAAAGATGCTATTTTTCAATTTCAGGCGGCAGAAATACAATTAGTTGCTGCTACTGAAAAAACTGATAATTTAATTTACGACATTGACCTTACACAACCTACTGCTATTATTATGGGCTCGGAAGATAGAGGTATAAATCCATCTATTTTAAAAATTGTAGATAAAAAGGCTAAATTACCTTTACAAGGAGAAATAGAATCTTTAAATGTTTCTGTTGCTTGTGGTGCATTTTTATATGAAGCTACTAGACAAAGATTGGGTTAGTTATTAGTTGTTGGGTGTTGTCTATTCCCTATTTCCTATTCCCTATTCCCTATTTCCTATTCGCTTTTCACTATTAACTATTCGCTGTCAGCTTTTTGCTCCAGGATTTCTTCATCTTCAACGGGTGGAATAAAATTTCCGTTATCGTCAAATAGTTTTTCAAATTCTTCATTTTTAGTGAATGTAAAATTCTCCGGCTGAGGACCTAATCTTCTAAAAATAAAAGCAAATAACAATCCTACCAAAAAACCGGCTAAATGCCCTTCCCAAGAAATTCTTTCTTCAACCGGTAAAATATACCATACCATACCTCCATATAAAAACACAACTGCTAATGAAAGCGCTATTAAACGATAGTATTTTCTAAAAATTCCACTAAAAAAAATAAAACTCACCAATAAATAAATAACGCCACTTGCACCTATATGAAAGGATGGTCTACCTATAAGCCAAGTTAATAAACCTGTTAAAATTGTTCCTAGAATCAATACTTTATTAGCAATTTTATAATAGAAATAATACAAACACCATAACATTACAAATAAAGGTACTGAATTATTTAGCAAATGTTTAATATCGCTATGTATGAAAGGCGAAAACAAAATTCCTCTAAGTCCTTTTACCGTTTTTGGGTAAATTCCTAATGAATTAAAATTCAGTTTGAATTTTATCTCAATAACATAAATTATCCAAATTATAATTAAAGCTAAAACAGGTACATATAAAGCTTTAGAATTGTATTTAATTTGATTTTGTGGCATTGTATAAAAATATGAAATTTACTTTAATTTTAAGCGTTAGGGATAGAAGTGACATCCTTTTTTGGATTTCGACTCCGCTCAACCACCAAAAAAGATATAACGGATAGCCCGGCACAAATATAATGCAGTGCAACGCACAAAATATTAACTTTATTTAATGAAACTAGAAAATTAAACCTAAATATGTAACAATTATTTACCCAATTTATTAGTATTTTTACTTTATGAATGAACCTTTAGCAGAACGAATTAGGCCAAAAACGTTAGACGATTATATTAGCCAGCAACATTTGGTGGGTAAAAATGGTGCTTTAACTCAGCATATTAAAAAAGGACTTATACCTTCGCTTATTTTTGGGGGACCGCCGGGAATTGGAAAAACTACATTGGCTTATATTATTGCTAAGGAATCTGAAAGGCCTTTTTATACGCTTAGTGCTATTAGTTCGGGTGTTAAGGATGTTAGAGATGTTATTGAAAAAGCGAAACAAAGCGGTGGCTTGTTTACCACTAAAAACCCAATTTTATTTATTGATGAAATTCATAGATTTAGCAAATCTCAACAAGATTCACTTTTAGGAGCTGTTGAAAAAGGTTGGATTACTTTGATTGGTGCTACTACTGAAAATCCGAGTTTTGAGGTGATTCCGGCATTACTTTCGCGCTGTCAGGTGTATATTTTGAATTCTTTCAGTAAAAGTGATTTGGAAGAATTGCTACAACGTGCATTACAAAAAGATGAAGTGATTTCTAAAAAAGATATTACCCTAAAGGAAACAGAAGCTTTGTTACGTGTTTCGGGTGGTGATGCCAGAAAATTGTTGAATATTTTTGAATTGGTTGTAAATTCTGAAGAAGAGCCTATTATAGTTACTAACGAAATGGTGCTTGGTAAAATTCAAAAAAACACTGTTTTATACGATAAAGCAGGTGAACAACATTACGATATAATTTCGGCTTTTATAAAATCTATTAGAGGAAGTGATCCTAATGGAGCTGTTTATTGGCTTGCCAGAATGATTGAAGGTGGTGAAGATGCTAAATTTATTGCCAGAAGAATGCTTATTTTAGCTTCGGAAGATATTGGAAATGCAAATCCTACTGCGCTAATTTTAGCTAATAATACTTTTCAGGCGGTAAATATTATTGGTTTTCCTGAATCGCGCATCATTTTAAGTCAATGTGCTGTGTATTTGGCAAGTTCTCCAAAAAGTAATGCTTCTTATGAAGCCATAGGGAAAGCACAAGCTTTGGTAAACGAAACAGGTGATTTATCAGTTCCATTGCATTTACGTAATGCGCCTACCAAATTAATGAAAGAATTGGATTACGGCAAAGATTACAAATACGCTCACAGTTACGATGGTAATTTTGTTGAACAAGAATTTTTACCTGAAAAAATAAAGAATACTAAACTTTACGAACCGGGAAATAACGCTCGTGAAAATGCTATTCGTGATTTTTTAAAAAATCGTTGGAAAAACAAATATAAATATTAGTTTATTCGTTTGTATATAGCTACACCATTTTCAGAATCAACTTTTAAGCTACCTTCACTATCCATTTCAACTAATTGAGGTTGCTTAAATGCATTCCATTTAATAATATAAAAGTTAGGTTTAGATGTTTTATACAAGGTTGCAAATTCAAAGTTTTCTTCGCCACTTACAACAGAATAATGTTCTCCTTTTAATGTAATTTTTGAATTTCCCCATTTGCCAAAATTGTATGTTCCCTCAATAGCTTTTACAAAAGCACTTTTAGACATAGGTTTTACAATTTCAGGAACCACTACAGGTTTTTCTACTAAAGGAACTGTTACTTCTTCTATTCTATCTTCCCCCAATATTTTTTTAGGAGCTTCAGTAAGTTTGTTCTCCGCTTTTGCAGGTTCTACTGTTTTTGAAATTATTTCTCTTTTCTCCACTTCCGGAATAATAACACTCTCTGAACCATTATAAGCATATCCAAGTGCTTCAATATCTTCAAAAGTTTCTCTAATTACAGCATGATAAGCTTTTCTATACTCTTTTTCTTTCGTTTTTCTTTCATTGGTAGAAAAAACTTTGTTGTTGTAGCAATCTATCAAATCAATAGTAGCCTTAGTTGTAAATAAACTTGAGTTATTATTTACAACAGCTTTTAATGCTAAACAATTATTTTTTAATAGCTCTTCAGGATATGTTTCATTAGATAAAACTGCAGTAAAACCTGCTTTATTAAATAAAAATTTTGTTAACGAATTTATCTGATACTGATCTTCAGATTTTTGAAATTCGTACTGTATTGGTACAATTATATATTTATATGAGTTGATACTTTTTTGAGCAAACATTGCTGAATAACTTAATAGTAGAAATATAAAACTGAATTTAGATGCTTTATTCATAATTAAAAAACTTTGATTTTTCTTCATTTATTATTTGTAAATGTACTAATTTTTATTGTTAAAAATAAAATTAATCCCTAGTTGAAAATTTGCACTTTTAGCGTTATACACATTATTTAATTTCAATAAATTATCTGCTATAAAATAGGTATTAAAAGCTCCAAATTGTGTAGATAGCCCTACACCTAAATTTGAATACGAAAACGGATCTAAAGTATATGTAAATTTGGTATCTAAATGTTTAGTTACTCTTCGCTCATAAAATAACGTTGCTGCCAAATAAGAATGAACTGCACCAATTGTAGAATAAAGATGAAATCCTAATTTATTAGTATATAATTCGTTACTTGTTAAAAAACGACAATCGTCATAATACGGACGTCCAAAAGAATAACTCACTGCTCCGTTTAATTTTACGGGTCTGATAGAAATGTACTTTTTGTAAATTGTATCTAACACAATTTTTTCATCAAAATCATCTTTTAAATCTTTCCAATAATCTTCCGGATTATTCGGGTCAAAATATACCTGAATTCCTTCAATTTGATAATATCCATGTTTTATTTGATACGTTTCTACATCTTTTGTATTGTATATAAAACCAATATCTTGTATACTTCCGCTAACTGTCCATTGCTTTTTTAAATGATGTGTAAATCCTACATCTAAACCAAGTCCCAAATTACCTCCAAAAAATAATTTACTTTGAACGTACGATGGTGTTACATCATCATAATCATCTAAAAACATTCCGGATGTTTGCATTAAAAAATCTACATTTTCTAAATTGTGTTTGTAAATGTTATTAGTACCATATTCAGTATAAAATGTTCCTTTATTTTGTTTTGTTTTTCCGTTAAAAACACTTGAATAAATTTTAGCACGACCACCTATTTGCCATTTATCATTAATTTTTTTAGATAAACCAACATGTAAAACGCCCAACATCTCGGCTCTGGCAGTCATTTTTTTCATAGAGTAACGCCTCCCTATATTTGTATTTCCTTCGTAAAATAAATCGACCAAATCACGTGGAATTTTTGCTAAAAAATCTAACTCTTGATAATAACCAAAACTTAAATAATCATTATTTTTTAGACGATAGCCACCACTTAAAATTTCTAATTGTTGATTTACCATGGTAAATTCGGTTTTACCAAAACCATGTATGGCATCTCTAATTTTATCATTAATATCAACTCCATTGTCGGCAAAAATATCGTACGTAGAAAATCCTGTAAATCCTCCTTGTACTGAAATTTGTGATAAAATGGGAAAACCAATATGAAATTTATTGTCAACTTCGGCTCCTGGATTCATCATTAAAGTTTGAGGCAAACCAGCAAAATCGTATAACACTTGTTTATTTTGAGAATAGTTTATGGCATAAACAAGAAGTACTAATATTTGCAATTTCCTCATATCTTTCTAAAATTAAAAAACAGCTTTGCTGATGATTTTAAATTTAATGTTGATGTATCGGAATTTGAAATGACACTTCCGTCAGAACTTGGTAAAAGAGATAATATAAAACCAAAATATTCGGTATTGTAAATTACATCAATATCTGTTTCGGGTATTTCTATAATTGTTGTTAAAGTTGTTGTATTTGCCGGAATGTAAACATCTGGCTGTAAAGTATAAATTAGCGTATTGTTTTTATCAAAAAAAGCAATTTGTACTAAAAAATCTCTATCAAATGAATTTTCTGTAATAATGGTGAATTCAATTTTTTCCAAATAATCTTGTGATTCATCCGAAATTGGCGCATCAATGATGTCGCCTATACTTGTAATTTCATTATTAAATTCATCTAAAAAATTTGTGGCAGTTAGATTAAAATATACAAGCGTTGAAATATATTCCGTTTTAATACTGGCATCATCAATTTGATCAAAATCAACATCTTTGGTGCAACTTTTAATCAGAAAACTTATTAAAAATATTGATATATACTTTAAGTATCTCATAGTTTTTAAACATCTAAAAAACAATATTATTACTTATAAATATTTTTTTATTTGTTCTAAAGTTGTTACAGATTTTATATTTTCGGAAACAGGTTGTGAATAATAATTAAAATAAATTACATCAAAACCAACATTTTTAGCTCCCATAATGTCAGCTTCCCAGTTATCGCCAATCATTATAGATTCTTGTGAGGTTGCATTTGCAACTTTTAAGGCATAGTTAAAAATGATAGGATTTGGTTTTTTTACACCGGCATCTTCTGATGTAATAATTTTATCAAAATATTTATTCAATCCTGAATTTTCAATCTTTTTATACTGAACTTCATTAAAACCATTGGTAATTATATGAAGCTTATAATTTGTAGATAAATGTTCTAAAATTTGGTGAGTACCTTCAAAAAGTTCATTATTCTCCGGAAGAACTTCAATATAATCAACTGATAAATTATGAATTAAATCGTCAGAAACGTTATGTTTTATTTTATCAAAAGTATCTTTTAACCTTCCATATCTAAGATCGTTTTTTGAAATTTTCTCTTCTCGATATAATTTCCAATAATGCTGATTAATGTCTCTATAATAATTTAAAAACTTTTGCAAACTAACTTTTACTTTGTGTTTTTCAAAAATTACTTCAAAAGCTTTATCAGAATTTGTTTCAAAATCCCACAACGTATGATCTAAATCAAAAAAAATGTGCTTTATATTCATTCTATTAAAATTCTTTTTTTGGTGTTTTTTTATTTTGTTACCATTGTTTTATAAATGGAACTCCAACCTTTCCAGTAATTATTTTCACTTAACGTTTCATTATGAAATACCGACACAAATGTTCCGTTTACTTTTTTCACTTCTTGTTTTAATTTCAAAATTCTATGTAAACTCTCTTCATTAGAAAGTCCCATATGTTCTTTTAGAGTAAAATCTGTAAATGCAAATGGTATTATTTTTAAAGGTGTTTGAATTTCAAAATCCAAATCGTAAAAATAAAAAGGTGTACATGTGCTTGCTCTAAAACCTGCACACCTTACATAGCCCATAGTATAATCTTCTTCAAAATCCAAATCTATTAAATTTTGATAGGTTTCGGGAATGCTTAAACGTAAATAATACTGACGCGAAAAAATTACAGGAGTATTGATAATATTTTCTAACCTTAATTTTTCTTTTTTTAGCTTTTCTGCGTTTTTATATGAAAAATATGATGGCTGAAGTCCTATTTTTGCATAATCGGCTACCGATTTTATTAATGATCTGAACTTGTAGTTTGAAAACGAAATATTTTTATCGTATGTTGTAAAATCTCCAATGGAAAAGAAAAATAGTGTATTAATATTTAATTGATCTTTTATTTCTAAAATTTCTGAAAAAGTATTATACGGATCTTTCCTAAAATTAAAAATTGCCAATAAACGATTGTATAAATTTACAAATCTTAAATGAAAAAAATCATTAAAAAAACCACCAACTGTTCTAACAATTCCTTTGTGTTTGTATGTAAATGCTCTATTAACATTTATTGTTGATGTTAAATCGAATTCTCTTGTTTTAAAATAGTATTTAGGAAATTTTTCTTTTAATAACTCCAAAAATTTAAAAGCCCAAATATCAATTACAGGTTTTTCTAAAAAATTGTTTTTAAAAGCTATACTCTCTTCAGGAGGAAAGCATTCGTGTTCATTTTGTACATGTGGTAAATATTCTTCGTATCTGCTTATTAAATAAAAACTTGCAGCAAAAATATCATACGGAATATTTGATATTTCTCCCGACGGAAAAAAGCAAGGAACATCATCCCACATAGAAATATTTATATCAATATCATTTATTCCTTGTTCAAATAAAAGATCGTGACTTCTTATAAAAAACTCTGATCCTAATGCTGATTTTGAATAGGTAATTTTTGGACCATTATGTGCTACAAACTCATCAACTCTGGTAGTAAAAGTTACCGGTATTTGTAATATTCTGGTAAAAAAATGCTTAAAAATATAATTAAGCCTCGGCGTTATTTTATGTGTGTATATTAGTAGCATTAGTTTATACAATTATAGCTTCTATAATAAATTTTCATCGGCAAAGCTAAAGTACGCATTTTCAGTAATAATTAAATGATCCAGAACTTTTATATCGAGAGTTTCTCCTGCTAACTTCAATTTGTTTGTTATTGTTTTGTCGGCATTACTAGGGTTTAATTTTCCTGAAGGATGATTGTGACATAGTATAATTGCCGTTGCAAAAAGTTCAATTGCTTTTTTAAATACCAACCTAACATCAACCAAAGTTCCTGTTAATCCACCTTTGCTTAATTGTTCTTTAAATAAAACCTTATTAGAATTGTTTAAATAAACTATCCAAAATTCTTCATGCTGTAACTCACCAATTAATGGCTGCATAATTTCAAACACAGCTTTACTGCTTGTAATTTTTGGTAATTCTAAAGCTTGTTCTAATCTTCTTCTTCTGCCCAGTTCTAAAGCTGTTATAATTGAAATTGCCTTAGCTTCACCAATTCCTTTAAATTTTTGTAATTCTGAAACTGATAATTTACCCAGCTTATTTAAATTATTATCAATTGAAGCTAATATTCTTTTAGATAAATCAACCGCACTTTCATTTTTACTGCCTGATCCTATTAAAATTGCAATCAATTCGGCGTCCGATAAAGCTGTTTTTCCTTTTAAAAGTAATTTTTCTCTTGGTCTATCATCCTCAGCCCAGGATTTAATAGACATCCCTTTATTTTCATATATCATAACAAATTTTTTTTTCAAAAATAAGTAATATATCTTTGTACAAATATTTCTACCTATGAAAATAATTATTGCTGGTGCAGGAGATGTTGGTTTTCATTTAGCTAAACTGCTTTCTTTTGAATCTCAAGATATTTATTTAGTTGATCAGGATACTGAAAGACTTGATTATGCCAGTAACCATATAGATGTAATTACCCGAAAAGGTGATGCAACGTCAATTAAACTTTTAAAAGAGTTAAATATACAGGATGCTGATATTTTTTTAGCTGTTACAGAATCTCAAAATACTAATTTTACTATTGCTGTACTTGCTAAAAAATTAGGAGCAAAAAAAACTATTGCCAGAATATCGAGTCACGAATTTGTTCAAAGTACTGAAATTGATTTTCAAGAAATTGGTATTGACAGTATGATTTCTCCGGGTGAACTTGCTGCAGATGAAATTAAAATGTTGCTAAATCAATCTGCTTTTAATGATACCATCCAATTTGAAAACGGAACTTTAAATATTTTAGGCAGTACATTAGAATATAATTCCCCTTTAATTAACCTAACAGTTAAAGAAGCTCGGGAACGTTTTTCGGATGTTGAATTTATAACTATTGCCATTAAACCTGAAAATAGTGATGAAACAATTATTCCAAGAGGAAAAACAATTTATAGAGCTAATGATCAAATTTATTTTTCTACACCTAGAGAAAGTATCAAAAAACTTTACAAACTAATGGGTAAAACTCAGTTTGGAGTTAAAGATGTTATGATTTTAGGTGGAAGTAAAATTGGTGTAAAAGCTGCAAGAAATCTTTGTGATAACAAGTTTAAAATCAAGTTAATTGAAATAGATAAAGAAAGAGCAAAAGAAGTTGCTGAAAAAATACCTAACGCTCTTGTTATTAAAGGAGATGGTAGAAATGTTGAACTTTTAGAAGAAGAAAATATAGCAGGCATGGATGCCTTTGTTGCTGTTACAGGAAATTCTGAGACTAATATTATGTCGTGTTTAGTAGCAAAATCTAAAGGTGTTAAAAAAACAATTGCTTTGGTTGAAAATATGGATTATATAAATATTTCTCAAGCTATTGGAGTTGATACTTTAATCAATAAAAAACTATTGGCAGCCAGTGCTATTTTTAAACATGTTCGTAAAGGCGAAGTATTAAAACTTGCCAACTTGCATAATGTTGATGCCGAAGTTCTTGAATTTAGAGTAAAAGAGGGCTCTCCTGTAACTAAAAAAATTGTTAGAGATATTCAATTAACAAAAAAGGCTGTTTTTGGAGGAGTTATTAGAAATGGTGTAGCCCACATGACTTTTGGTGACTTTCAAATAATGGCCGGTGATAAAGCCGTTGTATTTTGCTTGCCTGAAGCTATTCATAAAGTTGAAAAATTATTTAACTAATTTATGAAACAGCTTAATTTTAAAATTATCGTAAGTTTTTTAGGCTTAACATCTATCTTAAATGGGTTATTCATGCTAATAGCAGTTCCTTTCAGCATGTACCATAACGAGCCGGAAAAATGGGGTATTTTAAAAGCTGGTATTACAACTATTATTATTGGTTTTTCACTTTGGTTTTTTAACAGAAATGCAAAAAAAAATATTGGAAAAAAAGAAGGTTATCTAATTGTAACTTTAGGGTGGCTTATGTTAACTTTAACCGGTACATTGCCTTACACTTTCACAGGAGCTATCCCAAGTTATACCGATGCTTTTTTTGAAACACTTTCAGGATACTCTACAACAGGGTCTTCTATATTAACTGATATTGAATCCATGCCAAAAGGAATTTTATTTTGGCGAAGCGCCACACATTGGATTGGTGGAATGGGTATTATAGTATTAACGGTTGCCATTTTACCACTTTTAGGCATTGGAGGTATGCAACTTTTTATGGCTGAAGCGCCCGGTCCTTCGGCTGATAAAATGCATCCTAGAATTACTGAAACAGCAAAAAGACTTTGGTTAATTTATTTTTCTTTGACCTTTACTGAATTTTTTCTACTCAAATTTGCAGGAATGTCATGGTTTGATGCTATAAATCATGCAATGGCTACAATGAGTACAGGAGGATTTTCAACCAAAAATGCAAGTATTGCTCATTGGAATGATACTCCATTTATACAATACATTATTACTGCTTTTATGTTTGTAGCTGGTACTAATTTCATTCTTACGTATTTTGCATTAAAAGGCAAAATATATAAAGTATTTAAAAGTGAAGAATTTAGATACTATTTTTTTGGTGTTATAGGGCTAACTATGTTAATGGCTGTTTTAATACTTCATTTTCAAGACCCAAATTTAGTTACAACCATACATCATCCAAAACCATGGGGAGAAACCGAAAGTGCTTTTAGGCATGCTGCATTTCAAATAACTTCAGTACTAACTACAACAGGTTTTGTTACTGCCGATTTTACTATGTGGAACTCATTTGCAACAATGATAATGTTTTCATTATTTTTTATTGGAGGTTCTGCAGGTTCAACTAGTGGCGGTATTAAAATTGTGAGACATATTGTTATGATTAAAAATAGCTTTTTAGAATTTAAAAAGTTATTACATCCAAATGCTATTATTCCTGTTCGCTATGATGGAGGAAGTGTTCCAAAAAATATTGTATATAATATACTTGCTTTCTTTATATTATACATGCTTATATTTATTGTGAGTTCTATTATTTTAACTTTTTTTGGATTAGATGTTGAATCGGCAATGGGAGCAGTTTCTTCTTCATTAGGAAATATCGGTCCCGCAATTGGTTCTGTTAGCCCTGTCAATAATTTTGCTCACCTATCAATACATGCAAAATGGTTTTGTGCATTTTTAATGTTAATTGGCAGATTAGAATTGTTTACTGTTCTCATTCTGTTTACTCCATTTTTTTGGAAGAAAAATTAAACTAACTCTTTAAATTT
This sequence comes from Lutibacter sp. B1, assembly GCF_012524075.1. Classification (GTDB taxonomy): domain Bacteria; phylum Bacteroidota; class Bacteroidia; order Flavobacteriales; family Flavobacteriaceae; genus Lutibacter. The sequence goes on from NZ_JAAZUI010000019.1 coordinate 29,127, forward strand.
ATTAAAATCCAAACCACCATAATTTCCTGAACTCATCAACAATAAAACAGTATTATCTAATTTTTGATTGAACAAAAATTGCTTAAACTTATCAGGATTTGTATAAACTATTAAATCATCACGCTTAAAAGCATTTTTAATTTGTTGTTCTGTAATTTTTTCAAGTCTTTTAATCTCCACAGCATCTGGTGAATAAAAAACAACAGCTACATCAGTATTATCTAAAGCTCCTTGATATTCTTTTAAAAAATCTGCATTTAAACTGCTATAAGTATGCAATTCTAAACAAGCCAACACATTTCTATCTTTATATTGATTTTTTACAGCATTAGTAGTAGCTGCAACTTTACTAGGTGAGTGCGCAAAATCTTTAAAAACAACTGTTGATATATTTTCGGCTATTTTTTCTAAACGTTTACTTGCTCCTTTGAATGCAGAAATTGCTTCAAAAAATTCATCTTCATCAACCCCCATATGTTGGCAAATCCACTTTGCTCCTGCTAAATTTTGTAAGTTATGTTTTCCAAAAATTTCTAAAGGCATATCTCCAAAGCTAGTTTCAATAAAAGTTGTGCCGTCAATTATTTTATAGTTTGGAGCTTTATATGGGTATTTTTTAATTGGATTGTTAGCTTTTTCAACAATATTTTTTACCGTAATATCCTCTTCATTATAAACTAAAATGCCGCCATTTGTTATCGATTCAATAAAAATTGAAAACTGCTCCACATAATTTTCAAAGGTTGGAAAAACATTGATATGATCCCAAGCAATACCACTTAATAAAGCAATATTAGGTTTATATAAGTGAAATTTAGGTCGTAAATCAATAGGACTCGACAAATATTCATCTCCTTCCAACACAATAAACTCATTTTCTTCAGTTAAATGTACCATAGTATCAAAACCTTCCAATTGTGCTCCAACCATATAATCTACATTAATCCCATGATAATTTAAAACATGTAAAATCATAGATGTAATAGTTGTTTTACCATGAGAACCACCAATTACAACACGTGTTTTGTTTTTAGATTGTTCATATAAAAACTCTGGGTAAGAATAAATTTTCAATCCTAATTCTTGAGCTCTTAATAATTCAGGGTTATCAGCTTTTGCATGCATTCCTAAAACAACAGCATCAATATTAGAGGTAATATTTTCAGCAAACCAACCAAACTCATTAGGTAATAAACCTTTAGCTTTAAGTCTGGATTTTGAAGGTTCAAAAATTGCATCATCACTACCTGTAACAATATATCCCTTCTCGTGTAGTGCTAAAGCTAAATTATGCATAGCACTTCCTCCAATTGCTATAAAATGTATATTCATTCTTAACCAAATTTTAATAAATTCAAATGTAATTAAACTTTTAAAAAGAACTAAATTGTATTCATTTCTTTTAATAACTCTGTTTAAAAGTTTCATATTTTTAGAATATTATAAAGCTATAAATCATTTTTTTTATCTAAATTTAGACTACAGTTAAACCCCTAAACTTTTAAATACTGTAAAAAACAACTAACCAAACTTAATTTCAATGGAAAAAGAAAATTCTTTAACCTTCAAAAAAATTATATTTCTTTTCGTAATTTTTTTATTTTTTATCCCTCAATCTATTCACTCTCAATGTACTAATCCTGACCCTACAGGTAATTCTTTTCAAACTTTCTGTGCAACAGAATATAGTATGATTGGTGATTTAGTTGCTGATGGAGGACAAATAGTATGGTTTGATGCTCCAACTGGAGGAAATCAATATGACACATCAACACCGTTAATAGACGGAACAATTTACTATGCCGATGATATTGCAAATAATAATTGCAGTCCTAATAGACTGGCTGTGGAAGTTGCAATTTATGGGGAAGTGCCTACAAACGTTAACGTATTTGTTGGTATTTGTGCTAATGATGACTCTACTATTGGAGGCTTATCAGCTACCGGTAGTAATATTGAATGGTTCGATGCTCGAACAGGAGGGAATTTACTTTCGTTATCTGATCCTTTAGAAAACGATACAACTTACTGGGTTCAACAAACTGAAAATGGTTGTACTAGTGATAGACTACCAACAACTGTTACCATAATAGATCCTCCTTCTGCAACGGTTGAAGAAGAACAATCATTTTGCTTTCCTCCAAATCCAACAGTAGCTGATTTACAAGCTGCTGAAACTGATATTTTATGGTATGAAAGTGAAACCTCTACTATTCCTTTAGACTCAGAAACACTTTTGATAAATGGAGAAGATTATTGGGCTGTTCAAACTTCTTATCCTTGTGAAAGTACAATACGTGTTAAAACAACAGTTACTTTAGAGAAAACACCTTATGCCGGAGAAGACACTTCATATACAGAATGTGAAGTAAATTTAGAAACAATAAATTTATTTGATTTATTAGGTGGTACTCCTGATATTGATGGTAGTTGGACTGGACCAAGTGAATTAACCGGTGGTTACTTAGGCACTTTTGATCCAGATGTAAATATTGAAGGTATTTATACTTATAAAGTTGTAAGCCAATCTGGTTTATGCCCAGAAGATTCTGCTGATGTGACAATAAAAATTATTACAGTTCCTCCGCCAACAATTATTACAACTACACAGTCTTTTTGTTTAGATGAATATTTACCAGACTCTCCAACAATAGCTGACTTAATTGGAGGAGAAAGCATAGCGTGGTATTCTAATCCTTTATCTACAGAACCTTTACCTCTTGATCATGTTTTAGAAAATGAAACAACTTATTGGGCAGCAGCAATTGATCCTAATACAGATTGCCAGAGTATTACCAGAGTTAATACATTAGTTTATTTAGATACTGCTCCATACGCCGGTGAAGATGCTTCTTTAACTGAATGTAAAATAGACCTAGTTACTACAAATTTGTATGAATTACTTGGTACTGATGCTGATATTACAGGAACTTGGAGTGGGCCAAGCGAATTATCTGGAGGATATTTAGGAACTTTTGATCCTGAAGTAAACGTTGAAGGAACTTATACTTATACCGTTTCAAGCGAAAATGGAGCTTGTCCTGATGATGTTTCTGAAGTTATAGTTACAATTAATGAACCTGAATTTCCGACAGATTTTGTAACCTCTCAAGTATTCTGTACTATAAGTTCTCCAAATCCAACTGTAAATGATTTAGATACTAATGGTGAAAATATTATCTGGTATATTAATGAAACTGGTGATGAAAAATATACTGGTGATGAACCGCTTGAAGATGGTAAAGTTTATTGGGCTGCTATTGTGGATTCTGATATGGGATGCGAAAGTAAAACAAGATTAAATGTAACTCCTTCAATAATATCTCCTCAGTTTCCAACTACATTTGAAACCAATAGGTCTTTTTGTGCAAATCTAAATCCTACAGTTGCAGATTTAAGCACTAGCGGAGATGGTATTATTTGGTATGAAACTGAAACAAGTACTACCCCTTTAGAAAATACTACTTCTTTAATTGATGGAGGAGAATATTGGGCTTCTCAAACAGATATAGCTACAGGATGTGAAAGTATTTCCAGATTAATGGTATCCGTAACTTTTTATGATGAAGTTGCTCCTGTATCTACTGATTCTTCCCAAAATTTTTGTGAATCAAATACTCCAATAGTATCTGATTTACAACCTTCCGGGAGCAATATTAGATGGTATAATTCTGAAACAGAAACTGAACCTTTAAGTCCAACAGTTCAATTAGAGCAAAAAGAGTACTGGGTTACACAAATAAATACTACAACTGGTTGCGAAAGCTCAACTAGAGTATCAGTTGACGTAACTATTACAGATCCTGGAACTCCAAGCTTAATTTCTTTAGGAAATGAATTTTGTTTAATTGACCAACCTACAATTAATGATTTAAATGCAAATGTATCTCCTGTAAACGGTGGTGCAATTATATGGTATAACGCATATCCAGATGGTGACGAATTAAGTTTATCAGAACTATTAATTGATGGAGAAACATATTACGCTATTGAAAGTGACACTAACGGTTGTTTAAGTATAAATCCACTTTCCGTAACAGTTACTTTAGATGTATGTGACGATTATGATGTTGAAATTTATGATGGTTTTTCGCCAACAGGTAATGGTACAAACGATACTTTTAAAATTAAATATCTTCGAGAATTATATCCAAATTTTAAGGTTGAATTTTATAATCGCTGGGGTAAATCAGTTTACACAGCTAATAGTTCTAAACCCGATTGGAACGGTAGATTAGACGGTGATGGAGTTTTAGTTCCTTCAGGTGTCTATTATTTTATAATTCATTTCAATAAAGATAACAAAAAACCAATTCAACGAAGATTATACTTAAGCCGTTAAGTTTAGTTTTAAGTAACGTTCCTTTTAAAAGATAAAATATGAAAAAAATAATTTTACTATTTATTACACTTTTTTCAATTACTACATCTTGGGCTCAACAAGATGCCCAATACACACAATACATGTATAATATGAGTGTTATAAATCCTGCATATACTACAGATAACATTGGAGTTATAAATTTAGGAGCATTACATAGAACCCAATGGGTTGGTGTAAATGGCTCTCCAAAATCTTCAAATATATTTGTTCATACTCCCATAAATGAAAAAATTGAAGTTGGTTTTTCTTTTGTAAATGATGATATTGGTAATGTTGTAAAAGAAAATAACCTATACGCAGATTTTGCCTACAAATTAGATTTGGAAGAGTCCGGTAATTTATCATTTGGTCTAAAAACCGGAGTTACTTTTTTTGATGTAAATTTTAATGATTTTGTTCTAGAATCAGGCGACGTTTTTACAGATCCTGATTTTGAAGAAAACATCAATAAATCTTTTTTTAATATAGGTGCAGGAGTTTATTATAATACTGATAATTATTATATAGGTTTATCAGTACCAAATATTCTAAATGGAGAATACTTGGACAGAAAAAATGGGAAGTACCAAGGCACTGAACAAACACATGTATTTTTAACCGGAGGATATGTTTTTGATATAAATGACCTTGTTAAACTTAAACCTGCATTTATGGCAAAAACTGTAGAAGGTGCAGATTTATCAGTTGATATAACTGCTAATGTTTTATATAAGGATAGAATAGAATTTGGTATTGGTTATCGCTTTGATGATGCAATAAGCGGATTGGTTAATTTTAGAGCCACTCCCGAGTTACGTGTTGGCTATGCCTATGACCATACAACTTCAAATCTTGGACCTTTCAGTTCAGGATCACACGAATTATTTATTTTATATGACCTTGATATACTTAACCTAAACAATGGTTTTGATAAATCTCCAAGATTCTTTTAATAAAACAGCATCAAAAATGAAAAAAATACTAACTACTCTATTTATACTAACAATTTCAACACAACTTATGGTTGCACAAAATATAAAACGTGCCAATCATTTATTTGAAAAGCGTGCTTATTTAGATGCCGCAGAATTGTTTTTGAATGAAGAAAATAAAACGCAGGATGTTTATCAAAAACTGGGAGATTGTTATTATTTCAATACAAAAATGAGTGACGCTGCTCAATGGTATAAAATATTACTTACCAAATATGAAAATGATGTTACTCCAACCTATTACTACAGATATTCTCAAGCTCTAAAAGGAATTAAAAATTTTAGTGAAGCTGACAAATGGTTTAAAAAATACAATTCGAAAGCACAACTTCTTTCTGATAACGATATTGAGACTTTATCATTTTTTGAGACATTAAACAGTCAAATAAAAATATCTTATACCATCCATAAAGTACCAATAAACTCACCTGGTTCAGATTTTGGTGTCTCGTATTATGGTGATAAAATAGTTTTTTCTTCAGCAAGAAACGATGGGAAAAAATATGATTGGAATAACCAACCTTATTTAGATTTATATGAAGCTGAAATTATAAATAAAGATTCTGCAAACGTTACTCCTTTTTCAAGTAAAATAAACACAAAAATGCACGAATCCAACGCTGTATTTACTAAAGATGGCAAAACCATGTATTTTACTCGTAATAACTATATTGATGGTAAAAAAGGAAAAGATTCCAATAAAATAACCCATTTAAAAATTTACAAGGCTCAATTGGTTGATGATAATTGGACAAATATTACTGAGCTTCCTTTTAATAGCAATAACTATTCTGTTGAGCATCCTGCTTTAAGTCCGGATGAAAAACAACTTTATTTTGCATCAGACATGCCGGGAAGCATAGGTTCTTTTGACTTATTTGTTGTTGATATTAATACAGATGGAACTTATGGAACTCCTAAAAATTTAGGATCAAAAATAAATACTGAACTAAGAGAACAGTTCCCTTTTATAAGTAGCAATAACACACTCTATTTTGCCTCTAACGGGCATTTTGGTATGGGTGGATTAGATATTTTTAAAAGTGAAATTACTAATGGAACAGTTGCAACACCTGTAAATCTAAGTGACAAAATCAATAGTAATTTAGATGATTTTGCTTTTGTTATTGATGATAAAACTGAAACCGGATACTTTTCTTCTAATAGAGCCGAAGGTGTTGGAGATGATGACATTTATAGTTTTACTCAAGAAAAAAGCTACTTTCTAAATGGTATAGTTCAAGATAAAAATACTTTAGAATTATTACCTGATTCAAAAATTTCTTTGTTAGATAAAAATAATAAAACAATTTCTAGTATCATAGTAGGTAACGATGCTGCTTATTCATTTGAAATAGAAAAGAATAAAAAATATAAACTTTCCGGTTCTAGAAAATTATATGTACCTAGTGAAATTGAGTTTACAACTGACCTAAATGGAGACATTAATAAAACATTAAATTTGCAATTAGAACTTTATAAAGATGTTGAAAAAGAAATTGTTGAAGAAAATGGTAAAACTCAAATTAAAGCAAACCCAATTTATTTTGACTTTAATAAATGGAATATTAGAAACGATGCTGAGCTTGAGTTAGATAACGTAGTTGCCATTATGAAAAAATATCCTAAAATGATTATTGAAATTGGCGCACATACCGATTGTTTTGGTAGTGACGATTACAACTTAAAGTTATCAGAAAAAAGAGCTCAATCTGTAAGAGAATACTTAGTTAGTAAAGGTATTTCTAATAACAATGTAAAATCAGTTGGATATGGAGAAACTCAACCTGTAAACAATTGTGTTAAACCTGGAATGTGTAAACAGGAAGAATACGATTTAAACAGACGATGCGAATTTGTACTCGTAAACTAATTTATACTAAAAGCCGCTATAAAGCGGCTTTTTTATTTTAACTAAGCATATTTTAAACCAATCATTTAAATTTAGGTATAACTTTTGCTACATTTATATATCAAATCCTATATAAATGAAAAAGGCAATAATCTTATTTTTAGTATTCATTTTTAGCATCCAACTTTCAAACGCTCAGACACCTTTTGATTCTTATAAAAAAGATTGGGATAAAGTATATCAATTCGAGTTAGAATCTTTACCAAAATCGGCTTTAATTGAAGTTGAAAAGATCTTTATAAAAGCAAAAAAAGAAAACAATACATCTCAACTTGTAAAAACGCTTTTATATAAATCAAAATTTGCACTTACCTTAGAAGAAGATGCGCAACTAAAAGTTATAGAGAATTTAAAATCAGAAATTTCACAAAGTAATTTTCCTTCAAAAAATATGTTGGAAAATGTACTGGCAAATATGTACTGGCAGTATTTTCAACAAAACCGATGGAAATTTTACAACAGAACAAAAACTTCTGAAAAAATTGATACTACCGATTTTAGAACGTGGGATTTAGCTACCATTTTTACCGAAATACAAACGCATTTTCAAAAATCGTTAGAAAATGGGTTACTTGCTCAACAATACGATTTAAATACTATCAATGATATTTTACAACTTCAAAAAGACTCTAAAATATACAGACCAACTTTGTACGATTTTTTAGCACATAATGCCTTGGATTTTTTTGAAAAAGACGAACGATATCTTTCTAAACCGGCATATAAATTTGAAATTAACAATCCGGATTTCTTAGAAAATAACACTTCATTTCTAAATGCTGATTTTACTTCAAAAGACAAACAATCCAATCATTTATACGCTTTAAAAATTTATAAAAATCTTACTTTATTTCATTCAAAAGATAACAACCCTACTGCATTGATTGATGTAACCTTAAAAAGATTGCATTTTGTTAAAAACAATTATGTACTTGAAAATAAGGACAGTATTTATCTAAATACCTTACAACAACTAAAATCAACCTATCAAAAAAACGAAACTTCTACAGAAATTGATTTTGAAATTGCTCACTTTTACAATGAATTAGCCAATACTTACCATCCTAAAGACAATAAAGTGCATCGCTTCAAAAGAAAAGAAGCATTAGAAATTTGCGAACAAGCTTTTACTGCTTTTCCAAAATCACAAGGTGCTGAAAAATGTTTGGCTTTAAAAAATCAGATCCTTAAAAAATATCTTGCAATCACTTCTGAAAAATATATACCAATAAATACACCTTCTCGCCTACTTATCAATTATAAAAATATTGATAAACTGTATTTTAAAACTTTTAAAATTACCAAAATACAGATGGAAGCTTTCAATAAAATTTACAATGATTCCGCTAAAATTGATTATTTAAAAAATTTAAAATTGCTAAATGAATGGAAAAGTGACTTAAAAAATGAAAATGACTTTCAACAACATTCAACTGAAATTTTAGTACCTGAATTTTCTAACGGAAATTATTTGATTTTTGCTTCCACAGAAAAAGAATTTAATGCTGAAAACAGCTATGCAACTAATTATGTACAAATTACCGATTTAGTACTTATTGAAAACAACAATAAAACATACCAGGTTGTAAATAGAAATACCGGAAAACCTATTAAAAATGCCAAAATAAACCTTAAAAACTATAGAACAGGTGATTACAATAAACCTTTAAACAAAAACTTTGTAACCAACAAAAACGGGCAATTTACATTTAATAATAAGGAATATTACCGGAATGTTGTTGCTACTGTAACCTACAAAGATGATACCGCTACTTTTGGCGATTATTATTTGTATAAATACGATGATGAAGATACAACGGAAGAAGATGAAGAAATACTGATTAAACCTTTTGTTTTTACTGACAGAAGTATTTATAGACCGGGACAAACCGTGTATTTTAAAGCTATTTTACTAAAAAAACAAGGTGATAAAACTTCCGTTTTTACCAATGAATATGTAGAAATACTTTTAGAAGATCTTAACGGGCAAGAAGTTAAGCAATTGGATTTAAAACTAAATGAATTTGGTTCCGTTTCGGGAGAATTTATATTGCCTTCATATGGTTTAACAGGAGAATATACTATTTATATTGATGAAAGTTATGAATATGACAGTAAATTTTATGACAATGCCGACTATGATTTTGATTTTGATACGGAATTTCCAATTGCTGTAGAAGAATACAAACGTCCAAAATTTGAAACTTCATTTAAGCCCATAACCGAAACATTTACATTGAATGACAGCATAACAGTAAACGGCAATGCAACTGCCTTTGCAGGAAGTACCATTAGCGATGCTAAAGTAAGCTACCGAGTGGTTAGAACAGCTCAGTTTCCACGTTGGTATTCGCGTACTTCATTTTATTCAGAAGAAATGGAAATTACACACGGTGAAACGAGCACAAATGCTGAAGGAAATTACAAAATAACCTTTAAAGCAATACCTGATACTAAAATTCTACCTGAAGATCTGCCCACTTTTAATTATAAAGTATATGCTGATGTTACCGATATTAATGGTGAAACCCGAAGTGCCGAAACCAATGTAAAAGTAGGTTATCATACAATGGAAGCATCAATTTCTATTGACTCCAATATCAATAAACTACTCACTAACAACAAAATAACTATCAATACAAAAAATTTAAATGGCGAATTTGTACCGGCAAAAGGTATGGTGCGTATTTACAAATTAAAAGCTCCTAAAAAACCGTTGCGTGAACGCCCTTGGAATGCTCCGGATTATGAAGGATTTAGCAAAGAAGAATTTAAACAATTGTTCCCACACGACCCTTATACCGATGATGAAGGTGATGAAAATAACTGGGAAAAAGGAACGCTGGTTTTTGAAAAAGAATTTAATACCGAAAAACCCAAAGAAATACTTCTTGTAAATACACAAAATTGGACATCAGGTAAATACATTATAATTGCTACTTGTGAAGATAAATTTGGCAAACCCGTTAAAGATGAACAACGTTTTACGGTTTTTAGTACTAAAGATAAGCAAGTAGCAGACAGCAAATTATTTTTTATAAATACCGATAAAATATCCTACTTACCAAATGATGAAGTGCTTTTGAAAATAGGATCTGCTTCAAAAGATATTACAGTTACCATTTTTGTTGAAAAGCAGCACAAAATAATTGATTCGTACTTTATTCATTTAAATAATGAAACAAAAACGCTAAAAATTCCTGTAACTAAAGAAGATATTGGTGGTTTTGCTATCAAATATCATTATGTAAATTATAATAGTTTTGAAAATGGTACAGCAAATATAACTGTGCCTTTTGATGTTGATAAATTAAGTATTGAAACCCTTACATTTAGAGATAAATTACAACCGGGAAGCGAACAAACTTGGAGTTTTAAAATTAAAGGAAGTGAAAAAGAAAAAGTAACTGCGGAAATTTTAGCCTCAATGTACGATGCTTCTTTAGATGAATTTAAAGCACATCAATGGAATTTTAATCCAATTAATCCAACCTATTATTATACGTATAATAACAGCTCGGCAAATAAAAGTTTTGGAACAAATCGCTTCAATGTTAGAAATTTAGAACGAACTTATTTTAGCTATCCAACAAACAATTATGATGAACTAAATTGGTTTGGGTTTGGGTTTTATAATAATTTAAGAATTAGAGGTATAAGTTCGGCTAAAACTTTACAAAAAGGAAATAATGTAATTGAAATAGTTGAAGATTCTGAAGAATTAGAAGACATTTCTTTTATGGAAATTTCAGAAAATGATTCACTTGATGAAGTTGTGGTAGTTGGCTATGGTATGAAAAAAGACTCTATTCCTCAAGTAAAACTAGAACCTATAGATTTTTCATCTGTAAAAATCAGAAAAAACTTTAATGAAACCGCCTTTTTCTTTCCACATCTAACAACAGATAAAGAAGGCACTATAAGCTTTAATTTTACAGTTCCTGAAGCTTTAACACGATGGAAATTACAATTACTGGCGCATACCAAAGAGGTTAAATCTGCAACAAAAACATTAACAACAATTACTCAAAAAGAGCTGATGGTATTACCAAATCCTCCTCGTTTTTTACGTGAAGGTGATAAAATTGTGTTTTCAAGCAAAATTTCAAATTTAACTGAACAACAAATTATAGGTATTGCACAATTACAATTAACCGATGCCATAACAAATAAAGATATTACAAAAAACTTACTTTCTCTCCCTTCGGGAGAGATGCCAAAGGCAGAGAGGAATTTTACCATTGATGCCAAAGGAAATACTAGCGTAAGTTGGTTTTTAACTATTCCGGAAAATATACAAGCTGTTCAATATAAAATTGTGGCAAAAGCCGGCGATTTTTCTGATGGAGAACAAAATGCTTTACCTGTTTTATCTAACAGAATGTTGGTTACTGAAACCTTACCAATGTGGATTAAGAGTAACGAAACCAAAACATTTACGCTTGATAAGTTGAAGAACACTTCGACTCCGCTCAGTGACCAAACTTCAACTCCTACAGGAAATCAAACATCAACTACACTAAGTAATCATAAATTAACATTAGAAGTTACCTCAAACCCGGCGTGGTATGCAGTACAAGCATTGCCCTATTTAATGGAATACCCTTACGAATGCTCCGAACAAACTTTTGCACGTTATTATGCGAATATACTAGCAACACATATTGCAAATTCAAATCCGAGAATTCAAGAAGTTTTCAACCAATGGAAAAACAGTGGTGCTTTACTTTCTAATTTAGAAAAAAAAGAAGAATTAAAATCGATTATTATACAAGAAACGCCTTGGTTACGAGATGCACAAAGTGAAACAGAACAAAAAAAGCGCATTGCACTGCTTTTTGACCTTAATAAAATGAAAAATGAAGCTGAAACTACACTTACTAAATTGGCTGAAATGCAATTTAATAATGGTGGTTTTCCTTGGTTTAAAGGAAATCGTTATCCGAACAGATTTATAACACAACATATTGCTTCCGGTTTTGGACATTTACGAAAATTAGGAATAATATCAAGCAATACCACATCGAGCGAAGTCGAGATGTCAGAAAAAATAATTAAAAAAACAGTAAATTTTTTAGATATTGAAATTGTAAAAGATTATACTAAACTGTTAGAACAAGCTCAAAAAATAAAAGAGAGAGCAAAAACTAAAGCAGAAGGAATTAAAGCCGAAAAGGAATTTTTAGCAAAAAATCATTTAGGTCATTTTCAATTACAGTATTTGTATATGAGAAGTTTTTATCCTGATATTTCGCAAAATGATAGTGTAAAAACTGCATCCAATTATTACTTAAAACAAGCTGCCGAGTTTTGGAAAGACTTCAATCTGTATTCAAAAGGTTTAATTGCATTGGTTCAACATAGAATCAGTAATAAAACTGTTTCAGAAAAGATTTTAAAATCATTAAAAGAAAATAGCATTACCAATGAAGAGTTAGGAATGTATTGGAAAGAAAATACAGCAAGTTGGTATTGGTTTCAAGCACCAATTGAAACACAAGCGCTATTGATTGAAGCTTTTTCAGAGATAGAAAATAATACCGAAACTATTGACAATCTTAAAATTTGGCTGTTAAAAAATAAACAAACAAACCGCTGGGCTACAACCAAATCTACAACCGAAGCTGTATATGCTTTATTGTTGCAAGGAACTAATTGGTTAAAAACAAGTGATTTTTTAGGTGTTCAAATAGGTAATAAAAAAATAAACCCTTTAGCGTTGGAAGAAACAAAAATTGAAGCAGGAACAGGTTATTTTAAAACCTCATTTTATAAAAATGAAATTGTACCTGAAATGGCAACAGTTACTTTAACCAAAAATACAGAAGGTATTGCTTGGGGAGCTTTGTACTGGCAATATTTTGAAGATTTAGATAAAATAACATCTGCTGAAACTCCACTTAAATTATCGAAAAAGCTATTCTTAAAAAAACATAGTGACACAGGTGAAGAATTGGTTGAAATCAAACCAAATTCAACCTTAAAAATAGGTGATTTAATTACTGTTAGAATTGAATTGAAAGTTGACCGAGCAATGGAATTTGTACATATGAAAGATATGCGCGCCAGTGGTTTGGAACCTGTAAGCGTACTTTCTCAATACAAATGGCAAGATGGTTTGGGTTATTATGAAAGTACAAAAGATGCCAGTACCAATTTCTTTTTTGATGATTTGCCAAAAGGCGTTTATGTTTTTGAATACGATTTAAGAGTAAATAATAAAGGGGATTTTAGTAATGGAATTACCACCATACAAAGTATGTATGCTCCAGAGTTTAGTAGCCATAGCGAAGGCGTTAGAGTTACTATTGAGTAGTAAACATCTAAAAAATATGTCAAATTAGACTTGTTTTAACTTCTCTTCAACTGTAAAAACAGTATGATGTGATTCTGAAACAAGTTCAGAATGACGATTAAAGAAAATTTTTAAGTTTTCATTTTGAATTGAATACTTCTCGGAGTCGAAGTGTGTTCTATAGGAGCGAAACCGAAGTATTATTTCTTTTTCTTTACCGGAGGATAACCGCTTAAAACCTTGTCTACAATCATTCCAAGATATGCTTCACGTTCTTGAGGTGTCATATTTTCATCAGTACTGCTAGTAATTATTCCTTGCCAAAAAAGCTGATTCGTTTTAGCATCAACAAACTCAAAAATTAAATCTTGGTTGATTTGATTTCCTCCTATTGGAATTTGACCGGAAACTCCTATCCCTACATTTCTTCCACCTCCACCAATTCCTACACCTACAGTATTTTTATTATAAACTTCTTGCATTCCGGAAGCTAAATTAATAAAGAAATCAGGTGTATTAGATTGTTGTAACCCTTTAAAAGTAAGTTTACCTCTAATCATTTCAGTTAACCTTTTTGTATCCAATTCGTTTAAACCAGTATTCATTTCATCATAAAAATCAAAAGTTTTATATTTACTAAAATCAACTTTTGTATCATAATCATATACTACTTTTGGAGCTGAACAAGCTACTACTAAAAACAACAAACTAAATCTTAAATATTTCATCATAATAAATTTGCTTGAATCTCTTAACAAAATTAGTCTTTAACCTTTATAAATTTCCTATTTATATACTTTAATTTTCATTATCAACAGACCAACTGTAAACTAAAGAAGCATCTCCGCTAAAATCTTTTGCTCTATCTATTTCTATTTGCTCCTCAAACTCCTCTCCAAATCTTTCAAATGCACTAAGAAATCCAAAATCTCTATCCGGAATTTTAGCCAAAATTTTTCCAATCATAGGAATTGCCTTTTTTGCAATAACCAGCCAAGGTACTGTTGTTGTACCAACAATATCGGTAACAATACCAAAAGCATCACCTCCAATACCGCTTTCCATATCTTTAAGTATTTCTCCCAAATCTCTTGTTGAATTTCTTGTGTGTCTTAAATAAATATGAACATTCAACTCTCTATCTTTTGGAAGTTCTCTACTTAAAACAAATAAACCTTCTGAGCCTTTTTCATCAGTATCAAATTGAAAAGAGTTTTCGTGGCGTTTACTTAATTTAATAGGTTCTTGAGGTAACGTAGCCACAATCATCTTATCATCTTCTGTAGGATGCTCAGCAACAATTACAAAATACAACTTCCATCTTTTTTTAGGTCGATAAATAGTAACTTCATCAATTTCTAATCTTACTTTTGTCATAATTAAAAGAATTTACTGTTATTAATAATTAAAACTTACGCATTAATAATCCTTAAAAACTAAATTATCATTTTCAATCCCTTTTTTATCTTTAAAGTTATAAAATCAAAAGCAATAATTATTTCATATTTTTGTAAAAATTTTAATAAATGAATTTATCTCTTATACCAAACATAAAACATACCAATAGTGGTAATTTCTTTTTATTAGCCGGTCCATGTGCTATTGAAGGAGAAGAAATGGCTTTAAAAATTGCTGAACATATTTTAAAAGTAGCAGATACGTTAGAAATTCCTTTTGTATTTAAAGGAAGTTTTAAAAAGGCTAATAGAAGTAGAATTGACAGTTTTACGGGAATTGGAGATGAAAAAGCGTTAAAAATTCTAAAAAAGGTTTCAGAAACTTTTAACATTCCAACCGTAACAGATATTCATGAGATTTCTGATGCCACAAAAGCAGCTGAATACGTTGATGTATTGCAAATTCCTGCATTTTTAGTTCGTCAAACAGATTTGGTGGTTGCTGCAGCTAAAACCGGTAAAGTTGTAAACTTGAAAAAAGGGCAATTTATGAGTCCTTCTTCCATGAAACATGCTGTACAAAAAGTGAAAGACAGCGGAAACGAAAAAGCGTGGATTACTGATAGAGGCACTATGTTTGGTTACCAAGATATGATTGTTGATTTTAGAGGAATTCCTGAAATGAAACAATTTGCACCTGTTGTATTAGATGTAACGCATTCTTTACAACAACCTAACCAAACAAGCGGTGTTACAGGCGGAAGACCGGATATGATTGAAACGATTGCCAGAGCCGGTGTTGCTGTTGGTGTTGACGGATTGTTTTTAGAAACTCATTTTGACCCTGCAAAAGCAAAAAGTGATGGCGCTAATATGCTGGATATAAAATATTTAGAAAAATTACTGAGTAATTTGGTTGCTATTAGAAAAACAGTAAATTCACTATAAAAATTTATATAATAGTGCTTAAAAAAACGTCATTCAATATAAAATGAATGACGTTTTTTAATTTACATATTAACTCAATTAAAATTATCCACACTTTGTATGTCCGCAATTTTTACATTTCAAGCAACCTTCTTCATAAATTAACCCTTCAGGGTCACCGCATTCAGGACATTTTTTATCAACGGCTTGCGTACCATCAGCAACAAATTGTTTTAACGCACGTGCAATACCGTTTTTCCATGTATTAATATTATCATCATACATGTTTAAATTATTAATTAAATCTACAGCATAAGGTATTGGCATGCCATGACGTAATATACCTGAAATTAACTTAGCATAATTCCAATATTCTTTATCAAACGTACGTGAAAGTCCTTCAAAAGTAACCTTATATCCTTGTTTATCTAAGAACTGAAAATCGTAACGAGATTCTCCGTTTTTATCTCTGTTTTTAATAACCCAACCTTCTTCTAACCATGTTGGTAAAATAAATGCATCTTCAATTTTACCTGTAAATATTTCGTAAGGTCTACCATCAATTAAACCAACAACTGCCACCCACTTTTCGTAATCATTTTGAAAACGCACCACTTTTGCTTTTACTTTTTTAGGTCGTTTCGGAAACTTGGTTTCGGCATAACATTCACTATTTTTTTGTTCTTTTTTATCTTCATTAGAAACCAAAATTCCGCTTCGAGATCCATCTCTGTAAACTGTAATACCTTTTAAACCTTTTTTCCATGATTGGATATAAATATCACCTACTAAATCAACAGATACATCGGCTGGTAAATTGATAGTTGAGCTTATTGAGTGTGTTGTATATTTTTGAACCAAGGCTTGCATTTCAACACGTTTTAACCAATCAATTTCAGGAGCAGTTGCACCGCTGTAAGGACTTTCTTTTATATCTGTTTTTCCTGTAACCTCCATCCATTTTTTTAATTTAGGATGGTAAACTTCGAATTCTTCAAAAGCATCACCCATATCATCAATATAAGCTACTTTGGCATTGGTATCATCTTGGTTTACTTTTCTTCTTCGTTTATATGATAATAAAAATACAGGCTCAATTCCTGATGATGTTTGTGCCAACATACTTAAGCTTCCTGTTGGAGCCACTGTGCTTATTGAAATATTTCTTCTACCATATTGCATCATTCTTTCATATATATCAGGAAATTCTTTTTCCATCATTTGAACAAATTCTGAGAATTTTTCAATTTCCGGATTAAATACTTCAAACTTACCACGGGTTATAGCCATATCAATACTGCTATCAAACTCACCTCTAAGTTTTGTTTTCATAATTTCATCAACCACTTCAATTGCTTCAGTAGTATCAAACTTTTTGCCTAAAGCTGCCATTGCATCGGCTAATGCGGTAAAACCTAAACCTGTACGTCTTCCTTTTTTACCTGTTTTATATAATAATTTCCAAGTGTCAATTTCAACTTGTTTAATTTCGGTAGGTTCTTTATCGTGCATAATTTTGTTGAATATTTTATCAACTGCTTCCAACTCTAAATCAACCAAATCATCCATAAGTCGTTGAGATTCATAAACCACTTTATAGAATTTGTCAAAATCGAACGTAGCATTTTCAGTAAAAGGATTTTTTACAAAACTGTATAAATTAATGGCTATTAAACGACAACTGTCACCTCCTTGCATTGCAATTTCGGAACAAGGATTTGTTGAGCTGTTCTTAAAACCCGGATAAATGGATGATGTTGAATAATAATGTTGACGATCCCAAAATATTAAGCCAGGTTCTGCTGTATTATGTGCACATTGTATAATTGTTTCCCAAAGCTCTTTTGCTTTTATTGTTCTAGTATATTTAGGTGTTTTACTATCTATTGGCCAACGTAAGGTAAAATCATCATCATTTACTACGGCAATCATAAACTCATCTGATAAACGAATAGAAATATTTGCTCCGGTAACCTTCGTTAAATCTTGCTTCACTTTCACAAAATCTTCAATATCAGGATGCGCAATATCCATTGTAAGCATTAAAGCTCCTCTGCGGCCGTTTTGGGCTACTTCACGAGTTGTATTTGAAAACCTGTTCATAAATGAAACCGCTCCGGTAGTAGTACCCGCCGAGTTAGAAACTTTAGCTCCATTTGGTCTTAAATTAGATAAATCTACTCCAACTCCACATCTTCGTTTAAACAACTGTGCCAATTGTTGGTCGGTATAGAAAATTCCCCCATATGAATCAAAAACCGGTGGTACAACAACACAATTTGATAATGAAGCTATTACGTTATAATTGCCTAAAGATGACATTACACTACCTTGCGGAATGATATATTTAAAATCTTTAAATAAATTAAAAATTTCAGTCTCTGACAAAAATTCACGCTTTTGTCCATATTCAGATAACCCTTCAACATTATTTTTTCTTTTGCCATATTTTTGCTCAATTCTGGCAAATTCAGCTGCCATTCTTTTATGCATATCATTAGGTGTAGCCTCTAAAAATTCGCCACTTTTATTCTTCATGGCATATTTATTCATCCAAGTTGTTGCAGCAAGCTCATCACCCTTAAAATAATCTAAAGCGCTATTTAACACCTCATTATACGTATAAGTTTTTGGGAAAACTAATTGTTCAGTCATTTTAAGTTGGTTTATTGTTATTGAAATTTGAGCATTAAAATTATTGAATAATTAAAACCTTTTTGTCTTTTACATAAATTAGTTAATAACATTTTGTTGTTGAAAAGTTTAAAAATTAATTTGAATATTAAATAAAATTCACTTACTTTGTTTTTCAAAGTACTTTTTTATGAACAAAGAAGATTATTTAAAAGAGATAGCAGAAATAAAAACCATCATGAATCGCTCATCACGTTTTATTTCATTAAGTGGTTTATCTGGAATATTAGCAGGTATTTATGCAATTATTGGTGCAATTACCGCTCAACTAATACTTACAAATTACAAAAATTCAAGTAGCAGTTACTCACTGCTTCCAATCTCTTATCTAGAATACACGTTAATTGTTATTGCATTGTTAGTTTTATTACTTTCTATTTTATCAGCTTATATTCTATCAGCAAAAAAAGCTAAAAAAAGTGGAGAAAAATTATGGGATGCTACTTCAAAAAGACTTATTTTAAATTTTTCAATACCTCTATTTACCGGAGGTGCATTTTGTATTGTATTGTACCAAAATAATTTAATAGGCCTAATAGCTCCATGTACTTTAATTTTTTATGGTTTAGCCTGTTTAAATGCCAGTAAATACACCTTGGGTGATATAAGATATTTAGGTTTAGCTACAATAATTATAGGTTTAGTTTCAACTCAATTTATAGGATACGGACTGTATTTTTGGGCATTTGGATTTGGAGTTATGCATATTGTTTACGGTGCAGTTTTGTACAATAAATATGATAAGAATATACATTGAAAGATATTTTAAAAAATATAAATAAAGTTTTTGATCATAGAGTCAGATTAGGAATTATGTCTGCTTTAATGGTTAATGATACTATTGATTTTAACTCATTAAAAGATATTTTAGGAGTTACTGACGGCAATTTAGCCAGTCATATAAAATCATTGGAAAAAGAAGAATATATTAGTATAAAAAAACAATTTATTGGGAAAAAACCCAATACAAAATACAGCATTACAAAACTTGGAAAACTTGAATTTATTAAACACATTAACGCTCTTGAAAAACTATTAAATAATAACTAATTTTTTTACAATTTTACTTTGTATTTCAAAGTTCTTTTAATATTTAAAACATGGAAAAACAACAAAACAAATTTAGCAATTGGCTTAAAACATCAGTAACTGCAAGAATGCTTATGGTAGGTTTTTTAGTAATAGTGTTACTAATTCCTTTATCTTACATTAACACTTTAATTACCGAACGATCGAACAGACAAGAATCTGTTGTAAATGAAATTAATGAAAAATGGGGAAACGAAGTTTTATTTTACGGACCTATTTTAAAAATCCCTTATAAAACGTATTCTGAAAAAATTATTACATCAACAAACATAAGAGAAAACAGAACAGAAAAAATTGAACACATTAATTACGCCTATTTTTTTCCGAAAAAATTGGATATGTATGCAAATATTACACCGCAAGAAAAAAAACGAGGCATTTACAAAACATCAGTTTATAAAGGTGAATTTAAAATAAACGGCACTTATGAAAAACCTGATTTTACAACCATTAATGTAAATGAAACAGATATTATGTGGAACAAGGCTACCATTATAATTAAAACATCAAATTTAAAAGGTATTAACAATCAAGTGTCTATTAATTTTGACCAACAAATATTTTCTTTTTTACCTCAATATGAAGTTGAAAATAAACTCAATTTAAACGACATTACCTTAAACAAACTTGAAACTGCCTTTTTAGATAAAAAAGTATTACCTACTGATAAATTAGATTCTAATTTCAGCATTAATTTTAATATTAGCGGCAGCAAACAAATTAGAATTATTCCTATTGGAAAAGAAACAAATTTAAACATAGTTTCTAACTGGAATACTACAAATTTTATTGGTGATTTTCTACCTTTAAATTCAGATAAAATTACCAAAAGTGGTTTTGATGCTAAATGGAAAGTATTACACATTAATAGACCTTTTTCGCAAGAATACTTTGAAATATTACCTAATCTTAACAAGTTTGCATTTGGTGTAAATTTTATGATTCCTATTGATGAATATCAAAAAAGCGAACGTTCGGTTAAATATGGTTTTTTAGTGATTGCCTTAACCTTTTTAATCTTCTTTTTAATACAAAGCATAAGTAAAATTAACATTCATCCATTTCAATACTTTATGATTGGATTAGCTTTAACCGTTTTTTATACGTTACTTATTTCAATTTCTGAACATACCAATTTTTTAACAGCATACATAATTTCAGGAATTTCTGTCATCGTTTTAATAACCTTGTATTCAAAATCCATACTAAAAACCTATAAATTTCCTTTATTAATCGGTTTATCATTAACTGCTTTATACACGTTTATATTTATAATTATACAATTAGAAAATTATGCCCTATTAGTAGGCAGTTTAGGATTATTTGTGATTTTATCAATAGTAATGTATGCGTCTCGAAAAATTGACTGGGAATATTAAAAAATGAAAAAAAGGGAGTATAATTTACTCCCTTTTAGTTATTATCTTTTAGTTTTCTAACCAAATCTTCCAATCCATTTAATTGAATCTCGTATACTAATCCTAACATTTCACCTAATTTACCTTTAGGAAAACCTTTATTACGATACCAAACTAAGTAATGTTCCGGTAAATCAATTAAATATCTTCCTTTAAATTTTCCGTAAGGCATTTTAGTATTGGCTAATTTCTCCAATTCATGTTGCTGATTATTTTCCATCTACATAATCTTGAAGATACCTATATCGTTCGGTTAGTTTTCCATTTTCAGTCATTCTTGCTCTATAAAGAACTCCTTCGTCATCATTATTAAAGAAAGCCGGAATAACATTTTTCGCAAAACTATCTCCAAATCCTTCTGATGCATCTTTGGGTAACTCACACGGTAAATTATCAACTGCCATAACTGCAATTGCCTGTTTATTTTTAAAATCAACTTCTTTTTCAGTTTGTGGATTGTAACCATAAATTGGTTTTGCTATTGTTGAAGAACGAATTGTACAAGCCACCGGACCGTCAATATCACAACTTATATCTGCTACAACTTTTATATTGAATTCTTTTAATTTTGCGTCTTCTCTAGTAAATATATAAGGAGCTCCATCTCCATAAAAATGTCCTGCAATATATAAATCGGCCACTTTTGCAAACCTCATAAAGTTAGATTCATACTCTGTCGGATTGTCAAAAAAATCGCTCTGAGTTTTCACTAAACCGTCTTTTCTTTTATTATAATCCAACACATCAATTTGAACATAAACCGGTTCATCAAACGTTTTCTCTAAAAATTCTTTTACATTTACCTTCCTCATTCCCATTCCTTTAAGCATCTCTTTTGCTCCATTACCAACTCTTCCTTTTCCTGTTAAAACAACTTTAATATTAGGAAGTTTTAATTTTTGTAACTCGTGAATAAGCATTAATTGATCGTGAAGTGTTTCAGCCTTAGGTAACTCAAATAACTTAAATTTTAATCCATAGGTTCTAAATCCGTTATAAGCTCCTACAATACCGGCATATCTACCAAAAGCAACTAATCGTTGCCCTTTTTTATTTACTATGACTTCATGATCGTATAATTCAATGTTTTTTGATAAAATTGATTGTAATAATTTTCTGTTATACTTTTGTTTTTTAATAGTATGAGAAAAGAAAAAATATTTTTTATTAGGAACTAAATAATTTATAGGTACTTCTTTTACACCCAACAAAACATCACAATCCAAAACATTGTTTACAACTTTAATTCCTTCATTCTTATAGTCTTCATCCGTAAAAAAACGATCTTCAGAACTTTCTACATTAATAGTAAGTTGAGGGTATTTTTTTAAAATTCTTTTACATTCCTTAGGTGATAATACAACTCGCCTGTCTGGTGGACTTTTTCTTTCTTTAATAATTCCTATTTTCATTCTATAAAATTGGTATATATTTTGATACTAAGATATTATGAATTAAAGGATATAACAAATAATTAAATTGACTTATTTTTTATACATTTGCTGTCCTTTACAAGAATTAGTTCTTTGATTTATTGGGGACGACTGGTTTTGACTGCAAGGTCAATTAAAATATAAGCATGCCGAGTAATGAAATAGCACTCGTAAATCTCAATTTCAAAACCATAAACGGCGAAGATAACTACGCTTTAGCTGCTTAATCTGAATCACAGTAAGATGAGCCTTGTCGTACTAGGTACGAAAGCTAAATGTCTCTTGAAAGCCTTGGTTAGCGGCGTTCTACATAGAGGCATCGTAAAAGTTAACATAGAAATAATAGTGTTTCGATATTATTTTGAAACTTAAGAAACTAAGCTTAAAGTAGGTAGTTTTTAATCAGCTTTAAGACTAAAATTAATTAAAAACTAAGCATGTAGAAAGTATTTTGGTTGCTTGTTTGGACCCGGGTTCGATTCCCGGCGTCTCCACTTATATACTTTATTAAGTAGAAAACTTCTTAAATATTGTATTTTAATCTTACTTTACAACTATCTCTAATTGTTTAAAATTAAAACTACCGCTACTTTTATAACCTTCAACAACAAATGATACTTCATACATTTTCCCCATTAACAAACCTAAAGATTTCCATTTATTAAAATGCTTTGAAATATCAATATCGCCACTATTTCGTCTATCTCTTCGTATACTAAAATATTGTGGAAAAGTAGTAACTCCTACAATAGATGGTTGATTAACCCTTACACACTCATACACATCATAAATACTCCCATCTGCATAAAACGAACCTTTTAAAACAGCATTTTTATCCATTGAAGGTATCCAATTTCGCCAATCTTCAAGTATATAAAACTCTGTTAAAGGATTTGTTGTCCAACCATAAACAGATAAATATGAATTACCTTTTTTAGCTGAAGAAGGATTATATTCACAATTGTACGTTGTAAAAAACGAGCCTATTTCTTGATGTTCTTGAGTTTGATCAAAGCTTAAACCTCTGCGTGCTAAATAATTATGTATATCAATCCATTCTCCACTAAACAACGCACCTTTTCCAAGTGTCATACAGGCAGTTCCTTCTGAATTTTGATTCCATAACTCATATCGATAACCATCTAATTCTCCTTGCACCTGATCAGATGTTTTATTGATACAAAAAACTTGTGAATAGAATGTTGTTGTACTACAAATAAAAAATAGTATTACTGAAAAGAATGCTTTTTTCACTTTATTAAACTTGTTTATTTTCATAATTAATTAAATACTGTTAAGTTAATATTTAAAGATAGTATTATTCAAAATACTTTTTTAAAATATTGAATTGGTGCTATTCAATAATATAAATCTCTAAAATTTTAATGCATTTTTATTGAAAACATGTATCTGAACTCTTAAAACAAAAAAAGAGAGCTTTAACAAAACCCTCTTTTTTTACTACTAACTAAAAAAATCAAAAACATTACTTAAAAGGTTAAGCAATTGTTTGATGATGTAAAACTAATTCGAAAATTCAATTATAAGTATGACTTATATCATACTTTTAAAAAAAAATTAAAAATTTGTTTTACCCAACGTTTGCAAATAGTCAGCTATTCTTATTTTGTATTGAGTTTTAGCATCAATTAAAGCATCTTTAGCTTCTTGAGCCATAGCTCTTGCTTCTAATAAATCTGATAAACTTTCTAATCCGGCATCATAATTATCTTCCATTTCTTTTTGATATTCTAAAGATTGATTAACCGATGTTTGCGCTATATCAATTTGTTTATAACTTTCAGTCAAATCTCTATAAGCCTTAGACATTTGTAATTGTAATAATTCAGAATTTTGCTCTAAACTATTTTTGGCAATATCTATTTTAATTTTATGCTCTTGTTTTTTATAAGTACCTCCCCACCAATCAGAAATAGGAATAGATAATGTTGCAAAAGCCAGTCCGTATGTGTCATCCTGATCAATCATATCTAAATACATTCCACCAACACCAACAGCTAACTGAGGTAACAATTCTCCATCGGTCATTTTCTTTTGTAATTCTTCAGCTTCAACAGCTTTATTAAGCATTTTATATTCTTCTCTATTTTTTAATGCTAAACCTGTTTCAGTATAATAATTTTCAGGAGGTAAAATAGTTCCAATTGAATCCTGAACATTAAAATTCTCATCATAAGGTATACCAAGATGTTGCGAAAAAGCCATTTTTAAAATATCGGTTCCATTATTAAGTTTTAGTTTATTTCCATCAACTTTATTTAATTCCAATTGTACTTTTAATAAGTCGCTTTTTTTAATTAAACCTGCGTCATAAAAATCCCCCACTTCCTTAAGTAATGCTTTTAAAAGCATTTCATAATCCTGAAGTGTTATTATCTTTTCATTTAAGGCTACTAAATTCCAATAATAATCTTCCGTAGTTACCAATATTTCAGATTTGGTTAAATTATATTGATATTGAGTAACATCTTCATTCAATTCAGCTAATTTATTTCCAGTTCTAATACGTCCACCCGCGTATAAAGGTTGTACTGCTGTAACCATTGCAGTATTTGCATAATCCAACGTTTGTATACTAATAGGTGGAACATAAGCAAATTGTGTAGCTGCAGCTAAATTGGCAGTATTACCATCATATACCGGTAAATCCATAGCTTCTGTTTTAATATCTAAAAAATCTTTAGAAGATTTGAATGCAAAACCAGAAGCGCTTACTGTTGGAAAATATTTGGTAAAAGCATCTTTTTTAACTTTTTCGGAAGCTTCTAACTTTAATTGTGATTCTTTTAAACGCTTATTGTTTTCAATTGCCAACACTTTACACGAATCTAAAGTTAGCTTTTGAGCAATTAAAGATGAACTAAAAAATAATAGTGTAATTATTACGATATTTAATTTTTTCATTTTATTCTTTTTTCAAAAAATTATTAATTAGTTTTCTATAGCTTTTGCTTCTTTTCTTTCTGCCGCTCTACCAACTGACTTCCAGTATAATACCGGTAAAACCAACAATGTAAGTACCATACCTGTAAGTAAACCAAAACATATTACAGTACCTAACGGACCCCATAATGGCGAACCACTAATAATCATTGGTATTACACCTACAGCAGCTGCCAGTGATGTTAAAAAGATAGGACGCATTCTACGTTTACCTGCTGCTAAACCTGCTTCTTCATAAGACATTCCGTCCTTATGAACCAATTGACTTGCGTAATCTATAAGAATAATACCGTTTCTAACCACTATACCTGCTAATCCCATAATTCCCATAAAAGCTGTAAGACTAAATGGATACCCCATTATTGTTAAGCCCAATGATGCACCAAAAATACTCAACAACATAGTTGACATAATAAGCAATGCTTTTCTAATGGTTTTAAATTGAAACATTAAGATGAAAAAGATCAATACAACACTAACTCCTAAAGAAGCAACCATTGGTGGAAAATTTTCTAAACTTGCTTGATAATCACCTCCATAATCAATAGTTACGCCTTCCGGTAACTTCAATTTTTCAATTTCAGGACGTATTTTACTAAGAACAGTATTTGGAATTCCTCCTCTAACTATATCTCCCAATACTGTAAGTGTACGCACTCCATTTCTCCTAGCTATAGTACCCTCGGTCCACTCTGGCTTTAAAGTACCTATAGAGCGAAGAGGTGATGTTTCGAGTGTTAGCATAGAAGTAATGTATTGATTCCCTAAATCATCTATACTGTTTTTTTGATAATCTTCTTTTGATAAAATTACACTAATAGGATAATCATCTTCCCAAACCGTTGTCAAAGGCAAACCATCTAAAGAAATTAATAATGATGAAGCCACTAAAGATTTTGCGTATCCCAATTGACTGGCTTTATGTTTGTTTAGTTCTACTGAAATTCCTTGTCTTTTCTCATACCAATCATCTCTAATCCACTCAAAATCTCCGCTTTTATTTAATATATCTTTTACCTTTTCTCCAACTTCTTTTAGGTCTTTTATATTATTTGTTGCAATTCTAACTTCAATAGGAGCTTTAAAATCTTCCATTGCCAACTGCTTCCACTTTACATGTGCAAAAGGGAAAGCATTTCTATACTTTACCGTATATTCATCAATTATATCAACGGTTGCTTCATTTGATACCGTATTCAATAAAAGCTGTCCATAATTTTCTGCCGGCATATGAGGTGCATATAATGCGTTAAACCTTGGTGAACCATTTCCTATAAAACTGGCAATATTTGTGATGCGCTCATCTTGTTTTAAAATGGTTTCTAAACTATCTATTACTTTTTCTGTTTTTATAGCAGAAGATCCTTCAGGCAAATACACTTCTATCGCAAATTGTTTTCGTTCCATTTCAGGAAACAATTTTTGGTCTAAGCCCATAAAAAGCAATACTCCGATTACTATAGATAAAATTCCTGCAAAAATGGTTAGTTTAGGGTTTTTGAAACAAATACTAAGCGCTTTATCAAACCAATATTGCACATAATCCAATAAGCTCTTCTTATCTTTTAGACTTTCCTTATCTTTTTTGGTCTCATCATGAAGTCCTTTTTTTATAAAGACATAACACATAAAAGGCGTTAGCAAAAGTGCCACAAGCATAGAAATACCTATAGCTATGCCAATAGTAACAGGTAAACTCCCCACAAAATCATCAGCAATACCTGTTAAGAAAAGTGACATTGGGAAAAATGCAACTGAAATTGATAGCGAAGCAGTTAACACTGGTATAAATAATTCTGTTGCCGCCTTCCAAGCCGCATCCCACGGATTTTCGCCATGGTCTAATTTTTCTACATGGCTATCTATTACAACAATGGCATTATCTACTACCATTCCAAGAACTACAATTAAAGAGGCTAAAGACACAATATGTAATTGAATACCTACCAACTGCATTACTCCTAATGTAATTAAAATAGAAATGGGGATTGATACAGCTGCTACTGCCGCTACTCTAAATGGCAATAACAACATTGTAACTATAATTACCGCAACAATTGCAATAACAAATTCTTTTAAAAAATGAGAAATGGAAGCATCTACTACTTCTGGTAAACTTGAAATGATATTTAATTTGACATCACTATCTGTTCGTTCTGAAAATTTATCTAATACTGCTTGAACATCTTCTCCAAAATGCACAATATTATTTCCTTTTTGCATTTCTAAAGAAAGAAGTAATGAATTATTCCCGTTGTTTCTAATAAAATTTGTAGGGTCTTCGTAACGTCGTTCTATATAAGCTACATCTTTTAATCGTACAATATTTCCCTGAAGATCTGAATATACTATTTGTTCTTCCAAATCTTCTTCCGATTCAAATCTTGGAGGTAAATGAATTGGCATTACCAAATCATCATTATCTAAAGTTCCCGAATAATTGATTGATTCTTGTAGTTGAAATGAACCTAAGATTGTGGTGGGTTTTAAATTAAATTCTTTGAGTTTTTCAGGTTTTATATATACATAGATTTCTTCTTTTTGTTCACCAAAACTTTTTATTTTAGAAACTTCCGGTATTTTTCGTATTTCAGCTTCTAAATCATCCATAATATCTCCAAGTTCTCTATAGCTTTTTTGGTCTGAAGACATTGTAATTAATAATGCTGAGGTATCTCCAAAGTCATTACTTCCTATTAAAGCCAAAACGCCTGCCGGTACTTGTAATTCATTAAGTCCGTGTCTAAATTTAGACCAAAATTTATCTGCATCCTTAATATTTCCATTAAGCTCAACATAAACAATCATTTGCCCTTCTTTGGATTGCGAATGGGTTTTTGATTTATCTACTTCTTCATAACCAAATATATAATCCTCAACAACTTTTGTTAATTTTTCTTCTACTTCTAATGATGTTGCGCCCGGAAAAACACCAACAACGATACCCTGACGTACTGTAAACTCAGGGAATTCGCGTCTTGGCATATTTTTTAAACCCAAAGCACCTAAAATCATCATTAAAACTACAATTGATACAACAATTTGATAATGCTTCATTGCTGCCTCAATAATATTCATTCCTTTTTTCATATAAATATGCTTATATTATAATTAAAATAGTGTGATAAATTTAAAATCTAACTTTATCATTATTAGTTAATTGGTGATGTCCTTCCGTAACAATAATGTCTCCTTGAGAAAGCCCGGAAACTATTTCTATTTGGTTATTTGCAAAAGGTCCTAACTCAACTAACTGTTTAGTAACAGTTTTGGAATCTACATCAACTTTAAAAACATAGTTTTTATCATTTTCATCTTTTATTACTGAACGATAAGGTATCGCTAATCTACTTTTAGTCGCAGAATCTAACTTTACATCAACGTCACAAGCCATCCCCGATTTCATTAATAATTCAGGATTTGGAACAAGAATCTTTACTTCATAAGTTTTAGACATTCTATTGGCTACCACTCCCACTTTTTCAACTTTACCTATAAATTCCTGACTTCCCAATGCAGATATAATGATTTTGGCTTTTTGACCTTTTGAAATTTTATTTATTTCATTTTCAGGAACTGAAATTCTCACATAAACTTCATCAATTCGAACCAAATCTATTACTGGATTTCCCGGTATTGTACTAGAGCCTACTTCAATGTTTCTAGCACCTATAAAACCTGATTTTGGAGCTCTTAAAGTACAATTTGTAAGGTTTTGATACGCTACTTTGTTAGTTGATTTTGCTTGCTCTAACTGAGAAGTGATTTCTTGCATCTTTATTTCAGGCAAACTCCCTTTATCATAAACCGATTTTAAACGGTTATAGGCGTCTGTTGCTTGGTTTAACGCGGCCAAAGTTCCTTGATATGTATTATTTGCCGTTACTTTATTTAATTCAGCTAAAACTTGTCCTCTACTAACTTTATCTCCTTCTTCAACATATACTGAAATCACTGTGCCGGGTAGTAAAAAACTTAGCGGTACTGTTACTTTTGGTTCAACAAAACCACTATATGTATATTCTCTATTTAATGTAGTTACTCCAACTTCTATAACTTCTACTTTGAAATCTTTATTAACAGAATCTTCAGAGTCTTTTTCATTTTTACCTTTACAACCAAGTAAAAAAGCAACTATTAAAACTAATACCGCCCACTTTTCAATTTTTAGAATTTTATTATTCATGTTTAAATAATTTACAATTGTCTATTTTTATGTTTTTATCTTTTCTTTTATTTCAATTAAGGTTTTAATCCTTTAATAAATATATCTATTAACTTCTCAAAGGAAGAGTAGTATTTTTTATATTTGTTTTGTAGAAAGAATGGTATCTCAAGCCCTTTTACAAGCATAAGATACATTTCCAATAACTCATCAACATCCAAATTTGTTGTAAATTCACCAGATTCTACACCTTGAATTATCAGGTCTTTTAAAATTGATTTTTCCCATTTATCATGTTCAATTCTTAAATCATCAATAAAATCATAATGTTCAAAAAAATCAGCTTTTAATGTATCATGGTAATTTGCAGCTTCATTTACAACCCTCATCCTGGTAATAAGTATCAATTTAATTTTTTCAGATGCTTTTAAATTATTATCATCAATAATTAGAGACATCTGGTTTTTAAAATTAACTAGTTCATTAGAAACAACTTGTCTAAATAAATCTTCCTTACTTGCAAAATGATAGTATAAAGAACCTTTAGCTTTTCTAGATACTTTAGCAATTTCATCCATAGAAGTTTTATGAAATCCAAACTTACTGAACAAACGCTCAGCTGCATCTACAATTTTATCTCTGGTTTGATCTATTGCCATGTTAGTGTTTGATTTTTTCGACTAAAATCGTTTTTGAGTACAAATATATATTATTTTTTTATAAAAACCAGCAATTCTAAATGTTAATAATATGTTATCATGCAGATTAAACAAACCATTGTAGGTTAAATTTTAATATTAAATTTATTTTAGAAAATTTTAACAGTTATTTTTACATTCAATTTAAATTCTTTGTATATTTGTATCTGGTAAGCGTAATAACTTACCAATCTTTTTCATAGCAATTTTCCTCACTCATCTTTGAGTGAGGTTTCTTTTTTTATAACAGTACCTTTTTAATTTTTTATAAGTATCTTTGTCCGCTTTAAAAAACAAAAAAAATGATTTTAGGAATTACGATTACAGATTGGGTAGGTTATTTAGCTTCTTTAGCTCTTATTATATCATTTATGATGAAAAATGTAAGTACATTACGAATTATCAATTCAATAGGAGCTCTGCTTTTTGTTATATATGGTTTTATGCTTGATATTTCTTGGCCAATAGTGATTACAAACACATTTATTTTATTAGCTAATATTTATTATTTGGTCTTTAAAAGAGTTACAGCTTAACAATTTACTAATTTGGCATATTATTTAATTGGCTGCTCTTTGCTGAACAACTTCAAATAACTCTCCTCCTTCACATTTAATAGTTTTATACGGAAATTTTAAAATTAATGCATAATCATGCGTTGCCATTAAAATGGTTTTTCCGCTTTCGTGAATTTCTTTTAAAACATTCATAACATCAACCGAGGTTGAGGGATCTAAGTTTCCTGTAGGTTCATCGGCTAAAATTAAATCAGGATCGTTTAATAGGGCTCTAGCTATAGCAATTCTTTGTTGCTCACCTCCTGATAATTGAAATGGCATTTTAAATCCTTTAGTTTCCATTCCAACTTTAGAAAGCACTTCATTTATTTTAGCCTTCATTTTATCTTTGTCTTTCCAACCTGTTGCTTTTAATACAAAAAACAAATTTTCAAATACACTTCTGTCATTCAACAGTTTAAAATCTTGAAAAACAATTCCAAGTTTTCTTCTTAAAAAAGGGATTTCTTTTTCTTTTAATGTGTTTAAATCAAAACCAACAATACTACCTGTGCCTTTTCCTTTTTCTAATGGTAAATCTCCGTACAATGTTTTCATCAAACTACTTTTACCACTGCCCGTTTTACCTATTAAATAAACAAAATCTCCTTTGTTAATTTGCAAATTAACATTAGATAACACTAAATTTTCTCTTTGAAATATTTGAGCATTTTGTAAGGTAAGGACAACTTCAGACATTTAGTTATGGTTTTTTAACAAAACTAACCATTTAAACGTAAACTTTCAACATTCAAAAACAATTATTCTTTGGTTATAAAAAACTTACAATTCTAACTTATTTAAACATCAATAAGAAGTTATTTTTATTATACTTTTGAGACAAAATATTTTTACACTCAAACAATTTCAAAAAAATATTACGTTATATAAAGTATAGTTTTTAAACTTTTAATTTTTACATTACATGAATCATAAAAAAGTAATAGTACATATATTCGTTTTTTTTATAACCTATACATTAACGGCACAAAAAACAGCTGTTTACACAAACAGTTTAAAAGAATATAATAGTGCTGTTGAATTGTACCAAAACAAAGCTTTTGTTGCTGCACAACAAAAATTTAATGAAATTAAAAGTAATTTTGACGAAACAACTGAACTAAAAGCTAACTGCGAATTTTATGCTGCAAACTGCGCCATTAGGTTAGAACAACCGAATTCTGACGAGTTAATGCAAAATTTTGTTAAAAAATACCCAACAAGCACCAAACAGAACTCTGCTTTTATTGATGTTGCCAACTATTATTTTAAAATTGGTAAATATCCGTATGCTGCAAAATGGTACTCGAGAGTTGATGCTGATAATTTTACTCATAAAACAAAAGAAGAATTTAATTTCAAATACGGATATTCTCTTTTTGCTACTAAAAGTTACGATAAGGCTAAGGATTATTTTTCAACTTTACTTAACTCACAACAATACGGAGCTCAAGCAAAATATTATTACGGTTTTATAGCATATAATAAAGATGAATACGAAACTGCCGATAAATATTTAGGTGAAGTTGCTGAAGACGATTCGTACAAAAAAGAAGTTTCTTATTATTTGGCTGATATGAATTTTAAACTTGGAAAATTCGATAAAGCTATTGAGAACGGATTACCATTACTCGAAAATGCTAAACAAATTGAACATTCTGAAATTTCTAAAATAGTAGGAGAAAGTTATTTTAATCTTCAACAATATAAAGAAGCTATTCCGCATTTAAAAAATTACAAAGGTAAAAACGGAAAATGGAACAATACCGATTATTACTTATTGGGTTACTCCTACTACAAACAAAACGATTTTGAAAATGCCATTAACAACTTCAATAAAATAATTGGAGGCAATAACAGTGTTGCTCAAAACGCCTATTATCATTTGGCTGAATGTTATTTAAAACTCGATAAAAAACAAGAGGCTTTAAATGCTTTTAGAAATGCATCTCAGATGAATTTTGAAGAAGATATACAAAAAGATGCATGGCTAAATTACGCTAAATTAAGCTACGATATTGGTAATCCTTACAAAAGTGTTCCGGAAGTATTACAAGAATATATTGATTTGTACCCCAACTCAACTTATAAAAACGAAATTAGCGATCTTATTGTAAGTTCTTACATTACTTCTAACAATTTTAAAGGCGCTTTAAACTATTTGGAAAATAAAAAAGATACCAAAAACCGTAAACTGTTTCAAAAAGTTGCTTTTTTTAGAGCTGTAGAGCTTTTTAATGAAGGAAATTATACTTCTGCCAAAGAAAATTTAGAAAATTCATTAGCATTCCCTTTCGATAATCATATAACTGCTCTTTCCACTTTTTGGAAAGGTGAAACCAATTACCGATTGAATAATTTTGAAGACGCTTTAAAAGATTTTAAAAATTTCAGTTCAAATGCTGAAGCACAAAAAACTGATGAATTTAATCTTATCAATTACAATTTAGCATATACCTATTTTAAACTGAAAGACTATTCGAATGCAATAGAAAGTTTCAAAAATTATGTAGCTGAAAATACTGATGATATAATTAAGTTAAACGATAGCTACTTAAGAATTGCCGATGGTTATTTTGCGACCAGAAATTATTCAAATGCTATTACTTATTACAACAAAGCAATTGATACAAAAGGAAGTGATGTTGATTATGCTCAATTTCAAAAAGCAATAAGTTACGGACTTACTGGTAACGAAAGTTCTAAAATAAACGAACTTAATTCATTCTTAAATACACACTCAAAATCAATTTACAGAGATGATGCTTTGTATGTTTTAGGAAATTCTTACATCGAAAAAAATGAAAACAATTTAGCTTTACAAAATTTTGACAGGTTAATTTCAGATTATAAAAGAAGCCCGCTTGTTTCCAAAGCAATGCTAAAAAAAGGATTGATTTATTACAATATCGATCAAAACGAAAAAGCATTATCAACCTACAAAAACATCGCAAGCCAATTTCCAAATACGGCAGAAGCAATACAAGCTGTTAAAAATGTTCGTCAAATTTATGTTGATTTGGGTAGAGTTGATGAATACGCTGCTTGGGTAAAAAATATAAATTTTGTAAATGTTTCTAATGCTGAATTAGATAATGACTCTTATGAATCTGCCGAGAAACAATACTTACAAAACAATCATAAAAAAGCAATCTCAGGTTTTCAAAAATACCTAGAAAGTTTTCCAAAAGGTTTACATACTTTGCAGGCTAATTTTTACTTGGCTCAATCTTTATTTTCAGAAAATCAACTTTCAAATGCTATTCCTTATTATACTGAAGTTATCAATAAAGAACAAAGCGAATTTACAGAAGATACTTTATCGCGTTTATCTCTTATTTATTTAGAAAAAAACGATTGGAAAA
Organism: Lutibacter sp. B1; assembly: GCF_012524075.1. GTDB lineage: Bacteria > Bacteroidota > Bacteroidia > Flavobacteriales > Flavobacteriaceae > Lutibacter. The sequence goes on from NZ_JAAZUI010000019.1 coordinate 63,396, forward strand.
AAGCCATTCCTGTATTGGAAAGATTAGAAAACGAATCGGATTCACCTCAAAATATAACCTTTGCAAAATCCAATTTAATGAAAGGTTATTATGAAAATAAAAATTACGAAAAAGCTGTAAAATATGCCGAAACTGTTCTTTCAAATTCTAAAATTGAAGATCGTATAAAATCCGATGCACATATAATTATTGCACGTTCTGCCATTAAAACCAATAATGAAGACAAAGCCAGAAAAGCGTATAAAGAAGTTGAAAAAATTGCTTCCGGTGAATTAAAAGCCGAAGCTCTTTATTACAATGCCTATTTTGAGAATAAAGATGGAAGTTATAGAGTTTCCAATCAAATTGTACAAAAAATTGCCGCTGATTATGCCGCTTATAAATATTGGGCTTCAAAAGGGTTAATAATAATGGCTAAAAACTATTACCAACTTAATGATGCTTATCAGGCAACTTATATTTTAGAAAGTGTGCTTAAAAACTTTACAGAGTTTAATGATGTTACTGAAGATGCTAAAAGTGAACTGAAAAGTATAAAAACCGAACAAGCAAAAACAAATGAGTCCGTTAAAAATTGATAACAACTCAACAATTAAAAGACTTAACACTATAAAAACAATGCAAAAGCAATATATAACCTTAATCTTAATTTTACTAACAGGTTTTACTTTTTCACAAGAAATTAAAAACGACACTCTTAAAACAGGAGAAATTTTAGTTGTTAAACCTTATACTCCAAAAATTTCGGATGCGTTTAAAATAAAATCAAATCCGGCAATGGAAAATAAAGGTGTTTTCGAGAAAGAAAAAGTAAACTATAGTATTTTTTCGGTTCCGGTAGCTTCCACTTTTACACCTTCAAAAGGAAAAGCAAAAGGCATTATTAAAGAACCTAAAGATCGTTTGTTTGAAAACTACATTTCTGCCGGTTTTGGAAATTTCACCACTCCTTTATTAGAAGTTTATTTACATTCGGGCGATAACAGATATAACGATTTTGGAATTTTTATCAATCATCATTCTTCAAAAGGAGGTATTGATGATATTTTATTCGATGATAATTTTTCTGACACAAAAATTGATGCTTATTACAAACAGTACGACAGAGATTTTAATTGGCAAATAAATACCGGCGTACAAAGAAGATTGTATAACTATTACGGTTTACCTTCAAATACTGAATTCAATCAAATCTTTATTGACAATATTAATGAAGAACAAATTTACAAGAATGTTTATTTAGGTGGAATTATAGATTTTGAAGATTCATTTTTTAGAGGAGCTTCTGCTGAACTTTATAATTTTTCTGATGATTACAACAGTAACGAGCTAAGATTATTTGCGAAACCTACATTTGAATTTCCAATTTCAACAGAGATTATAAATACCGAATTAACCGTAGATCTTTTAACAGGAAAATTTAAACAAGATTATTATACAACCGACGATATAAAATACAGTTTCCTAAATTTAGGCATCAATCCAAATTTTGAAGTTTTAAGAGAAAACCTTAAAGTTAACTTAGGCGCTAAATTGTATTACGCCAATGATTTAGAAAATAAATCGAATGAATTTTATGCATATCCAAATGTAACTGCATCTTATAAAATAATGGATGATGTATTTATTCTTTTGGCCGGTGTAACCGGTGACTTGGTTCAAAATACGTATAAGGACTTTTCTACAACAAACCCATATGTTTCTCCAACTTTAGAGGTATTTCAAACCGACAAACAATACAATGCATTTATTGGAGCTAAAGGAAAATTAGCTTCAAATATCAGTTATAATTTCAATGTTAGCCATACAAAAGAAAAAAACAAACCTTTGTTTATTCAAAACAGAACAAAAACAAATGGTTTAACAAACGTTAACAATGCTTACGAAGCCGGTAATTCTTTTCAGGTTGTTTATGATGATATTAAAACGTTAGGAGTTTCGGGTGAATTAGCTGTTGAATATTCAAATGAATTCACTTTTGGCACAACCATAAATTATTCCAACTATTCTTTAAATGAACAAGAAGAAGCATGGAATTTACCCGAAATTGAAGCTACATTATTTGCGAACTACCAAAAAAATAAATGGCTTGCCGGTGTAAAGCTGTTTTATAACGGAGAAACCAAAGATTATGTAATTCCGTACGGAACAACCTATAATAACGGAAACATTGTTAAAAACGATTCGTACATCGATTTAAATGTAAATGCCGGTTATATTTTTTCTGACAGACTTACCGCTTTTGCAAAAATCAACAATCTTTTAAGTGATGATTACGAACGATTTGTAAACTATAAGGTACAACCATTACAAGTTTTAGCCGGTATTACCTATAAATTTGACTTTTAATTAAAGTAATTTTTTAAATCTATTATCATTTTGAATTTTTCCGTAGTTTTAACTTTTTTAAAACTAATTCAAATGAAGTATCCATTTTTAATAATAAGTTTCCTTATTATAGTAAGTTCTTGTAATCAAACACCTATAAGTAAAAATGAAGAACCTCCAATTAACAAAACTGACTCGTTAGCAATAAAAAAGATTTTTGATTCAGCATTAACAAAAGGAGAATGTTATCAATGGTTAGATACTTTATGCAATACAATTGGCGGTCGTTTATCTGGCTCTCCTGAAGCAGAAAAAGCAGTAAAATGGGGCGAAAATTTATTAACTTCATTAAAATTCGATAAAGTTTGGTTACAACCTGTTATGGTGCCCCATTGGGTTAGAGGTAAAAAAGAAGAGGCGTATTTTACAAGTAACGGTACTACATACAATGTTCCTATTTGTGCTTTAGGTGGTTCTATTTCAACATCAAAAAATGGTGTTAAAGGTGAAGTAATTGAGGTTAAAAGTTTAGAAGAAGCAGAAAAATTAGGTGAACAACTTAAAGGTAAAATTGTATTTTTCAATCGCCCTTTTGACGATACATTGATAGAAACTTTTAGAGCCTATGGTGGTTGTGTTGATCAAAGATATAGTGGAGCAAAAGTTACCGGTAAATTTGGTGCTTTAGGTGTTATTGTTCGTTCTATGACTCATAATATAGATGATTTTCCACATACAGGTGCAATGAGTTATGGTGAAATTCCTGAAAACGAAAAAGTTCCAACTGCTGCCATAAGTACTAAAGCAGCCAATTTATTAAGTGAAACCTTAAAAACGAATCCAACCTTAGAATTCTTTTTCAAACAAAACTGTGAAACGTTACCCGATGCGCCTTCATTCAACGTAATTGGTGAAATAACAGGAAGTGAATTTCCTGAAAAATATATTACAGTTGGCGGCCATTTAGATTCTTGGGATTTAGCTGACGGTGCACATGATGACGGTACTGGAATTGTACAATCTATAGAAGTATTACGTTTATTAAAGTTGAACGGAATTAAACCTAAACACAGCATTAGAGTTGTTTTATTTATGAATGAAGAAAACGGACTTAGAGGTGGTAAAAAATATGCTGAAGAAGCAAAAAACAATAACGAAATCCATATTGCTGCTCTAGAATCTGATGCCGGAGGACATACACCAAGAGGTTTTTCTTTCGATTCAAATTCAGAGAATTACAATTTATTTATGAGCTGGAAACCTTTGCTTGCTCCTTATGGTTTACACGAAATTGACAAAGGATATGGAGGTGCCGATATTGGTCCGCTTAAATCTGAAACCATTTCCTTATTTGGTTACAAACCCGATTCTCAACGCTATTTTGATTATCACCACGCTGCAACCGATACTTTTGACAAAGTAAATAAACGTGAACTTGAACTCGGCGCAGCTTCTATGACATCTCTTATCTATTTATTAGACACCTATTTAAACTAAATTAGTATGAAAAACTTAGGAATTATTTGCCTTGCAGTTATCCTGTTTTCATGTTCAAAAAAAAAGCATGCAGACAGCATTGTTATTAATGGAAATATCTATACCGTAAACACCAATTTTGACAAAGCTGAAGCTTTTGCCATTTTGGAAGGTAAAATTATTGCTGTAGGTACAAACAAAGAAATTCAAGAGAAGTTTGAAACCAAAAATATCATTAATGCAGAAGGAAAAACGATAGTTCCCGGATTTATTGATGCACATTGCCATTTTTACGGATTGGGTTTACAACAACAAAAAGTTGACCTTACAGGCACTAAAAGTTTTGACGAAGTAGTGCAAAAAATAGTTGATTTTCAAAAAGAAAAAAATGTTGCATACATTACCGGCAGAGGTTGGGATCAAAACGATTGGGAAATAAAAGAGTTTCCTACAAAAGATAAACTAGATGAACTTTTTCCAAATACACCTATAGCTGTGACTAGAATTGACGGACACGCATTATTGGCAAACCAAGCCGCCATAAATTTAGCTGGTGTAACTACAAAAACACCTTTTTCCGGAGGGGAAATACTTCAAAAAGATGGAAAACTTACCGGAATTTTTATTGACAATCCAATGAGTTTAATTGAAACTAAAATTCCTTCACCTTCAAAAGAAACTCAAATAAAAGCCTTAAAAGATGCTGAAAAAATTTGTATTAACTACGGTTTAACAACTGTTGCTGATGCCGGTTTATCTCGTGAGGTTATTGAATTGATTGATAGCTTACAACAAACTGATGAATTAAAAATTCGTATGTATGCAATGGTTGCAAATACGCCTCAAAATTTAGACTATTACCTAAACAAAGGCATTATTAAAACTGATAAACTAAATGTGCGCTCAATAAAAGCATATGCCGATGGAGCTTTGGGTTCGAGAGGTGCTGCCATGAAAAAACCTTACTCAGATCAACACAACCACTATGGAGCACTTTTAGCTTCTCCTGAAGAATATATGACTGTTGCTAAGCAAATTGCTACCTCAGATTATCAAATGAATTCGCATGCAATTGGAGATTCTGCAAATTATATAATGCTGAAAACCTATAAAGAAGTTTTAAAAGGAAAAAATGACAGACGTTGGCGCATTGAACATGCACAAATTATAGACACTACCGATTTCAACTATTTTGACAATATTTTACCTTCTGTACAACCAACACATGCTACTTCTGATATGTATTGGGCAAAAGATCGTGTTGGTGAAAAACGCATGAAAGGAGCTTATGCATATAAAGATTTATTGAACAAATACGGTAAAGTAGCTTTAGGAACCGATTTTCCTGTAGAAAAAGTGAGTCCGTTTTTAACATTTTATGCTGCTGTTGCTCGAAAAGATTTGAATAATTTTCCTGAAAACGGTTTTCAAATGGAAAATGCGTTAACACGTGAAGAAACTTTAAAAGGAATGACTATTTGGGCTGCCTATTCAAATTTTGAAGAAAATGAAAAAGGAAGTATTGAAGCCGGTAAAGTTGCTGATTTTAGTATCCTTGATAAAAATATTATGGAAGTTGATGTTTCTGAAATTCCATACATTACTGTAGAACAAACCTATATTTCAGGTGAAAAAGTAAAATAAAAAATTTCTCGAAACCACTATCCCCGAGATAAACTACAAAGGTATTTCACAGGTTTCGTTTTTGCATAAAGGTCAGAAATCGAAATTTTTTATTATACCTCACCCTAAACTACCACGTAGTTTAGACCTCTCCAAAGGAGAGGTGAAAAAATTGTACCCCGACGAAGAACGTCGAGGAATTATCAGATTAAGCACTATTTTCTTCTGCACCGGATTTGTACTTTTTAATTGAAGAAACTAATTTTTCTGACAGATCAAAAAGCCATTTTACTTGTTCTGAAACCAAAAGCGTTTCTCTCAATTTAATTTTCAATTCGGAAGAAATTTCTTTTCCTTGTTCAAGTTCTTTATCTCGTTTATTAGATAAATCTTCAAAAGCCGTATCATATAAATCGTGAGCTTCTTCAATTTTTTCTTGATTTATTGTTTTTAATTTTGAGTTATCTTCTTCCAATAACTGAACTGCCAATTGTAAATTAGCACAAATATTTTTAATAAAAACATCAAATTCTTCCGGCACTTTCGATGTTTTATTATTTCTTATAAATGTACCTAAAGAAGCCGAAGATGATAAAAAAGTATTGTTTATCACAATCAATTCATAAATAATAGCATAATCTTTTTGTTTCGATTTTGGATCTTGATTCATTCGCTGAAATGCTGTATTCAAATTTCCAATAGCCAAAAAAGCTTCTTTTCTATGTAATTTATAAACTGTGGAAACTTCACCTTTTTTATGATAAAAAATACTGATTTGCTCTAAAAATTGCTGATTTGCTTTTATTGCTTTACTAAAATACTCGTGAATATTTTGAAACTCCCACGATGGCCACAAAAAGTAATTTGATAAAATTGCCAATGAAGCACCAATCAAGGTATCTAAAATTCTAAATTGAATAACTGCCAAAATATCGGGTTGCATAATTGCATACACAAGCACAACTTGAAGCGTTATAAAGGTTGCAGCATTTCTATAATTAAGTTGTACTAATGAAAATGAAAAAGGCAATGCCATTAATGCTAATACACCGTAAACTACAGTATTGTGAGTTGTAAAAATAATAAGTGTTGCAATGGCACCTCCTATAAAAGTTCCCAATACACGATTTTGAGTTCGAGATATTGTTAAACCGTAACTTGGGCGCATAATTACTACAATGGTAATTAATATCCAGTACGGGTTTTGCATTGACAACATTTTTCCAATAATAAATCCTAAAACAATAACAATAGCCAAACGCAATGAATGCTTAAATACAGGCGATTTAAAACTAAAATTTACAACTAGTTTTTTTAAATCGTAATCTTGAGGCGTTATAAATCTGGTTGCCTCTTTTTTACTTAAAATTTTATTATTGTTTGTGTAATTATTTAAAATTCGTTCAATACCCGAAATTTTTTGGACTTGTTTTTCCTGATAATTTTTAAAATTTCGCAACATTAACGTACCAACTCTCGATTTTGGTAAACCAACAAGTATTTTGTAATAATTAATGTTTAGTTCAATCTTATGTAAAATTTCAGGAATTTTCTCATTTTCTTTCAGCTTTTCTTCTCCTCTGATTACTTTTGAAATATGCTCTAATTGAAAAGCTATTTCAGATACTAAATTTTTATATTCATCAATATAATTGGTATGATCTTTAAAAATTTCATCAACTTTTTCATAATTTATAGGATTAGCAACTGCTAATTCTAAAATATCTATCAACTCAGACAATAGTAATTGTCTTCTTCTGGTGCTGTTTGAAACTCCTGATCTTTTTCTGGCACTTAATATAATTTCACGTAAGGTCTCATGATATCCATTAATTTGAGATTGTAATAAATACATTTTTTGATACAACTCATCTCTATTTGTTTTACACGAAATTAATTCTCCACGAACTCTTAAATAAGCAGCTGTGTCTTCAATAGTTTTAACAAATAATTGATTTGTTTGAACTGAAGAAAACAACAGTAATTTTAACCCCATAAGAGATAAATACCAAATTCCTCCTAAGAAAATCAGGAAAGTATGCGTTAATAATTCTTCAGTAGTATAATTATGAACAAAACCTAAAGTAATTGCTAATAAACCTCCTAAAGATACTAGTGAAGCTCTAAAACCAAATACCGAAATATAAGAAATAAAAAAAACTGTCAGTCCTAATACAGGATATACAAGCCACGGCATATTTGCAACAAAACCTAATATTAATGTTAAAATTGTAGCTAAAATAACCGCCGTTAAAACACCATAAAAATTATGTTTTACACTTCCGGCGATATCGGGTGGAGAACAAAACAAAACACCCAACGCTACTGCAAAACCAACCTGAATATCATTTAAAAAAAAGCTGCTAAAAAGCATAGGAATTGCTATAGCTATAGCTGTTACAATTCCTTTTAAAAATTCTGAACTTTTAAAAAATCGTTTTATTTGTTCTAACATACTTCTTAGTAAACGTCAAATTTAGGTCTACTTTTTGTATTAAAAAATACATTTGGAATGAAATATCAAATTACACAACCTTTTTTGTGTAATATAATTAAAAGAAAAAGTTGTATATACTGATGATAACCAGTAAATTATTTTACACTTAAACTACTTACTACAAATAATTTAAGCGTAAATAACATAAGAATATTGAAGGTTAGAAAATGCAAAAAGCACTTCCATTTTATTAAAAAAAGAAAACATATTGAAACTTTATTCTACAATTTTGCAACCGAACAGTTTATGATTCTCAGAAACTATGCTAAAAGATTTAAAAACTAGAAGTATCTGTTTTAAAGATAGTCTAAAAATATCTGTATCGATTATTTAGGACATCTAATAAATAAAATCATAAAAAAACCGTCTCGGTTATGAGACGGCTTATTTTTTGTTTTTAATATCCTATATTTTGAGTAATTTCTTCAGTAACATCAATAGTTTCTTGCGGAATTGCATATACTCTTAAATATGGTTCTGTAGCTGCTTTAGCAGTATATGCTTCATCATAAGTACCGAAACGAATCATTTGTTTTCTACGGTACATTTCCCAGTACATTTCAAAGCCAATTTCATTGTATAAAATTTCTTCATCCAATGATAAGATTGCAATACCTGGTGCACTACCAAACAATGCTTCACGAGTTCTGCTTGTGCGAAGTATGTTTATATCAGCCATTGCAAGTCCCGTTTCTCCATTACGATAATAAGCTTCAGCTCTCATACAATAAATACCTCCTAAACGGTATAAAGGAACATCTACAGCACTGCTACCATTACCATATTCTGGATCAAACTCCCATTTGAAGTTACGAACCCCACGGTTTATTTGATCTTGAGAGAATACAGCTTCTAACGGATTGTCAAAATCCAGTTCAGGAGTATAGTCCATTGGAACGGTAGTGTTTTTTTCCATATATAACATACTAATAGCAATTCTACCATCATTAGTCATGTTAAACCCGCCTTTACCATCAAGCGTTGGTCCATACTGTTGACCAACCTGTAAGCCTCTATTAAAATGGAACCAAAACTTACCGGTATCAGGCCTAGTATCTTCAGCAGGAACGCTCCCTGTAGTTCCATCATTCATAAACCAAGTTCCATCAGAATACTGATAATATCTGTGGAAACGAGGATCGTTATGGTTACCTTCCCAAGTATAATAAAATTCAGGTTCTACACAAGAGGCGTTCGTTCCTCTATTATCTGGAGTTGGTTTTTGCGCACGACCCGTTGACATATACGCAAAGTCGTTATCACTTCTTCTTACATTGAACTTTCCTGAAATAGGTTGACTAAAAATTAAACCATTAATTACAGTCACTTATGAAATCACAAAATGAACACTGGCGAAAAAAAAGCTACCAGAAAGTAACCTTAGAAACCAAACTTTTGGTCG